>JBPCMU010000001.1:0-7864 GCA_051001975.1 Jatrophihabitans sp.
GCAGTCGGGCAGACGACGTTGCTACGGACACCGGCCGGCCCGAACTCGATGGCCAGCATCTTGGGGATCATCAACAGTGCCGCCTTGCTGGTGCAGTACGAGTAGTGCTCCGCAAGTGCAGGGGTCGCGGCCGCGGACGCGATGTTGATGATCGAGCCACCCCGCGCGGCCGCCGACATGGCCGCGCCGATCCGAGCCGACAGCAGCGCCGGTGCACGGACGTTCACCGCCATTACCGCGTCCCAGCTTCGGGCGGTGACGGAGCCGATCGATTCCGGGATCGAGATGCCGGCGTTGTTGACCAGGATGTCGAGGCCATCGAGGGCGGCAAGCGACTCGGTTGCCAGCCGTTCCACCTCGCTCGCTTCGGCCAGATCCGCTGCGATCGGCGTGACCTGCACCTCGGTCGAAGCCCAGCCCGCATCCGTCGGCTGAGCAGCCACCGGTGTCGATGGGGCTGCGGGAGCGGAAGAAAGCCCGCACCCGGGCGGAGTTGCAGCAACACGCGCTGCGACTGTTCGCCGAACGCGGCTACCACCAGACGACTGTCGAGCAGATCGCCGCGGCGGCGGACGTCTCGCCGAGCACGTTCTTCCGGTACTACCCCACGAAGGAAGACACGGTGTGGTCCGACTTCATGGACAGTCGGGTCATCGCCTTCGTCCGGGAGGCGCCGGCCCGGCTGAGCCCGATCGCTGCCTTCCGCTACGCGGTGGAAAAGATGGCCGACTCGATGACCGAGGAGGAGATGGCGCTGGAGGTGGAGCGCAGCGCGCTCATCTCGACCGTCCCGGAACTGCAGCGTGGCCTGCTCGAGGAGATGCTGCGACCGATGCGACTGCTGGCCGATGTGCTGGCCGAGCGGTTGAACCGGCCAGCAGGCGACCAGTTGTGCGGAGCGTATGCCGGCGCGATGGTCGGCGGGTTGCTCGCCGCATTCGGTACCGAGGCTGCCGATCTCGGCTACCTCACCCGGTTGTCCGAGGGCATCGGCGTACTCGAGCAGATCCTCAAGACCCCGCCCCGCGGCTGACTCAACCCGGCCGGACGGCCTGTCCCGGCGTGCCGGGGCGCTGGCTGAGGGTCGCTGATCTACTCTGGGCCAACCGCTACAGCTGAGTCGGAGATGCCTGTGCCCGAGATCGTCTCGCCCCGCGTCCAAGTGATCGCCTGGACCCATTTCGAAGCTCCCGCCGACGTGCCGTGGGACACCGATACGGACGGGGGTGAGGCACTGGCCGAGTTCGCCGGGCGGGCCTGCTACCAGTCGTGGAAGAAGCCGAACCCGGCCACCGCGTCGAACGCCGGCTACCTGCACCACATCCTCGAGGTCGGCCACCTCTCCGTGCTCGAGCACGGCACCGTCACGATGTACCTCACGGGCATCTCGCGTTCGCTCACCCACGAGCTGATCCGCCACCGCCACTTCAGCTACAGCCAGCTCAGCCAGCGCTATGTCCCGGAGCGTGACGCCGCGATGGTCGAGCCGGAGGTCATCGCCGAGGACCCTGAGTTGCACGCCAAGTTCGTCGCCGCGAGCGAGGCGGCCGTCACCGCGTACACGGAGTTGCTCGAGGGGTTGCAGAAGAAGTTCGCGGACGTCGAGCAGGCGACCCTACGCCGCAAGCAGGCGCGCCAAGCGGCCCGCGCAGTGCTGCCGAATGCCACCGAGACCCGCATCGTGGTGACCGGTAACTACCGCGCCTGGCGACACTTCGTGGCAATGCGGGCCTCCGAGCACGCCGACGTGGAGATCCGTCGCCTGGCGATCTCCTGCCTCCGCGCGCTGAAGGAGAAGGCGGCCAACGTCTTTGCCGACTTCGAGATCACCACGCTCCCGGACGGCACCGAGGTGGCCTCCAGCCCGATGGTCAGCGAGGGCTGAGCCCCCGCCGCAATGGCAGTACCCGGGCTGTTCGTCGGACTGGCCACACTCGACGTCGTCCACCATCTTGACGAGCTTCCCCGCCGTAACGAGAAGGTCACCGCTGCCGCTCAGTTCCTGGCTGCCGGCGGCCCGGCCGCGAATGCGGCGGTCACCTTTGCCGCGCTGGGTGGTGCGGCCACGTTGGTCACCGTGCTCGGTGGTCACGCGGCCGTCGCGCTGATCTCCGCCGACCTCGCCGACCATTCCGTTGCGGTGCTCGACGCCGACCCGCAACGCTCGCAGCCACCGGCCGTCTCGGCGGTTCGGGTGGCGCCGGACACCGGCGAGCGCAGTGTGAGCTCGGCGGACTCGGCCGGCCCGGAGCCGACAGCACCCGACCTGACCGCCGTTGCAGAGACGGCAGAGGTGGTCCTGCTGGACGGGCATTGGCCGGCGCTGGCCCGGGCGGCGGCCAACGCGGCCCGGCTCGGGGGAGTGCCGGTCGTGCTGGATGCCGGCCGACCGAGACCGGCCTTCGACGAGCTGATCCCGCAGTCCGATCTCGTCGTCGCGTCGGGCGACTACCTGCGGGATCGGCCCGGACTCGTCGACGAGGCGGTGCGTGACGGGGCCGCCGCGGTGGTCACTACCCACGGCGACCGGCCGGTGCGGTGGGCAACGGTGGCCGGCCGCGGGGAGGTCGACGTACCGCCGCTGCACGCCGTCGACACGCACGGCGCGGGTGACGCCTTCCACGGCGCCGTGGCCTACGCGGTGGCCCGCCTCGGCTGGCCCACCGCGGTTGCGGTGCTGCCCGACATACTGACTTTCGCGGTCGAGGTGGCAGCCGTGCGGGTGACCCAGGCAGGCCCACGCGGCTGGCTGACCGACCCGCGGCTAGCCGAACTGGCGGCGCGGTGGAACTGACCCTGGCGGAGTTGATCGACCGGGCTCGGGCACTGGCCGATACGGGCGACCGGACGCTACTCGGCATCACCGGTGCTCCGGGAGCCGGGAAATCGACAGTTGCCGAGACCGTCGTCGCTGCGCTCGGCGGGAGCGCAGCCCTCGCGCCGATGGACGGCTTTCATCTCAGTGACGAGCTCCTCTTCGCGCTGGGTCGTCGGGACCGTAAGGGCGCGCCGGACACCTTCGACCAGGCCGGGTTCGCCGCGGCTCTGCGTCGGGTGCGGGCGGCGACCCACACCGTCTACCTGCCTCGGTTCGAACGCGAGCGGGAGGACTCGGTGGCCGCGGCGATCGCCATCCCGTCGGACGTGCCGCTGGTGATCACCGAGGGCAACTACCTGCTGCTCTGGGCGAACGTCGCTGGCCAGCTCGACGAGTGCTGGTATCTGGCCCTCGACGACGACGTCCGCCGCGAACGGCTGGTGCAACGACGGCTGGGGTACGGGTTCACCGAGGCGCAAGCGCGGCGCTGGGCGACCGAGTCCGACGAGCACAACGCCCGTGAGGTGCAGGCCACGCAGCGTGCCGCCGACCTGATCGTCACCCTCCGCGACCCCGGCTGACCGCACTCCCGCCCTCGCCGCCCACTGCGTCCACCAAGACTGTGTTGAGTGGTGCGATAACCGATTGAGTGGTGCGAAATATCGCACCACTCGATGCGATATCGCACCACCCAACAAGGGTGGGGCAACGGTGGGTGGGCTCAGTTCTGGGGTAGCACCAGGAGCGCGTCGCCGATGGGACGCTCGCCGGTGGCGTCCGAGGGAGCGTTGGTCACCTTCCCGTTCACAACCATCGTCGTGGAGCCGCCGCCGTCGAGGTTCATCACCTGTCGCATCCCCAAGGCCTTCGCCACCGCAGCTGTCTCACTGATGCTCAATCCCAGGCTGTCGGTGCTACGTCCGTCGGCGGTGACCAGCAGCGGCCGGCCCTGCGCATCGACGCCGGCGAAGGTGCGCGGGTTCCGCTTGTGCGCCCAGCCGCAGTAGAAGCTCGGCTCGTTCGGGTGCACCATGCCGTCCTGCAGCGGCGTGGCGTCGATTCGGCCGTCGCGCACCAGCTGTGGGCCGCCGTTCACGATCGATGTATGCGCCGACGGCTTCACGGCGTGGCCGTGCGCGTCGAGCAGCGTCGAGGTGAGGGGGGAGGCGAAAAGGGCGAGGACGGCGGTGCCGGTTGCGGCGAGGTGGAAGATTGGTCTAGATAACCCCTGGCGGCGTGTCCCGGGCGAACACCGGATGAACGGTGCGATCCGCTAGTGACCGCAGCGATCGCCGGCTGGCAGGTGTGTCGCGCGAGCGGACGTGGATGGTGGCGCAACGACTTCTACCGAGAGCGTGGCATCCGTCCGTTGCGGCCCGTGATCACGCGGCGGCTGTCGGCGCGGAGGCAACTGCGCATCTACGAACGCGGCCGGCGCACCAGCACCGCTGCGCCCTCCCGTGCCGCGGTTCGCACCGTCTGTCGGTTGCGGAGCTGACCCGAAGTTCATCGGCGTGTCGCGCCGGAAACCTCCCTCTCGGCAAAAAAGGAATCCGAGGACAGGGCCGACAGCCCAACCCGAGCACCCACCCACCCCTCGTCGGCGCCGCCGGAAAGGAATCCACGCTGGCACAGCAACCGGCCTGAAATCGCGACCACGGTGACGAGACTGTCCCGACGCGGCGATGAGCGCTTGCGCGAAGAGCAGATCGCCGGCGCGCGACGAAGGAGCGCTGGCACCGAGCAAGGCGAGGTATCGGGTGCGAGTTGGCCCCGACGCGGCGATGAGCGCTTGCGCGAAGAGCTGATCGCCCGCGCGAGCGCCAGCGAGCTTGCGGCCGAGCGGAGCGAGGGTTCGGTTCAGAGTTGGCCCGAGCTTGCGAGGGTCCGCGAGGAACCGACAAAGCGATCAGTGAACACAGCGAGGGTCCGCGAGGAACCGACAAAGCGATCGCGAGACAGCGAGGGTTCCGCGAGTCAACCGATCAGGCGATCGCAAGTACGGTGATCGATAAGTGCTGTCAGTACCGTCGGTTAGGTTTGGTGCTGTGCAGTCATCAGCCAGCAGCGTGAAGATCTGGACGGCGCTATCCATCGTCTACGTGGTGTGGGGTTCGACCTATCTGGCGATCCGCTGGAGCGTCGAGACGATCCCGCCGCTCATCTCTGCCGGGTCCAGGTTCGCGGTGGCCGGCATGCTGCTCGGCGTCATCGTCCTCGCGGTGCGGGGGAAGGCTGCGTTCCGGGCGGGTTGGCCGGCCAGCCGTAACGGAATCCTGTGCGGACTGCTGGTCCTGGGCGGTGGCAACGGGGTGCTGGTGCTCGCCGAGACGAAGGTGCCGTCCGGGCTAGCCGCCCTGCTGGTCGCGGCAGTACCACTGTGGTTGGTGATCCTGCGTCGCGCGACCGGCGCCAGTGTTCCTGTGCTCACCTGGGTCGGCGTCGTGGTCGGCCTGGCTGGTGTCGGTCTGCTGTTCGCTCGCGGCAGTGGCGGCCACACCGACCTGCGCTATGCGGCGCTGGTCGTCGTCGCGTCGTTCTCTTGGTCGGTCGGTTCATTCCTTGCCACCCGCATCGAGGTTCCCGCCGAGCCGATGGTGCTGTCCACCTACGAGATGCTCGCCGCCGGAGTGGTGATGAGCGCCATTGCCGGACTGCGTGGTGAATACGGGCGGCTGCACTTCGCCGACGTGTCGACGAAGTCGTGGTTGTCGCTGGCCTACCTGGTGGTGTTCGGATCGCTTCTCGCGTTCAGCGCCTACATCTGGGTGTTCGGAAATGCACCGACGTCGCTGGTGGCCACGTATGCCTACGTCAACCCTGCGGTGGCGGTCGCGCTCGGAGTGTTGCTCGCGAACGAGAAGCTGAACGGGATGGAGCTGGTTGGCGGGGCGGTCATCCTTGTTGCGGTGATCATCGTGGTGCGTTCGGAGTCCCGTCGCCCGGCGCGTGACGAACCGGCGCCGGTGCCCGTCCCGGCTGCGGGCCTGCCGGCCGGCGAGGAGTGCGTGACCCCCGGTTGACTCATCGGTAGCTCAGCTGAGCGTCAGCCGCGCCGCCACTCGTCCCGCCGGATCAGGCTGGTCGAGGTTGAAGCCCAGGCTGCGCAAGGCTTTCTGCGCTGCCGAGTTGTCGGCCGAGGTGTCGGCGACGACCGATTGCGCGCCCAGTGCGCGGGCCCGCTCGACGATCGCGCGCAGCGCCGCGGTGCCCGCACCGCGGCCGCGAGCGCCGCGGGTCAGCCACATTCCGGTCTCCATCGCGCCGCCGGCGACGTGCTTCAGCCGGATTGCCCCGACCGGTTCGCCGGCGACGGCAACAGCGTGGGTCTCCTCCCCACCAGGCCCGTCCAGTCCGGATCGGGCGTCCCGGTGCATCGCCCGCAGCCGGTCCCGCGCGGCGGCATCCCAGCCGACGCTGCCCGGCACCGGCGGGATCACCTCGTTCGGGTCGGCGTCGGCCACCGCCGCGGCGACCAACCGTTCCAGCATCGGCTCGTCGAGCGGGCAGAGGCTCACGTCCGCATCAGGCACCTCATCATCATGCCGGTCACGCGGTAGCGTTTGGGCATGCCCGTTGCCCATTCCGAGCCGCCTTTCGGCAGGCTGCTCACCGCGATGGTGACGCCCTTCGACGCAACCGGCGCGCTCGATCTCCCGGCGGCCGCCGACCTGGCGAACTACCTCGTCGACGCGATGCGAAATGACGGCCTGGTGGTCAATGGCACCACCGGCGAGTCGCCCACCACCAGCGACGCGGAAAAGGCCGAACTGGTGCGCGCGGTCAAGGACGCGGTGGGTGACCGGGCCAAGGTGGTGGCCGGCGTCGGCACGTTCGACACCGCGCACACCAAGCACCTGGCAGGTCAGGCGGAGAAGGCCGGCGCGGACGGTCTGTTGGTCGTTACGCCGTACTACTCGAAGCCGCCGCAAGCCGGGCTGCTCGCGCACTTCACTGCCGTCGCCGATGCGACCGACCTGCCGGTGCTGCTCTACGACATTCCCGGTCGTACCGCCACGCCGATCTCATCCGAGACACTGATCGCGCTCTCGAACCACCCGAACGTCGTCGCGGTCAAGGACGCGAAGGGTGACATCACCGCCAGCGCCGAGGTGATGGCGGTGACCGAGCTCGCCTACTACGCCGGCGACGACGCCATGACACTTCCGCTGCTGGCTGTCGGCGGTGTCGGCGTGGTGGGCACCTCCACTCACTTCTCCGGCGCCGCGATGAAGGATCTGATCGACGCCTTCGTCGCCGGGAACGCGGCCGAGGCGCTGCGCGGGCATCGCACCCTGTTGCCGATCTTTACCGGCGTGTTCGCGACGCAGGGCTGCATCCTGGTCAAGGCCGGTCTGGCGGCACAGGGCCGTCCGGTCGGCGGTTTGCGGTCGCCGCTGATCGAAGCGACCGAGTCCGAGACGGCGGCACTGCGCACCGCGCTCGCCGCGTCCGGCCTGTTCGCCGGCTGAGGCGGGCGCGCGGCGGCGTGGCCGCTCAGCCCGCTACTCGACGGCCGGCAGCCAAAATCGTCAGCCTTCGCGGGCATTGCCGAGGCTGATCGACTGATCGGGCGACGGCGGGGTGGCCGCTGCGGAGTCGAGATGCGGTCCCGGCTTCGGCCGCCGCGGCTCGCGCACCGGGCTGCCGCCGCCGGTACTCCGCCCGGGTCCGCCGGGGCGGCTCGGCCCGGCGGGTATCCGCCGCCATCGCCGGAGCAGTCGCCGTAGCCAGTTCATGGGTCGAGAATGCCTTCGATCCGTGGCGGTGTCGGCGATTTGAGCTGCCAGCGAACGTGGCTGCGGCGCCGGCCGCTATTGCCGAGAGGGAGGATTCCGTCACGACACGCCGACGAAAGCGACAGAAAGCTCCCGCTCGACAGCGACAACCTCCCTTTCGCAATAGATCCTGCCGACCGTAGGTCCAGGCGGGTAGCGGCTGCGACGCCTGCGGAGCAGGCGCAATAGATCGCGCCGACCGTAGGTCCAGGCGGGTAGCGGCTGCGAGGCCTGCGGAGCAGGCGCAATAGATAGCGCCAACCGTAGG
>JBPCMU010000002.1:0-3995 GCA_051001975.1 Jatrophihabitans sp.
GGTCCGGTACAACGACGCGGTCGGGCGCGCTTACTTCGCGGTGGTGAAACCGTTCCACAAGCGAGTCATCCCTGCCCTCGTTGCGGCGCCGTTCACCGCCCCCGCGCGTGCCGAGCCGACGGCGAGGGGCTGACCACCTGTGCCACTTGGGGATCGTTTGTGGGATCTTAATGGCTGGAGGCGGTAGCACCGCGAATGGTTGGTTGGTCTGGGCCAGCGGAGAGCATGCTTGGTGCCATGCATCAGGCAAGCGGTGTCCGTGACCCATCATCGAGCTTCCCGCTGGGCACGACGGTGAACGACGCCCAGGAACGACGTCAAGCGAACGTAGCGCTCGGGTGGAGCGCGATCGGTCTCGCGGCGACGGGCGTCATCGAGTTGGTCATCGCGCTGTTGAGCGGGTCGGTCGCGTTGCTCTCCGATGCGCTGCACAATCTGTCCGACGTCTCCACCAGCCTCGCGGTGTTTATCGGCTTCCGCACCTCCCGCAAGGTCGCATCAGAGCGCTACCCCTACGGCTACGAACGCGCCGAAGACCTCGCCGGCGTCGGAATCGCTGTCGTGATCTGGGGCAGCGCGGTCCTTGCCGGTGCGGAAAGCATCAACAAACTCCTCCACCACGGCAGCACCCACTACATCGGGTGGGGCATCGCCGGCGCCGCCGTCGGCATCCTCGGCAACCAGATCGTCGCCCGCTACAAGCTGATCGTCGGCCGCCGCATCAGCTCCGCCACGATGATCGCCGATGCCCGCCACTCCTGGCTCGACGCGCTCTCCTCCGCGGGCGCGCTACTCGGCTTGGTCGGTGTCCTGGCCGGTCTGCGCTGGGCCGACGCCGTGGCCGGTCTGCTGGTCACCGGGTTCATCTGCCACGTCGGCTGGGAGGTCACCTCCGATGTCGCACACCGCCTGATGGATGGCGTCGACCCCGTCATCATCACTACCGCCGAAGCTGCCGCCTCCGAAGTCCCCGGCGTCGCCCACGCCCACGCACGAGCCCGCTGGACCGGGCGGACACTGCGGGTCGAGGTCGAGGGATGGGTGGACGCAGCCACCACTGTCAGCGACGCCGACCGCATCGGCCAGAACGTGGCCACCGCCCTGGCCGGCCAGCTACCGGAGATGCGGAACTTCACCTGGACAGCACGAGGCGTATGACCCGCGCCAGGCGGACTTGATGTGGTGGCGGGCGCTGCTGGGCGCCTTGACTGGTTTGCTGCTGGTGTACGGGGTGCTGCTGGCGTTGCTGTGGCGCTACGCCCGCCGCCACCCCGACGCCGTGAGCCTGCGCGAGGCATTGCGCTTACTCCCCGACTTGCTGCGCCTCATCCGCGGCCTTGCGGCGGACCGCAATGTGCCGCGGGGCGTCCGCGTCCAACTCTTCCTGCTGCTCATATACCTCGCATCGCCAATCGACCTCGTGCCCGACTTCATCCCCGTCATCGGCTACGCCGATGACGCCGTCATCGTCGCCGGCGTCTTGCGCTCAGTCACGCGTCGCGCTGGCCCCGAAGCACTCGCCCGACATTGGCCCGGCACCACGAACGGGCTTCGCCTCATCCAGCAACTGGCAGGCATCGATGTGTAGAACCACGGAGGCGCTCCTACCTGGTTGGTGCGATACCGAGCAGCTCGCGGAGCAGCGGGTCTGTCTCGCTAACGGTGTTTCCGCTACCCCGACGATGGCCAGCCCCCGCGCCGAGAACCGGCATACCGGCGCACGACTACAGCCAGCTCACCACACGGCCCGCCCCCCCGCCCGGGCTGGCCGTCCTCGGCGGGCCCCGGCACCCCGGCACCTAACGCCGAGCGTCGGTGTGCCATCGGGTGCGGCCCTGGCCGGGCGGGGCGACACCGACGACGGTGTCGCCGGCGGCGAGCCTGCAGCCGACGGCCGCTAAGGGCGGCCAACGCGTCGGTGTCAGCCTTGCTGCGTCTGCCGGGCTTGCTCGCTGTCCTGTCACGGTGCCGGTCTTGGCGATCGCGGCGATCGGGGCGGTATTTGTTCATCACGACGCCCCCATCTCTGCCGCCGCGACCCTTGAATCGAACGGTCGTGTGAATATGCGGTAGGGTCTCGGCATGAACTTCCAGGCTTCGCTCCTGGACGGGGCGGTCGATGCCCCGGTCGTCGGCCCGCTCGACCGGAACGTGCAGCGCACCCACCTGACCGACGGTGCCTGGATCGATGTTCGGCCCGGCTGGGTGGCTGGCGCGGACCTGCTGTTCGAGCGGCTGCGAGAGCACGTGCCCTGGCAGGCCGAACGTCGGCCGATGTATGACCGAGTGGTGGATGTTCCGCGGTTGCTGTGCCACTACGACGAGGGCGCCACGCTGCCCGATCCGACGCTCGACCAGGCGTTCGGAACGTTGACCGCGCACTACCGCGACGAGCTCGGCGAGCCGTTCCGCACCGCCGGGCTCTGCTACTACCGTGACGGTCGGGACAGCGTCGCCTGGCACGGCGACCGCATCGGCCGGGGCAGCAGCGAGGACACCATGGTCGCGATCCTCGCGCTGGGCACGCCCCGGCCATTGCTACTGCGCCCCCGCGGCGGTGGCGAGGTGATCCGGTGCGGCCTGGGCCACGGCGACCTCATCGTGATGGGCGGTAGTTGCCAGCGGACCTGGGAGCACGCCATCCCCAAGACCGCCCGCGCGGTTGGCCCGCGGATCAGCGTCCAGTTCCGTCCCCGCGGCGTGCGATGAGGCTCAAGCCGCGGCGACGACGCCGACGCGACGGGACGCGGTGAGCCGACCTGCCGAAGTACCGCTGAAGTAGCCGGACGTCGGGGCCACTGCGCGATAATCGCGACCGGTGGCAATCGTCAGGTAGCCCGGACCGGCCGGTCGGTCGTTGCACGGGTCGAGCGGCAGCGCCACGGCAGCCCGTTCGCGCGGCACCAGGATCTCCACCCAGGCGTGCGTGCCGCCCTGACCGAGCAGGTGACCGGACACGTACCGGGCCGGCGCACCGACGGCATGACACATCGCCAGCAGGACGTGCGCAGAGTCCTGGCACACGCCGCGGCCGAGCCGGACGGCCTGCGCCGCCGTCGTGGCCACATCGGTGATGCCGTGCTCGTACCGGACCGCGAGGTGCGCCGCATGCGTGAGCGCATGGGCCCGTTCGGTCGGGTCGGCAAGATGCTCGGTCGCGCTGCGGGCCAGCTCGCGGATGTGATCGTCCGGGCGGGTCAACGCAGTGGCATTGCGCCAACGTGGGTTGCCCAAGGCCGCTCGGGGCAGCGTGTACGGCCGGTCGGCGTGGACCTGATCGACGACCGCTGCGACACGGAACTCCACGTGCTGCTCGACGTGCGGCGCGGCGAAGTGCACCACCGGGTTGCCGTCGCGATCGGCCCTGCTGCGCCGGCGCACCGCTGCGCCGGCCACATCGACTCGGTGCTCGCGGCGGTACTGGTTGCCGTGCCGGATCGGCGGGAGTACCACCAGCCGGTGGTGCAGCTGCGCGATGGGCGCGTCGTACTCGTAGCGGAAGCGCTGGTCGAGCACGTAGCGGATCCGTGCTGCGCCGGCCAGCTCCGCGGCGCGGTGCTCCAGCAACGGCGCGTCCAGCAACTGGTCGAGCATCACGGCGCGACCTCCTCGGCCACCACCGTCATCGACACCAGTTGCGGGCCGCCGAACGTCGTCGCCATCGCGACGTCGGAGGCGTCGCGGCCGCGCCCGATGAGCACCCTTCCCTTGCGCGGCCGGTTGTTGCGCGGGTCGAATGTCCACCACCGATCGCCCAGCCACACCTCCATCCAGGCGGCGAAGTCCATCGGCGTGCCGCTGGGTTCGACCTCCATCTCGGGGATGTAGCCGAAGACGTACCGCGCCGGGATGCTCAGCGCCCGGCAGAACGAGATGGCCAGGTGCGCGAAGTCCCGGCAGACGCCGACGCCGGACTGGAAGACGTCCACCGCGGAAGACGTGGCGAGGCTGGTGCCGTATTCGAAGCGCAGGTAGTGATTGACGTAGTCGACGAC
>JBPCMU010000003.1:0-14443 GCA_051001975.1 Jatrophihabitans sp.
TGCGAACCTTCCGCGCTGCGGACGCCGCCGTCGCCTACGCCCATCCCGCTCCTCAGCTTCGCCGGCTGGAGCAGTCGGGCGTCCTGCATCGGCTCGCCCACGGCTACTACACGGTGGTTCCGCAGGATCAGATCGGCACGAACTGGATGCCGACGCTGGAGGCTGCGGCGGCGGGTATCGCAGCGGCGCGCTTTCATCCCGATCGCGCGCCACTGATGGGCGTGTCCGCAGCACGTCTGCACAGTGCGCTGCCCAGGGCTTTGGCCCTCGCGATCGTCGCCGCGCCGGCACAGCACGACCCGATCACGCTGCTAGACCGACAAGCGGCGGTGCGCTTCGTCAAGCGCGATACGGCGCGGGTCGACGTCGAGACGGTGACGACGGAGCTGGGCCGTGCGTTGGTCACGACGATCGAGCAGACCGTGCTGGACCTTGCTCGCAGGCCGGCGCTGGGTGTCGCCGAAGATCAGATACCAGAGGCGCTGCGAGCACTGCTGCTGCGGTGCGAACCGGAGGTTCTCGACGAGCTTGCGCGCCGCCAGCGGCTGCGCTCCGCACTCGCACGCGCCCGGGACCTCGCGCGATGACCTACCCGAGCGGACTGCGCCGTGACGTAGCAGCAAGCGTCGCCCAGCAGTTCGGTGTCGCGCTCGAACAAGTCCACCGGGACCACCTGATCTCGTCGATCCTCGCCGCGCTCCAGGCTCATGCCGACGAGCTGATCTTCTTCGGCGGCACCGCCCTTGCCCGCACGTGCTTGCCGTCCGGTCGCCTCAGCGAGGACATCGACCTGATCGCGGTGACCGACCGACGGTCCACGGCGCACGCGGTCAGTCGCACCATTGCGCACGCGCTGCGCGTCACGCACGGGCGAGTCGACTGGACGGTTGCCCTGGCCGACATCCGCAACACCGAACCGGAGGTACTCGAGGAGGACCCAGGCGGGTGCGGTCCGCACCTGTCCTGGCTCCGTGCTGTAAGGCGGGCGCGCCTGGGATGATCTCGTGGTCGCAGTCGGCAGATCGATGCGCGCCCGGTACCCATTCTGGAATCGGCGTAGGGTGATGTGTGGCGCGTCACATTCTGGTATATTGCCCAGTCGGTCGGCGGGCGTGGAGGCATCAGGATGAGACTCAAGCGCCGCCGACGATGGTCGAACACGAACCGTCGCGGTGGCGGGATGGGCCCGAAGCGCCGAGGTCGCGGGACCCGGATCGCGGCCGCAGTCCTGGTGGTGTGGCTGATCATCGGCGCCATCGCCGCCGGCCAGCGGCACTACTACTCCAATTCCTCGACAAACTGCGCAGGCGTGGGAACCGTCCTCGTGACGATCCTCGCAGGCCCACTGAACTACATCGGCGTGAATCCGAAGATCCACCACTGCGATGTGCCAACGCCGAGCAAGTGATCAAGTACGTAACAGTTGCGGTCCTGCAGTCCGCCGGACCTCGGGAACGCCCACCACGCTGGGCTTCAGTGATGTGAGGGAGCGCTCGACGTCCATGACACAGGTCGCCTCATCGGCACGACGCGCGTCGAACAGTGGAACCATGGCCGGTCTGGCCCGCTTCGGGCTCGCGGCTCGAGCGTTCGTGTATCTGGTCATCGGCTGGCTCGCCATCCAGATCGCGCGGGGTCACGGCAGCCATCAAGCCAACCAGCGGGGCGCGCTGGGCGACATCGCCCAGCACTCCTACGGCATCGTGCTGCTGTGGATCCTGACCGTCGGTTTCGCCGCCTACGCCATCTGGCGTCTGAGCGAGGCAGCCTTCGGTACTGCCACAGATGGCAAGAAAGCAGGTCCCCGCGCGCAGTCGCTCGTGCGTGGGATCGTCTATGCCGCGCTCGCCGTGTCGACGGTCAGCTTCATCGCCGGCACCAGGAAGCAGGGCCAGTCACAGCAGCAGCAGACGCTGACCGCCCGCGTCATGAAGCACGACTACGGCCGTTGGGCGATCGGGCTAGTCGGGCTCATCGTCGTGCTGGCCGGCCTCGGCATGATCGTCGCGGGGGTACGGAAGAAGTTCGAGAAGCAGTTACGGACGGACGACCTGACCGGGCCCACCCGCACCCTTGTCCTCGGATTGGGGATCGTCGGCACCACTGCGCGCGGCATCGCCTTCGCAATAGCCGGCGCCCTCGTCGTGGCAGCGGCGGTCACGTTCAACGCCGCCAAATCGACCGGTCTGGACGGCGCACTGCGAACGCTCGCCGACCGCCCCTACGGACCATGGCTGCTCGGGATACTTGCCCTCGGGCTCATCGCCTTCGGGCTCTTCGGATTCGCCGAAGCCCGCTGGGCCAAGACCTAACCCTCGTCTCTGACAGGGCGCGTACAGCGTGCAACCAGGGCCGACTGCGTCCAGCCTGGGAGAAGATTCCGCCCGCAAAGAACGAAGCCAACCGCGACCGTCATCGCACACTGGGAGCAGCCCGGCCGCGTGAACCGCAACAGAGCGTCAACCGAAGCTGGGTCAGACCCATCCGATGCTCGGCGTCTCGGCACGCGATAGTCACCGTTGCAGCCGGGCGCGTGCGTCCCTAGGCGTATCCGGACATCTCAACAGGGGCCATGCCTGGGTTGGCTATGTCATCTATCTCGCACACCGACGCCCACTCGACATCTAGTCTTCGACGGTAAATCTTCAGCTCGATTTCGCGGCCATCGCTGTTGGCGTCGATGAGGACGGAGACTGTATCGCCGGTGACGACAAACGCGTGCATGGCATCTCGTGCCACCTCAGCGCGCGGCGTAATGAACGCCAGGTCGCCAGGGCCAACCCTGACACGGTGCAGCTGCCATGTCAGACGGCTCGTGATCGGCCCCAGGGTGGCCGGTCCAGATTAGGTCCATCGAACGCACATCGGCCATGAGCGCATCGTTCTGATGATCATGCCTAGTGGCGGGCGGCAGACGCATACAGTCCGATCTGCGTCCTGCCGCCTTGACACGACGATGCTCGCTAACGACAGCTAAGCGCATTTTCTCCCCGACCTCTGGTGGGATCCGAGCCAGCTTCAACTCGCCGACAAGGCGGTGTCCATATCACGTCCAGGCAGCGGCACGGGTCGCCTCGATCGGCCTGAGCAGGCGGGAGCGGGCGCGGGGCTGACGGTCATTCCGCGTTTCAAGATCAACTATAGGGATGTTGGAACATGCACGAAGGCCCCGGAATCCGGGGCCTTCGTCGTTGTAGCGGGGGTAGGATTTGAACCTACGACCTCTGGGTTATGAGCCCAGCGAGCTACCGAGCTGCTCCACCCCGCGTCGGTAGTGATCACTGTACGCAAGAGGCGGGCCCCGTCGCAAACCGCGGTACTCGGTCCTACGCTGACCGTCCGATGGGCGGGTCGCGCAGGACCGAGCATCGCTGAGCTCCGAACTCCCGGCGGTCGGCACCCCGCGCTTCTGCAGGTAGAGGTCGGTCAACCGTTTCAGCTCGACCGTCCACTTCCCGATCGCCGCCGCATCACCGCTCTGGTAAGCCAACTGCAGTTGATGCGCGGCGTTGTCGATCTGTTTCAGCAGCCCCTCAACCGACGTGTCCCCGGTGCCGCCATTGGTTCCGGATGGAGTGTTAGAAGGCGTCGTACTCGGGGCCGACGACGTGCTCGAGTTGCCGTTCCCACCCGAGGTGTTCGAGCCGGATGTCGACGCATCATTGATGCCGGCGCCGACCACCGACTGCCCCAGGTTCGTCAGCGCGCCGGCCAGCGTCTCGTCGTAGCCGACCTTATTGCCGTAGTAGACGATCACCCGCCGCAGCAACGGTTGCGACGAGGCGCCGGAGCCCTGTACGTACAAGGGTTCGATGTATAGGAACCCACCACCGACCGGCAGGCTCAGCAGGTTTCCGTAGATCACCTTCGATCCACCCTGGTCGAACAGGTTGACTTCTCGGTTGACCGCGGTTTCGGACTTGAACTGGTTCGCTACCTGGGTCGGCCCGAACGTCTGCACCCCGGCGGGCACTTTCAGGACCGTCATCTTTCCGTAGTCGGGTCCGTTCTGCGCGTTGACGGAGATGTAGGCCGCCAGGTTGTCCTTCTGGTTCACCCGCATGGTCGTGGTGAGCTGGTATTCCGCGTTAGGGCTGGTGCTGTTCGGCGCGCCGGCGAGGATGTAATAGGGCGGCTGATCACCGCTAGCACCGTCCGCCGGGTAGGGATCGGATGGGACGGTCCACTGGTCACTGGAGGTATAGAACTGCACCGGGTCGTTGACGTGATAAGTCTCCAGCAGCGAGCGCTGTACCTCGAACAGATCCTGCGGGTAGCGGATGTGATCGAGCACGCCCTGCGGGATGGCCGACTTCGGCTGCACCTTGCCCGGGAAAATCTTCATCCACGCCTTGAGCAGCGGGTCCTGATCGTCCCACTGATAGAGGTGCACGGTGCCGTCGTAGGCGTCGACGGTGGCCTTGACCGAGTTGCGGATGTAGTTGAACGTGCTGTCCGCCTGCTTGGCGGTTCGCCCGGAGTTCGACAGCGAGTCCTGGGTCAGGTTGCCCAGCTGTTCTTTCTCCGAGTAGGGGTAGTTCGCCATCGTGGTATAGCCGTCGAGGATCCAGACCACCCGTCCGTTGATCACCGACGGGTAGGGATCGCTGTCCACCTTCAGGTACGGCGCCACCTTCAACACCCGCTGGCGTGGGTCACGATTGAAGATCACCTTCGCGCCCTTGGCGCTGGCCGCGCCGTTGAGCAAGAAGTTGAGCTGGCCGTACTTGACCGCGAACGCGGCGCGGGTCAGCGGACTGCCCAGCGCCACCCCACCCTTGCCGTTGTAGGTGACGCTGGCATTACCGTCACCGTCGAATTCGCGGGGTGCGCCGCTGGCCCCGACGATGGAGTAGTCGACGCCACCCTCCCCGAAATACACCCGCGGCTGGGTGATGCCCAGCGGACCGGTGGGCGGGATGTTCCCTTCGGTGAAGTCGGTGTTCGTGCTCACCGGCGAGTCCGCGGCTGCAGCGACGAAGCCGAAGCCATGGGTGTATGCGGTGTGCTTGCTGATCCAGTTCGTCTGAGTGCCGGTGAGGCCAGCCTCCTGCAGCTCACGGACGCCGACGATGTAGTCCTTGGTCGTCCCGTTCAGCGTGTAGCGGTCGATGTCCAGCTTGGCGGAGAACCCGTACACGTTCCGCAGCCGCTGCAACTGTAGGAATGTCGGCGAGACCACGTTCGGGTCGAGCAACCGGATGTTGTTGATCGTGGCGGCGTTCTGCGTGTCGGTCAGCTGGTTACTCGAGATGGTTGGGACGCCAGCGTAATTCTGGTACGTCACGGTCCCGCCGTCCTTGCCAGCCGTCGCAATGTCGTACGCCTGTCTCGTAGCGTTGATATTTCGGGTGATGTACTTGGCTTCCTTGACGCTTGCGTTCGGTTTGACGCTGATCTGCTGCACCAGCGCCGGGTAGATGCCACTGATCACAATGCTCAGTACCAGCAGCACGACAAAGCCGACCGCCGGCAACTGCGAGGCGATCTGGGTGCTCGGCAGCCACATGGACGCGAGTACCCCGACCGCGATGATGACGGCGATCCAGAAGAGGATCGTCTTGGACGGGAGCGACGCATTTACGTCGGTGTACGACGCGCCGGTGACCTTGCCCCGGTCGGAGAAGACCAGCCCGTACCGGTCCAGCCAGTAGGCCAGTGCCTTCAGCACGATGAAGAAGAAGACCAGCACGGTGAGGTGCCGGCGCGCAGAGATGGTGATCTTCGGGCCGACGGTCTGCAGCCGCAGCGCGCCGTACAGATAGTGCACAGCGGCAGACAGCAGGATCGAGAAGATGATGGCAGCGAAGAAGAAGCCCAGGATGATCCGGTACACCGGGTAGTCCCAGGCGAAGAACGACACATCCAGGTGGAACTGCGGATCCTTCTGACCGAACGAGCCGCCCTGGAAGAACAGCAGCCAAGACTTCCAGTTGTTCTGCGCCGACGAGCCGGCCGACAAGAGAGCGACCGCCACGATCGCGCCGAAGATCCACCACTTTCGCGGCTCGATCGCGATGCGGTACCGCTCGAGGTTCTGCTGCTCGGCCGACATCGGCCGGAACGGCGGGCGGATCCGGTAGGCGACCCAGAGGTTCACCCCGATGATCGCCGCCATCAGGACACCGAAGATGAAGAAGAGGGACAGCCGGGTGAACAGGATCGTCCGGTAGACCGAGCGGAATCCGGCCTCGCCGAACCAGAGCCAGTTGACGTAGACCCCGACCAGCGACCCGGCGAGGATCAGCAACACGATGATCGCGCCGACCACGCTCAACGCGATCTTGGTCCGGCGCGACAGGTTCATCGACGGCATCGGCGGGCGCATGGCCACGGGGCGTCTCCCTAGATCTGGCAGCAGAAAGCGCAGCACAGGGTGCGGCACGGGCGGATGTACCCGCTGCTAGAACGTACCGATTGACCCTGTGGTTCCGACGCGCCCTACCGGATGGAAGAGTGGTGCCGATGAGTGATCAGGGCAGCGTTCCCCCGCTCGGCGTGCTGGACGCGGTAGCCGCGGAGATCGAGGCACACATCGCGATGGACGGCTGGGACCAAGCGCCGCAGTTGTTCGCGCTGGTGCCCACCACGGTGATGGCCGCAGATCCAACCACCGCGCCCCTGCTCGGGCTTTCCCCGGCCACGCAGATCCCGCCGGACTCGCTCACGCCGGTCGCCCAGGAGCCGTTGCCGGACAAGCCGTTGGACGAGGCGTTGGCCGGCATCGAGTGGCCGGAGCCGGTGATCGGCTGCGCGCTGGCGCAGGAGATCGTCGTCCTGCCACCGGCGGCCGAGACCGAACTGCCCGGCGGCGACGGGGATCTTGCTGCGGCAACGGCGCACCCGGATCGGCGCGAAGCTCGGCTCGTGGTCGCCGTCGTGAACGACGGCCGGCAGTCCTGCGTGCTCAGGCTGCGCGGCGATGCCGATGCCGGCGACGCCGGGGACGAGATCGCCTTCGGTGCCGATCTGGCACCGAACCTCGCCGCTGCTCTGCGCGGAACGCTCAGCTGACTCGGCTCGGGTCAGCCGCTGACTTGGGGCAACACTTCGGTGGCGATGAGTTCGAGGTGGTCGAGGTCCGCCAGATCGAGCACCTGCAGGTAGTACCGCTGCGAACCGATCGCGGTGTACTCACCGATCTTCGCGACGACCTCGGCCGGCGTGCCGGCCAGTCCCTCGGCCCGCAATTCGCCCGGGTCCCGGCCGATCGCCTCGGCGCGCCGGGCGTACTCCGCGTCGTCCCTGCCGACACACACGGTCAGCGCGTTGGAGTAGATGAGGTCGTCGGCAGCACGCCCCGCAGCGAGGCAGGCGTCCCGGACCCGTCCGAACTGTGTGGCGGTATCGGCGACCGACGCGAACGGCATGTTGAACTCGGCCGCGTACTGAGCGGCGAGGCGCGGAGTTCGCTTGGCGCCACCACCGCCGATGAGCACCGGAGGATGCGGCGTCTGGACGGGCTTGGGTAGCGCCGGCGAATCCGTCACCGGGTAGTGCTTCCCGGCGTGGGTGAACGTCTCTCCGACGGGAGTGGACCAGAGCCCCGTCATCACGGCGAGCGACTCCTCGAACCGGTCAAAGCGCTCGCCAACATCGGGGAACGGGATGCCGTAAGCGCTGTGCTCGGCGGCGAACCAACCGGCCCCGAAACCGATCTCGACCCGACCGCCGCTCATCTGGTCCACGCCGGCCACTGCGATCGCCAGCGGACCGGGTAGCCGGAACGTCGCCGAAGTCATCAGCGTGCCGAGCCGGATCCGCGATGTCTCCCGGGCAAGGCCGGCCAGCGTGATCCATGCGTCGGTCGGCCCGGGCTGACCGGGTACGTCCATCGCGAGGTAGTGGTCAGAGCGGAAGAAGGCGCCGAAGCCGAGCTCCTCGGTGGCCTTGGCGACGCGGAGGAGATCGTCGTACGTGGCGCCCTGCTGCGGTTCGGTGAAAATCCGTAGGTCCATACCCACCAACCTACGGATCAGCCGCAGCCCGCCGGATGCTGGCCCGACTTGATCTGCTGCAATGCGGTGACCGCATCATGCAGCGACGAGACCTTGACGACCTCGAGACCCTTCGGGACGTTGCCGCGCACGTCGGTGCAGTTGTCGACCGGCGCCAGGAACACCGATGCGCCGGCCCGGCGCGCAGCGATCATCTTCAACTGGATGCCACCGATCGGGCCGACCTTGCCGGTGGCGTCGATGGTGCCGGTGCCGGCGATGAACTTGCCGCCGGTGAGGTCTTCGGTGCCCACCTTCTCCATGATTCCCAGCGCGAACATCATGCCGGCCGACGGGCCACCGATCTCGTCGTTGAGGCCGAGGTCCACCTGGAAGGTGGCGAAGCAGGTCTCCCCCGCGGCGATGCCGATCGTCGGGTTGGTGGCGCCCTGCGGCGGCGGGTTCAACGTCACCGTGACCGTCTTCGCCGCACCGAGTCGCTTGATCTGCAGCGTGACCTGGTCTCCGGCCTTGTGTGCGGACTCTGCCTTGCTCAACGAATCGGAGTCGGTCAGCGCCGTACCGTCGAAGGAGACCAGTTCGTCACCGACCTCCAGCGCTCCCTTCGGCGTGATCGAGTCGCTGGTGGCCAGGACGCCGAAACCCTTGGGATAGCCCAGCTCGCAGAACGCGGCTGCCTCGGCTGAGTTCTGCGAATCGCTGAAGTCCTGCGCGTCCTGCTGGTTGACCTGGTCCTGCGAGACACCCGGCGGGTAGAGCGTCTCGCGCGGCACGACGATCTCGTCACCCTTGATCCAGCCCATCAACGCCTGGAACGCCGTGATCCGCCCGACCGTGCTCTGCACCGTCGTGAGATTCAGGTTGCCGGTCGTCTTATTCGCCTGCTTGCCCTTGATCACGATGATCTGCTGGTCGCCGCCGGTGCTCCGGTAGGTGCCGAGGGTGTTGAGCGTCGGACCCGGGCTGAGCACGACGTATGGCACCGGCAACGTCGCCGCGAGCACGATCAGGATCGCAAGGATGACGACACCCGGGATCAGCGTTCTGACTCGGCGACTCACGCCGTGCAGAGTAACCGTTCAGCCCGTGCGAGCCGGATCCGGTGCTGGCCGGGCCTGATCGTCCAGGGTCTCGAGGAACGCGTGATGATCGCGGATCGACGCGCGCGAGGTGATCGGTCGCGGCGGTCGACCGGCCCACCACGTGAGCACCGCGGCCAGCATGGTGACCAGAACCGGCGCAGCCAGCCACCACGCCCAGGGCGCCATCACCGATCCCATGATGCGGGACGCTACCGGCGGTTCGGAACGCTCAGGAGCTGCCACGCCCGTTGCACGACGGTCGGTTCGCTGTGTGTCCGCGCTGAGCGAACGTGGGCATGACTGTCCCGGATCGTTCGTCCTCACTACCGTGACTGGTATGACGAACCCCTTCGGCCTCAGCCCGGGCGACGGCAGCGGCAACGACCCCGACGACCTCGCCGGAAAGATCCCGCTGTTCGCGGAACTGCAAAAACTGATGTCCGGCTCATCAGGACCGGTGAACTGGGACCTGGCCCGGCAGACGGCCATCTCGCAGCTTGCCGGCGATCCGACGAAGACGACCTCTCCGAGCGCACAGGACACCGCCGATGTCGGCGAATCCGTGCAGCTCGCTGATCTCTGGCTCGACGACGTGACCGACCTGCCTTCCGGCGTACGCAATTCCGAGGCCTGGTCACCTGTGCAGTGGATCGAGAAGACCGTTCCGGTGTGGACGCTGCTGTGCGACCCGGTGGCAGCGCGGGTGTCCGGCACGATGACCGCCGCCCTCCCGGAGGAGATGCGCGAGCAGGCCGGACCGCTGTCCTCGATCATGGGGATGGTCGGGGGAATGATGTTCGGCTCCCAGGTCGGCCAGGCATTGGGTGGCCTGTCGGCCGAAGTGCTGATCGGCGCCGAGATTGGCCTGCCGCTCGGGCCGGAAGGTACCGCGGCGCTGCTGCCACGGGCGATCGACGAGTTCGGCGCCGGGGTCAACCGGCCGGCCGCCGAGGTGCGTCTCTACCTCGCGTTGCGGGAGGCCGCGCACCACCGGCTGTTCGGGCATGTGCCGTGGCTGCGGCAGCGACTGCTGGCGACGGTCGACGCGTACGCGCGCGGCATCAGCATCGACACCGAGGCGATCGAGCGAGCCGTCGGTGAACTCGACCCGAGCAATCCGGAGAGCCTGCAGGCGGCGCTCTCCGGCGGGATGTTCGAGCCGGAGGAGACCGCCGAGCAACAGACGGCGCTGCGCCGGCTCGAGACACTGCTGGCCCTGATCGAGGGCTGGGTGGACGCGGTGGTCACCGACGCGGCACAGGACCGACTGCCCGGCGCCGCCGCGCTGCGAGAGACGTTGCAACGCCGGCGTGCTTCTGGCGGGCCGGCCGAGCAGACCTTCGCCACCCTGGTCGGTCTGGAACTGCGCCCGCGCCGGCTGCGCGAGGCAGCCGCGTTGTGGTCCGCCGTCACCGAGGTGCGTGGCCGATCCGGGCGCGACGCGTTGTGGGGCCACCCGGACCTGCTTCCGGTGGCCGACGACCTCGACGACCCGGACGGGTTCGCCCGCGGGTCCACCAACGACATCATGGCCGAGCTCACCGCGGCGGACTTCGGCGCGGAGGACCCCGACGCCGCACCGACAGGTCAGAGCGGCGTCGATCCGGCGCCGAACTCGTCGCCCGAAGCCAGCACCGACGCTCCCGACGGCTCCGGCACTGATGAGCCCGGCGATGACGAGGCGACACCTCCCACCGAGTGACCGATCAGAACAGGGTGTCCGACGGTTGTTCGTCGTCGCCCTCGGTGGCCTCCGGCACGAGTTCGGTGGGTTGCCGTTCGGCGGCCGTCACACCCTCCAGATAGCCGCGCGCCCGCTCGCTGCGCGGGTAGCGCTCCACCAGCGCCCAGAAGTCTGCGTCGTGACCCGCAACCAGCACGTGCGCCAGTTCGTGCACGATCACGTAGTCGAGCACCCAGCCGGGAGCGTCCCGGAGCCGATCAGACACCCGGATCGTCCGGTCCGACGGCGTGCAGGACGCCCACCGCACCCCCATCGTCGACACCCAGCGGATCGAGACCGGCCAGACGTCGGCCGGCAGGTGCTCGGCGGTCAACTCCCGGGCGCGACGGGCCAGGGCGGCGTCGCTGGCCCGGGGCCCGCGCCGGCGGGCGCGCTCCTCCCGGGCTTGGACGTCGGCGACCATTTCGGCGACCCACCGGGCCTCCTCGGCCCGGGTGAACCGCTGCGGCAGCAGCACCACGATCCGATCACCGTCCCGATAGGCCGAGACCGTGCGACGCCGGCGGGCGCTGCGGCGCACCTCTACCAGCGGTTCGGCACGATCCGCGGGCAGCGGAGACGAGATTGAGAGGGCCACGCGTCCAGCCTGCCACCTCAGTGCGACCGATCCGCTGCGCGCACTCGGACGGTGTCGTCCGACGGCGCCGCCGTCAGCTCTGTCCACATCTCTATCCACACATGTGGACATCAACTTGAGGGTTGCTCTAGGTCCCGGGATTCGGCCAGCAGAGATGGCTCCCGATCGCCAGTGGCCGTCCAGAAATGTTGATCCCGCCGTGGCCCTGTGGACAACGGCGGCGGCTCGTCCCGATGTGGCACCGTCGGCCCATGACCGCCGCCGCGCACCTTCCGCCGGGTGCCCGGGTGCTGTGGCGCTCGGCGGAGTCCGTACAAATCGAGTTGGGCCGGCGCGCGGTCGTGTTGGATGGCGTGGCCGGCAGCGACGTGCGCCAGTTGACCGGCCGGGGTTCGGAGTCCGAGTCGGCTCACCGGATGGCCACGGTCCTGGTTGCGTTGCGGCAGGCCGGTTTCAGCCTCACCGCCCAACCACCGAAGCCCGGCTGGGCCGACCCGCGCACCGAAGCGTTGCTCGCCGATGAGATCACCGCGCTGTCTGCCCGCCGCGACGACGCGGCCGCGACCGTGCAGCGACGCCGTGAGCGCACCGTGGAGATTCGCGGAGGCGGCCGACTCGTACCGCTCATCGCCACCCTGCTCGCCACGGCGGGAATCGGCCGGGTGCACTGCCCGGGCGACGGGGACGTGGCGCTGCGTGATGCCCTGCCTGGTGGGTTGCGACCGGCAGACGAGGGCCGTCGCTTCGCTGCGGCCGTGGATGATGCAGTGCGTCGGGCCGCGCCCGACGCGGCTACGTCCGCAGCGACCGGCGAACCGGACCTGGTCGTACTGGCGCCGGACGGGCCGCTGGACGACACCGCGGCGGACGCGTGCTTCGCGGCCGGGCTGCCGCATCTGGTGCTCGGCGCTCGCGGCGGTGGCGGGGTGGTAGGCCCGCTCGTCCTTCCTGGTCGAAGCAGCTGCCTGCGCTGCCTGGAGCATCATCGGCACGACCGCGATCCGGCCTGGCCCTACCTAGCCGTCCAGCTCACCACGTCGACGTCCCGGGCCGAGGCGGCTGAGCTGGCGGTCAAAGCACTCACGGCAGCGCTGGGCGTGTCACAAGCGCTCGGTTACCTGGACGGCGACGGCGCAGCGGCGGTGGACGGCACACTGGAATTCACGCTGCCCGACTACCGGGTACGGCGGCGGAGTTGGCCGCGCCATCCGGGCTGTGGATGCGCGCTGCCCGCGCCGCTGGCCGCTGCGGGACCGACCTCTGCGCCGTTGTGAGCGGAGTGGGAGACTGGTCGACGTGACCGACATCCCCCAGCGCGGCGTGGCGCGAACTGCCAGATTGGCGTCCCTGCCGCTCGGCATGGCGGGCCGGGCCACCCTCGGGCTGGGCAAGCGGATCGGCGGTCGTTCCGCAGAGTCGGTGAGCGCCGAGGCGCAGCAGCGCACCGCCGAGCAGATCTTCGCCGTGCTCGGGCAGCTCAAGGGCGGAGCGATGAAGTTCGGTCAGGCGATGAGCGTCTTCGAGGCCGCGCTGCCCGAGGAGCGAGCCGAGCCCTACCGGGCCGCGCTCACCAAGCTGCAAGAAGCCGCGCCGCCGATGAAGCCGCAGACCGTGGAGCGGGTGCTGGCCGAGCAATTCGGTAAGAACTGGCGGGATCGCTTCCAACAGTTCACCGACGTGCCGGCCGCCGCGGCGAGCATCGGTCAGGTGCACCGTGCGGTGTGGCACGACGGCCGCGAGGTAGCGGTGAAGCTGCAGTACCCGGGCGCGGGCCCTGCGTTGCTGGCCGACTTCAACCAGCTCTCCCGGTTCAGCCGGCTGTTCAGCCGGCTCTCGCCCGGGCTGGACGTCAAGCCGCTGCTGGCCGAACTGAAGGATCGGATCACCGAGGAACTGGACTACGCGCTCGAGGCGAACGCTCAGCGCGGCTTCCAGGCCGCCTACGCCGGCGACGCCGAGATCCTGGTCCCGCGGGTGGTGGCCAGCGCACCGAAGGTCATCGTGTCGGAATGGCTCGAAGGCCTGCCGGTGTCGCGGATCATCACCTCCGGCACGCAGGCCGAGCGGGACCGGGTCGGCTACCTGCTCGCGCTGCTGCACTTTTCCGCTCCGGAGCGGGCTCGGATGCTGCATGCCGACCCACATCCCGGCAACTTCCGCCTGATGCCGGACGGCCGACTGGGCGTCGTCGACTTCGGCGCGGTGGCCCGCCTGCCCGACGGCCCGGCCGAGCCGATCGGACGGATCACTCGCCTCGCGTTGGCTGGCGACGTCGACGCCGTGCTGAAGATCATGTATGCGGAGGGCTTCATCCGGCCCGGCATCACCATCGAGAACCCACAGGCGGTGCTGGACTACCTGCAACCGATCCTCGAGCCGCTCGTGCACGAGACGTTCACCTTCACTCGGGACTGGATGCGCGGCGAGGCCGCCCGGATCGGTGACCCACGCAGCGAGGCAGCCCGGATCGGCCGGCTGCTCAACGTGCCCCCGGACTACCTGCTGATCCACCGGGTCACCCTCGGTTCGATCGGCGTGCTGTGCCAGTTGAACGCCACCGCGCCGTATCGCGGGATCGCCGAGCGCTGGCAGCCCGGCTTCGCCGGGTAGCGCGCCGGCTACCACCACTCCTGGTCGAGCTTCGCCTCGATCGAGCGTGCGTTCTCCCTCGTGCACTGCGGACAGGTCCACACCTGCTCGGTGGATCCGCCGCAGGCTGTCACGGCCATGCTCCAGGCGAGCGGCGGTTCACCGTCCCGCTCGGGATCGGCTGCGTTCGCGCAGAGGCTGCAGGTCACCGGCACTCGGTCATCACAGCGCAGCCGCGGTGGCTTTGTCCACGGACATGAACGAAGGGGCACCGAATCTGATCCGGTGCCCCTTCGCTGTGCACTGCGAACCGTGTGGTCCGCCTTGCCGCAGTGCTGTCGATCCGCTGGCAAGCTCGCTCACGCTGCCAGCGTGTAACTCTCCCGGGCCTCGTCGGCGCGCCACCGGGCTCGGGCTTCCCCCCGGGCGGCCGGACGTGCCCGCAACTGCCAGAGCCAACCGAAATTCACCCGGGCGGACAATCGCCACCGGG
>JBPCMU010000004.1:0-18080 GCA_051001975.1 Jatrophihabitans sp.
AAACCCGTCCGGAGAACGCGAAAAAAAACACCCCCCCCTCTTTCTCTTCGCCTCCCCCCTGTGGCTGGAACCACACCCGTTGACCAGAACGAGCCGACGTGAGACCGAGCAGGTATACAACGACACGCCCGCGGAACGCAACGAAACGGGATCCAGCCTCACCGTCGAGGAGATCCTCGACTCCGTACGAGGCTGGCTCCCGCTTGACCTCCGCCGTCAGGCCACCAGGCCCAAAGTCCAGGCCAGCCTCAAGATCATCGCGCGACGGCAGGGCATCGCGATAGCGCACAGCGAAAACCGTTCCTGAGCCGCGCCGGTAACAAGCCCGACGCCCTGCGGCGCCGCCCGGTAGCCAAACCGCGACGGGCTGGCCGCCGACCGCCTCACACGGCAGACGACCCGATGATCACAGCCGTCCGCGACACAGACCTTCACCGGGCGGCTGCCCGCACGGGATCGCTCATCGGGATCATCCGTGTTGCGACATTGCAGCCGCGATTGCGCGAATCCGTGAACGGGCATTTCGGCTTGATATCGTGCGCGTTCGTGACCGAGCTGCACGTTCTCACGGTGTTTTGCGGAGCCGATGGTGGTCACGGCAACCGGCTTGGAGTGGTTGCCGACGGCTCCGCGTTGCCTGGCCCGGCCATGCGACAAGAGCTCGCGGCCAAGCTCGGCTTCAGCGAGACCGTGTTTGTTGATGACCCGGTGACCGGTGAGGTCGACATATACACGCCCAGCGTGAGGTTGCCCTTCGCCGGGCATCCGCTCGTCGGAACGGCATGGCTTCTCCGCCGACTGGGCGGTTCGGCGCCGAAGGCCCTTCGGCCCTCCGCGGGAGTAGTACCTACCTGGGTCGAGGAAGATTTCACGTGGATCCGTGGACGGTCGGAATGGGCTCCAGGTAGGCAGATGCGTGCATACCTTTCGGTTGACGAGGTCGATGCTCTGCCGAGCCCACCGCCGGGGGAGGGATGGCTATACGCCTGGGCGTGGCAAGACCAGGGGGCGGGCCGGATTCGGGCGCGAGGCTTTCCCCGCCGAGGGGATGCGATCGTCGAGGACGAGGCGACCGGCGCGTCAGCGATGGTGCTGACCGCGACGCTTGGTCGGGGGCTTGATATTCATCAGGGAGCGGGATCGCAGATCCTGACTCGGCTTGGTGCGAACACAGTCGATGTTGGCGGACGCGTCCGCCTTATCGAAGTGCGCGAGCTTTGATGACGGGCACGAGCCCGGCAGACCGGTTCAGGACTACGTGGCTGGGCCCGAGCTTCGACCTGGCTGCCCAGGGGCTGATCCCGGTTTAACTCCACGCGACGCCGCCTGGCTACACCGCCGTCACCGGTGTTTTCCCCGCTACGAGCTGCGCGCCGAATGCCCGGGCACCCCGCTGGTATTCCCAGCTCTGCATCCCCGCCTTCGGATAGGACGCTGTCCGCTTCGACGTCTCGCGGGCCTGACGAGTGCGCTGACTTCCACGACCACTCGACGGTCATCAACCGTCGAGCTACGGATCTTTCCACGGAACGCAAGGACGCCCCTACTCGGACTTGACCTTGACGCAGGGTCAGGGCTGGACGCTGGTGCGATGACCATCACACCTGCCATCGAGATCGTCGGGCTCACCAAGTCCTACGGCGACCATGCGGTGCTCGGCGGCGTCGATCTGAGCGTCCCCTCGGGCATCATCTTCGCCCTACTTGGCTCCAATGGAGCCGGCAAGACCACGGTGGTGAGGATCCTGTCCACCCTGCTCAAGGCCGACGGCGGGACTGCAGCCGTCAGCGGCTACGACGTCGCCACCCAGGCCGCGAAGGTGCGCGAGTCGATCAGCCTTACCGGACAGTTCGCCGCCGTCGACCAGATCCTCACTGGGCGCGAGAACCTCGTTCTCGTCGCCCAACTGCGACACCTCAAGGATCCTGGCGGAATCGCGGACGACCTGCTTGCACGGTTCCAGTTGACTGACTCGGCCAAGCGCAGAGTCGCGACCTACTCGGGCGGATTGCGCCGCCGCCTCGATATCGCGATGAGCCTGATAGGCGACCCGCCCGTGCTCTTCCTCGACGAGCCGACAACGGGACTCGATCCACAGTCGAGGCTGGAGGTCTGGAGAACGGTCCAAGAGCTCGCCGGGAAAGGCACCACGGTGCTGCTCACCACGCAGTACCTCGACGAGGCCGAGCAACTCGCCAACCGGATCGCGATCCTCCACAAGGGACGAATCATCGCCGACGGCACCCTCGCCGAGCTCAAGCAGTCTCTCCCGCCGACCAAGGTCGAGTACGTCGAGAAGCAGCCGACCCTCGAAGACATCTTCCTCGCGATCGTCGGTCACGACGGCCCCAACAACTAGGAACCCAGCGATGACGACCCAGATCTTCCGCGACACCCTCGTCCTACTGAAGCGGTCGCTGCGCCACATCCTGCGCAGCCCAGACACGATCATCACCACTGCCATCACGCCGATCGCCATGCTGCTGCTGTTCGTCTACGTCTTCGGTGGCGCAATCAAGGTAGGCGCCGGTAAGTACGTCAACTATCTGCTACCCGGAGTCCTGCTCATCACCGTGGCCTCCGGCATCGCCTACACCGCCTTCCGGCTTTTCACCGACGTCTCCGAAGGCATTTTCGAACGGTTCCAGTCGATGCCGATTGCCCGGTCAGCCCTGCTTTGGGGTCACGTGCTGACCTCGGTCGTGGCGAACCTGATCTCCCTCGCGCTCGTCGTAGTCGTTGCCGTGGCGATGGGCTTCCGGTCCAGCGCCGGAGTGCTCGCTTGGCTCGCGGTCCTCGGGATGCTCGTCCTGTTCACGCTGGCGTTGACCTGGCTAGCAGTCATCCCCGGGCTGACCGCGAAGTCGGTCGACGGGGTCAGCGGGTTCTCCTACCCGCTGATCTTCCTGCCATTCATCAGCTCGGCGTTCGTGCCGACCTCCGGCATGCCGGGACCGGTGCGCTGGTTCGCCCAACATCAGCCTGTCACCCCGATCGTGAACACCATCCGCAGCCTCTACGCCGAGCGGCCAGTCGGCAACGACGGCTGGATCGCCGTCGCCTGGTGCGTCGGCCTGCTGCTGGTCGCCTACGCGCTCGCAACGAGCACCTACCGCCGCAAGACCTCCTGAAGAACCGACCGAAGAAGACTTCAACAGAAGGAGACCGATGCCCAAAATCCTGACCAAGATTCTCGGCGACAAGAAGGAGTGGAAGGCGATGGAGGCGCGTGCAAACGTGCTGCCTCGCGACTTCCGGATCGTCTACCGCGAGATGAAGTCCTACATGTGGAAGCTCGCTCCCGGTGACGGTAGGGGCGTCATCGCCGCGCTGAAGGAAGTACTCGGGATCTTCGAGGCCACCGCAGCCCAGGGCAACCGCGTCCTGGACGTCACAGGCGAAGACGTCGCCGCGTTCTGCCACGAACGACTTCGCGGAACTTCGTCGTCGTACTTGGACAGGTGGCGGGCCTCACTCAATCGCGATGTGGCCCAGAAGCTCGCAGAATAGCTCCATGCTGACCATCAGCCAGCTCGCGTCATACGCCGGCGTAACGGTCCGCGCGGTTCGGCACTACCACGCCAAAGGTTTGTTGCCCGAGCCCGAGCGCGACAGCTCCGGCTACCGGCGCTACGACGCCGTGGCCGTCGTGGAGCTCATCAGGATCCGCACCCTGGCCGAAGCCGGCGTACCGCTTTCGCGGGTGCGCGAACTGTTGGCGGCGGGCGACGACGAGTTCGCAGCGGCGATCAAGGACATCGACCGCCGGCTGCGCGCCGAGATCCGCGAGCGTCAGCATCACCGGGAGCAGATCGGCCAACTCGCGGCAGGTGACAGCCTGGCGCTGCCGCCCGAGGCGGTCGCCTACCTCGACCGAATGCGCGAGCTCGGGTTCCGAAAGCGGTTGATCGACATCGAGCGCGACAGCTGGATCCTGATCACAGCCCAGATACCGGACGAGGTGCCCGCCTTCATGGCGATCAAGCACGCGCAGATCGAGCACGAAGCGCTGCGCCGGCTGTATCTCGACGTCGGAGACCTCGCCGACTGCGCCCCCGACGACCCGCGACTGCCTGCGCTCGCGGACCGCGTGGCCGCCTTCATCGACGCGGCAGCCGCCGACTCCGCGGGCGTGGATTACGAACAACCCATCAGCGACGACCTGGTCGCGCTGCTCGACGCGGCGTTCATCGAGTCCTTCCCGTGCGCGCCGCGCCTGCTCGAGCTGCTCGAGGAACGCGGCTGGACCGGCTGGACCAACATCAGGCGCATGGACCCGCGGTAGGACTGACTCGTCCACTGACCGCGCGTCACCGCATGCCGATCGCTGAGCGGGACGCGTGGGTGGGCCGCGTTGCGCGATTAGCGCACGGGGTTGTGGTCAGGCGAGCCGGTCTTGGACGAAGTCCAGTGCGTGTTCAAGGGCATGCCTGGACTGATTGGTGTCGTCGGCGACGTCGAAGGCGTGCGCGTTCGGGACTCCGATGACGGTCAGATCGGCGCCCAGTGATTGCGCGGCAATGACGAAGTGATCCTGTGCGGCGGCGAGGTCGGCGAAGTCCCGCCCGGCGCGCGTCAACAGGATCAGCAGGCGCCCGGCGGTCGACCTTGTGGTGGACCTTGCGCAATGTCAATGGACCGCCTCGACCGTCGCGAATCTACGTTGGGGCGATCTCGCGGTTGGACAGGAGGTCCGGTGAAGCCACCACTTCGGCCCACGCCGCCCTGATCCTCGACCTCAAACGGCGCTACCTGGAGATGCGGCCTAGGCTGCGGCGCATCTACTCGCTGGCCGCAGATCCCGCCGCGGCGCTCTCCCAGTTCGCGCCGCTCGGCTTCGCCCGCCTCCCGAACGGCGTCGTCGAGATCGGAGGGACCGAATACCACGCCCTCTACAACGACTTCGGGCCGTCTTCCATCGACGGCTGGCTGACCGATGTCGCCGGGCGGAAAATGCTCAACGACGATGCCCCCCCCTGCTCGATCCCGACCGCCGCCAGCTCATCCTCGGCGGCATCCGCGCCGATCTCACCAAGCTGGAATTCGATGTCCTTCAATACCTGTACGAACACGAGGGCCGGGTCGTCGGCCGGGCGACGCTGCTGCGCGACCGTGTGGGGCTACGACTGGAGCGGCGGCAGCAACGTCGTCGAGGTCGTGATCAGCGCCCTGCGCCGCAAACTCGGTGACAGTGCCGGAAGCCTGCGCACGGTGCGCGGGCCGGCTACCGCTTCACCACTCCGCTCTGACCCCCGGTCAGGCACGGGAAGCCAAGGCGTTCGGAGCGATCCGTGCGCCCTTTTTTGCCGTCGGCTGTCGGTTCCGGCGGTGGTCATTCGTAGAGAGATCGTAGAGAAGGCGGCCGGGGCAGGCTGAATCCGACGTCCCCTGTCCTCCTTCCGTATTCACAGGCACACAAGAATCGGAGACGACGAATGAAGCTGACCCTGCACCAGTTCCTGACCCTCGACGGTGTCTACCAAGCACCCGGCGGCCGGGACGAAGACCGTGAGGGCGGGTTCGAGCACGGCGGCTGGCAGGCTCCCTACCGAGCCCCGGAGGCCGGCGCCACCGTGGCCGGCTGGTTCGGCCAGGCCAGCGCGTTCCTGCTGGGCCGCAGGACCTACGACAACTTCAGCGGATTCTGGCCGACCGTGAGCGACCACCCGATCGCCAACCAGCTCAACTCGCTGCCGAAGTACGTGGCTTCCACCACGCTGTCGTCCGTGGACTGGGACAACTCCTCGCTGCTGGGCGGGGACGTCGCAGCCGAGGTCGCCAAGCTGAAGGAACAGCCGGGCGGTGAGCTGCAGGTGCACGGCAGCGGCGAACTTGCCCAGACCCTGATCGAGCACGATCTCATCGACGAGTACCGCCTGGTCTACTTCCCGTTGCACGTGGGCTCGGGCAAGAAGCTGTTCCGGGACGGCGCCCGGGCGGCGGCCCTGCGGCTGGCCACTTCGCAGGTCACGCCAGGCGGCATCATCTTCGCCTGCTACGAGCCGGCCGGTGACGTGCAGCACGCCTGACGGTGAACTGAACCGAGAACCCCACCCCTTCGCGGTGCGGGGTTCTCGTCATACCCAGTTCTCGGCGCGGGATCAAGCAACTAAGCGAACCGTTCGGCTGAGTCTCAGATCGGGAGAGGGCGGTGGTCGGTGATCTGTTTCATCACGAGCGTCGAGGTCAACCGTTGTACACCGGGCAGCGTCGAGAGGACGTCGTCTTCGAGTCGTTGGTAGGCGCCGAGGTCTTCGGTGAGTATGCGCAGCAAGTAGTCCGGGTCGCCGAACAGTCGTTGCGCCTGGAGTACTTGTGGGACGTCGGTGACCGCGCGCTCGAAGCCCAGCAGTGTGTCGCGGTCCTCCTGGCGCATCGTGACGAACACCAGTGCCTGGAAGCGGAGCCCGACCGCCTCGGGGTCCACGATCGCGCGGTAGCCGGTGATCGTGCCCGAACGCTCTAGTTGCCTGAGGCGGCGATGGCATGGCGACACGCTCAACCCGATCTGCGCGGCCAGCTCGGTGATCGTGAGCCGCCCGTCGCCTTGAAGTAAAGCAAGGATCTTGCGGTCGAGCACATCCATAGCGCAGATCATTCCACAATCCGGCGGCTGAACAGGAAAACTTGGAAGCACTTTTGGCTCGTTTCGCCATAGCGTTGCTGCAGTCACTCGGACCGAGAGGAATTGTCATGAACGAGCGCGCCGCACGCATACAGGGCTGGATCGACGATCGTGCCGAACAGATGGCCGACCTGCTCATCCGCCTGGTCGCCTGCGAAACCGAGAACCCACCTGGACGGCGCCTGACCGAGTGCGCCGAGGTGCTGCGCATGGAGATGGACCGTCTCGGCCTGTCACCGGAGATTCTTGAGATCGAACCGACAGACAGCATCAAGGACCCGCGGATCGTGCGCGGCAGCGTCGGTACCGGAGAGAAGCTGGTCTACTTCCACGGCCATTTCGACGTCGTGCCGGTCCAGCACCATTCACAGTTCGCCGCCCAGCGCCGCGGCGGGAAGATCATCGGTCGAGGCACGGCGGACATGAAGGGCGGCATCGTCAGCATGCTGTACGGCGCCGCCGCAGCCAATGAGCTCGGCCTTCTGGATGGCGGGCGGATCGTCATCCACCTGGTCTGTGACGAAGAGACCGGCAGCGCCGTCGGCTCTGGCTACCTGCGCGACCACGACCTCATCGACCCGGCAGCACTGGCGATGATGACCGCCGAGCAGAGCGGCGAAGCCATCTGGAACGCGGCCAAAGGCGCACTCTCGCTGCGGGTAGACGTGCACGGGCGCCCTATCCACGTCGGACAGGCGTTCAAGGGTGTCAACTCGTTCCTGCACATGCTCAAGATCGCCGCACCGCTGGAGTCCTACGCAAAGCGGATGAGCGAGCGGCATACGGCCTACCCGGTCGGCGAGGGCGAGGCGGCCGGCACCATGGTCGTGATCGGCGGGCAGTCCGGCGGCGGCTCGAACTTCAACGTCGTACCCGCCCGCACGTACTTCACCGTCGACGGCCGCTTCAACCCCGAAGAGAACATCGATGCCGAACTCGAGCACATCACCGACACCATCAACAACGCCGCCCGCGATGTCGGCGCCGACGTCTCGATCCGCGTCACTCAGTTGGCCCCGGCCGCCGACACGCCACTCACCGACCCTGCAGCCGAACTCCTCGGCGACTGCGCCACCACAGTCACCGGCTCACCCGCTCGCTACGAACTGTGCGCCGGGTGTCTGGACACCCGCTGGTACTCGCAGCTCGGCATCCCCGCCTTCGGGTACGGCGCCGGCCGCTTCGACGTCTCCCACGGGCCTGACGAATACGTCGAGGAAGTCGCTTTGCACCGCGTCGCCGCCGTCTACGCCCTGTTCGCCAGCCAGCTGATGAGCTGACCTCCAAGGCCTCCGCACGGCGATCGTCCCGTCCCATTGCCGATCCCGAACCGGGTTAGTCGTCGTTGTCACCGACCGTGCGCCGGTGGAGCACGACGGCGGCGCCGGTGATGAAGACGATGAGGCAGGGCAGGGACAGCCACGCGGCGCTCGCAAGCGTGTTGTCGAGGGTGAGGTAGCCGATCGCGGACAGCGTGATGGTGGCGGTGAGCGCGGTGGCCGTCCAGGAGAACCACCTAGGCATGTCGAGGTCGCCGCGGTGGATCGCTCGGATCACTGTTGCAGCAAGGACGGCGAGCAGCAGCATCTTCACGCCGTCGAGGCGGTTGATCGCGCGGTAGACCGTGCCGATGGAGCCGGTCGCTGCGTCGTTGACGAGGCCAAAACTAAGCCACATGCCCAGAGCCAGCTGCACCACGGACACGCTGGCTGCAGCGAGCCCTGCGACGCCGGTGATGGCTCGCGCCGCTCGTGCCTCGGGGCGAACGGCGCGGGACAGTGCGACCGTCACGATCGCTAGTAGAACTGCGGGCAGTCCTTCGGTCAGGAAGTACTGCAACCCGACCACGCCGACATGACCGGCGTACGCGCGTTGAATCTGCTCACCTGATGAACGAACCTCGGTCGACGAACTGAACACGGACAGGCCGGCAATCCAGGACAGGGCGAACCCAACGCCGGCCAGCAACAGGACAGGCCGGCTGCCGCCGCCGTCGGTCCGGTCGTGGGCACCCCCGGAAGCCGGAACGTGAACCGTGACGGGGCGGTATGGCGTTGTGCTCATCAGAGGTCTCTTTCTGGCGGTGCGAGGTTTGCGATCGCTCTGCCGAGTAGGGCGATGAGCTGCTTGCGGTCAGTGGGGCTGAAGTTGACCAGGGCACGCTCATTGATACCTGCAGCCGACGCCGCCGAGGCGTCGCGCAGGTCGGAGTCGAGACTGGTCAGGTAGACGCGTTGAAAGCGGTTGTTGTTCGGATCGCGCTCGCGCCGCACGAGGCCGCGCGCTGTCATGCGTTTGAGCATCTCGGCAAGGGTGGCCGTGTCGATGCTGGTGCGTCGCGACAGTTCTGTTTGGGTCAGCCCGTCCTCATGCCACAAGCAGGCCAGAACGCCCCACTGGGTCGTCGTCAGGCCGTGCTCGGCCAGGGCGTCGTTGAACTGCGCGGTCATGGACTTCGACAACTGGCCAGCCAGGAATCCGAGGCTCCGGCCGAGATCGAATCCCACCCGGAGTTCGCCAACCTTAGTTCGTGTACTCATGGTTCGTATGCTAATTATCACCCTGCGGTGACGTCAAGTGTCCACGCCCTTCGGCAGCTAGCGGGGCTTGCTCAGGAGGCTCGCGGCATGGTCGGGCACGTACGTCTGCATCTCCCGCGGTGAACGGCGGTAGCCGGTCGACGGCGGCCGCTCGGGCAGGGTGACCGTCGTGCGCTCGACACTGGTGTAAGGAATGACGGAGAGCAGATGGGCGATCATGTTCAGCCGAGCCCGCCGCTTGTCCTCAGCCTCGACGACGTACCACGGCGAGTCAGGGATGTCGGTGTGGGTGAACATCTCATCCTTGGCCCGCGAGAAGTCCTCCCACCGGGTCATCGACTCGACGTCGGTCGGGGACAGCTTCCACTGCCGCATCGGGTCGGCGAGCCGAGACTTGAAGCGGCGCTGCTGCTCGGCGTCGCTGACCGAGAACCAGTACTTGCGGAGCAGGATGCCGTCTTCGAGGAGCAGCCGTTCGAAGATCGGGCTCTGCCGCAGGAAGCGGTAATGCTGCTCGGGAGTGCAGTAGCCCATGACCGTCTCGACGCCGGCGCGGTTGTACCAGCTCCGGTCGAAGAGGACGATCTCGCCGGCGGCCGGCAGATGCTCCACATAGCGCTGGAAGTACCACTGGGTGCGCTCGCGGTCGGTCGGGGTCGGGAGGGCCACGATGCGGGCGACCCGTGGGTTGAGGAACTCGGTGACCCGTTTGATGGTGCTGCCCTTGCCTGCGGCGTCACGGCCCTCAAAGACGACCGCCACCCTGGCTCCCGTCGTACGCACCCACTCCTGCATCAGCACGAGCTCGGCCTGCAGCCGTTGCAGCTCGGTCTCGTAAGCCTTGCGAGGTACCTTCGCGATCCGGTCATCGTGCTCGGCCACAGCGCACTCCTTCGTCTCGCCCCTGCGTGGCGATCATCGCACCGACCGGCCCGCACCCTGCAGAATGCACGCGGCGAAATTCGGGGCACGCCAGAGATCCGCCCGATCGTGCTGGCAGACGACGGCCGCGAAATCGCCATGTCATGGCGGTAACTGCGCCCACGGCGAACGGCCTGTGCAGTGCGGGCCCGCAATCCATCGCGTCTCGGTGATGGGCATCGTGGAGTTGCGTCCGAATTTGTACCGGCTGCTACTGGGCCGCTATCAGGCCTACCTCTGGCGCGAGGACGAGTCGGTGACGCTGATCGATACCGGTGAGGCGGGCTCCGGCCCAGCAATCGACGACGCACTGCAGCAGGTCGGCCTGGTCGGCAGCGACCTGGACCGGGTGGTCCTCACGCATTTTCACGACGATCACGCGGGAGCGGCGGCCGAGGTCGCCTCTTGGGCTACCGCGCAGGTAGTGGCGCACACCGCCGATGCGCCGGTCATCCGCGGCGAGGTCGAGGGTCCGCCGCCGACCTTCACCGAGTTCGAACGGGAACTGCATGCCCCCGTCGCCGCCGGACTGGCGCCCGCACCGCCGGTCCGCGTCGACCGCGAGGTCCGCGACGGTGACGTGCTCGACTTCGGCGGTGGCGCGCAGGTCATCTCCACCCCCGGGCATACCGACGGCAGCATCGCACTGCACCTTCCTGAGCATGGGTTCTGATCACCGGCCACATCGCTGCGGAATACGAAGGCGACGTGATCCTTGGCGTCTTCAACCTCGACCGAGCTCAGGCCGCCGCCTCGTTTCTCCGGCTGACCGACTTGGAGTTCGACGTGGCCTGCTTCGGCCACGGAGAACCTGTCCTCACCGACGCCCGCGTTCGTCTACCGCAAGCAGCGGCCACGCTGAACGTCGAATAGCCATCGGGCGGCGAACCGATTCGCCGACCTTCACCCCTGCCGCCGAGACGATGACCCCGCCTTGTCATACGGTGAGCGCCGTTCACAGCGAACCGTTAGCCGCCGCACAGCCGAATCTGCTGCAACGACACTGATTCGAGGCGATCGTGATGAGTATCCGCAGCCGCATCCACACGACCTGCGAGTTCCTTGCCCCCGCTCCCAGCGACCGACCTGACCCGCCGCACCAATCCCTATGCGGGCGGATGTGCCTCTGCAGTTTCTCGATCGAGAGTGGCTATCAACTGGGGCCGGAGTTCTTGCGCGCTGATCACCGTATCGACCGACCCGACCTCGACGGCCCGATGGATGTCGTGCACGGCGTCGAACTCGGCGGCCACCGCAACCAGCATCTCCGAACGGACCGCGGCATGGATCTCAGCCAGTTCGGTGGCGAGCCCCGCCCGCTCGTGCTCGGCCCCTGCCCGCAGTCGGGCCTCCACATCCTGCACACGTACGTCAGCCGCCGTTCGGGCATCTACGTCTGCGGAGAACACGACCGCGGCCGCCGGCGCACCACCGATCACCGACGCGAACGCACCCTCGACCGCCAGCACCGTCATCCGCGGATTGAGCGCCTTCGAGAAGACGACAAACGCGCCTCCGTGGTAGCGCGAGATCACGCAGAATGCGATAGGCCCGTCGAAATTGACGATCGCCCGGCCTATCTCGGCGCCGTACTCCAGTTGGAGGTTGCGCATCGAGTCCGGTGACCCGTCGAAGCCGGACAGGTTCGCGAGCACGACCAGCGGTCGGTTCCCGCTGGCGGCATTGATCGCGCGCGCCGCCTTCTTCGACGAGCGCGGGAAGAGCGTCCCCGCCGTGTAGGTATCGGGACCGTCGGTGGGCGGATAGCCGGGCCTCGGCACCGTGCGCGACTCGATACCCAGCATGCACACCGGCCACCCGCCGAGGTGGGCGTCGAACACGACTGCGGTGTCGGCGTCGGCCATTCCTGCCCAGCGCTCCAGCGTCGGGCGGTCCTGATCGGACAACGCGCGCATCAGCGTGCGGATGTCGAAGGCCTTCTTGCGATCGGGATTGGTCGCCGCCGAGAAGATGTCACCGATCGTGCGGAAGTCGCTGTCGGGGACCTCGTGCGGGGTCAGCGTGACGTCGCGGTCGGCAGGGTCCTCGGTGGTTATCCGCCGCGGCCTCGACTCCCCTGGCGCGATGTAGGCGTGCTCGTAGTGGCTCATCAGGATGTCCCGGGCACCCTTGAGGTCCGGCGCCCAGTACTGCGCCTGCCCGTTGGGCCCCATCACCCGGTCGTAGCCGCCGATACCGAAGTTGTCCTCAGCCGAGACCCCGCCGGCGAAGTCCAGTGTCTGCTTGCCGGTCAGCACCATCGCGCTCTCGGGGGTCATGACGAGAACCCCCTTGGTGTGCATGAGCATGGTCGCTTCGGCATTCCAGTAGGGCTGCGCGCCGACGTTGATCCCGGCGACGACGATGTTGATCTCCCCGCCGGCCTGGGTGAACTCGATGATGCGCTTGAGTCCGCGCGCGACCCAGTCCATGTTCTCGGTACCGGACTGCATCGAGATCCGCGCACCGGCCGAGAGTGCGTACCACTCGACCGGCACGGCCAACTGCTCGGCCAGGTCGAGCGCGGCGATGATCCGCGTGCACTCGGCTTCGGCCACCGCACCGAGCGCCTTGGTCGGGTCGCCGCTGAGCAGGACGCGGGTGATTCCGTCGGGGTGCAGCGCGGTTGGCGTAGTGACGACGCCGACGACGATGCCCGCCTTGTTCAGCCCGGCCGGGCGATCCACGGGCGCGAGCCGACCTGCGTCGTCGAGGTCATGTTCGACGACCCGACCGTCGGGGCCGGCGACCATGGCGTGCAGCTCATAGGGGTACACCGTGCCGCGCCGCCGAGCCCGCACCACCTTCTGCGCATAGTCGTCCAGCGGCTTGAGCCGATCGGTCGGCGGTGGCCCGACGGCGAACTGCACCCCGGTGCCCGGCTGGTAGAAGAACCGCGCCGCAACGGGGACGATGGTGCCCTCCGGGGTGGCTACTCGACCTTGCGCGAGCACCTCGTCGATCCCGGCACCGGCAGTCAGCGGAGCGATCCCCCGCTGCAGCGCGGTGAGCTGCTCGACCTGGGCGTCGATGATCGGCCAGATGTGCACCCAGACGTGGTTCATGTCGAGCGCCACTGCCCGGGTGCTCAGCCGGGCCCGGGCACGGCGGATGCCCTCCACACAGTTGGCGATGACTCGTTCGACCTGCGGCAGCGAGCTGACCCGCTCGACGTCGTCGCGGACCACAGCGAGTTCGCGAACCTGCGCCAGCGCGACAAGGCGCTGGTCGGACGAGTTGTCCTTCGCGACGCAGTGGTAGAGCAGGACGTCCTCGGGCGCCTCCACGCGGGTGACGTCGAAGTCCCGCAGCCGCCACAGATCCAGCCGGCGGGCCACCATCGGATGCAGGTCCCGGACCAGACGGTCCTCGACCAACCCGTCGCCGGCCGGTCGGAACGTCAAGTACGACACCGGCCGATCACCGCCCGGGCACACGGCGACTGCGAGACGTCGTACGCCATGGACGAACGGGACGAGCTGCAACGTGGCGGCGAGTGCGGCCGCGCACTCGTCCGGGTCGAGCGGCGCCTCCGGCCAGGACAGGTAGAGATCGACCACGCCTTCCTGCCCGGGCTCACCGCTGGCCAACTGGTCGGCGATCCCGCGCGCAAGGCCACCCGTCGGCACCAGCTCGGCGAACGTTCCCACCGTAGAGACGAGGTGCGACGGCCGGCCGTCGAGGACGTAGTCGGCGACCGCGAACGGCCGGCCGTCGACGTCGGGGCAGCGCAGGTCGTGCATCTCGTACTCGCGGTAGTGCCGGCGGATCAGAACCTCGAGCAGCGGTTCGCGGGCCGGCAGTCCATCCTCGAGCCGCTCGGCGAGGAATCGGACGATCGGCTCTGGGATTGCCGCCAGTGCCTCCATCCGTGGCACCCGGTCGGGCGCGTCCGGATCGGCAGCGAGAGCCTCGACTTCCCCGCGCACGCCGGACAGAACGGCGGTGCGCTCGCTGGCGACCAGCGGCTGGTCGAACCAGCGGAATCGCACGCTGCGGGCCAGGTTGCCGACCGCCGGGAACCGCAGTTGGGTCGCCAGCACGAGGCGGTCCAGGACGTCGCGGGCCGGCAGATCGGCCTCGGTGTCCGGCGCCGGCTCGGTGCGCCAGCGCTGCAGCAGCGCGGAGACCAGGAGCACGTCCGGGGTGGAGCGCTGCTGTGCCAGGAAGATGCGGAACACCGCCTCCTCCAGAGCCGGGGTGCGGTCCAGCGCCTCAATGCCGTAGTGCGCGAGAATCCGTTCCAGCTTGCCGCGGAAGATGTCCGGCAGCGCGCCGCGCTCCGTGTCGAGGCTCTGCAGGTAGCTGTGGAAGTGCTCCCTCGGGCTGTGCACGCGCAGCTCGGTCCGCAGTTCCTCGTCGGCCGGTCGATTGCGACTGAGGTCGGCGAAGTCGGCGAACACGCGCAGCAGGTCGATCTCGCGCGGGATGACGTCTTCCCCCTGCGCCGCCGACTCGTCGCGGGCAGCAAGGTAGGCGGCGAGGGTGCGGCCGTCATCGCCGGGGTCGACGTCGAAGCCGAGCACTACGGAACGAAGATCGGATAGTCCGCGCTCGACCGGGTCCTCGGCCAGCTCGTCGGCCAAGGGCAGATCGAGGTCGACACCGGCGTGGGCCTGCTGCGCCTCGGCCGCCTCGGCCGCGTTGTCAGCGACCGGCTCGAGACGGATGAGCGGGGTACCGGTCTCGACCTGGCTGCCCGTAGCGACGAGCAGCTCACGCACCGTGGCGGCGAACGGCGCGTGGATCCGGGTCTCCATCTTCATCGACTCGAGGACGAGGATCGGAGCGCCGACCGCGACCTGGTCACCGACCGACACCGGGGTAGCGACGACCAGCGCCGGAGCCGGTGAGCGCAGCACGCCGCCTTCGTCGCGGCTGATGCGGTGCGCCACGCCGTCGACCTCGACGAAATGGACCGGGCCGTGCGTCGCGGTCAGCACCCGGAAGCGGTGACCGGACACGGTGAGCCGAAGACGATGGGAGCCGAGCCGTTCGACGTCAGCGTCCACCAGGTGCGCCTCGCCGTCGCCGGCCACGCTCACCCGGAACCGCGCCGGACCGATCTGTGAGACCGCCACTCGATACGCGCGTCCGCGGAGCTTGAGTTCGACAGGTCGCGCCACCCGGTGCTGAACCTGCGGCCGGCCGCCGCGCGCGGTCTCGAGCAGACGGCTGATCTCGACCCGCTCGTTCTCCTCATAGGCCTCGATGCCGGCGGCCACCAACCCGACACCCGAGTGCTGCTCGGACACCAGCCGTCCCTCGGCCCGGACCCGGTCGATCCACCCGGTGTCGGCACTCGCATCGACGATCTCCGGCTGGGCCAGCAGCTCGAGCAGGAAGCTCTTGTTGGTGGCGCCACCCTCGATCACGACCGCCGTCTCACCGACCGCGCGCCGCAGTCGGGCCAACGCCTCGTCGCGGGTACGGCCGTGCGCGATGATCTTGGCGATCATCGAATCGAAGTCGGCCGGGATCAGGTCGCCTTCGCTCACGCCGGTGTCGACTCGGATGCCAGGTCCGGACGGCAGCTCCAGCAGCTCGATGCGGCCGGGCGACGGGGCGAAGTCCCGGTCAGCGTCCTCGGCATTCAGCCGCGCCTCCACGGCGTGCCCGCTCTCGGCAGGCCGCTCGCCGTCGAGCCGACCGCCGGCGGCGACGTGCAGCTGCGCGCGGACCAGGTCGGTCTGGGTGGTCACCTCGGTGATCGGGTGTTCGACCTGCAGTCGGGTGTTCACCTCGAGGAATGCGAACGACTTGTCGCCCGGGTGGTAGAGGAATTCGACGGTGCCCGCGCCGCAGTAGCCGACCGCCTGCGCCAACCGCTCGGCGGAGGTCTTCAGCTCCTCCACCTGAGCGGCGGACAGCAGCGGTGACGCCGACTCCTCGATGACCTTCTGGTTGCGTCGCTGGACCGAGCAGTCACGCACGCCCAGCGCCCACGCCGTGCCGTGCGAATCCGCAATGATCTGGACCTCGACGTGTCGTGCACCGGTGACCAGACGCTCGAGGAACACCACGTCGCTGCCGAATGCCCGCCCGGCCTCGTCACGGGTGAGTTGGTAGACGTCGCCGAGTTCGGCCTCGGACGCGATCACCCGGATGCCGCGACCACCGCCGCCGGCCGTCGCCTTCAGCATCAGCGGATAGCCGACCTCGGCTGCGGCCTCCTTCGCGGCGGCTAGCGTCGCGACAGGGCCCCGGCTCCAGGGCGCGACCGGGACACCGACCTGCTCGGCGATCAGCTTCGAACCGATCTTGTCCCCGAGCTTGCGCATCGCTTCCGGGCTCGGGCCGATGAAGGTGACGCCGATGCGGGCGCACATCTCAGCGAAGGCCGGATCCTCTGCGACGAATCCCCAGCCGACCCACACCGCGTCAGCCGCCGTCTCCAGCAGCGCTGTCTCCAGCAGGTCGTGGTCCAAGTAAGGGCGCGCGGAGGCCGGCCCGAGGTCGTACGCGTCATCTGCCTCGCGGACAAACATCGCGCCCTGCTCGGCCTCCGTGTACAACGCGATCGTGCGGACGGGCTCGCCGCCGCTCGCGTTGATGTCGCGGACGGCATGGATGAGCCGCATGGCGGCCTCGCCACGGTTGACCACTGCAATGCGCTTGAACACTGACGACTCCTCCTGCCCCGACCGACGGGGCACCCCTGAGCCTGCCGTGCCGGGGCGACTACTAGCTAGTCACATCCCACATCCGCGTGTCCCGGAATCCCGGCACGCCATCTGGTGGCAAGCATCCGCAACTCTAGGGTTGTGCGACGCACGCACGTGACACGTCGCCGATTGTGTGCGAACGTTCCGCCACCATGACGACGACCGCGGCGCGCGGCGGACCCGGGCTGGCGTTGAAGTCCGTGCGCGGCAGGTGGGTGCTGCTGGCCACCGTGCCGGGCAGCGGCATGGCGCAACTCGACGGCACCGTCGTCAACGTGGCTCTGCCCCGGATCGGCGAGGACCTGCATACCGGACTCAGCAGCCTGCAGTGGACGCTCAACGCCTACACGCTCGGGTTGGCCGCGTTCATCTACGCCCTGACCGAAGGGCCGGCGCAGGGTTGGCCGCCGGCCCTGCTGGTGTCGGCCGCGGCCGGCGTGCTTCTGCTGGCGGGATTCCTGGTGAACGAGCACCGGCGCCCCGAGCCGATGATGCCGTTGAGCCTCTTCCGAAATCGCCAGTTCAGCGCAGCCAACCTCGTCACCCTGGTCGTGTACGCCGCACTGTCCGGCGCACTCTTCCTGCTCCCCGTCCAGCTGCAACTGGTCTCCGGCTTTTCACCGGTGGCGGCCGGCAGCGCGCTGCTGCCAGTGACGCTCGTGATGCTGCTGCTGTCGGCGCGGATGGGACGTGTGGCGCAGCGCATCGGTCCCCGCTGACCGATGACGGTCGGCCCGATCGTGGCCGGTGCGGGGCTGGCCCTGCTCAGCCGACTCGGGGCCGAATCGTCCTACGTCACCGGCGTGCTGCCCACGGTGCTCGTCTTCGCACTCGGCCTGTCAGCCACCGTCGCTCCGCTCACCGCAACCGTGCTCGCCGCCGCGCCGGAGCGACAGGTCGGCGTGGCCTCCGCGGTGAACAACGACGTCGCACGGACCGCAGGGCTGCTGGCCGTCGCAGTGCTGCCCGCCTTGGCCGGCATCACCCCGGCCGCCTATGCCGACCCGGCCGCCCTCTCGACCGGGTTCCACCATGCCGTGCTCATCGCCGCCGTCTTGTGTGCCGCCGGAGGGGTGCTGTCTGGGCTGACGATCCGCGACGACGTCCTGGCCCACGCGGCAGACCCGGCGGCTGTGGAAACCGAAGCCGGCTGCACGCACTCGGCGGTATCCACGGCGCACGTCCGGGGTCGCTGACCTATTAGGCCCGGTCAGGGCAGGGGCAGCGCCGTCTCGTCCTCGGGCAGCGCCGCGTAGATCGCCCGGCCGATGGTGTCGAGTTGGTCCATCTGTTCCTCGGTCAGCGGATCCACCAGGTACTTGCGCACAC
>JBPCMU010000005.1:0-50132 GCA_051001975.1 Jatrophihabitans sp.
CGAGACGGTGTTCGGGAAGGGCGGCGACCCCCGTACCGCGGATCAGCGCCGCGCCGATGCACTGATCACGATGGCCGAGACGATCCTCGGCGACCCGTGTTTGACGCGCCGCCACGGCGCCCGTCCCGCGGTGCAGCTGACCGTCGCGGCATCCACGCTGCTCGGGCTGGATGAGCAGCCCGGCGAGCTGGCCGGGTACGGACCCATCCCCGCCCAAATGGCCCGCCGCATCTCTCAGGATGAGACAGGTACCTGGCGGCGGCTGATCACCGACGACCACGGCCGACTGGTGGACTACGGCAGCAACGTCTACCGGCCACCAGCACGCCTGGTGGCGTTCATCATCGCCCGCGACCAGACCTGCACCTTCACCTCCTGCACCCGCCCCGCCGTCGCCTGCGACCTAGACCACCGCGTCTCCGCGAAAGACGGCGGCACAACCTGCCCGGGGAACCTGCACCCACTGCCGGCGGCACCACCGCTGCAAACACCAAACCGACTGGCTCCCCCAACGACAACCCGACGGATCCACCACCTGGACCAGCCCCACCGGCCACACCTTCCACACCCGCCCCGACCCACTACCCACCACCATCGACCCCAGGCCACCGCAATCGCCACCCGAACCAGCCGACGACCCAGACCCACCGCCGTTCTGACCGTGACGCGGCGCAGAAAGTCACCATGGCCGCGGCGCATCCAGCTCCGCGATGAGGAACGCACATCTGGATGCCGCCCGCGAACCGGACCAGCGGCGGACTTCGTCGGCAGGAAGCTCGGGTGGCTAGGCGATGAGTTCGTTTGCGAGTAGCCGGAGCGTGTCCACCCGGGCGGGCGCTTGGCCCGAGTCGGTGCCGGTGAGCGCCCCGGCGATCGGATTAACCATCACCTCATCGACGTCGAATGTGCCGGCCAGCTCGCGGAGCTCGCCGGCTGCCGACTCCGCCGAGCCGATGATCCACCGTCGGCGCATCGACTCAGCGAGTTCCTGATGCGCCGGGATCAGCTCGACCTTCTCGGCGTCCTCGACGAGGTGCTGCGGCGTCAGCGGACTGCCGGTGCGCAGCGCGACCATCGAATGGATCTGCGGAAGGGCGAGTCGCTCGGCCAGTTCGGTCGTCTCGGCTACGACGGCGTTCACGGTAAGGAAGGTGCGCGGCGTGGACAACACATCGGACGGGACGAACTGCGAGCGGTAGACCTCGAGCGCCTCGGCGGTGCCCTGCCCGGAGAAGTGGTGCGCGAAAACGTAGGGCAGGCCCTTCGCCGCGGCGAGCTGCGCGGAGTACAGCGATGAGCCGAGCAGCCAGACGTCGGGGACGCTCACCGCATGCGGTGTGGCGCGCAGTTCATAGGACCGGCCCTGCAGATCCAGACTGACACCGTCCACATCCATCAGCGCCATCACGTCGGAGACGTAGTCCGGGAAGCGGGTGATGTCCTCGTCGCTACGACCACCGCCGCTGCGAAGTGCCCAGCTGGTCACCGGGTCACTGCCTGGGGCGCGGCCGATGCCGAGGTCGATGCGGCCGGGGAACGTCGCTTCCAGCAGCGCGAACTGCTCGGCGACGACCAGCGGAGCATGGTTGGGCAGCATCACGCCGCCGGAGCCGATCCGGATCCGCTCGGTGGCCGAGGCCAAAAGGCCAATCAGTACCGGTGGGTTCGTCGCGGCCACGGCCGGCATGTTGTGGTGCTCGGCAACCCAGTAGCGCCGGTACCCGAGTTCATCTGCACCCTGCGCCAGCCCGAGCGAGGCCCGCACCGCGTCCCCGGTGGACTGGTCGGCGCGGACCGGAACCAGATCGAGCACGGACAGCGCGGCAACAGTTCGAGAAGGGCTCACCTCATCGTCAACGTGGTACCCGGCGCGCTATTCCCGGGATGCTGCTGAGCGGGCCAGGGCGGCGACACGCCCGGCTCGCCAAGCCGCCAAGCCATCGCGCGGCGGGACACCGCCGGACGATTCGGCGACGACCGCCAGTACCGCGGCCAACTCCTCGGGGGCGGGATTGCCGCGCACCACGACGCAGCGGCCGGAGTCGGCGCTCATGTCGGCGGTACGCCGTGCCGCTTCGTCGCGAAAAGCCGCTCCTTGCCGACCAGCACTGCCAGCCGAGCCACGATCTGCTCCCGCAGCTCGGACGGCTCGATAATGGCGTCGATGACGAGATCCGAGGCGAGCCGGAGCAGGTCGACGTCCTGCTCGTACTCAGCACGCTTGTCGGCGACGAACGCGGCCTGCTCGTCGGGATCGGCGATCTCTGCGATCTTGGCCGCATACACCGCGTTGACGGCAGCCTCCGGACCCATCACCGCGATCTTCGCGGTCGGTAGCGCGATGCACGCATCCGGCATGAAGCCAGGGCCGGCCATCGCGTAGAGCCCTGCGCCATAGGCCTTGCGCACGATGATCGACAGCTGCGGCACGGTCGCCTCGGAGACGGCGGTGATCATCTTCGCGCCGTGCCGGATGATGCCTTGGCGCTCCACCTCACTTCCGATCATGAAACCGGGGACGTCGGCGAGATAGATCAGTGGGACGTTGAACGCGTCACACAGCCAGATGAACCGCGCCGACTTGTCCGCGGAGTCGACGAACAACACGCCGCCGCGCACTGCGGAGTTGTTCGCCACGATCCCGACCGGCCGGCCGTCCACCCGACCGAATCCGGTGATCACCTCGGCGGCGAACAGTGGCTTCACCTCGAAGAACGAGTCCTCGTCGATGATCCCGTCGATGATCCCGTGCATGTCGAAGGGCATGGACTCCGCAGCCGGCACCGCGTCATCCCTCAACGCGACGAGTGGTGCCGCGGCGCCGACCTCGGGCGGCTGCTCACGCCAGCACGTCGGCAGGTAGGAGAAGTAGACGCGGGCCTGCTCGATCGCATCGGCGTCGTCAACGGCAAGATTGTCACCGCAACCAGAGACGGTGGCGTGCATGCGTGCGCCGCCCATCTCCTCCAGCGATACCTTCTCACCGATCACCATCTCGGCCATCCGCGGCGAGCCCAGATACATCGACGCGTTGCCCTCGACCATGATCACGATGTCGCAGAACGCGGGAATGTACGCGCCACCCGCGGCCGACGGACCGAACAGGCAGCAGATCTGCGGGACCTTGCCGGACAGCGCGACCTGGTTGTGGAAGATCCGCCCAGCTCCTCGGCGACCCGGGAACAAGGCGACCTGATCGGTGATCCGCGCGCCGGCCGAGTCGATCAGCCAGAAGATCGGCAGTTCCTCGGCCAGTGCTCGCTCGGTGATCCGGATGATCTTCTCGACGGTCCGGGCCCCCCACGAACCGGCTTTCACGGTCGGGTCGTTCGCGACGACCAGCGCCGGCCGGCCGTCGACCAGCAGTTGTCCGGTCACCACGCCGTCGGCGGGCAATCCGGTACCGAGGGCGTTGGCGAGCTGGCCGTCCTCGGTGAAACTGCCCTCGTCGCACAGCAGCGCGATGCGATCGCGCACGTAGAGCTTGTGCTGCGTCGCGAGCTTGGCCGCCGCCCGCTCCCCCGGCGCCAACGTCGCCTCACGCGCCGCCGCAACATCCCTCTCGCTCACGGTTTTGGTCCCCCGCCGTCAAATAGCGCGCTGGGTGGCCAAAAGCGCGCGGTCATGAGTTCGGCAGACCCAGGCCTCGGGCGATGACCATGCGCTGCACCTCCGACGTGCCCTCACCGATCTCCAGGATCTTCGCATCCCGGTAGAACCGGGCCACCGGGTATTCCTCCATGAAGCCGTATCCGCCGAAGACCTGCGTGGCGATCCGGGTAGCGGTGACCGCTGCCTCCGACGAATAGAGCTTGGCCATCGCGGCGGCCTGCTTGACGTCGGCGAGCGGCCGGCCTGCGTCCTTCAGCGACGCCGCCTTGTAGGTGAGCAATCGGGCGGCCTCGACCGCAACCGCCAGGTCGCTGATCTGGAACGCAACCCCCTGCCGGGAGCCGATGGGCGCGCCGAAGGTGCGCCGCTCGTGGGCATAGCGCAGGCATTCCTCGAGGCAGGCCTGGGCCAGACCGACGGCCAGCGCGGAGATCGCGATGCGGCCGTCGTCCAGGATCGCCAGGAACTGCTTGAACCCGCGACCCCGTTCGCCGAGCAGGTTCGCCTCGGGCACCCGGCAGTCGTCGAAGCTCAGCCCGTGGGTGTCCGAGATCCGCCAGCCGAGCTTCTCGTACGGCGGCTGCACGGTGAAGCCGGGCGTGCCGGCTGGGATGAGGATCGCGGAGATCTCGCCCTCACCGGTGCGTGCGGTGGCCGTGACGACCGAGGTGATGTCCGAACCGGAGTTGGTGATGAACGCCTTCGCACCGTTGACGACCCACTCGCCGTCGACCAGCTCGGCCCGGGTCTTCGTCGCGCCGGCGTCCGAGCCGGCCTCCGGCTCGGTGAGCCCGAACGCAGCGAGGGTCCGGCCGGCCACCAGGTCGGGCAGCCACTGCTGCTTCTGCTCGCCGGTGCCGAAGGTCAGGATCGGGTTGATGCCGAGGCCGACACCGGCCGACAGGGTGATGCCGATCGACTGGTCCACCCGGCCGAGTTCCTCGATCGCGACGCAGAGCGAAGTGAAGTCCGCGCCGGACCCGCCGAACTCCTCCGGGACGACGAGGCCGAACAGGCCCAGCTCCCCCATCGCGGCGACGACGTCGAGCGGGAAATGGTGCTCGCGGTCCCACTGGGCGACGTGCGGGGCGAGCTCTCGCTCGGCGAAGTCACGCACCACCCTGCGAAACGTCTCGTGATCTGCGGACAACTCGAACGACATGGCGACACCGCTCCTCGACAGGGTTCGGCCGGATCGGCCTTGACGTTAACGTCAACGTCAAGCGTACGATACCGCTATGCCCAGCCGTACGAAAGCCCCCGTCGAGCGGCGCTGGTCGGTCGGCGAACTAGCCGACGAGTTGGGCGTGACAACCCGGACGCTGCGGTTCTACGAGGCGGAAGGCCTGGTCGCCCCGGACCGCAACGGCACCTCGCGCAGCTACACCGCGCGCGACCGGGCGCGGCTTCGATTGATTCTGCGCGGTAAGCGGTTCGGCATGTCCCTGGCCGAGATCCGCGAGATCGTCGGGATGTACGACGGTGCCGCCACCTCTGAGCGCCGCCAGCTGGAGGCCTTGCTCGGCCGGCTGGCCGAGATCAGCGACGATCTGCGCGCCCGGCAGACCGATCTGCGCCGCACCCTCACCGAGGTGGCCGACGTCGCCGAGCAGTGCAAATCACGTCTCGCCGAACTCGCCTGAGTGCTGCGCCAGGTGCTCCAGCTAGGGACGGCCGCGGCTGAACGTCGCCATCGATCCGGTGGCGACTGCGGCCAAATCCGACTGAATCAGAGGATCAAAGAGTCTTGCATCGATGAAATCATACAAACTTGAGCGAAACTTGAGCATTCATTGAGCGGTTTCGTATGGCTTCCTGGCCGTCAGTAGTACAAACTTGCATTACCTCGCCGGGGGACGAGGTGTACGGGGGAAGCACGAGGGGAACCTGCCTAAGGGTCAGGGGAACCGAACGGGGGAAGTTCTAGGTGAGCCCACCGGGGGGATTCGGGCGAACCGCACGGGGGAAGTACGGGGGACGATCAAGGGGCCCGGCAGCCGAACGATCAGGGGGTGTTCGCTCGGCTGCTGGAACCTTGGTCCTCCCGGACCGTGCAGCACCGAACATCGACGGAGCGCTCAGTGAACATCACTGGGCGCTCTTTTGTGTGCTCCTCGCGGTCGAAGGTGTCGCGGGCGGGTGGCGTCGTCGAACTACCCGATCTTCACAGGCCCGGCGACCTTGTAAGTGCTGAAGATGACGCCGGACGGGATTGCCTTCGTTCCGGCGAGCTCGAACGACCGTCCCGGGACCCCTTCCGCGAAGAAGCGCTTCCCCGTGCCCAACAGGACCGGATAGACGATCAGGAGGACTTCATCCGCAAGCCCATGTTCGAGCAGCGTCGATGTCAGCGTGGAGCTACCCGAGAGAATTAGGTCCGCTCCATCCTCCGATTTGATTCGGCGAACGCTCTCGACAAGGTCCTGTCCCAACCCCTCGAATGGGCCCCATTCAAGACTCTCTGGACGGTGGGTAGCGATGAATTTCGTCGCCGCATTCAGGCGATCCGCCATCGGACTGCTCGGCGCCTGTGGCCAGAAGCCCGACCAGAGATCGTACGTGCGACGGCCGAGCAGCAGATCGAAGCTCTCGCCATGCGCGGCAAGCATTGCATCCCGGCCCGCGGGAGTCCGATAGGGCGCGGTCCAGTCGCTGTAAGGGAAATCGCCGTCGTCGGCGGAATGCTGGATCACACCGTCCAGCGAGATGTGTTCGATGATCTTGAGGTTTCTCATGTGAGTCTCGGTGTTCCGGGGTTGGCGTCCGTCCTAGGCATGCGCGGCGCACGCTCCTCGTTCAGCCAGCACCGCATCGAGTTGGGGCATCGCGGCGCGCAGCCCGTCCTCCATGCCCGGGACGGTCAGCTCCATGGCTTCGACGCTTGCAAACCGAGTGACAATGGTGACGCGCGATCCCGTCAGCGTGGCGACGAAGGTGAACTTCATCGACGCCGGCATGTTCTCGTCATCGGCATTGTCATCGGCATTGTCATCGCCGTCGTGCGCCTCGAACGAGCTGATCGGATTCACCGCGGTGAACTCCCATGAGCCGCTCCACTTCTCTCCCTCCTGCCCGCTCAGGAAATACTCGGCGCGACCGCCCACTTTCAGGTCATGACGGGTGAACGTGGCGGGCCAGGTAGGTGGTCCCCAAAAGCGCTCGAGTTGACGCGGGTCGGCAAAGGCGTCCCACAGACGTTGTTGCGCAACGGGATAGTCACCCACGACGGTGAGGGTGAGCCTTGCGGCGTCGTGGGTGACGGAGGTCAGCGGCATCGTCATTTCCCTTTCGGCAGAAGAACTTCGTCGAGCTGCGCCATGCGCTGGCGCCAAATGGATTCGAAGTGGTCGAGGAGCTCGCCAGCACGCCGGAGTCGAGCTCCGTTGGTGGAGATCAGTTGCTCCCGGCCGTTTGGACGCTTCTGAATGAGACCCGCACGCTCGAGCACAGCGACGTGCTTTTGCACGGCGGCGAAGCTCATCTCATAGCGCGCAGCAAGATCGGACACCGACGGCGTTTGGGTGAGCGACCGCGCCAAGATGTCGCGGCGCGTGCCATCGGCCAAGGCACGGAAGAGCTGGTTGAGCGATTCTTCCGCCTCTTCTCGACATACAACCATGTGGTTGTACGTTAGCCACGTCCGTTCGGTCTTGCAAGCCAGCGCGTCTTCCTCCGACTGTCGCGGCAGCTCGAGGACCTCGGTGTTGTTGGGTGGCGCGCCCGAGTCGGGTGTTCGCGCGAGCCTCGCCGCGTCCGACCGCAAATCATTCGTTGATCTTGAGCATCGCCTTGATCTCGGCAACCGTCGGCCGGTAGTGGCGCCGGTTCATCATTCGCAACCGTGCCAGGTTGCCCAGCTGCAACAGTGGAGAGAGATCTCCGTCTGCGATCCGCGTGGACTCGTACGCAATCAGCGCGCCGAGCTCAGTCAGCGCTCCGATCGGCGACAGCGAATTGATGGGGCCGCAATTGGCCAACCACAGCTCTCGCAGGTTCGTCTGATGGGCGATGTCGCCAAGGTTCGCGATCGCACCGCACGTCTCGAATCGCAGTTCCCGCAGCCGCGGTTCGATCGACGAGAGCGATGCGAGATCGTCCAGGCGTTGCGCACCCACGACCTGGAGGCGGCGAAGGTTCGGGAGGCCTCGATCATCTGGCCGAGACCGACGCTCTCCCGAATCTGCTCCCAGACTTCGACCCACACGGACCGCAGCCTTGGCAGCCGGGCACAATTCAGCGTCGCTGTCGGAGAGGTTGTCAGGCTCAGATCCTCGAGAGTGGCGGCCATGCGGTAGATCGATTCGATGTCGGTGATGGTGCGAGCGAGAATCTGCAGACGCCGGACCGGCCACGGTGCGAGGAACTCGAGGCTTCGCTCCCGATAGCCGCGCGCGTAGTTCAACTCCAGGCCATCTACCTCGCCGGAAGCCAGCAGCGCGGCCGCGCCGTCGGACCAATCGCCGGTGACGACGAGGGTCGGTCCCTCCACTCTCTGCTCGACCACGAAAGCGGCATCAGAATCTGCAAGGCCGGCTCCGTCACGTTCCGATTGATCAGACACAGGGCGATGATCCCAACTGGAACTTCGATGTGCGAAGGAGGACCAGCGGTCGCTGCTTTGACGCCAACTCGGTGAAAGCGGTCGTCAGCCGGCGAGCATGCTCATCTCGAAGCTGTACCTCGCGGCGGAGTAGATGTGGTTGCCGTACTCGACGGCTCTGCCGTGGTCGTCGAAGGCGGTGCGCTGCATGGTCAGCAATGCGGCGCCGCGGCGGTCGCCGAGCACCCGCGCCTCCGCGGCGTTGGCCGGGCGGGCGCCGATGACCTGCGTCGCCGAGTGCAGATTGATGCCCGACCGACGCAGTAGTTCATAGAGGCCATCGGACTCCAGATCCTCCGTACTGATCGTGATCCGATCAGCCGGCAGGTAGTTGGTGAGCTTTGCGATGGGCTGGCTGCCGGCGTTGCGCAGCCGCACGATTCGCACGACCGGCTCGTCCGCTCCCAGACCGAGCGCCTGTAGCACGTCGGGTGTGCCCGTTGCGACCTTGTTGATCAACACTGTCGTGGACGGTCGCTGCCCGGCGTTGGCGAGATCGTCGTACAGGCTGCTCAGATTCAGCGACCGCCGTACCTTCGGTGAGACCACCCGGGTCCCCACACCACGCTGCCGGACCACCAGGCCCTTGTCGACGAGGTACTCCATCGCCTTGCGCACGGTCGGCCGGGACAGACCGAGTTGGTGAACGAGGTCTACCTCGTTCACCAATCGCGCCCCCGGCGTGATCTCACCCGACGCGATGCTCTGCTCCAGTTGTTGGGCGACTTGGAAGTAGAGCGGCACCGGTGAGTTGCGGTCCAGCCGGATGGAATGCCGATCTGCCACTGCTCGCGGCGTTACCCGGCGGTCAGGTCGCCGTGTCGCCGCCGACGTCGTGGGCCTTGACATGGCGGTCATCATGTCAGCACTACCAAACAAAGTCTATTGCTTGTTTGTTAAGACAAAGTGTTGACAGCATGAGCGCAACCCCGGTTTGATCGCGGAAAGCCCTGACGGCGTGTGCAGCGTCGGCCGCAGGCCGACTCCACGGCCGGCACTGCTCGCCAGAACCGATTGCCGAGTGCGGCAGTCGGCCGCTCCAGGAAGGAATCAGTATGCGCGGCACGAAGAAGCTGGCTCTGATCGTTCCCGTGCTGCTCGCCCTCGCGGCGTGCGGCAGCGTCAACGCAGTGAATCGACCACACAACAAGGTGGCCGGCGGGAAGGGCGGGTACGGCTACAAGATCGCGGTGATCACCCACGGCGGTCCGGGCGACGCGTTCTGGAGCGTCGTGAAGAACGGCGTCGACCAGGCCGGGAAGGACCTGGGCGACAAGATCAGCTACCAGAGCAGCGCGGACCCGACGACGCAGGCGCAGTACATCACCGCGGCGGTGAATCAGAAGCCGGATGGCATCGTCGTCTCGATGGCCAACCCGGAGGCGCTCAAGTCGGCGGTCGAGGGCGCCACCAAGGCCGGCATCCCGGTGATCGTGGTGAACTCCGGCACCGACCAGTGGAAGGAATACGGCGCGCAGACCTACATCGGCTCCGACGAAGCAGTAGCCGGGCAGGCGGTTGGCACCGAGCTGAAGAAGGACGGGATGAAGAACGTCATCTGCGTCATCCACGAGGCGGGCAACGCATCGCTGGAGCAGCGCTGCAAGGGCGTGGCGCAGACCCTCGGCGGCAAGGTGACCAACCTGCAGGTGGACATCAACAACCTCAACGCAGCGCAGTCGACGATTCAGTCGAAGCTGCAGCAGGACAAGTCGATCGACGGGGTCGTCACTCTCAGCGCGCAGGTCTCCACGTACGCCGAGAAGGGAATCACCGGCGCCAGCTCTTCGGCGAAGCTGGCCACCTTCGACCTGAACGCCGCAGTATGCAAGGACATCCTGGCCGGCAAGATCCTCTTCTCCGTCGACCAGCAGCCCTACCTGCAGGGCTACCTCGCGGTGCAGATGCTGACGCTGTACAAATCCAACTTGAACGTGCTTGGCGGCGGACAGCCGGTACTCACCGGCCCCAGCCTCGTCACCAAGGCCAACGCCGCCGAGGTGTTGAAGCTGGCCGCCGGGGGCACCCGATGACTGCCGCCACCGTGGCGGTGGACGAGCGCATCGCGAGTATCGGGATCCTGCGCCGGCTGCTGGCCAAGCCGGAGTTCGGGTCGCTGATCGGAGCGGTCGTCATCTTCGTCTTCTTCGCCTTCCAGTCCAGCGCCTTCCGGTCCCTGTCGGGAGTCGCGAACTGGCTGGACAGCGCATCGCTGGTCGGCGTGATGGCTGTGCCGGTCGCCCTGTTGATGATCGGTGGTCACTTCGACCTGTCGGCCGGCGTCCAGGTCGGCACAGCTGGCCTGGCCACCGGGATCATGACGACCTACTGGGGTCTGAACGTGGCCGCGTCGATGGTCGTGTCGTTACTGCTGATGCTGACCATCGGCTTCATCAACGGCTACCTCGTGGTCCGGACCGGGTTGCCCAGCTTCATCATCACCCTGGGCATGTTCCTCGGCTTGCAAGGCATCAATCTCGGGGTGACCAAGCAGGTGACGAACACGGTGCAGGTCGCCAACCTGGACCTGGTGCCCGGCTACCGCCCGCTCATGGACATCTTCGGCAGCAACGTGCGGTTCGCCGGGCAGGACTTCCCGGTCACTGTGATCTGGTGGGTCGGTTTCACGATCTTGGCCTCGTGGGTGCTGCTCAAGACGCGGTTCGGTAACTGGATCTTCGCCACCGGCGGTGACGCGATGGCCAGCAAGAACGTCGGCGTGCCCACCGGGCGCACCACGATCCTGCTGTTCATGACCGCTTCGGCGTTCGCCTGGTTCCTGGGCAACTCGCTGATCCTGCGTAGCGGCACGCTGCAGGCGCAGTTCGGCATCGGTCAGGAGCTGATCTACATCGTCGCCGCGGTCATCGGCGGCTGCCTGCTCACCGGCGGTCTGGGCTCGGCGGTGGGCGCAACCATCGGAGCGCTCATCTTCGGGATGACCCAGCAGGGCATCGTCTACGCAGGGTGGAACTCCGACTGGTTCAAGCTGTTCGTCGGCGTGATGTTGCTGCTGGCCGTGCTCGCAAACCAATTCGTCCGGCGACTAGCCGAACAGTCGAGGAGGTAGGCGGATGCCTGAGATCGAGGTCAGCGAAGTAGCCAAGCCCACTACCGGCGACGGCGGCGTACCGATGCTGGAGATCCGCAACATCACCAAGATGTTCGGCAGCGTCATCTCCCTGTCGGACATCTCCACCAGCGTCCGGGCCGGTCAGGTCACCTGCGTGCTGGGCGACAACGGGGCCGGCAAGTCGACGTTCATCAAGATCCTGTCCGGGGTGTACCAACCCGACGAGGGTGAACTGTTGATCGACGGCAACCCGGTTCGGTTGCACTCACCACGGGAGGCGCTGGATCAGGGCATCGCCACCGTGTTCCAGGACCTGGCGATGGTGCCGCTGATGGCGATCTGGCGGAACTTCTTCCTCGGCTCCGAGCCGACGAAGGGGTGGGGGCCGCTGCGCCGGTTCGACGCCGAGAAGGCGAAGACCGTCTGCCGCGCCGAAATGGCAGAGATGGGCATCGACATCCGTGATCCCGACCAGCCGGTCGGGACGCTCTCCGGTGGCGAGCGGCAGTCGGTCGCGATCGCCCGCGCAGTGCACTTCGGCGCACGGCTGCTCATCCTCGACGAACCGACATCGGCGCTCGGGGTGAAGCAGGCCGGGGTGGTGCTGAAGTACATCGTGCAGGCGCGGGACAAGGGCCTGGCGGTCATCTTCATCACGCACAACCCGCACCATGCCTACCCGGTCGGTGATCGCTTCCTGCTCCTGAAGCGCGGCAAGAGTCTCGGTGACTTCGCGAAATCGGAGATCGATCTTGGCGAGCTGACCCGGATGATGGCCGGCGGCGCGGAGTTGGAACAGTTGGCCCACGAACTGGAGGGCGGCGGGTCGGAGACGTCCGCCGCAGGCGAGTCGCTGCTGCAGGACACCCAGTCGCTGGCCGACTGACCGGCTCATCGAGCATCGGAGAAGGAGCGACGGAATGCCAGTGCGGGTCGGTGTGATCGGCGTCGGAGTGATGGGCGCCGAGCACGCCAGGTTGCTCACCGACGCAGTGCCGGGCAGCGTGGTGTCAGCGGTGTTCGACGTCGACGCGGCGCGGGCTGGCTCGGTGGCGGCAGCGTGTGCGGCACAACCGATGGACGACCCGATGGTGCTCATCAAGGACGAGGTAGTGGATGCAGTGCTGGTCGCCTCCTCGGACCCGACCCACGAGCAGTTCGTCCTGGCCGCGCTGGCCGCCGGGAAACCGGTGCTGTCCGAGAAGCCGCTCGCCCCGGATCTCGCCGGTTGCCGGCGCATCGTCGATGCAGAGGTCGAGGCCGGTCGCCGGCTGGTCAGCGTCGGGTTCATGCGCCGGTTCGATCCCGGCTATGTGCAGCTGCGCGACACGCTCACCGTCGGTCGGGTCGGCGCTGCGCTGCTGCTGCACTGCGTGCACCGCAACGTCGCGGCACTGGACGGTCAGGACGCGGACAGCGCGATCACCGGATCAGCTGTGCACGAGATCGACGTGACCCGGTGGCTGCTCGACGAGGAGATCACCGAGGTGAGCGTGCTGCAGCCGCGCGCGTCGGGTTCGGCGCGCGGGCAGCAGGATCCGATCCTGCTGCTCCTTCGTACCGGCAGCGGAGTCCTCGTCGACGTAGAGGTGTTCCTCAACGCCCGCTACGGCTACGACGTGCGCTGCGAACTCGTCGGCGAGACCGGCACAGTAATGCTCGACGCCCCACCGGCAACGTCCCTGCGCAGCGCCGGCCAGTCCGGTCGCGACATCCCGCCGGACTGGCGACCGCGTTTCGCCGATGCCTACCGACTCGAGCTGTCGAACTGGATCGCTGCGGTGACCGCCGGGCAGCCCAGCGATGCCGCGTCCAGCTGGGACGGCTACCAGGCAACGGCGGTCGCCGAGGCCGGCCTGCGCGCGTTGCGCAGTGGCACCGCGGAGTCGGTCGCCAGTCGCGAGCGGCCGGCGATGTATCGATGACCGAACTGCTCACCGTCGGGCGGGTCGGCGTCGACCTGTACCCGGAGCAGAGCGGCGTGCCGCTGCACCAGGTGTCCACGTTCGCCCGGTCCCTCGGAGGCACAGCCACCAATGTCGCAGTCGGCGCGGCCCGGCTCGGCCGGCGCACCGCTGTCCTGACCAAGGTCGGACCGGACGACTTCGGCACCTACGTACGCACGGCGCTCACCGACTTCGGGGTGGACGCCTCGCACGTCGGTACCGCGCCGGACCTGCTGACGCCGGTGGTGTTCTGCGCCCTCAATCCCCCGGAGGATCCGCCCCTGCTGTTCTACCGTCTGCCGATCGCGCCGGACCTCACCCTCACCGCGGCGGACGTGCCGTGGGATCTCGTCGCGGACGTACCGGTGTTCTGGGTGACCGGCACCGGCGTGTCCACCGAGCCCGCCCGCCAGACGCAGCTCGACATGCTCGCGCACCGTGGGCGCCCGGCAGCGGTCTCCGGCCGGTGGACCGTCCTCGATCTGGACTGGCGGCCGATGTTCTGGGCGTCGCCGGAGGACGCCCGCCGTGAGTACGAGCGGATGCTCGGCTATGCCACCGTGGTGGTCGGCAACCGGGCCGAGGCGGAAGTAGCGGTCGGCACTGCCGATCCTGAAAAGGCGGCTCGCCGGATGCTGGCGCACGGCGCGGAACTGGCGCTGGTGAAGAAGGGCGCCGGTGGTGTTCTGGTCGCCACGCCCGACGGGATGACCACGGTGGCGCCGCAGCGGATCGAGGTCGTCTGCGGGCTGGGCGCCGGCGATGCATTCGGTGGTGCGCTGGTGCACGGGCTGCTCAGCGGTTGGGACGCGGTGCGGTGCGCACAGTATGCGAATGCGGCGGGCGCGATCGTCGCATCGCGCTTGGCCTGCGCCGACGCCATGCCGACGATCGACGAGCTCGACCTGATGGTCGGCGAGCCGGGATGAACCCCGCGATCTCCGATGAGCAGTGGCGGGCGCTGCTGACCACCCGCAGCACTCGCCCGGAGGCCGTCGCCGAGGCCTACGCCCGGCGCACTCAACGGGCGCGGTTGCTGACCGACCGCGGCACCCTGTTTCTGATGGCCGCCGACCATCCGGCGCGCGGCGCGTTGCGGGCAGGCAGTGACCCGGTGGCGATGGCCGACCGGCGCAGCCTGATGGACCGGTTGGTCACCGCGCTGTCGCATCCGGACGTCGACGGGGTGCTCGGTTCGCCTGACATCGTCGAGGACTTGCTGCTGCTCGGTGCACTCGAGGGCAAAGTGGTCATCGGCTCGATGAACCGCGGCGGCCTCGACGGCGCCAGTTGGACCATCGACGACCGGTTCACCGGCTACGACGCGGCAGGTATCGCCGGCTGCCGACTCGATGGCGGAAAGATGCTGCTGCGCATCGACGACAACGACCCGGCGACCGCGTCGACGCTGCAGGCCTGCGCGCAGGCGGTCACCGAGTTGGCCGACCGAAAGCTGATCGCGATGGTCGAGCCGTTGCCGTACCGACGGGACGCCTCCGGCGCACTGGTGTTGCAGCAGGACGCCGCGGCCCTTTCCCGGGCGTTCGCCATCGCATCCGCGTTGGGCCGGACCAGCGCATACACGTGGTTGAAGACCCCGGCCTGCAACGAGCCGGAGCAGGTGTACGCGACGACGACGCTGCCTTGCGTGGTGCTGGGCGGCGTACCGGGACCGGACTTCGCCGAGCAGGTCGCGTCGTGGGGCCGGACGTTACGCCAGCCGGTGGTCCGCGGACTGGTGGTCGGCCGAACCGTCCTCTACCCCGACGGTGGCGACGTGTTCGGCACCGTCGACGCGGCCGCAAAAGTGCTGCGGGCCGCCACCGAGAACAGCTCCATCGAGATCGCAGGGGACATCAATTCGTGAACATCCACCTACCCTTCACCGGCCAGGTCGAGGTCACTCCGGACACCGCCGGCTGGGACTATTGCGGGCTGCAGGTCCTCACGGTGCCTGCGGGGGGCAGCATCACCGTGCCGACCGGCAACGCCGAGTTCTTCGTCCTTCCGCTGACCGGTTCCGCGACGGTCGAAATTGCCGCGACTGACGCCACCGCGGAGGCAACGTTCGAGCTGACCGGCCGCGCGTCGGTGTTCAGCGCGGTCAGCGACTTCTGCTACGTGGGGCGAGACAGCGTGATCACGCTGCGCAGTGCAGGCGGTGCCGAACTTGCGTTGCCGTCGGCGCGGTGTGAGAACCGCAGGCAGGCGAAGTACGGTCCGGCCGCGGACATCCCGGTAGAAGTGCGTGGTGCCGGGCCGGCCACCCGGCAGGTCACCAACTTCGGCACCCCGGACGGCTGGTCGCACGCCGAGCGGCTGATGTGTTGCGAGCTGATCACTCCGCCGGGCAATTGGTCGAGTTACCCGCCGCACAAGCACGACGCCAGCGAGCCGTGTCAGGTCGTCGACGAGGAGATCTACTACTACCGCATCGCCGGCGCCGACCAGCTCACCCCGTCCCGGGTCGGCTTCGGGATGCACCGCACCTACACCGGGCCTGAGCACGACGCCGCGGGGCTGACCGGCCTGGACGAGACGGTCGAGGTGCGCGACGGTGACGTGGTGCTGATCCCGCACGGCTATCACGGACCCTGCGCAGCGGCTCCCGGCTACCCGATGTATTACCTCAACGTGCTCGCCGGCCCCGGAACGGAGCGGTCGATGGCGTTCTGCGACGACCCCACGCACGCCTGGGTCCGCGCCGCGTGGGCCGGCCGGCCCCCCGACCCGCGCTGCCCGGTCACGTCCGCGGCCGGACGCGTCGACGGGGGCACGGCATGAGCGAGACAGTGCGGTTGACCACGGCGCAGGCGTTCACCCGGTGGATGGTGACGCAGCGGTCGGAGTTGCTCGACGGCAGTGAAGTGCCCTTGTTCGCAGGGGTGTTCGCCATCTTCGGGCATGGCAACGTGCTGGGTCTGGGCACTGCGCTGCACGAGGTGCGCGACGTTCTGCCCACCTGGCGTGGGCAGAACGAGCAGGGGATGGCGTTGGCTGCCGTGGCCTACGCAAAAGCCACTGACCGCCGACAGGTGGTGGCGGCGACCTCGTCGATCGGGCCGGGTGCGCTCAACATGGTCACCGCGGCCGGGCTCGCTCATGCCAACCGGTTGCCGGTGCTGCTGCTGCCCGGCGACACCTTCGTCGGTCGCGCGCCCGATCCGGTGCTCCAGCAGGTGGAGAACTTCGCTGACGGCACGATCACCGTCAACGACGCCTTCCGGCCGGTGTCGCGCTACTTCGACCGGATCACCCGCCCGGAGCAGTTGATCGCGGCGCTGCCGCAGGCGGCCCGAGTGCTCACCGATCCGGCCGACTGCGGTCCGGTGGTGCTGGCCCTGCCTCAGGACGTCCAGGCCGAGGAGTTCGACTTCCCCGCAGCAATGTTCGCTCCGCGGGTGCACCGCGTGCCGCGGCAACGCCCGGACGAACGCGATCTGGCGGCTGCGGTCGAGGTGATCCGTTCGGCGCGCCGGCCGCTGATCGTCTGCGGCGGCGGCGTTCGGTACTCCGGTGCGCAGCACGCACTGCTGACGTTGGCCGAGGCGCATCTCGTCCCGGTGGCAGAGACGGCGGCCGGGCGCACCTGCCTGCCCGACCCGCACCCGGCCAACGTCGGACCACTGGGCACCATCGGCTCCGGGTCGGCCAATGCCCTCGCGACGGAAGCAGATGTGGTGATCGCCGTCGGCACCCGCCTGCAGGACTTCACCACGTCCTCGTGGAGTGTCTTCGGCGAGGGCGTGCGGCTGATCGCGGTGAACGCGGCCCGATTCGATGCGGTCAAGCACGCGGCCCATCCTGTCGTGGGCGACGCCCGGGAGTGCCTCGCCGCGCTCGGGGCAGCATTGGACGGCTGGTCGGCCGACAGCGACTGGTGGCGACGCGCGGCCACCGAGCGAGCCGGCTGGGACCGGCACGTCGACGCGCTGCGCGCCGGCAACGCCCCGGACGGGACGTTGACCTATGCGCAGGTCGTCGGCGTGGTGAACGACGCGAGCGGCCCGGACGACTACGTACTCGGCTCGTCGGGGGGCATCCCGGGAGAGCTCAACGGCGGCTGGCGCGCCGGGTCTGCCGACACCGGGCCGACGATGGATCTCGAATACGGCTTCTCCTGCATGGGCTACGAGGTCGCCGGACCGTGGGGCGCGGCGATGGCCCGGAGCGCGTCGCACCCGGACGGGCTGGTCACGTCGCTGCTCGGTGACGGCTCGTACCTGATGCTCAACTCCGAGCTGTTCTCCGCTGCTTTCGCCGGGCACCCGTTCGTCGCGGTGGTCTGCGACAACGACGGTTACGCAGTGATCCACCGGCTGCAGACCGGCCAGGGCGGCGACGGGTTCAACAACCTTTTCACCGACGCGCGTGGGCCGGGCGCCGAACCTGGTGGGGTCCGGGTGGACTTCGCCGCGCACGCCGCGTCGCTCGGCTGCGGGGTGGTGGACGTACCGGCCGGCGCCGGTGAGGCCGAACTACGCGCCGGCTACCGGCAAGCCCGGGAGCTGGCGCGCGCCGGGAGCCGTCCGGTCGTGCTGCTGTGTCGGGTGCACCCCGCCACCTGGACGGAATCCGGCGCCTGGTGGGAAGTCGGGGTGCCGGCCGAGCTCAGCGGGCACGCCGACTATGCGGCGCACAAGCAGACCCAGCTGCGCTGGACCGAGCAATAGGGCCCTTCAGGCGGCACGGCCGAGCAGCACCCGGCCGGCGGCATCGGAGTACTCGTCGGCGACCCGCGCGGCCAGATCCTCGCGGCCCTCGTCCAGCAGCAGGTTCACGCGGTAGGTGTACTCGTCGCGCAGCTCGGCAAGCCGGGCGGTCACGTCGGTGGTGCTCGTCATCGTTCGCTCTCCTCTTCGGTCGTCGGTGTTGTCATAGGTGGAACGTCATTGCCCGGCCGGGCATTCGCCCCTCGCGCTGTGAGCTTGCCTACCCGGCCCGGACCGGCACCCAGCTACCGGACTGTGCGGAAGCGGCTATCGCCTCGACGATCCGGGCGCTCTGCACCGCGTCGGCCGCGGTGGCACCCTGAGGCACGCCGCTCTCGATCGATGCAGCGAAGTGGGCTGCCTCGATCACCTTCAGGTCGTCATAGCTCATCGAGATCCCGGCGGCCGGTTGGAACCGCGCCACGTCACCCTGCCCGGGTCCGACGTAGACGGTGCTGACCTGCTGGTTGAGGTAACCGGTGCCGGTGCTCACCTGCAACTCCCCCATCCGGCGGAAGTCCCAGGCAATCAGGCCCTGCGTGCCGCGGATCTCGAAGCCGTAGTTGTTCTGGTCGCCGACGCTGACCCGACTGGCCTCCAGCGAACCGCGGGCACCGCTGGCGAAGCGCAGCAGGCAGCCGGCCCAGTCCTCGTTCTGCACCGGACCGAGCTCGCCACCCTCGGCAATCGCATAGTGGCTGCCCGCTCCGGTCGGCCGCGGGCGCTGCTCAACGACCACGGCGGTATCGGCAACCAACTCGGTCACGTCGCCGAGCAGGTACTCGGCCAGGTCGGCGCCGTGCGAGACGAGGTCGCCGAGCACGCCGGAGCCGCCGGCCGCCCGTTCGAAGCGCCACGACAGCGCGCCGGCTGGGTGCGCGGCGTAGTCGGTGAACAGCCGGAACCGAGCGGCCGTCACCCGGCCGATCGCGCCGCTGCCGATCAGCTCGCCCGCGTGCGCGACGGCCGGTGCGTTGCGGTAGTTGAAGCCGACTGTGCATTGCACTCCGGCTGTGGCTACCGCGGCTGCAACCGCCTCAGCGTCTGCCACCGACAGGCCGACCGGTTTCTCGATCCACAGATGCTTACCGGCCTCGGCCACCGCGACACCGATCTCGCGGTGCAGGAAGTTCGGTGCGGTGACGCTCACCGCGTCGACGCGCGAATCGGAGAGGATGTCGCGCCAGTCGCCGGTGCCGGCACCGAAGCCGTACCGCGCCAGTGCATCGGCGCGTCGACCCGCATCGGCCTCGGCCACCATCACCAACTCGGGGCGACGGCCGGGCTGCGGGTAGTGCTGCGGCAGCCGGGTGTACGCGCGGGCGTGCACCTCACCCATCCAGCCGAAGCCCACCACCGCAATGCCGAGGTCGGCCACCTCAGCCCGCCGTGGCGGTGAGGAATTCGATGCTTCGTCGCACGTCGTCGACCGGCCCTGTTCCCGCGGCCGGCTCCGCGTACAGCGCGGCGTCCTGCTCCAGCACGTACCAGCCCGAGTACCCGACCTGCTCCAGCGTGCGGACCACCGCCGCGATGTCGAGATCCCCTTCTCCTAAAGGCGTGTAGAGCCCGGCCCGAACCGCGTCGATATAGCTGGTGGTGCCGGCCGACACGCTGGCGGCAACGCTCGTCGACACATCCTTGAGATGGACGTGCGAGACCCGGCCGGCTGCCTTCGCCAGCAGTTCCAGCGGCTGCATCCCGCCGATAAGTAGGTGCCCGGTGTCCAGGCAGATCGGGGTATCGCTGGAGTCGAGCAACCGTAATACTGACGCGCGATCCTCGATGGCGGTGCCGACATGCGGATGCACGGAGCTGCGCAGGCCGTGTGCACCGGCGATCTCCTGCAAGCGCTGCAGCGTCTCGAGCAGAACCGTCCATTCCGCGTCGTCGAGCTGAACCTTGTGGTCGTAGCTGCCATCCGCTGACTGCGCGGCAAAGACGACTACCTCTGCGCCCGCCGCGGCAAGCGTTGCGATCGCTGCGGTCGCATCGGTGAGATCGACTCGCGGATCGAGGTGCATCGTGACCGGTAGGAATCCGCCGATCATCCTCAGGTCGTAGCGCAGCAGCGTCGCCTTCACCTCCTCAGGCGTCGCGCCCAGGAACCCGGTCGGCCCGAGCTCCGTTGCCCGCAGACCCAAGGCCTGCATCTCGGCCAGTACCCGGTCCGCGGACAACTCGACGCCCCAGTCCGGCGCCTCGCAGACGCCCCAGGAGATCGGCGCGCCGGCAACGCGCGCGGTGAGCGGTGGGGTGGTCACGCTTCCTCCTCGGGCCGGCACCGGCACGCTCCATGAATTACTAGAGCGCTCTAGTAGATCCAGTATGGTTAAGGCGCCAATGGGTTGTCAACGCACCCCGAGAGGTTTCTCATGGACGCGCAGCACAGCGGGTCGAATCGGCCGCCGACCCTGCAGGATGTGGCCGATCGGGCCGGCGTCTCCAGAGCGTTGGTGTCGATCGTGATGCGCGATGTGCCGGGTGCCGGAGCGCAAACGCGGCAGCGGGTGCTGGCTGTTGCCGCGGAACTGGGGTACCGCCCGGACAGCCGCGCGCGCCTGCTGGCCGGGCGCCGCACCCGACTGCTCGGCGTCACGCTGGCGCTGCACAACCCGTTCCATGCCGACCTCGCCGAGAGCATCTACGCCGCGGCCGAGACCGCAGGTTACGAGGTCGTTCTCAGTGCCATCACTGCGAGTCGCAGCCCGGCCCACGCGCTGGACTCGCTGCTCTCCTACCGCTGCGAAGCGGTGTTGTTGCTCGGCGCGTTGGTACCGCGGACGACACTGCGATCGGTGGCTGGCCGGCTGCCGGTCGTGGTGGTCGGCCAGCCGGTCCGCCAGCCCGGGGCGGATCCGGCGGTGGACGTGGTCCGAGTGGCCGGCGATGCGGGCATGCGGTTGGCGGTGGACCATCTCGTCGATCTCGGCCACCGCCGGATCGTGCACGTCGACGGCGCCACCTCGCCCGCCGCAGCCGAGCGTCGACGTGGGTACCAGTCGGCTATGCGGTGGCACCGGCTGACCGGCGCAGCCAAGGTCGTGACCGGCGGCGACCGGGAGGAGGACGGTGCCGCAGCGGCCGAACGAATCGTGCGCCGCGGGCTACCCGACGCGGTGCTGACCTACAACGACCGCAGCGCCGTCGGATTGCTGGACGTGTTCGCCCGCACCGGGGTGTCGGTGCCCGGCGACGTCTCGGTGGTCGGCTACGACGACAGCCAGGTCGCCCGGCTTCCGTACCTGCAGCTCACCACGATCAGTCAGGACGTCCCCGCGTTGGCCGGCTATGCGGTGCAGCGGGCACTCGATCGGCTGGCCGGCACGCCGATCCCGGGCCGACAACTGGTGCTACCGCCGCACCTCGTGGTGCGGGGCACCACCGCCGTCAGAACACGCTGAGCGTCGAGACGTTACGCCGGGCTTACGGCCTCACGGTGTGCTCACCGGCAACGGCTCACCGCGGGCCGCAACGCCCGGGAGGCACAGCAGATGACCAGTTCCCGCACAGCCCGACTCATCACCGCGCTCGTCGTTCTCGCCGGTGTCGTACTGGCCGGCTGCTCGAGCGGCGGCGGCACGAAGACTCCCGCCGGGGGCGCGCACGACGTCACCCTCGGCGGCAAGACCGTCGGTGCAGCGGGCAGCCAGTTCGATGTCAGCAAATTATGCGCCGCAGTGCCCGAGGCGGACGTGCAGGCGCTGATGAAGGACTCCGCCCCGAAGCCCAACGCCAATCCCGACGAGTGTGATTGGCTCGGCGCGATCAAGGTCGACGTCTTCGCAAACGACGCGGACAAGAAGTACTACACCGGCGGCGGCATGCCGAGCGATCCCGCACAGCAACATGCGATGAGTGGTGTGGGCGACGTGGCGGTCTGGTTCTGGCCGGTGCCGAACAAGACGCTGCCCTGGGTGAGCGCGCAGAAAGGCACCACCACGCTCGGGATGAGCGTCGACCTTGCCGTCGATCACTCCTCGGTGACCTACACCGGCTCGGACCCGTTCTTCACCATCACCGATGCTGACGGGCAGAAGTTCGCCGAGGCCGAGGCGAAAGTTCTGACCGACATGTTCAATGCCCTCGGCTGACCTCTCGCCAGGAGGTGCGCGATGTTTCTCGGCGATGGATGGCGCCGGTCAATTGCTGGACACGGTGAGCAGCCGAAGCGCGAGAGCGACCGCCTCGTCGGTCGACAGGACGACACCGCTGCGCGCCGGCAGCCGGCCGAGTGCGGCGTCGATCGCCGGACGCAACGGGGGCGGGCCCGGCCGGTCGCCGGCAGCGCGGATGGCGGCGGCCGCGGTGAGCAGGTCGCGGACGTCGACGAGCCGAGCGGAGCCGAGCTCGAGCAGGACGAGGGCGGCGGCCTCGAGGCAGTCGGCGAGCGGGAACCGGAAGGTGAGTGCGGCGGCGGCAGTGAGGGCAGCCCGGGCCCACCGGGCGGCCTCGAGCGGATCGGCGGCGGCGAGCAGAGCACGCGCCAGCACGGCGCGGATCAACGGCACTTCCCGTTCGACGCCTAGCTCGGAGGCTTCGGCGTCGCTGCGGGTACCGAACTCGATCGCGGCCTCCGCATCGCCATCGGCCAACGCCACCGCCGCCGACATCGACAGGAATACGACTCGGGAAATGCGCTTCTTGTCCGCCAGCAGCGGGCGAGCCCGGTCGAGGTACGCACGGGCACTGGCGAGGTCGCCGACTTGCCAGCACACCATCGCGGAGGTCGCCAGGGCGCAGGACAGACTGTCCACCGACCCACCTTCGGCACACAGCTCGACCGCCTGGGCGACAAACCCGGCGGCTGCCGGGTCGGCCCGCTCGGCGAGGATGCAGCCCATCGCCATCTCCGCGCCGACCCGGAGGTCGACGTCGCCGAGCGGGCGGGTCAGTTCGATGCACATCCGGACCGACTCGACTGCTTCGGCACCTCGATCGAGGTCGTCGGCCATGCCGGACAGGTAGATCAGCGCCCGTCCCGCGGTGGCGTCGTCGACACCGCGCAGCAACCGCACCGCCTCCTCGAGTTGCGGCATCGCCTCACCCACGTCGCCAGACCAGTAGCTGAGGTAACCGAGGCCGAACCAGGCGTGCCCGGCCCAGTGCGCATCGGGTTTGTCGGCGAGCAACCTGCGCAGCCAGAATCGACCCTCGGCCACGTTGCTCGAGGCCCAGTACCGATGCAGTCGGTAGCCCAATTCGAGGCCACGGTCACGCTCGAGCCGGCCGTTCAGTGCGGCGCTGAAGACCGCGCGGACGCAGCCGATCGCGTCGGTGACCTGATCGGCGAACACTGCGGGCGGGGTCTTCGCCAGCTCCGGGAGCAGGTCACGGACCGCGCCGGCGAGCCGATCGAGGGTGGCGGCGCTCTCCCCGGCCGCATCGAGTTCGTCGAGTGCGAATCGGTGCAGGTCGTCGTCCTGCTGATAGCGCCACCGCGCGCCGGAGCGGTCGGCGATGAGCAAACCGCTCTCGGTGAGCCGGCGCAGGATGCGCACCACCCGAATCGGCGCGATGCCCTCGCCGGCCACCACCGCGCGCACCAGTGGCAGGCTCACCGGGCCGTCCAAAACGGCGAAGCGACGGAACACCTGCGCTTCCTGGTCGGACAGCAGTTCGTAGCTGCGCCGGGCCACCGACCGCAGTGCGTCGGACTCGCCGGCCGCAGCGCCGAGCACGTCGAGCAGGTCGCCGGGCGGGCCGGCGGCCAGCTGTGCGGCGACCAGCTCCAACGCCAGCGGCAGGCCTTCGCAGCGCCGGCACAGCGCAGCCAACGGGGCGGAAGTCTCGTCGTCGATGCGCAGCCGCTGGCCGTGCCCGAGCATCCGCTCGGTAAGCAGCCGGATCGCTGGATTGGCCAGCATGCCGACCGGGTCTGTGGCGTCCGGGACGGGCAGCGACCCGATCCGCACAAGTTGCTCGCCGTCGACCGACAGGGACATCCGGCTGGTCGCCAGAATTGTGGCCGACGGGCACTCGGACTGGACGGCGGCGACGAGCGAGGCGACGCCGTCCAGCACCGCCTCACACCCGTCCAGCACCACCAGCACCCGGCCGGCCGGCGCGAGTTGTCGGCACAGCGCCTCGGTCGGGTCGTCGGCGCCGATCTGCGCGCCGATCGCCAACGCCGCCGAAGCTGCCACCAGTTCGTCGTCGACAGCCGACACCAGCGACACCCAGAAGGTGCCGCCGTCGAATCCGACCGAGTCCGCGGCTGCCTGCAGCGCCAGCCGCGACTTGCCGACCCCGCCCTTGCCGGTCACCGTGACGAGGCCCGGCGTCGCGATCCGCACCCGCAGGTCGGCCAGTTCCACTTCGCGGCCGATCATCTCGGTAGAACGCGGCGGCAACCTGTGCCCGCCGCTGAGCCCGTCGGAATGCAGCGCGGCCAAGTACGCGTTCACGGTGTCTGTGCTGGGGTCGATTCCCAGCTGCTCGGCCAGCACCGACCGGCACCGCTCGTAGGCCCGGACGGCTCCGGCCCGGTCGCCGGCCCGGTCCAGGGCCTCGATGTAGACGCGGTGCGCCTGCTCGTTCAACGGCGCGCGATCCACGGCGAGGCGAGCCGGTTCGATGCCTTCGCCCGGCCGGCCGTTGCGCCCGGCGACCTGCGCGCGCAGCAGTAGCGCGCGGACCAGCCGCTGCTCGTGCGCGGCGCGCGGAGCGGCCAGCCAGTCGGCGTCGACTCCGGGCAGGATCTCCGATTGGCTCGTGTCGATCAGCGCTGCAGCCTGCTCCGCGGCCGCGTACCTCTCCTCGGCAAGCAGGTGTTCCGCGGTGTGCAGGGCCGCCGCGTCCACCCGGAGGTCGACCTCGACGTCGGCGGCGAGTCGGTAGCCGTTGCCCGTCGTCACGACGAGCGCCTGGCCGCCCAACCCAACGGCCGCCCCGGCCGTCCGGATGGATCGGATCAGCCCACGCAGGGCGTCCGGCCAGGTCGGCGGCGGGTCTTCTCCCCATACCATCGCGGCCAACCGGTCGGGTGCCAGCGGGTGCTCGGCGAGGGCCAGCGCCACCAACGCGGTGCGCACCCGCGGCCCGCCCACCCGGGCACCGGTCACCGCATCCGGGCCGTTGCTGATCGACACCTCACCGACCACACCGACCCTCACGGGATCGGAGTGTAGAAGCGCAGGTAGTCACACCTCGACGTGGCCTTGCCGTTCTGCGCCTCGAGTGCTGCGACGGCGGCGCCACACCAGACCGACCGGGCAGGCAACCTGGGTGTACTCGGAAGTCGGACGAGAGCGATCTGCATCATCGACGCTCGGGACGGACCGGGCGGGCCGGTCGAGTAAGGTCCGCGAGCGAACGGATCGTCCGCGGATCGGAGAGAAGACAGTGCGCCTGCACAGGGTCGGCCAATGATCAGCAAGGTGCTCATCGCCAACCGCGGTGAGATCGCCGTTCGGGTGATCCGGGCCTGCAAGGACGCCGGATACACCTCGGTCGCGGTGTACGCCGAGCCGGACCGGGACGCGGTGCACGCGCGGATGGCCGACGAGGCGTACTCCCTCGGTGGCACCACTCCGGCCGACTCGTACCTGCTCATCGACAAGGTTGTCGCGGCCGGCGTGCAGGCCGGCGCCGACGCGGTACATCCCGGCTACGGATTCCTGGCCGAGAACGCCGACTTCGCGCAGGCCGTCATCGACGCCGGGTTGGCCTGGATCGGGCCGTCGCCGCAGGCCATCCGCGATCTCGGCGACAAGGTGACCGCGCGGCACATCGCGCTGGCGGCCGGCGCCCCGCTCGTCCCGGGAACGAAGGACCCGGTGGCCGGGCCCGACGAAGTGGTGGCCTTCGCTCAGGAGCACGGGTTGCCGGTGGCCATCAAGGCTGCGTTCGGTGGCGGCGGCCGCGGTCTGAAGATCGCCCGCACGATGGAGGAGATCACCGAGCTGTACGACAGTGCGGTGCGCGAGGCGGTCGCGGCGTTCGGGCGTGGTGAGTGCTTCGTCGAGCGTTACCTGGACCGGTCCCGGCACGTCGAGGCGCAGGTGCTGGCCGACCAACACGGCAACGTCATCGTGGTCGGCACCCGGGACTGTTCCCTGCAGCGTCGCAACCAGAAACTCGTCGAAGAGGCGCCGGCGCCGTTCCTCACTGACGAGCAGCGCGCCACCATCCATTCCTCGGCCAAGGCGATCTGCCGGGAAGCCGGTTACGTCGGCGCCGGCACCGTCGAATACCTCGTCGGCAGCGACGGGGTGATCAGCTTCCTCGAGGTGAACACCCGGCTGCAGGTCGAGCACCCGGTCACCGAGGAGACCACCGGAATCGACCTGGTCCGCGAGCAGTTCCGCGTCGCCGACGGCGAACCGTTGCGGTTCACCGAGGACCCGACCCCGCGCGGGCACGCGTTCGAGTTCCGCATCAACGGGGAGGACCCGGGTCGCAACTTCCTCCCCGCGCCCGGAACCGTCACCACGTATGTCGAGCCGAATGGACCGGGAGTGCGGGTCGACTCCGGGATCGAGCCGAACTCGGTCATCGGTGGCGCCTTCGACTCGCTGCTGGCCAAGGTCATCGTCTGGGGCGAGAACCGCGCCGAGGCGCTGGCCCGGTCGCGCCGGGCGCTCGGCGAGATGGTGGTCGAGGGCATGGCCACCGCGCTGCCCTTCCACCGTGCCGTCGTCTCGGACGCGGCCTTCACCGCCGAGCCGTTCACCATCTTCACGCAGTGGATCGAGACTGAGTTCGACAACACTCTTGCGCCCTTCGGGGGTGGTGCGGACGCACCGGACGACGCCGGGCCGCGGGAAACCATCGTGGTGGAGGTCGGTGGCAAGCGACTCGAGGTATCACTGCCATCGGGATTCGGCGGCGGCGGCGCTGCGCGTAAGGCGGCGCCCAAGCGCCGCTCGGCCGGAAAGCCCTCGGCGGCAGCGTCCGGCGACACGCTCGCCGCGCCGATGCAGGGCACCATCGTCAAGGTCGCGGTGAGCGAGGGCGACACGGTGGCGGCCGGCGACCTCGTCGTGGTGCTCGAGGCGATGAAGATGGAGCAGCCGATCACTGCACACAAGGCCGGCACCGTCACGGGTCTGAACGCGGAGGTCGGCGCCGTCGTCACGTCCGGCTCGGCCATCTGCGAGCTCAGGGACTGACGTTGATGATCAAGGCAACATGCCGGCGATAGCCGGCGGCACGCCTTGATCATCAACGAGACTTGGGTGTGGACGGACGCGGCGTACCGCACCGAACCGAATCTGGTGGTGCCGCTGCAGCGCCTCGACGGCACCCCGGTGGTCGTCAAGGCGGTGCGGGCCGACGTGCTCGAGCCGGGCGAATACGCGGGCGAGCGGGACGCGCTGCGGCACTACGCCGCACTGCGGCTGCCGGCGGACGTCCGGGCCGAGCGGTTGCTGGCTGCCGATGACGAGCTCAGGGTGCTCGAGTTGGAACGGGTCACCGGATCGCGCCTGGATACCGGGTGGCCCGATGCCCGCGACGACGCGGAGGTGATGGCCGACATCGCTCGGGCGATGCGGTCGCTGTGGGCGGCGCCGGCGATCGACGCGGCGTGGCGGGAGTTGGCGCTCTGGATGCAAGCGCTGGACGCCCCGGTCGCCGGCATCGACGCCGCGGTGCTGGCCCGCGCCCGGGATCTCGGCCGCGAGTTGCAGCAGGGCGCTGTCCGCATCGTCCTGCACGCCGACCTGCACCACGAAAACATCTTCCGCCAGGCCGACGGGGCGCTGGTGGTCATCGACCCGAAGGGCATCCTCGGAGCGCCCGGCTTCGACCTCGGCGCCGCATTGTGGAATCCGTGGGGCCGGGTGCTGTCGCATCCGCGGGCCGACCGGCTGATGGCAACCCGGATCGACGTGTTGGCCGCCGAGCTGGCCATGGATCGCGCCGAGGTGCAGGCCTGGGGCTGGGTCGTGGCGATCCTCTCGGCCGCCTGGCTGGCCGAGAGCGACACCGACCCGGCCTACCCGCTCGGCGTCGCCGGGCTCATCGACCCGGTCGCTATGTGGTGAGTGGTGCGCAATCTCGCCCCACGCAACAGGGTTGGGGTCAGGTGAGCTGGTCCTCCTCGTCGATGACGTGCACCGCGGCCTCCTCGGCACTGGACGCGTAACCGGCCGGGCCGACGTCCTCGGCCACCTCGTCGGACTCGGCGTCGCCGTGCGCACCCTCGTCGGGGGCCACCAGCCGACCGGCTCGCGGATCCTCGGCGTCGTCCTCGCTGTCCTCGCTCAGTTCATCACTACCGAGCTCGGTGGTACCCACGTCCGGCTCCTCTTCGGCCAGCTTCTGATCGAGTGACTCGCCTTCGAGCTGCTCGAGCTCGGTGGTGCCGTAGCGCGTCGACTTGGGCTCGAAGTCAGGCGGCGAGTAGTCGGTCTCGGCATCCTCATCGGGCGCCTGGCCGGACAGGGTGTCGTCGGCCTCCGTCGAATACGTCTGGTCGTCGTCAGGGTCGCTGCCGGCTTCGTACACGCCGTCGCCGAAGCTCGATTCAGTCATGGCACTACTCAATCACGGGGCGGCGCCGATCAGGTCGGCGGGCGGTTGGCAATTCTCTCGATCGCCGCGGCGCGCTGTGCGGCCAGTGAGGCCATCTCCTCGGCACGGGTGCGGACGTGCTCGGCGTCGGCGGCGTGCGAGAAGACCATCGCCCAGCCACCCTCGCCCTCCAGCGCCGGTACCCGCTCGACGAGCTGCGCGTGGGCGACCCGGTGCGTGCCGAGGAACTCGAACTCGGCGTTCACCACCGCGACGCTGACGTGCTCCGCGGGCAGACCGTCGACGGAGTTGGCGATCGCATCGGCATGCTCGCCGAACACGGCAGCAGCCCGCTGAGTCAGCTTGGCGCGGTCCAGGGCTTCGGGTGACAGATCAGGCACGGCTGTCACTCTACGTTCGCCCCGTAAGGCCGGTCGGCTCAGTCCAGGTCGTCGTGGGTCATCAACCGACGCGCCGCCTCGGTCACCGAGCCGGACAGCGACGGATACACCGAGAAGGTCCCGGCGAGCTCGTTGACCGTCAGGCCGCGCTGCACCGCCAAGGCGACCGGCAGGATGAGTTCGGAGGCCTGCTGGGCGACCACGACACCGCCCACCACGACACCGGTCGCCGGTCGGCAGAAGATCTTCACGAACCCGTCGGTCTGCCCCTGCATCTTCGCCCGCGGGTTCGTGCCGATCGGCAGCATCACCGACCGCGCCGGGACTTCCCCGGAGGCGACCGCAGCGGCGCTCACGCCGACCGTCGCGATCTCCGGATGGGTGAAGACGGTTGCCGCAACGGTCTTCAACCGCAGCGGCGCGACGGCCTCGCCGAGCGCGTGCCACATCGCGATGCGTCCCTGCATCGCGGCCACGGACGCGAGCAGCAGAAGGCCGGTGCAGTCACCGGCGGCGTAGATCCCGGCAGCGCCGGTACGCGACACCCGGTCCACCGCGATGTAACCGCGCTCGTCCACCGCGATGCCTACATTCGCCAACCCGAGATCGGACGTGGCCGGCACCGACCCGACGCAGATCAACCCGTGCGAGCCGCGCACCGTCCGGCCGTCCACCAGCTCGACCTCGACACCGGCCGTGCCGTCGCGGCGGACCGCGGCCGCCCGGGCCCGCTTGACCAACGTTCCGCCGCGGGAGGTGAAGACGTTCTCGATGACGTCCGCGGCGTCGGCGTCCTCGCCGGGCAGCACCCGGTCCCGGCTGGACACCAGGGTCACCGGCACGCCCAGCTCGCTGTAACCGCTGGCGAACTCCGCGCCGGTCACCCCTGACCCGATCACGACGAGGTGCTCGGGCAGTTCGGTCAGGTCGTACAGCTGCCGCCACGACAGGATGCGCTCGCCGTCGGCCGGGCTGCCGGCCAGCTCACGAGGGGTGCCGCCGGTGGCGATCAGGACGACGTCCGCCTCCACCTGCGCAGTCACCGTGCCGTCACCGTCGAGCACGTCGATGAGCCGGGCACGCGCCGGTTGCGCCTCGGCGAAGCGGCCGGAACCGGGCAGCATCGTCACCCCGTCACGCAGTAATCGGGCCTGGATGTCGTCGGACTGCTTCGCGGCCAGTGCTGTGATCCGCCGGTTCATCGCCTTCATGTCGACGGCGACCGCGCCGGCGTTCTCGGTGCGCAGGCCCAGCGCCGCGGCATCCCGGAATGACGTGACCGCGTCGCTGGTGGCGATCAGCGCCTTGCTCGGCACGCAGTCGTAGAGCACGCAGGCACCGCCCGCGCCGTCCCGGTCGATCACGGTGACCTCGCCGCCGAGTTGCGCCGCCACCAGCGCGGCCTCGTACCCGGCCGGTCCACCTCCGAGGATCGCAATGCGTGTCACGGCAGCCATTCTCGCCGACTCGAGACGGACTGTGCCGACTGGGCCCTGCCCGCCCCGGCAATTCGGGGATATGGTCTAGACCACTCCTGTTCCCCCCCAACGAGGAGCCCGCCGTGCCTATTTCCCTGCACCGCCCCCGTACCCGCATCGCGATCGTGCTGCTGGCCGTCGCCATCCTCGTCGTCGCATTGGCTACCGCCAGACGCGGTTCGACGGCCGGCGCCGGACCGTCCAACTCCGTACAGACGCTGGGCGCTGATCTGGACGCGATCCTCGCCGACCCGAGCATGGCCGGCGCGTCGGAATCAGTCACCGTCGCCAAGGCCGACGGCACAGTGCTGTACACCCACGACGCGGATCGACGGCTCAACCCGGCGTCCAACATGAAGCTGTTCACCTCGTCAGTGGCGCTCGACGTGCTCGGCCCGAACTTCCGCTTCGCCACCGACGTGTCCGCAGCAGGCAAGTCCTCACACGGCGTGCTGCGCGGCAACCTCTACCTGCGCGGCAAGGGCGACCCGACGCTCCTGGCGAGCGACTACGACTCCATCGCGGCACAGGTCGCAAGGTCCGGAGTCCGCTACGTAGCAGGCTCTTTGGTCGCGGACTCGACCTACTTCGACAACGATCCGCTCGGCGTCGGCTGGGCCTGGGACGACGAGCCGTACTACTACTCGCAGCAGGCCAGCGCGCTGACCGTCTCGCCCAACACCGACTACGACAACGGGAACGTCATCGTCGACACGAGCGCCGGCAAGGTCGGCACGAAGGCGGCCTTGACGCTGGTTCCGCAGACCGGCTACGTGCACCTGGTCAACGAGACCACCACGACGACCGGCAGCACCGACACCATTGACGTCGAACGCCAGCACGGCACGAACACCATCGTCGTCAGTGGATCCATCGGCACCGGACATGACGTCGACGAGGAGTGGGCGACCGTGGACAAGCCGGCCGGCTACGCCGCAGACGTGTTCCGCCGCGCATTGGCCCGGCATGGTGTGACGGTGCTCGGCCGGACCAGCTACGCGCCAACCCCGAAGGGCACGACAGAACTGGCCACGCACAAGTCGATGACCCTGGCCGACATGTACATCCCCTTCCTGAAGCTGTCAAACAACGGGCACGCCGAAGCACTGGCGAAGACGCTCGGCGCGGTGGTGAAGGGCGAGGGAAGCTGGGATGCCGGGATGCAGGTGATCGCGGATCATCTCGCCTCGTACGGCGTGGATGCTTCGACCATTCAGCAGGTGGACGGGTCCGGGCTGTCCCGGTTCGACCTGGTGCCCTCCGCGCAGATCGTGAAGCTGTTGGCCGTCGCTCAGCAGCGGCCGTGGTTCGACGCGTGGTTCAACGCGCTGCCGATCGCCGGCAACCCGGACCGGATGATCGGCGGCACGCTGGCCCATCGACTCGCCGGCACGCCCGCCGCCGGGATGCACGGCAAGACCGGCTCACTGACCAGCGTCGACACCCTCTCCGGTTACGTCAACGACGCGGACGGCGACCGGCTCATCTTCTCGGTGATGCTGACCGATTTCGTCAACGCCGACCCCGAAGCGATCGAGGACCAGATCGCCATCCGGGTGGCCACGTACAGCACCAAGGCAGGCGCCGCGCGCGGCGTGCCGAAGGCTCCGCACAAGCGCACCCCGGCGCAGGTCGGGCACGACAACCAGGGCCGCCGCCAGCACCCCTAAAAAGTTATGATCAAGCTCGTGGGACTGGCGAGCAGGATCGGTCAGCCGTAGTCGGGCTGCACACTGCCGCCGGCGATCGCGGTGACGGCGCGGAAGCACCGCGCGGCCTCCTGCATCGTCGGCAGTTCGAAGGCGATCCGCCGGCTGTCGGTTTGTTGCACGCCGGGGATCGCGGTCACCAGGTTCACCGGGTGAGTCGCGTCGAATTCCAGCTCGAACCGGAACGGGCCGGTCGGCACCGCCACTGTCGGGACGTCCTTCAGCGATGCCGCCGCTGCCTGGCTGATCATCCTGGCGGTGCGCGCCGGGGGTAGGCAGATCGCGCTGTACCGGTCGACGCACTCCTTCACCGCGACCATCTGCGCGGTCGGCGCATACCGCTTGGCGTCCGCACAGGTCAGGTCGTCGCCGGTCACTAGGACGATCGGCACGCCGAACTCGGCAGCGACGTGCGCATTCATGTAGCCCTCGCTGCACACCTCGCCGTTCAGCCACACCCGGGTGATCGTGTTGCCGAGGTAGGTGTGCGAGAGCACGCCCTGTTCACCAGCCGCGGTGTGGTAACCGACGAAGGCCATCACGTCGTAGTTGCGGTCGATCCCCTCCATCATCGACCACGGCTTGTGCCAGCCGATGAGCACCGACGCGCGCTCGTCGAGCTGGTCGATGAGCAGGTTGTGCTGACTGGCGTGCGATTCGTTGACGAGCACGTCCGTCGCCCCAGCCGAGAAGTATCCATCGATGGCCGCATTGACGTCGCTCATGAACATCGCGCGGTGGTACTGCCAACGCGGCGAGTCGGGCCGGACGTCGTCGGGATAGGTGACTCCGGTGACGCCTTCCATATCGGCGGAGATGAGCACACGCATACAGCTGATACCTCAGACCTTCTCGAGTTCGGAGTCGCCGGCCAGGTGGCAGGCGACCTGTCGCATCCCGGCGCCGGCAGACGGTGCCAGCACGTCGACGGGCTTACTCGTGCACAGCTCGTGCCGGGCGTCGCCGTCCGGCAGCGCCGCCTTGCGCGGGCAGCGCGGGTGGAAGCGGCACCCGCTGGGGATGTTCGTCGGGTCGGGCGGCTCGCCACCCAGCAGCGTGCGCACGCTGTCGCGGCTGCCGTCAGGCAGCACGTCGATGAGCGCGCGGGTGTACGGATGCTTCGGGTCCTGCAGTACCTCTTCGACGGTGCCCACCTCGACGATCCGACCCAGGTACATGACCGCGACGCGGTCGGCGATGTTCCAGGCCAGCCCGAGATCGTGACTGACCACCAGTGCCGACAGGGACAACTCGTCGCGCAACTGCAGGATGAGCTTGAGGATCTCGCCACGCACCGACGCGTCGAGCGATGCCACCGGCTCGTCGGCGACGATGATCGACGGCTCCAGTGCCAGCGCGCCGGCGATGACGACGCGCTGCTGCTGGCCGCCGGACAGCTCGTGCGGATACCTCCCGACCAGCTGCTCGGGAGGGCGTAGACCCGCGCGCGACAGCGCCGAGTGCACCCGCTGATCCAATCCGGATCGTATGCCGTGCAGCCGGGGGCCCTCGGCAACCGCGTCGTACACGTTCTGCCGAGGGTTCAGTGCACCGGCCGGGTCCTGCAGCACCAGCTGGGTGTGCCGGCGGTAACGCTTCAAAGCCGAACTGGAGTAGCCGAGCTTGGTGCCCTGGTAGCGCACTTCGCCCGCGGTCGGCTTTACCAGCCCGACGAGCGCGCGGGCCAGCGTGCTCTTGCCGCAGCCGGACTCGCCGATGAGCGCCACGATCTCGCCCTCACCGACCGTCAGGTTGACGTCATCGACGGCGCGGGCCGGCGCTCTGCCGCGACGGGCCGGAAACGTGACCTCGAGGCCCACCGTCTCCAGTAGCGCTGGCTTGGCGGCGGCCGGGTCGGTCACTTCTGCTCTCCTGACAGCACGTGCACGCAGGCCGCTTCCCGGTCTGGGCCGGCATCCCACAATTCGATGTCGCGGGTCTTGCACACCTGCAGCGCGACCGGGCAGCGCGGCTCGAACGCGCAGCCCGGCCCCACACTGGCCGGGTCGGGCGGGTCACCGGGTAGTCCGGACGGCTTGCGCCGGGAAGCCATGTCGCCGATCTTCGGGAAGGCCCCGGACAAGGCTTTCGTGTACGGATGTTTCGGGTCGGTCATCAGGTCCTTCGACGGGCCGATCTCCACCATCCGCCCGGCGTACATGATCGCCAGCCGTTCGCAGACATCGGCGAGCACCGACAGATCGTGGCTGATCATGATCATGCCGATCTGCGAGTCCCGCACCAGATCGGTGAGCAGTTGCAGGATCTGCGCCTGCACGATGACGTCCAGCGCGGTGGTGGGCTCGTCGGCGATGATCAGGTTCGGCCTGCACGCCAACGCCATCGCGATCATCACCCGTTGCCGTTGCCCACCGGAGAGCTCGTGCGGGTAGGAATTCTGCCGCCGGGACGGGACGCCGACGCTGTCGAGCAACTCGGTGCTGCGCTCCCGGGCGGCTCGCCCGCCGACCTGCTCGTGCAGCAGGATCGGCTCGCGGATCTGTTCACCGATCGTGCGCACCGGATTCAACGCGCTCATCGCACCCTGGAAGACGACTGACATCCCCGCCCACCGCACCGCCCGTAGCTCGCCCCAGCCGAGGGTGAGTACGTCGCTGCCCTCGAACTGGATCTCGCCGGTGACCTTTGTTGAGTCGGGCAACAGCCGCAGCAGGCTCAATGCGACGGTGGACTTGCCCGAACCGGACTCACCGGCGATGCCGAGCGTCTGCCCGGGGCCGAGGTCGAAGTCCACACCGCGCACGGCTTGCACCTCACTACCTCCGCCGCGATAGGTGATCGCCAGGTTCCGGACGCTCAGCAGTTCGTCGGTCACCGGGCCTCCACCATCCGCGGGTTGAGGATGTGCTCGACGGCCCGACCGGTCATCGTGAAGCCGAGCACTACGACGACGATCGCGATACCCGGCGGCAGTAGGTACCACCATGCGCCCCGGGTGATCGCGCCCGTGGCAAACGCCTGGTTGATCATCGTGCCCCAGGACACCTCGGTCGCGTTGCCGAGGCCGAGGAAGGTCAGCGTCGTCTCGGACAGGATCGCGCCGGCCACCGTCAACGTGCTGGACACGAGCACCAGTGGCATCACATTGGGCAGGATCTGGCGCAGCATGATCTGCACGTTGCCGGCGCCGAGTGCCCGGGACCGCTCGACGAACGGTCGCGCCTCCACTGCCAGGGTCTGCGCCCGCACCAGGCGGGCCGTGCCGGTCCACGATGTCACCGCGATGGCGACGGTGATCGACGTCGAGCCCTGCCCGATGATCGCGGACAACGAAATCGCCAGCGGCAGACTGGGCAGGGTGATGAACCAGTCGGTCAAGGTCATCAAGAGCCTGCTGGTGATGCCCTGATAGTGCCCGGCGATCAGGCCGATCGCGGTGCCGAGGATCATTGTCAGGATCGTCGCGATGACGCCGATCGCCAACGATGCACGGGTGCCCCAAATGGTCAGTAGCAACACCGAACGGCCGGGCAGATCGGTTCCGAGCAGATAGTGCGAACTCGGCGGCGCCAACAGCGGGCCGTTGACCTTCGTCACGTCGAGGTCGTTGTTGTGGATGAACAGCGGCGCACAGACCGCCAGCGCCACGAAGGCGACCAGGATGGCCAAGCCGCCGACGGCCGTCGGCATGGCGAAGAACTGCTTCGCGAAGCGCTTCGCGGGCGCCCATCGCGACGGCGCGGTCAACCCACCCGACGCCGTCATCGTTGCGGCCGTCACTGGGCGCGCACCCGGGGATCGAGGAAGCGGTAGAGGATGTCGGCGAGCAGGTTCATCACGATGACGCTGCCGCTGAAGACGAGGAAGGTGCCTTCGAGCAGTTGAATGTCCGGGATCTGCAGCGCCTGGTAGGTGAGGTAGCCCAGACCCGGCCACGAGTAGACGGTCTCCACGGTGATCGCGCCGCCGATGATCCCGCCCAGTTGTAAGAAGATGATGGTGACCGACGGCAGCAGCGCATTCGGCAGCGCGTGCTTGCGGCGCACGTCGTCGTCGCGCAGTCCCTTCGCCCGAGCGGTCATCAGGTACGGGCTGCCCAGCTCGTCGATGATCGAGCTACGCATGATGGTGACGTACTGCGCGAACACCACGAGGACCAGCGTCAAGCAGGGCAGCAAGAGATGCTTGCCGACGTCCAGCCAATGCTCGATCAGTCCGTAGTTGGCGGCCGCGGTCTGGTATCCGCCGGCCGGGATGATGCCGGTGAATGTGCTGGTGGCCAGCACCAGCAGGATCAGGCCGAGCCAGAACGTCGGCACCGACCACAGGGTCAACGAGACACCGGAGGACACCCGGTCGAAGAGGCTGCCGTGCTTCCAACCGCTGCGCACGCCGAGCCAGAGGCCGAGGATCACCGAGATGATCGTGGAGGAACCGGTGAGCAGCAGCGTCGGCCAGAGTCGCTCACCGATCAGCGAGGTGACCGGCTGGCTGAACTGGTAGGAGTAGCCGAGCTGGCCGTGCAGCACGTTGTTGACGAAGTGGAAGAACTGCTCCCATTTCGGGAGGTCGACGCCGAGTTCCTTCCGCAGTTCCTCGAGTTGCGCGGGACTCGTGGGCCGGCCACGGGTCAGCGTGTGCACGGGGTCCGACGGCATCAGCGAGAACATCGCGAAGCCGATCACCAACGTGAACAGGAAGCTGATCAGTGCGGTGATGACCTTGCTCAGCAGGTACCTCGGGAAGTCCGATCGCTGCTTCGGCCCGGCCGGGGTGGCTGCGCGGGACGCACCGTCAGGTACATCCCGCGCAACCTCGAGCTCGACGGGGTTGGGCGAACTCAACTGGACCACCGTCCTCGGGTCCCCGCGCAAACGCGGAGTGCTGTGTGCGTTGCGTTTTCGTGGGGTGTTCGCACTACTCGCGCTCGGCGGCTGTCGAGCGGCGGCGCAGGACGACGAATCCGGCGACTGCCGCCACCACGATGACGGCCACCACGATGCCCACGATCGCGCCGGCACCCATGCCACCGCTCGAGCTGCTACCCGAGCCGGACTTGCCGGCAGGCGCGGCGTTCAGCCAGTTGTACCAAGTGCCCTGCAGCGGCATCGTCCCGGTCGAGTCCGGCTTGCCGGAGACCAGGTTCTTCACCTTGTCGGTACGCACCAGCGCCAGGATGTTGTTGTTGTAGAGCATGATGTCGCAGTTCGCCTGGTACAGGATGTCCTGCATCTGCCCGATCGTCTGGGCCCGCTGGGTCTGGTCGAACTGGGTCTGCTGCTGTGCGTAGAGCGCGTCGTACTTCGGGTCGCAGAAGAACGCATCGGTGTTTCCGCCCGACCCGTCTGCGGCCGGCAGCACCCCGCAGGTCTGGATGCTCAGCAGGTAGGACGGGTCCAACCCGCTCCCCCAGCCGTCCATCAGGATGTCCCAGTCGCCCTTGGCCAGGTTGGCGTTGAGCACGTTGTAGCTCTGCGGCTGGACAGTGAGCTTGATGCCGATGTCCTTCATCCACCCGGCCAGGTAGTTCGCGATCTGCGAGTCGTAAGTGTCGTCTGAGTGGGTGCCCAGCCGGAAGCTCAGCGCCTTGCCGGTCTTCGAATCCTTGCGGATGCCGTCCGCGCCCTTCGGGTAGCCGGCCGCGTCAAGGATCTGGTTGGCCTTGTCCTTGTCGTAGCTGACCTTCTGGTCGTCCGACGGGGACCAGGCCCACTGCTTGTAGGCCGGCGGCACGTAGGCACCGCCCGGCGAGCCGAGCCCGAGCAGGATCTTCTTCACCAGCGTCTCGCGGTCGATTCCGTACGCAATCGCCCTGCGCACCTGCGCATCGGCCAGGATCGGGTTCGCCGTGTTGGTCTTCAACGGCTTGCCCTCCTTGTCCTTGGCGCCGGGATTGATCTCGATGCCTGTCCACCGGGTGGCCGCCTGCTGGTAGGCGGTGATGCCCGGCTTGTTCTTTTCCGCCTGGTACTGGGTGGCGGTGACGCCGCTGGCCTCATCGATCTCGCCGCTCTGCACGGCCTGCACCGCAGCGTCCTGGTTCTTGAAGTACTGCAGCACCAGCTTGTCGAACTTCGGCCGGCCCTGGAAGAACGTCTTGTTGGCCTCCAGCGTGGTGAATTGGTCGGTCTTGTAGTCGGTCAGCGTCCACGGCCCGTAGCCGACCACCGGAAAGTCGGTGTTCTTGTAGTCGCGCAGGTTTCCGGCGACCTTCGCTGCCCAGATGTGCTCGGGCAGGATCTGCATACCGGTGAACGGCACGCTCTCGTACAGCATGTTGGCCTGCGGCTTCTTGGTCGTGATCGTCAGCGTGGTGTCATCCGGCGCGTCGACCTTGGCGAAGTTGGACACCAGCGAACCGTTCGCGGTAGCGGCGACCTTGTTCGTCATGATCGTGTTGAACGTCCAGGCCGCGTCCTTCGCCGTGATCGGCTGGCCGTCGGACCACTTCAGGCCCTGGTGGATCTTGAACGTCCAAGTGAGCTTGTCGTCCGACGTGGTCCATGAGTCAGCGAGGTACGGCTTGGCGGTGCCGTCCGGGGCGACGATGTCCAGCGACGGGTAGATGCTGCCGATCACCACCAGCGCGGCGTCGGCGTAGGAGATGAATGGGTTGAACGTGTCGATCTGATCATTCGACAGAGTCAGCGTCGACTCGGTCGCGGCAGAGGCCGGTGCGGCTGTGCCGACCCACCCCACCACGGCAGTCATCGCGACCAGACCGGTGGATAGGCCAACGGCGAGCAGCTTACGGAACCTGCGCTGTGGGGTAGCGCGTCTCATCGCTCATCCTCCTGGGGGTGGGTCTCGAACCGCAGATAGCTATTCAACATCCGCGCACCGACGCGCAGACTCTCGAGCGGGACGTGCTCGTCGACACCGTGAACGTAGACCCAGTGTGTAAAACCTGGTGGCATGACACCGGGAGCAAATCCGTAACAGGCGATGCCGAGCTCGGTGAATGCTTTGGCATCGGTGCCGCCGCCCATGCAGAACGGCAACACCAATGCATCGGCGTCGTGCTCAGTGATGGCCGCCGCCATGGCAGCGAATTCCGGCGACTCGTGCGTGGTGCCGACCGGGCCCGCGTAGCTGACGAACTCGCGGGTGATCGAATCCCCGAGCAGGTCGTCGACGGTCGCGAAGAATTCCTCTTCGGTACCGGGCAGCAACCGTCCGTCGACGACTGCGGTGGCTTCGCCTGGGATGACGTTCGCCTTGTAACCGGCGGCCAGCATTGTCGGGTTGAGCGAGTTGGCCACTGTCGTCTCGACCAGCCGGGCCGCCTCGCCGAGTTGCGCGCGCGACTGCGGGTCTGCCGGATCGACGGTGATGCCCAGTTGCTGCTGCAAACCCTCCAGCAGCGTGGCGACCGTGGGGATCAGCCGCATCGGCCATTGGTAATCGGCTATCCGGGTGATCGCCCGGGCCAGCGCAGCAACCGCGTTGCCCGGGTTGCGCCGCGAGCCGTGCCCGGCCGGCCCGCGCGCGGTCAGCTTCATCCAGGCGCTGCCACGCTCGGCCGTGCCGATCGGATAGAGCCGGCCGCCGTCGGGCAGGTGCACGGTGTGCCCACCGGTCTCGCCGATCGCGGTCTGCACTCCGTCGAAGAGGTCGGGGTGCTTGGTGACGAGGTACCCGGCGCCATAACGGCCGGTGTCCTCCTCATCGGCGACGAAGGCCAGCACGATGTCACGGGGCGGGACGTAGCCGTCGCGGGCGAAGCCGCGGACGACGGCCAACATCATCGCGTCCGTGTTCTTCATGTCCAGGGCGCCCCTGCCCCAGACCGCGTCGTCGCGGACGTCGCCGCTGAACGGGCCGCTCTGCCAGTCCACAGCCTGGGCGGGCACTACATCGAGGTGGCCGTGCACCAGCAGCCCCGGCGCCGTGCGGTCGCGGCCGGGGATGCGCACGACGGTGCTGGCTCGGCCGGGCTCGGACTCATAGATCTGCGGCGCGTAACCGGCGTCGGTCAACTTTTCGGCAACCCACTCCGCAGCGGGCCGCTCCGCGCGGCACTCATTGCCCCCGAAGTTGGACGTATCGAACCGAATCAGCTGAGAACAGAACGCCACGACTTCGTCGTCGAGCACGGCAGAGCCGGGCGACCCGATTCCGATCACTCCCCCTCGTCCGGCGACACGCATCAAAATTGGTTGAGACCAATTCTGTAGAGGATTAGTACCCTCGCCACATGCCAGCGTCAAGCAGTATCCCGCGATACGAACACAGCCGTAACACGTGATCGCGCGTTACGGCGAGTGGCCGTCCCCTCTCGATGCGACGACAGCAGCCGCCCAGTCGGGCGGCATCTCCTGGCCCTCCGCGGTCGGCGATCGCACCTGGTGGTGTGAGTCGGATCCGGCCACCGCGACCGTCCGGCTGAAGTGCCGCGACGCGACCGGATCTACCCAGGATGTACTCGGCGGCGAGTGGTCGGTGCGCAATCGTCTGCTCGGCTACGGCGGTCGGCCGTACGCCGTACGCGACGGTTTGCTGGTGTTCACCCACCACGGCGACCAGCGGCTGTACCGCTGCGACGGCGACGCCGCACCCGTCGCACTCACCGCGGTTGCCGACGACGGCGGCGAGACCTGCTGGGCGGATCCACAGTTCGCACCCAGCGCTGCTGAAGTGTGGTGCGTGCGCGAGACGACCCGCGCCGCCAGTGGTGAAGGCGATCTCGATCCCGCGCCGCGCACGTCCCGCGCTATCGTCGCCGTCCCGCTTGCTGCCGAACTCGGGCTGGCGACCCGACCAATTGGCGGGCCGCAGCGGGTCGTGGCGACCTCCCATCACTTCCTGTCCGGGGCGCGGATCAGCCCGTCCGGGCAGCGGCTGGCCTGGATCGGTTGGGACCATCCGGCGATGCCGTGGGACGGGACCGCGCTGATGGTGGCCGACGTAGTGGATGGAGTTGCGGTGAATCCGCGACAGGTGCTCGGCGCCGCGGACATCTCGGTGGTGCAAGCCGAGTGGGCCGACGAGGACACGCTGTACGCGATGGCCGATCCGGACGGCTGGTGGAACCTGCACCGCGTCGATGTGCCCAGCGGCAAGAGCGAGTGCGTGCTGCCGCTGGCCGAGGAGTGCGCCGGCGCGATCTGGCGGGTGGGTTCGTCCTGGTTCGCCGTAGTGGACGGTCGGGTAGTGCTGCGCCACGGCGTGGGTGCGCAGCAACTTGCTGTCTGGGATCCGGCGGACGGATCGCTCACCACGCTGGCCATCGACTGGGACGACTTCGGTTCGGACCTGGCGGTGGGCCCGTCCAGCGTGGTCGTCACGGCCGCCTCGACGACCCGCTCCCGTGCGCTGCTGCGAGTGCCGGTCGACGGCGGTGAGCCGGTGCGCTGCACCTCGGAACCGACCAGCGAGCGCGCCGCTCGGGCGTCCGTCCCGCAGCGGCGGACGTTCACCGCTACTGACGGCCGGGAGATCCATGCGGTGTTCTATCCGCCGACCAACCCCGATCACACCGGCCCCGCGGACGAGTTGCCGCCTCTGCTCGTGGACGTGCACGGTGGGCCGACCAGCCACACCACGGCGACCCCGGACGCCGAGTTCTCGCTTTTCACCAGCCGTGGGTTCGCCGTCGTCAGCGTCGACTACGGTGGCTCGACCGGATACGGCCGGGCCTACCGCGAACGGCTGCGGCGCAACTGGGGAATCGTCGACCGTGACGACAGCATCGCCGTCGCCACTGCCCTGGCCGATGCCGGCGAGGTCGACCGGGCTCGGATGGCGATCCGCGGTGGCTCGGCCGGTGGCTGGACCGCGCTGGCCTGCGTCGCCGGGTCCGACGTCTTCTGCGCCGGCGCCGTCTACTACCCGATCAGCGACGCGACGACGTGGTCCGGAGCAGCCACTCACGACTTCGAATCGCGCTACCTGATCAGCATGATCGGGCGCTGGCCGGAGGACCGCGACCGGTACGTGCAGCAGTCGCCGCTGACCCACGTCGGCGAGATCGCCGCGCCGCTGGTGATGCTGCAGGGCGCCGATGATTTCATCTGCCCGCCGTATCATGCACAGGTGATCGTCGACGCCGTCGCGGCGCGCGGACTCTGGCACCGGTTGCTGGTCTTCGACGGTGAGGGCCACGGATTCCGCAAGGCGTCGTCGGTGCATGATTCGCTACTGGCGGAGGCCGAGCTGTACAGCCACGCGATGGGCATCACCGTCAACTTGGAGGCGTCATGAGTGAGTCGCTGCGCCGGCCGCCGGCACTGCAGCCCGGCGATCGGGTGGCGGTGCTATCGAGCAGCAGTCCGGTGAATCCGGATCTGCTGCCCGACGGGTTGGCGGCGCTGCGCTTCGCCGGGCTCGATCCGGTCGTCTACCCGTCCGCGCGGGACGGCGGAAGCATGCGGGGCTATCTCGCCGGCGACGATGCGCTGCGCAGCAACGACCTGCGCTCGGCATTGCTGGATGACTCGATCGCCGGCATTCTCTTCGCCTGCGGTGGCTCCGGGTCGCAACGCACCCTCGAAGCGCTGGACTGGACCGGGCTGGACGGGATCGAGCCGAAGGTGCTGGTCGGCTTCTCCGACGTCACCGCGGTGCTGGAGGCAGTCGCCGTGAAACTCGGCTGGGCGTCCGTACACGGCCCGGTGGTCATCTACGGCGACCGGCCGTCGCACGCTTCGCTACTACGCACGTTGCTGCGTCCGGCCGAAGCCGTCGAACTGGACTTCCCCGATGCCAAGACCGCTGTGGCCGGCACCGCACGGGGCGTCACCATGGGCGGCAACCTGTGCCTGCTGATGGCATCGATCGGCACCGACACCTCCTGGTCGGCGCGCGGCGGCATCCTGCTGCTGGAGGACGAGAGCGAGGACGACTACCGCATCGACCGGATGCTCACTCACTTGCGCCGCTCGGGCTATCTGGACGGGGTCGCAGGGATCGTCTGCGGACACTGGGACGGCTGCGGCGAGCCCGAGGCGATCGAAGCGATCCTGGCCGAGCGGCTGGGTGATCTCGGTGCGCCGATGATCACCGGCGTGCCGATCGGGCACGGCGGGCAGAATCAGGCCTGGCCGATCGGGATCGCCGCCGAACTCGACGCGGATGCGCGCACCGTGCGGCTGCTCGACCCGCCGCTCGTCCCGGCCGGCTGACCCGCCCGCTACCCTCCCCCGGTGGCTCTGTACGCGGCGTTCGGCTCCAACATGGATCCGGCACAGATGCGCTCGCGGTGCCCCCATTCGCCGTTCTACACCAACGGTTGGTTGATGGGCTGGCGGTTGACCTTCGGCGGCGAGGACCTCGGCTGGGAGGGCTCCCTGGCCACGCTCGTCGAGGACGCCGACTCACAGGTGTTCGTAGCGCTGTACGACGTGACGCCGCAGGACGAGAAGGTGCTCGATCACTGGGAGGGCGCAGATACCGGCCTGTACTCGAAGATCAAGCTGCGCGTCTCGACCATGGACGAGGACGTGCTGGCCTGGGTGTATGTACTGGCTGCCTACGAGGGCGGCCTGCCGTCGGCGCGTTATCTCGGCCTGATCGCCGAGGCCGCGCACCGGGCCGGCGCCCCGGAGGATTACGTCGCCGAACTTCGCACCCGGGAGTGCCGCTCCGTCGGAGACTGACCCCCACCGATCGTGCAACATCGACCCCCGTACAGGTGGTCGATGTCGCACGATCGCGCTCAGGACTCGTGGCGGGTGGCGTTGGCGAGGATCGCGTCGTGCACGTACCGCGCCAAGCCGTCAGCCTGGTCGTCGTAGCTCGCCATGAAGCGCGGGTCCTGCAGGTACATCTCTGCCAGATTCCGGTGGAGGAGGTATTTGCACTCGTAGAAGCGGTCGTTGATCTGTCGACGGTGCTGCTCGGCAAGGTCCATCGCCTCGACAGAGTCGGCCGGTTGACCGGACACCAGTGCGGTCACGAACCGGGCGTTGAGCTCGTCGCCGGCGGCCTTGATCCGCTTCCAGTCCTGCTTCGTGTAACCGGCGGCCCGGCGCTGTGACTCTCGGTACGCGTCGGTGTTGCCCCAGCGCTGCTCGGCCTCCTCGGCCCACTCCTGCTTCGGCTGGTCCTCGCCGAACACCTCGAACAATTCTTCGGGGGTCAGGTTGATGCCCATCTTGTGCGCCTCCATCGTCTTCTCCAGGGCGGCGACCATCTCCTGCAGGCGGTCGATCCGGTCCATCAGCACGTCGCGCTGCAGGCGCAGGTGCTCGACCGGATCCACATCGCTGTCATCGAGGATCGTCGTGATCTTGTCGAGGGAGAAACCGAGTTCGCGGTAGGCCATGATCCGTTGCAACCGCTGCAGATCCGCGTCGGAGTACATGCGATAGCCGCCCGGCGTTCGGCCGGACGGACGCAGCACCCCGATGCTGTCGTAGTGGTGCAGGGTGCGCACCGTGATGTGTGCGCTGCGCGCCACCGCACCGATTGTGTAGCCCGTCTCGTTCTCGGTCATGTCGTTCTCACCTCGCAGACGATGCTGCGGCCTGACGCTACGTCAGGGTCAAGTGCGACGGCGTTCAGTCCGACACGAACGCGCAGAACTCGTTGCCCTCGGGGTCGGCCAGCACGTTCCACTGAACCTCATCACCCTTGGCGCGCAGCAGGGTGGCGCCGGCGGCGAGCAGCGGGTCGAGCGAGTCGACGCTGACGTCCCAATGGACGCGATTCTTCACCGCCTTGGGCTCCGGCACAGCGCTGAACGTGAACGCGGCGAACGGCGCGCTGGGCACCGGCTCCAGCCACGACCACGGTTCGGCCACGTCGTGCCCGGCCTCGGCACCGAATATCGCGGCCCACCACTCGGCAATCCGGTGCGGATCGGCGCAGTCGACGACGATCTCATACAGCCGGTAGTCGGGCACGGTCTCCCGGACGAACCCGCAGAACACCTGGCCCTCGGGATCGGTCATGATCGTCCAGCCCACACCGGGTGGCTGCTCGGCCGCGACCGTAGCGCCGAGTGCCTCCAACTCTGCGATCGATCCGCAGTGCACGTCGAGGTGCGCCCGGTTCTTCGCGGTCGTCGGCTCCGGGACGGCATTCATCCAGATGGTGTGTGCCGGCGTCGGCCCGGACAGCCACACATTTCCGTCGCGGCGGTTGATCTGCAGTCCGAGCGCAGCCGAGTAGAAGACTGCCTGCTGCTCGACGTGGTTCGCGTCGATGCACAGGTCCTTGTAGCTCGCGATAGCCATGGCGCCCACCCTAGGAGCGCCCACCGACCGCTTTTGGCCGCCCAACCCTCCATACGACGGCGGGCGGCCAAAAGCGGCTAGTTTCGCATCGCGGCTATGGCGGTGCTGGCCATGAAGCGGGCGCCGATACCGATGGCCCGCTCGTCGACGTCGAACCCACCCTGGTGCAGGTCCTGCACCAGACGGGACTCGGCATCGGTCCGGACGCCGAGCCGGGCCAGGGATGCGGGCGCGTGATCGCCGTACCAACCGAAGTCCTCCCCGCCCATGCTCTGCGCTGTGTCGGCCAACCCCGCGGTGCCGAGCACGGCGCGGATCGCCGCCCGCTGCACCTCGACCGCGCCCGGGTCGTTGATCACCGGCGGCACGCCGCGCTCGTACAGGATCTCCGCCCCCGCTCCGGTCGGCGCGACGACCTCCTCGACAAGGGTGCGCACCATCCGCTCGGCGTCGGCCCACACGTCGTGATCGAGCACCCGGATCGTGCCGCGCACGAAACCGTCACCCGGGATGGCGTTCGGCGCTACGCCCGCCCCGACCGCGCCCCACACCAACGACAGCCCCGACCGGGTGTCGACGCGGCGCGACAGCAGCGCGGGCACCTCGGTGATGACCGAGCCCAATGCGTAGACGAGGTCGGCGGTGAGATGCGGCCGCGCGGTGTGCCCGCCCGGGCCGTGCAGCCGCACCTCAATCTTGTCGCAGGCAGCAGTAATTGCACCGACCCGGGTACCTATCCGCCCGACGGTCAGCCGGGGATCGCAGTGCAGCGCGAATACCGACGAGACCCCATCGACGGCGCCGGCCTTCAGCACATGGGTCGCGCCGCCCGGGACGTCTTCCTCGGCCGGCTGGAAGATCAGCCGCACCCGGCCGGGCAGCGACGGCAGAGCGGCGAGCGCACCGGCCGCGCCGAGCAACGCGGTGGTGTGCACGTCGTGCCCGCAGGCATGGCACACGCCCTCGATCAGCGAACGGTAGGGCGCGTCGAGGAGATCCTGCAACGGCAGCGCGTCGATGTCGGCGCGCAACGCGACCGCCTGCTCACCGGTGCCGATGTCACACACCACGCCCGTGCCGGTCGGGAACACCTGCGGCGTGAGGCCATAGCGCCGCAGCCGGTCGACGATGAGCTCGGTGGTGCGGTGCTCTTCCCAGCCCAGCTCGGGATGCGAGCGCAGATCCCGGCGCACCGCGATCAGATCGTCCTCGTGTGCCGCTACCCATGCCGCTACCGCAGTGTGCTGCTCGGTCAAAGTTCGAGGCCGTCCTTCATCTCCGCCAGGAGCGAATCGACCACCGGCTCGAGCTGGCCACCGTTCGCGGCGGCAACCGTGCGCTGCCGCTGATAGCTCGCGCCGCGCTGGATCAACTTGGGAATCGTCTCCAACTCCGCGACGCAGTCCAGCCGCCGGGCGATCGGCAGCAGGTCATCGACGAGATCGGTGATCGCTTCGGTGACCGGCTGCGTGGTGCCGCCGCGATCGACGATGATCTCCGCTTCCAAGCCGTAACGCGCGGCCCGCCACTTGTTCTCCCGCACCAGCCAGGGATGTGGCTGCGGCAAGGTGTAGCCGTTGTCGAGTTGCCGGTCGAAGCGCTCGACGAGGCACTGCGACAACGCGGCGACGCAGGTGATCTCGTCCAGGGTGGGCAGTCCGTCGCAGATGCGCAGCTCCACCGTGCCGAAGGTCGGGTGCGGGCGGATGTCCCACCACACCTCACGGACGGACTCGATCGCGCGCGAGGAGACCAGCGCATCCATGTAACTCTCGAACGCGTCCCAGCCGCTGAGTTGATACGGCAGCCCGGCCGTCGGCAGCGCCTCGAAGATCTTGCTGCGGTAGGACGCCAGACCGGTGTCCGAGCCGATCCAGTACGGACTGGATGCCGACAGCGCCAGGAAGTGCGGCACGTAGTTCAGCAACGCGTTGACGATCGGGATGGCCTTCTCCGGCGCGCGGATGCCGCAGTGCACGTGCACCCCGAAGATCTGCAGCTGCCGGGCCATCCACTGATTGCGCTCCAGCAACGCGGTGTAGCGCGGGTTGTCGGTGATCTCCTGGGTGATCCAGTCGGTCATCGGATGGGTGCCCGAGCACATCACCCCGAGATTGCGCTCAGCGGCGGCGCCGGACACTTCGGCGACGGTCGCGGCCAGATCGGCGCGCGCCTCGGCGACGGTCTGGCAGATGCCGGTGATGACCTCGACGCACGACTGCAGCAGCTCGTGCTTGGCCTTCGGATGCTCCCCGTCGCCCTCGGCGGAGATGGCGTTGAGCACCTCATTTGAGCCGCTGGCCAGCTGCCGGGTGTCGAGATCGACGAGCTCCAGCTCCCACTCGACGCCGAGGCTGGTCCGCTCTGATGGCGTGAACTCGATGTGCACGCTGCGAGCGTATAGCCCCGCGGGATCAGCCCGGCATCAGTTCGAGATAGCGGTATCCGCCGAGCCCGACCTCCAACGCGCCCTGCACCAGAGTCGGCTGCGCCTCGTTGCTGGCCGACAGGTGCACGAACGGCGTCGTCACGATCAGCAGCAACGCACTGGTCCGTCAGTCGTCCGGGGTGACGCTTCTGGGGAAATGACCGATCACGGCGGAGTCCGGCCCCGCGCCGAAGCCGGTACGCGGGTCCTGGTCTGTGCCCACCGGCGCCCAATGCACGCCGTACTCCTCAGGCTCGGCGGCGGCGCTGGTGCGGCTGATCACGCTGCAGTCGTAGTACGTGGAGAACTGCGCCGCGTTCGAGGCGTTGCGGACCTTCCCCACGTCGATCGAGTACAGGTCGGCCTCGGCGAGGAGCTCGGCCAGCCGGCGAAGTGTGACGTCGTCGCTGGGCTCGAAGATCGGTGGATGCTGCTCCGCCTCCATCGCGACGAGGTGCTCACGCAGCGTCGGGTGGTGGTGCTGGCGCTGAACCAGCAGGAGATCCGGTGCGTCACCCATGTCTACAGTGTCCGCCGTCTTTGGCCGGACGGCGAGCAGTCACTGCCCCTCGCGGGCCCGCACCGCCCATCCCCCGTCGACGTCCAGGGTCTGCCCGGTGATCCAGCCCGCGGCCGGGGAGGCCAGCCACAGCAGCACCGCGGAGATGTCATCGGGCGTACCCCACCGGCCGCGTGGATGCTCGGCGGCAACCTGGGCGCGGCCCGCGGCGTCTGCGTACCCGGTGTCCACCGGCCCGGGGTTGACACAGTTGACGGTAATGGCGCGCGGGCCCAGTTCGGCGGCCAGCGAGGTGGTCAGCTCCCGGATGGCCGCCTTCGAGGCGATGTAGGGCAGCTCGCCAGGCATCGGGCCACGGTGCTGTCCCGAAGAGAAAGTGATCACCCTCCCGTCGGTCCCGTCGAACTGCGCGGCGAACTCCTTCACCAGCAGCAACGTGGCTCGGGCGTTCACCGCGAACGTCAGGTCCAGCTCAGTGGCGGTCAGGTCGGCCAGCGACTGCGATGACGACCGGGCGTGCACCACGGCCAGCACGTCGACACCTCCCAATGCGGTGCGTGCCGCAGCGAGCACCCGGGCGGGTCCATCCGGGTCAGCGAGGTCGATCGCCTCGTAGTGGACGCCGCGAAGCTGATGCGCGGCGTCGTCGGCGCCCCATGGCTGCTCGGCATCGGCCGGCGACCAACCCGTCGCGAAGACGTCAGCACCGGCTGAGGCAAACGCATGCGCCACGGTGTACGCGATGCCCACTCGCCTGCTGACGCCGGTGACCACAACTCGTCGTCCGGTGAGATCCATCCCGCGATGATCCCGCGGATTGGCCGGCACGCCACTGATTTGCGCAGCACCTTCTCGCGTATGTACCTGGACAGGTACGTACCCACTCGGGTACGTTCACGCCATGGACGCGGTCTTGCAGGCACTGGCCGACGGCAGCCGTCGCACCGTGTTGGCCGCACTGCGGGAGGGCGACGCCACCGCGGGCGAATTGGCCGCCTTGCTGCCGATCGCCCGCCCGGGAGTGTCCCGGCACCTGCGGGTGCTCCGCGAGGCTGGGCTCGTCGAGGTGCGTCAGGAAGCGCAATGGCGTGTCTACAGCCTGCGCCCGCAACCGCTGGCCGAGATCGAGGACTGGCTGGAAAGCTACCGATCGCTGTGGGAGCAGCGGCTCGGCGCATTGCACACCGAAATCGCCCGAGGCAAGAAACAACGAAGGAGTCCGCGATGACCTCGCAACACACGCAAGCAACTCTGTTGGGGACGGTGCGAGCCGTCGACGGCAAGGGTGTGGTCCACATGGAGGATCGCTACAGCTCGGACATCGACGACCTGTGGTCGGCGCTGACCGATCCGCAGCGGCTGGCCCGCTGGATCGCCGAAGTGGACGGCGACCTCCACCTCGGTGGCGCATTCCGGGCCAGCTTCACCAGCGGCTGGGAAGGCCCGGGCCGGGTGGACGTGTGCGAGGCGCCGAACCGGCTGCTGGTCACCATGTCCCCGGGCGAGGCCGACGAGACCGTGATCGAAGCCGAACTCACCGTGGAGGGCGAGCAGACCCGACTGATGGTCGAGGAGCGGGGCCTGCCGCTGGCCGAGGTCGCCGCCCACGGCGCCGGCTGGCAGGCGCACATCGAAGACCTCGGCGCCCTCTTAGCCGGCCGGGAGCCCGCAGAGTGGCATGCGCGGTGGGCCGAGTTGGCGCCGCCTTACCGCGAACTGGGCGACCGGCTCGGCTGACCGGCGTTCTGGTGACGACGCTGGCTGTGCGCGCGGCCCGGAGCAGCGCCGCGCGTATCGATCTGCTGACTTATCTCACCGCGCAACGCCAGAGCGTGCTGGCCATCGTCGACGGCTTGGACGAGGCGGCGCTGCGGCGCTCCACAGCGCGAGACCACGCGGGGCGATCCCTGCCGGGATGGCTGACCTGGCACACGACGTGCGCACCGTCGTCTTGCACATGATCGAGGAGACGGCGCGGCACGCGGGCCACCTCGATATCGCCCGCGAACTCATCGACGGGCGCACCGGGCTAGGGCCACGCTGACCAGACCGGGGA
>JBPCMU010000006.1:0-7844 GCA_051001975.1 Jatrophihabitans sp.
GGTCGCGGAAGAACGTGCCTGCCTGCACCGTCACCTCGTAGCCACCGTCGAACGCGTCGACGCAGGTGTCGAGTTCCAGCGCCGGCAGCGCCGCGCCGACATCCCCCGCGAAGTGCCACCAGGCCCGATCGCCACCGGTCTCGGCGAGCACGACCTCCCGAGCGGAATCCTGCGCCGTCGCAACATCGTCCGGCAGCCGCAGGGTGACCGCGCCGCGGGCCATGATGTCCAGCTCCATCGCACTCTTGGCGAGGATGGAGCCGTCGACATCGCTGCGGTTCACCTCGACGCTCGCCGTCCACCGCTCGCTCGAGTCGTTGACCGCCACGAGCGCCAGGCCGCCGTCCCGCGGCTGGATGGTGAGCAGCCGGTCGCGGTAGCTGCGGCGCATCGAGTACCAGAGCGGCTTGCGCCTGCCATCCCCGTCGATCGCGGCCCACGACGTGACCGGCCAGCAGTCGTTGAGCTGCCACATCACCGATCCCATGCACAGCGGCGTCAACGAGCGGAAGTGCTCGATGCCGAAGGCGACCGCGCGGGCCTGGTTGAGCGACATCGCCCAGTGCCAGTCCTCGATCGAGTCGGGTGGCGGCAGGTGCGCTGCCAATCCGCGGGACAGTTTGCCGTTCCCGTCGTCGGCCTTCTGGTGCACCAGCATGCCCGGCCCGTCCGGCGTCAACGGCTCATCGTGCACCGCGCGGGTCAGCGTGGCCCAGGTCGGCGGCCCTTGGTAACCGAACTCCGAGCAGAACCGCGGCTGGTAGTCGCGGTAGCCGGTGTAGTCGCGCTGGTTCCACACGTCCCAGACGTGCGTGGTGCCGTACGCCGGATCGTTGGGATGGGTGTCCGGCGTCATCGAGTACGGGCTGCCGGGGCTGTACGGGCGGGTGGGGTCGAGCTCCGCGACGATCGCGGGCAGCACGTCGGTGTAGTAGCCCCACCCCCAGGTCAGGTCGCCTAGCGGGTCCTTCCAGTTCCAGTCCTCGTGGCCCCAGATGTTCTCGTTGCACCCGTTCCACAGCGCCAGGCTGGGGTGCCGGCTGAGCCGAGTGACTGCCTCGCGGGCTTCGGCGATGACCTCGCCTCGCAACGGCTCCTCTTCAGCATAGGCAGCGCAGGCGAACAAGAAGTCCTGCCACACAAGGAGGCCGAGTTCGTCGCAGCTGTGGTAGAAGTCGTCGCTCTCGTAGATGCCGCCGCCCCACACCCGCACCAGGTTGACGTTCGCGTCGCGGGCCTGTTCGAGCCGCTCGGCGTATCGCTCGCGGGTGATACGCACCGGGAAGCAATCCTCCGGGATCCAGTTCACCCCCCGGGCGAACACCGGCGTCCCGTTCACGACGATCGTGAACGGCGTGCCGTGCTCGTCCGGCGTGGTGTCGAGAGTGACAGTGCGGAACCCGACCCGACCGTGCCACTCGGCCAACGGACCGCTCGCGGCGCCGAGCCTCACCTCGACCGGGTACAGCGGCTGCTCGCCGTAGCCGTGCGGCCACCACACCCGGACGTCGGGCACCGTGCACTCGACGAGCGCGTGCGTCTCTCCGGCGGCGAGAATCACCTCGACCGGGTCGGCACCGACTGCCACCAACACGGTGAGCTCGTCGTTGCTGCCCGGCGCGCGCTGCACGTCGACGTGCGCATGCAGCAAGCCAGTGGTCGCATCGACGTCGACCAGCGGGCGCACCGAGGCGATCCGGGCGTCGTGCCAGGTCTCGATCGACAGCTCCCGCCAGATCCCGGCGGTGACCAGGTCCGGTCCCCAATCCCACCCGTAGTTGGACGCCATCTTGCGAATCGCGTTGAACGGGTGGGCATTGACGAACGGCCGCGGGCCGATCTCCTCGCTGAGCCGCTCGGCAGCATCCAGCCCCGCCCCGAACGTCACCCGAATCGTGTTGGCGCCGGGGCGCAACAACTCGGCCACCGGGAAGCGGTAGGACCGGTGCTGGTTCTGCGTGCGCGCCACCTCGGCGTCGTTGAGCTCGACCGTGGCAACCGTGTCCAGGCCGAGCGCGACCAGATCGATCTGATCGTCACGCGACGCTGCCCCGTCCCACTGGAACGTCGTCTCGTACTGCCAATCGACGCGGCCGACCCAGCCGACCACGGCCTCGTTCTCGTCCAGGTACGGGTCGGGGATCAGGCCGGCAGCCAGCAGGTCCAGGTGCACACAGCCCGGCACGGTCGCCGGGACATCGACGCCGGCGAGCGAGGTGGGCACGGCACCGCCAATCGCCCGTACGGTCCAATCTTCAGTAAGCGAGACGTGCACAGTTCCTGCCTTCGAATCGGAGCTCGGGGTGGTCGTGGCCGACAAGGGGTGCGTCACTTGACGGCACCGCTGGTGAATCCGTTGTAGATGAACCTCTGCAACACCAGAAAGATGATCAGAGTCGGAATGGTGACAAGAATGGCGCCGGCAGAGATGTCCTCCCAGTGCGCGCCGTACGGCCCCTTGAACCGGTAGAGCGCGGTGGACATCGTGCCGAGGTTGTCAGAAGGCATATACAAGAAGGGGATGTAGAAGTCGTTGTACGTGGTGATGCCTTTGATGATCACTACGGTGGCGATGGCCGGCTTCAGGTTCGGCAGGATGATCCGCCGATAGACGGTGAAGGAGTTCGCCCCGTCCATCCGCGCCGACTCGTCCAGCGATACCGGGATGCCCCGGATGAACTGTAGGAAGATGTAGATCGAGAGGATGTCGGTTCCGGTGTACAGCACGATCGCCGACCAGCGGGTGTCGAACAGTCCGAACGAGTTGATGATCTGGAAGGTCGCCACCTGGGTGGTGATGGCCGGCACCAGAGTGGCCATCAGGAACAGCAGTACGACCAGCTTCTTGAACCGGAAGGTGAACCGGTCGATGGCGTAGGCGGTCATCGAGCCGATGAGCACTGTGCCCGTGATCGACACGACCAGGATGATCGCGGTGTTCTTGAAGGCGTTGAGCATGTGCCCGTCGGTGAACGCCGTTGCGTAGTTGTGGAAGTTGAAGATGTTGTGCGGGAGCGCGAAGGCACTGCTGGTGCCGTTTGCCTCGGCTGAGGTCTTCAGCGAGGTGAGCAGCACAACCACGAGTGGCAGCAGCATCACCACCGAAGCGACGATCAGCGACACGTACTTGGATGCCACGGCGACCCGGGCCCGCCCGTTTGCGCGGCCGGATCGTTGCGGCCTACCGGTCGCGACGCGTGAGGTCTCCAGCGCGGTCATACCAGGTCCACCCTTTCATCCGGGACCAGGATTCGTTGTATCCAGGTGACCAGCAGAACGATGACCAGCAGCACAACAGCCGCTGCCGATGCGAAGCCGACCTTGTTGAACTGGAAGGCCTGCTGCACGGTTTGGATGACGAAGGTCTTGCTGCCGTTCGCACCGCCGGTCATGATGAACGGGATCTCGAACACCTCCAGCGAGCCGGAGATCGCCAGGATGAAGCTGAGGCTGAGGATCGGCTTGATGCCCGGCAGGATGATGTGCCGGAACTCCTGCCACCGGCTGGCCCCGTCAATGTCAGCCGCCTCGTAGAGCACCGCGGGAATGGACTGGATCGCGCCGAGGAACAGCACGAAGTTGAGGCCCAGGTATCGCCAGATGGAGGTGGAGGCGAGCGAATAGTTCACCAGGTCCTGGTCGCCGAGCCAGTAGTGACCGCCGACGCCGAACGCACTCAGCGTCGAGTCCAGCGTGCCGCCCGGCTTGAAGAAGAACAGGAAGATGAACCCGATCGCGACGCCGTTGATCAGGTAGGGGAAGAACAGGATCCCCTTGAACAGGTTCTTGAACTTGACGTTGAAGCTCAGGATGGTGGCGAAGTAGAGCGCCAGCGCCATCTGCACGACAGCGCCGGCCAGGTAATAGAGGCTGACGAAGAAGACGTGGAACAGCGCCGGGCGGGTGAACAGCTGCACGTAGTTCTGATCGCCCACATACGGTCGGTCCGGGCTCACCCCGTCCCATGACGTGACGCTGTAGTAGAAGAGATTGACCACCGGGACGTAGGTGAAGGTGATCAGGAAGACCAGCGGGATGACCAGGAACAGCCACGGTGTCAGCGTCTTCAGCCACTTCTGCCGGTTGGGGACACTGCGCCGGGACGCTGGCCGGTGGATCGCCTCTTCGGCCTGCACCGGGCCGATGGTTGCCTGAGTCATTCTGCTGCCTCCTCCGCGACGCCGCCGGCGGGGCCGTGGGCGATCGGACTACGCATGAGATATGAAGTCGGCGGTGGGAGAAGGACATTGCCTTCCCCCACCGCCATCTCGCTCAGAGAGATGCCGAGTCAGGCTCGGCGCTCAGCCGCCGACGGTGTCGATGCCATCGGCCCACTTCTTGTTGAGATCCTTGAAGATGCTGTCCAGGTTGCCACCGGCCGCGCCGCGAGCGACGTCGACCAGATGCTGGGTGGTGTTCGGCGAAGAGAACGCGCCGACCTCGGACTCGTTGTCGATCTTGGAGACCACACCGGCCTTGGCCTGACTCAGCTCGATGTAGGTGACGCCGGCCTTGGTGTAGTCGGCCAGCGTCGAGGGCAGCGCTGCACCCTTCTGAGTCGGGATGGAGCCCTGGTCGGTGGCGAAGCCGGACTTGTCGGTGAACCAGTCGAGCCAGGCGCGGGCAGCGTCCTTGTGGCTGGAGTGGATGCTGATGGCCTGGTTGTAGTCAGGGCCGGTCACCGAGCAGAACTTGCCGTCCTTCTGGGTGGGAAACGGCATGAAGCCGATGTCCGCCGGGTTGGCGCCGGCCTTCTTCGCCGCGTCCTGCATCTGCGTGATGGCCCACGAGCCCAACCACATCGTCGCTACCTTGCCAGTGCCCAACAGGGTCTTGGAGTTCTCCCAGTTGGTGGTCGTCGGGTCCGGCTCGACGAGCTTGTCGTGCACCGTGTTGTACAGCAGCGAGTAGATGATGTTGAAGCCCTTGCCGCTGGCGAACGGCGTCTTGTCGGTGGCGAGATCGGTGTTGGCGTTCGTGTCACACGTCGCCGAACCGAGCGCACCGGACCAGCCCTGAACCGGCCAGCCGTCGTGGTAGTTCGTGTAGTACGGGACGGCGCTGGTCTTCGACTTGATCGCCTGCAGGTCCGAGATGAACTCATCCGGGGTCGTCGGGTACTGGGTGATCCCCGCCGCTTGCCAGACCTTCTTGCTGTAGGCAAAGCCGTTCGCGTTGCCGAAGGTGGCGACTCCGTACGCCTTGCCGTTCAGCGTGCCGTCGGTGGTCGTCGTGTCGATCCAGTTGTACTTCTGCGACAACGTCTTGGCGTCACCGAGGGACGCGAAGAACTTCGGGTAGTCGGCGCGGGAGATCGACGGCGGAATCAGCAGCACGTCGCCGTAGTTCGAGGTGTTCATCCGGGTCTTGACTTCACCCTCGTAGTCGGTGATCGCCTGGAAGGTGACCTTGACCTTGGGGTAGATCTTGTTGAACGCTGCGGCGTACTTCTTCAGCGTGCCGTCCTGGTTGAGGTCGGTGCGGTTGGTCAGCACGGTGATGTTGCCCGACACGTCCGCGGGATTCTTCGGCGCGTCGGCCGAACCTTCCTTGGCTTTGCTGCCGCCGCCGCAAGCAGCGAGCGTCAGACACGCTGCCGCTCCGGCCGCGAGCAGACCGAGTACTCGTCTGTTCATCTGCACCATCTCCGTTCGAGGGACACGCCCAGTCGGGGTTCGCGCCTAGGCTACTTAAAGGCTTAAGTGAATTAGCCGTTTGCCGCCTTGCTGAGCAGGAGCATAAGCAGGTCTGGCTGTGACGGCAACCACAGATGACGTTGCCGTTACAGACTTGTTACCAGAGCGTGTGCTGCCGGTGATGCCGTGGCGATCATGCGCGAATCATCATTGTGCATAGGGAGTTTCGCCACCAGGGAGTGATCGCTGCTCACGTTGCCACCCGTGGTGGGCAGCCCGAACACTCAGTCCCAGGTCGGCGAGACGAGCACATCGGCACCCTCGACGGGTGCGCCGCGTGGTTACTGAAAGCCTTCAGGTGCCGTCCGTCCGCCGTGTCTCACGCCTGCCACTTCAACACACTTCGCGCCTTTGCGCAGTCGAAGAAGGATCTGCGCCCGGAGAGGTCCCCCACGACGGGGACCTCCGGGTAGAACTGCTCGCGCAGGGTGAGCGAGTCGAGGTCGCAGACCGTTTCCGCCGCCACTATGTAGAACACCTCGTGACCACCGAACGACGCGGTGAGCGTCGCCAGGCAGGCGGCGGCAACAGCTGGCAACGGCGAGTAGCCCCAGAGGTCCCGGCTGTTGCGTTCCGGCGCCTCCGAGCTGATCGCGCGGTCGCGGATCGCGTGCATCCGCAGCGACGCGACCCTCAGCGCCGGATACCTCCGGGCTACCGCGGACGCCTGTTGCTCGCCTTCCCACTTGGACACGCTGTACGGGTCCTCTGCATAGGTCGGGTGCCGCTCGTCCACCGGGAAGTAGTCGTATCGCGGATGGCGACTGTAGGCGCCACCGATCGCGTTGATGCTGGAGGCCAGGCACACCCGCTCGATGCCGAGCTCTACGGCGACACTGAGCACGTTGTAGTTGGCCACCACGTTGGTGTTGTGCACGACGTGATCCGGTGCATTCAGCGGCGTCACGTAAGCAGCGAGATGGATCAGCGCATCAGCGTCCTTCACCAGGTCGCGGAGCGCATCACGGTCGGTGACGTCGACGGTCTGCTCGCGGACCGGGCCGCCCGCACCCTCCCGTTCCGGCAGGGTCTGGTCCAGGGAGATCACCTCGTTGCCCGCTTCGACCGCGCGCGCGGTCACCGCGCGACCGAGCAGGCCACGTGCTCCGGTGACGGCGATCCTCACCGGGCCGGCTGTTCCGGTCCGGCGGCGACCAACTCGTCGTGGTAAGCAGCTTCCTGCAGGCCGCGGATGTAGCCGACCGCGAACAGCCGGCCGAGCACCGAGTACCCGGGCCGCTCGTTGCTCTCGCCCTCCAGCGTCGGGACGTGGTCGGGCCGCAGCACACCGTCGAAACCGACCTCGCGATACGCGCGCATGCATTCATACAAGTCGGTGGGACCGGCGTCGTGCCAGGTCTCCTCGAACTTCTGCACCGTGCCGCGCACATCGCGGAAGTGCACGAAGAACACTTTCTGCTGGCTGCCGAAGTGCCTGATCGCCGCGGGCAGATCCTCGGTCATCAGCCCGAAGTTGCCCTGGCACAACGTGATGCCGTTCATCGGGCTGGGTACCAGATCGAGCAGCCGTTGGTAGTTCTCGAGGCTGGTCATGATCCGGGCCACGCCGCGAATAGGCGACACAGGAGGGTCGTCGGGATGCATTGCCAGCTGCACCCCGCACCGTTCGGCCACCGGCACGACCCGGCGCAAGAAGTACTCCAGCGAGTCCCATAGCTGCACTTCGCTGACCGGACCCAATTCGCTGTCCGGCGCGCCGGACATGGCGGCATCGTCATAACCGCTCACCAGCGAGCCGCCGCGGGAGCGGATCGAGGTGGTGGTGCGCAGCCAGTTGAAGTCGGTCATCCACTCGTAACACCAGGTCCGGATGCCGAGTCGGCCCATGCTCTCCAGCAACTCGACGACCGTGTCGATCTCGGCGTCCCGCCCGGGCAACCCGCGTTTGGCCAGATTCAACGGCGGCCGCGCCTCGATCACCACCAGCTCGAAGCCAGCCGACTCGTACAACGCCTTCAATCGCAGCAGAGGCAGGTACTCCCACGGATGCGCCTCGCCGACCATCAACGAGTCCGGCCCGGCGAAACCGCCGACGGCATAACGCACGCCGGCCTGCTCCATCAGCCGCCATAGCTGGGTCCCGGCCATTCCGGGCGGCAACATCTCCGCGATCTTGATCATGAAGTG
>JBPCMU010000007.1:0-6080 GCA_051001975.1 Jatrophihabitans sp.
TCGACATCCTGTCGGTCGCGATGACCGGCACGACCTCCACCACCTTCGACTCGTTGAGCGTGCGCGCCCTCGAGCAGCGTCAGAGCCGTCTCCCGACGATCGCCGAGAACGCAGCCCGCCGTCGCGGCACCGTCGCCCCGCCCAGCCCGCTGCCGCAGTTCCGGCCCCTACGCACCCCGGTCCAGGTCGTCGCGGGCACCCCGCTGCAGGTCCGGGTGGGGATGGCATCCCTCGCCACGGGCCGCCTGACCCGGGCCACGCTCCTCGTGCCGGTGCCCGCCGAGGCCGCGGGCGGCTTCGCGAGCCTCGACCTCGAGGCCGGCCAGGAGTCCTTCTTCTTCGACGGGGACCAGGCGGACACGTTCACGGAGCTGCTGGCCGAGGTCCGCAACCGCCCAGGACGCGCCAGCATCACGGCGACGCTCACCTACGAGACCGCCGACGGCGATCTCGGGCAGCGCAGCGTCACCCGGTCGCTGCAGGCCCCGGCGGCCGAGCTCTCCCGGTCGTACGAGGTCGTCGTCTCCTGACGGCAGCCGCGAGGTGAACCACGGGGTGTGCGCGCGGGCGTGCACCTCGTGGGAAACTGCTATCTGCCCCCACGTTCCTCACGAGGTAGGTCGAGTGCCCCCGATTCCCGCGTCCCCGCTCCCGGTCGCCGCAACCCCGCCGTCCCAGCTGCGCAACTTCTGCATCATCGCGCACATCGACCACGGCAAGTCGACGCTGGCCGACCGCATGCTGCAGCTCACCGGCGTGGTCGACGGCCGGCAGATGCGAGCCCAGTACCTGGACCGGATGGACATCGAGCGCGAGCGCGGCATCACGATCAAATCGCAGAGCGTCCGGATGCCGTGGACGGCGCGCACGGATGGTGTCGAGTACACGATGCACCTGATCGACACCCCGGGGCACGTCGACTTCACCTACGAGGTGAGCCGGTCACTGGCCGCCTGTGAAGGGGCCGTGCTGCTGGTCGACGCAGCGCAGGGCATCGAGGCGCAGACGCTGGCCAACCTGTACCTGGCGCTGGAGAACGATCTGCAGATCATCCCGGTGCTGAACAAGATCGACCTGCCCGCGGCGCAGCCTGATTTGTACGCCGCCGAGCTCGCGCACATCATCGGCTGCGACCCGGACGATGTGCTGCGGGTCAGCGCGAAGACCGGCGAGGGCGTTGCCGAGTTGCTCGACCTGATCTGCGCCGAGGTGCCGGCTCCGGTCGGGGAGGCGGACGCGCCGGTCCGGGCGATGATCTTCGACTCTGTCTACGACATCTACCGCGGCGTCATCACCTACATCCGGGTGGTCGACGGGCGCATCTCGCCACGCGAGCGCATCAAGATGATGTCCACCGGCGCCACCCACGAACTGCTCGAGGTCGGCGTCATCTCGCCTGACCCCGTGCCCACCGACGGGCTCGGTGTCGGCGAGGTGGGCTACCTGATCACCGGTGTGAAGGATGTCAGGCAGTCCCGGGTCGGCGACACGGTGACCGATGCGGCCAAGCCTGCGGCGCAAGCGCTGGGCACGTACCGGGATCCGCGCCCGATGGTCTACTCCGGGCTCTATCCGATCGACGGCTCCGACTACCCGCTGTTGCGCGACGCGCTGGACCGGCTGCAGCTCAACGACGCCGCGCTGGTCTACGAGCCGGAGACCTCGGCCGCGCTCGGCTTCGGCTTCCGGTGCGGGTTCCTCGGCCTGCTGCACCTGGAGATCACCCGGGACCGGTTGGAGCGCGAGTTCGACCTCGAGCTGATCTCCACCGCGCCCAATGTCGTCTACCGCGTCGAACTCGACGACGGTTCCGAGCGGGTCGTGACCAACCCGTCGGACTGGCCGACCGGCGGGAAGATCGCCACTACACACGAGCCGGTCGTCAAGGCGATGATCATCGCGCCCAGCGAGTTCGTCGGGGCGATCATGGAGCTGTGCCAGGGCCGTCGCGGCTCCCTGGGCGGGATGGACTACTTGTCGCAGACCCGCGTCGAGCTGCGCTACACGCTCCCGCTCGCCGAGATCATCTTCGACTTCTTCGACCAGCTGAAGTCGCGCACCCGCGGCTATGCCTCGCTGGACTACGAGGCCGCCGGGGAGCAGGCCGCCGAGCTGGTGAAGGTCGACATCCTGCTCCAGGGCGAGGCGGTCGACGCGTTCTCTTCGATCGTGCACAAGGACAAGGCCTACGCCTACGGGACGATGATGACCGGCAAGCTGCGCAAGCTGATCCCGCGCCAACAGTTCGAGGTGCCGATCCAGGCGGCCATCGGCTCGCGGGTGATCGCCCGGGAGAGCATCCGAGCGATGCGCAAGGACGTGCTGGCCAAGTGCTACGGCGGTGACATCACCCGTAAGCGCAAGCTGCTGGAGAAGCAGAAGGAAGGCAAGAAGCGGATGAAGATGGTGGGCCGCGTCGAGGTGCCGCAGGAGGCGTTCATCGCCGCACTCTCCACCGGCGAGGAAACCGCCAAGAAGTAGCCGCCGATCAACCCGCGTAGCGGATCATGAACTCGGTCTCGGTGTCCCGGCCGCCCTTGGGGTCGGGCGGTGGGTCCGTGCTGGGGCAGTGTCGCTCGTACTCGTCGGCGATCAGGTCGATCAGGTCGGCGCGCCCTGGGCGCACCAGCCAGATCGCCTGCCCGACGTAGGTGTCGTGCCGCGACCCTCGGTTCGATTCCATGCTGACAAGAGTCCGAAGCGCTCATTTCCGGACAGTGTCAACCCGATCGATCTTCTGTAAAACTCGCGGGTCGCCGGCGGTGGGCGCTGCTCCCGTAGGGTCGGCGGCGCTCAGTCCGATGTCCGCTCAGTCCGATGTCCGCTCAGTCCGATGTCGAAGGGAAGCTGGGTCGTGGCAGACGGCGTTGTCGCGCGTGATGCGTTGCTGCAGCGCTGCCTCGACTTCATCCAACGGACCGGCTTCAGCCGGTTGAGCCTGCGGGAGATCGCCGCCGGGGTCGGTACCAGCCACCGGATGATCATCTACCACTTCGGCTCCCGCGACGGACTGCTCACCCAGGTCGTGCAGCGCATCGAGGCCGACCAGCGCGCGGAACTGGCCGCGTTGCTGGCCGCGTCCAGTGACCTGCGCGAGGTGAACCGCGCCTTCTGGCAGCGGGTGAGTGATCCCGCGTTGGCGCCGGCGGTTCGGTTGTTCTTCGAGGTCTACGCCCACGCGCTGCGCGATGAGCCGTGGACCGCGCAGTTCCGCGAGACGGTCATCGCCACTTGGCTCGCGCCGTTGAGCGATCTGTTCGTCGCCGCCGGATTCACGCCCACGGATGCCACGCGTCGAGCTCGGTTGGGACTGGCCACCGTGCGCGGGCTACTGCTCGACCTGCTGGTCACGCACGACACGGCAGCGGTTGATGCTGCCGCCGATCTCTTCGCGGACCTGCTGCTCGACCCACCGCGCTGATCAGCCTGCGCCGGCGTCCGATCGCAGCCGTAGCCTGCTGGCTGCGGTGGTGAAGTAGCCGGTCTCCTGATCACCCGACCGACTCGCCGGCCGCCTTCAGCCCGTTCGCCTCCATGGTCACGTACCGCTTGGTCCGAGCGCCGGTCAGGGCTTTGACCAGGGGCGCGAGCAGTCCGCGCTGGTCGATGGTGAGAGTGATCTTGGTGCCGCCGCCGGGCAGCGGGGCCAGCAGGTGGCGGCCGAGGACCCGCACACCGGCCGACTTCGACTGCCAGGTGAACTCGCTCGGTGCGGTCAGCTCGGTGACCTCCCAGATCATCGCGGGCATACCTGGCTGCTTCACCCTGGCCCGACTGCCGACCCGCAGTGGCGCATCGTCGAGGGGCTCGACGGATATCACCGATTTGGTCCACTCCGGCCAATGCCTGATGTCCTGCAGTACTGACCAGACCTGCTCGGGTTCTGCGGCCGCAGTGGCCGACGCTTCGATCGTCATGCTGCTCCTCCTGATTATCAATGAACCAAATGGTACAACGAGAGGAGTGGTCCGACGAGGACGCCCTCGTGCCGCTCCGTGGCGCCGCCGTAATACCTTCGGCAGATGACTTCTTCCACGCTGCCCGTCAGTACTCCGGCGGCGGAGGGCATCGATGCCGCTGGGATCGAGGGGTTCCTCGACGCACTCGAGGCGGCTGCGGACATCGAGCCGCACAGCCTGATGATCGTGCGGCACGGGCACATGGTGGCGGCAGGTTGGTGGGCGCCGTACACCGCGGGCCGCCCGCACCTGCTGTACTCGCTGAGCAAGAGCTTCACCTCGACGGCTCTGGGCTTCGCCGTCGGTGAGGGTCTGATCGGGCTCGATGACGCCGTAGTCGACTACTTCCCCGAATTCCAGGCCGACATCACCGACGTCGGCAGCCGTTCGATCAAGGTGCGCCATGCCGCGTCGATGGCTACCGGGCACCTCGTCGACACCTGGGACGCGGCGGTGCGCACGGATGTGGCCGAGGCGGTGCGTGGCTTCCTGCTGCTGCCGCCGGATCGTGCGCCGGGCAGCGTCTTCGCGTACAACCAACCGGCCACCTACTCGATCGCCACCATCATCCAGCGGCTCACCGGGCAGACGCTGAGCCAGTACCTGCGGCCGCGACTGTTCGATCCGCTCGGCATCGGCGAAGTGGGCTGGCAGCAACACCCGAGTGGACGTGACCTGGGATTCACCGGACTGCATACGACGACCGATGCGATTGCTCGGCTGGGCTTGCTGTACCTGCAGCACGGCGCGTGGGACGGTAGACAGCTGCTGACCGAGGAATGGGTCGCTGAGGCCACCCGGAAGCAGGTCGCCAACCCGGACGAGCCGAACCCGGACTGGCAACAGGGCTACGGATTCCAGTTCTGGATGGCCCGGCACGGCTACCGCGGGGACGGTGCGTTCGGTCAGTTCTGCATCGTGCTGCCGGCGCAGGACACCGTCATCGCGATCACCTCGGCGACCAAGGACATGCAGAGCGTGCTCGACGCGGTGTGGGCGCACGTCATGCCGGCGCTCGGTAACACCTCGCGCGCTGAGACGGATGCGGACTCCGCCCTGCAGCAGAGACTCGCCGCCCTCGCCCTCCCGGCGGTCCGCGGCGCGGCCGGACCTTCCGATGCCGCGGACTGGGCGGACCGCACCTTCACCGCTGCCGCGGGCGGGAGCGAGGACCGAGCGTCGCTGGTCGGCGTTGAGGTGCACATCGACGAGAGCGGCTGTCAGGTCGTCCTACGCGACGCGGAATCGCATTTGCCACTCACCGTCGGTACCGCCGGGTGGCACGTTTCAGAGAATGCCACCGTGCCTGGCGAGGGCGTCGTCCCGGTCGCGGCCAGTGGCGGCTGGAGCGATGCCGACACTCTGCGGTTCGACGTCATCTTCCTGGAGACGCCGCACCGCCTGCAGGTCACCTGCGACCGATCCAGTGGCCGCTTCGTGGCGGACTGGGTCACCAAGGCGCTGCACGGCGACCGGCTGCGCACGATGCGCTCTCCGATCCCGCCGAGTTGATCCAGTGCCGGCGCTGCGGCCCGTCGAGAACTGACCGCTGGATTCGTCGAAGGCCTGAGATCGGGCGGCTCGGTCGATCGGGCGGCCACTTCGCAGCGGCCGGCCGGCTCACGGACGGATGTGCACTCGAGGAGCGATCAGCACGGCTCCGACGAGCAGTGAGAGCACCGCGCCGCTCACCGAGCCGAGCACCGCACCCTCGACCAGGGCGGCCGGCGACGTCAGCGGATGGGTGCACAGACCCACTGTGACTCCGGCGACGGCACCGAGCGTGCCGCCGCCGGCGACGCCGATCACCAGGGCACGGCGAAAGATCTTCGCGGGCGGCCAATGGTCCACGGGTGCGCTCCACCTGGCCGAGATCGCCAGGACCAGTCCACAGACGACGCCGGCGGCCGCGCCGATGCCGGCTCCTTCCAGAGCGCCGAAGAACGTTCCGACCACCGGCCACTCGAGGGTGCCCTCCAGTCCGCCGACAGCGGCACCAGCGCCCGCGCCGAGCGTGCCGACCGAGGCGACGACGTGTTCGGCTCGGGTCCGCCACGATCTGCTGCTGGTCGTCATCGTGGCTCCGCTCGTCGTGGGTTTGGGGGAGACGCAGGCGAGAAA
>JBPCMU010000008.1:0-5075 GCA_051001975.1 Jatrophihabitans sp.
GCCCAGGTGGCGTCGTCGACCGGCGTATGGCTGCGGTTCCACCCGCGGGTCGAGTTGAGCAACCGGTACACCGCGAGCCGGTCGCCGCCCAGATGCTCGACCCGACTGGCGATCGGGGTCATCCGCAGTACTGACAGCTGGGTGGGGCTGACGAGCATGCCGGCCCGGCGACTGGCACCACCGTGCAGGAGAAGGACTGCGCCGACCGGGTCTCGCGGGACGTGCGTGGCGACGAGCTTGGCCTGCTGCGTCACGCCTGCGGCTCGGCGAGTGCGCGCACCCTGCTGGCCGCGAATCGCCTGCGTAGGCTCAGCGTCGGTCATGAAGCACCTCCAGCGGTGTGGTGACACCCATCGTCCCGCATCGCTCAGCACGTCTGCGACCGGGCGAGGACGACAGCTCTACGCGCGAGCGAAGACAAGGGACACGTTGTGGCCGCCGAAGCCGAATGCGTTGGACAGTGCCGCGGTGTATTTGCCGAGCCGTGGCGTCGCCCCGCGTACGAGGTCGAGCGTGGAGTCGCTGCGGTTCAGGTTGCGCACGGCCGGCACCAGACCATGGCGGACGCCGAGCACGGCGACCACCGCACCTAGTGCTCCGGCCGCGCCGAGCAGGTGGCCGGTCATCGATTTGGTCGCGGTGACGGCTGGGTGTTGGCCAACCGCCGACGCGATGGTGGCCGCCTCGATGCGATCGCCGACCGGTGTCGACGTGGCGTGCGCGTGTACGAAGCCGATGTCTGCCGGCACCATCCCGGCCGAGCGGATCGCCAGCCGCATCGCGTCGATCTGCCCCTCGGGACGGGGCACGCTCAGGTCGTAGGCGTCCGAGGTGATGCCCGCGCCGGCCAACACGGCGTGCACGCGGGCGCCACGGGAAGCTGCACAGGTGGCCCGATCCAGGACGATCAGCCCAGCGCCTTCGGCCAGCACGAACCCGTCCCTGTCAACATCGAACGGTCGGGATGCACCGGCCGGTTCGGAGGTGCGCCGAGACAACGCCCGCATACGGGCGAACCCGGCAAGCGCGAGTGGGTGGATGCAGGACTCGCTGCCGCCAGCGACGACGGTGTCGACCTGGCCAGAGCGGATGAGCCGTAGTGCGGTGGCGATCGCCTCAGCCCCGGCCGCGCAGGCGCTGACAGGGGTATAGGCACCGGCCCGTGCGTCGAGATCTCGGCTGACCGCAGCAGCGGCGGCGTTCGGCATGAGCATCGGCACTGCGAAAGGCGACACCCGCCCTGAACCGTCACGGTCGAGAACGCCGCGCTGGCTCATCGTGGTGAGGCCGCCGCCGATCCCGGTTCAGCTCACGACCGCGAACCGTTGCGGGTCCACATCCGGGGTGCCGGCGTCGGCCCACGCCTCGCGGGCGGCTACCAACGCGACCTGGGAGTGCCGGTCCAGGTGCCGGCTGTCGACTTTGGGAAGCACGTCCTGCGGATCGACCCGCAGTCGCCCAGCCAGCGGCTGGGAGACCGACCGACCAATCGTCGGTGAGCTCCGTCACGCCGGACGCGCCGGTGCACATCGCCGCCCAGGTGCTGGGGACGTCACCGCCGAGCGGATTGGACGAGCCGAGTCCGGTGACCACGACATCGTCGTGCTGGCTAACGTTCATGGTCGGACCCCTTCGGCGGGTCGCACTTTTGCGTCGGTGCGACGCGGGGTGACCCGACTGAGATTCGGCCGTGCCAGTGCTGTCGGAACTACCGACGATCTCGCCCGCGACGCCGGTCCCCGTGCGGGTCATTTCCTGATCCGCGACACTGCAGACACCTGCTCCGACGAGCATCGACTGCTCGCCGCTGAGTGACCGGCCGCCCGATCGACCGAGGAGCCACGATGCGATTGAAGCCGGACGAACCCATCCTCTCCTCCACCGACGCCTTGCGGCTGCGCGCCGAGATCGTGTCCTCGCGGAGCAGCATCAGTTCGGTCGCCTCGGTGGTCGACCAATCCGGAGCTCTGCTCGGTCCGTTCGCCTGCCTGCCGTACACCCCGCAGATCGGCGACGCGGTGCAACGTGTCGGTGCCGCCCTGCGCGCGGAGAGCGTGCTGCCCCGGCCGCTCACCGAGGCCGTGATCCTCTCCGTCGCCGTGCACTGGCGGGCAGACTACGAGTGGTACGCCCACGCGGCAGTCGCGCGCGCGGTGTTGAGCGAGGAGGACATCGCACTCATCGGGCGGGGCGAGTTGCCCGCCGACGAGGCCATCGCCGTAGCGGTGCGGCTGGCCCGCGAAGTGATGGCGGGTCGTCGAGCCGGCGATGAGGTGTACGACGCGGTTGCCGCCCACCTCGGCGCGCAGGGGACAGCTGAGCTGGTGATGTTCGTCGGTTATTACTCGATGCTGGCGATGCTGATCATCACCTTCGATACTCCGATTCCTGACGATGTGCTGTACCCCTGGTCGGAGTAGCCGCTGTGGGTTCGGGGTTTGGTGTCAGACAAGTTGCGCGCCGACGGAGAGTTGATCATGGGGGCCTTGTTGCGTTGCTGGGTGGCGGTCGGGTGGTGGTGCTGTTCTCGGACGAAGGGCGCGCCGACGGGGAGTTGATACCTCGGTCCGGCTTCGCTGCTGGGTGGTGGGTGGTTCGTGGTCTTGGTGTCAGACAAGTTGCGCGCCGACGGAGAGTTGATCATGGGCTCGTGTTGCACTTTGGGGTGGCCGTTTATGCTTATAGCGTAAGGTTATCCACAGCTCCGATAGTTATCCACAACTACGCCTCTCGACGGATTTTGTCGGTCGCCGTCTCTATAATCAGATGTATGACGGGGGTCGCGGCAGAGCAGGATGTCGATCAGGCGATGAGCCTGATCGATGACGGTCTCGCGCTGCTCTCGCAGGTCGAGTGGTACCGGCTGGGCGACGAGAAGGTCCTCGAGGTGTTGCGCCGGGTCGAGGCCCACCGCCGGCGGTTGCCGGTCGTGGATCATCTGTTGGTGGGTGAGGTGGAGCATCGGCGGCTCGCGGAGCGGCACTGCGTCCGCTCCACCGCGATGCTGCTACGTGAGGTGTTGCGGGTATCGCCGCGGGAGGCGACCGGCCGGGTCCGGGCCGCGTCCCGGTTGGGGGTGCGTGAGCAGGTCGCCGGCGAGGTCCTGCCACCGCTGTACCCGGTGGCTGCTGCGGCGCAAGCTCGTGGGGAGTTGTCCGCGGAGCAGGCCCGGGTCATCACGTCGGCTGTGGAAGAGCTGCCGGACGGGATGCAGCAGGAACATCACGCCTCCATCGAGCGGACCCTGGTGGCGGAGGCACGGAACTTCGATCCGGACGCGTTGGGGAAGCTGGGCCGGCGGATCGTCTCCACGGTGGACCCGGACGGCACCCTGCCCGATGACTCCGAGCACCAGCGGCGCCGGGGCGGGACGCTGACGGTGCACCGCGACGGGTCCGGGGACCTCCGGGTGCATTTCACCCCCGAAGCGGTCGCCATCGTGCAAGCCGCGGTGCTGCCCCTAGCCAAACCCCGACCCGCCGGCGACGCCGGCCGGGATGAGCGCAGCGCGGGGCAGCGGTTGCATGACGCGATCCTGGACATGGCCCGGCGGCTCCTGTCGTCCGGGACGCTGCCCACCACCGGCGGCACCCCCGCCACCGTCCTGCTCACCATGACGTTGGAGCAGCTGGAGTCGCGGACCGGGCTGGTCACCACCGGCCACGGCGGGCAACTCACCGTGAATCAAGCACTGCGCCTCGCCGGTGAAGCAGACATCATCCCGGTCGTCATCGACACCGACGGCATCCTCGGCTACGGGAGAGCAAGACGGACCGCGTCAGCGATGCAACGCCGCGCCCTCACCGCCCGAGACGGCGGCTGTGTGATGGCCGGCTGCGACTACCCACCCGACTGGTGCGAACCCACCACACCATCCGCTGGGAAGACGGCGGCACCACCGACCTGGACCACCTCGTCCTACTCTGCGGCTTCCATCATGACCACCACGAAACCCAAGGCTGGCAGATCGTTGTCCGGGAAGGTCGGGCCTGGTGCCTGCCGCCACCCTGGGTTGACCCGCAACGAACACCCATCCGAAACCGCATGCACGACGGACTGCCCGCCGCCTAACGCTGCCCGGTGATCCCAGTGCCGATGGTGGACGCTCACCGCAAATGCGATATCCCGCCTGCGTTACATCCAGCGGTCGGGTCGGGACCAAAGTGTGCCGCTGCGTTGTTATAACTAACGAGGAGGCACGAAATGACACAGACCTACAGCAAGAACCCGGACGCGATCGCCAAGCTGTCGCGCGAGCAGTACCACGTGACCCAGGAGGCCGGGACCGAGCGCGCGTTCGGTAACGAGTACTTCGACCATCACGAGGCGGGCATCTATGTGGACGTGGTGTCCGGCGAGCCGCTGTTCTCATCGATCCACAAGTACGACAGCGGTACCGGATGGCCGAGCTTCACTCAGCCGATCGACAAGGCCAACGTTGTCGAAAAAGTCGACGGCGGCTGGTTCATGCGTCGGACCGAGGTGCGCTCGGCACACGGTGACAGCCACCTCGGCCACGTCTTCCCGGACGGGCCGCGGGAGGCCGGCGGCCTGCGCTACTGCATGAACTCCGCTGCCCTGCGGTTTGTATCGCTGGACCAGCTCGACGCCGAAGGGTACGGCGACCTCCGCGTCCTGTTCGACGCTGCGGACGACCCGACAGCGTGACCATTCCGCGCCGGCGCCGAGTGATCCGGCGTCGGCGCGGATAGTAAAACTGCTGCGTATCGTGGCGGTTATGGGTTCTGGGCAGGCGCTCGACGCTGTCCTCAGTGCACTACGCTGCCCGAGCTGTGCTGGCTCGCTGCGGTCGGACGGCACCCGGGTGCACTGCCCTCATGGCCACTCGTTCGACATCGCCCGACAGGGGTACGTGAACCTGACGGCCGGCGGCACCCAAGCACGGACCGGCGACACCGCAGCGATGGTGGCGGCGCGGGAGCGGTTCCTCGCTACCGGGCACTACGGTCCACTCGCCGATCGCCTGGCCCGGGTCAGCCTCCACCACGACCAGGGCGCACCTGGGCTCGTCCTCGACCTGGCCGGCGGCACCGGCTACTACCTCCGCGCCGTGC
>JBPCMU010000009.1:0-34286 GCA_051001975.1 Jatrophihabitans sp.
TGGTACTTCTTGGTCACGGCGGTCCCCTTCTTGGTCGAACTTCTTGGCGGAAGCCCGACACCTACCACGCGGCAGGCATCGAGCCGGGGACCGCCACCTCAACTTCTACGACGCTCGGGACAACCTCAGAAACCCACGCCGAACTGATCAACGCCTAACCTGCCTGCTCTGTCGGTGCCGGGTCCTAACCTCGGACCGTGGAGCTGCGGAGCAACCCGGACGGCACAGTCACCGAGATAGCGCCGCAGCGTTGCCCTCAGGGCCACGTGCTGCGGTATCCGAATGTGCTGGTCGGCTGGTGGCTACACCCCCGCCGGGCTCGGCGTCGGCTGTCACCTCGGCAGCGCGTTTCAGCGCCTTCTGCGTAACCGCGAACCATGAGGTGTAACTGTCCAATGCATTGGACAGTTCGTCCTCGCTGCCGTACCGCTCCGCGAACTGCGCCCGGTAACCCCCAACTCGGTGCGGCTCTTGCCGGTCCGCTCCGTCAGCGCCGTCAGATACCCGGACCTATCGTTGCTGGAGATGGTGGCAACTTGCCACCATCGTTGCGGGACAGCGATGAGCCCCGCCTCCCATGATCGGGAAGCGGGGCTCGCGGTCGAGGTCCCCCGTGGGGGACCTCGGAGAGGTTACTTGCTGGGCGCCCAGTACCGACCGGCCGCGTCAACATGCCCGGCGCTGTAGTCGATGCCGGCCTCGTTGATCACGGCCTCCGTGTTCTCTTCTGCCGTCTGGCAGTCGGGGCACAGGTAGCCGACGACGATGCCCTTGCTCATCGTCACGTTCCAGCCGGTCCCGTTGCGCATCCTCCGCGCACACCGGCCGCACCGGGTCATTCGCTGGCCTGCTCGCTGCTGATCTCCCGCAAACGCTGCGCCGCTGCGCGGATTGTGTCGCCGAGCTGTTCGGCCTGCTCGGCGTTCATCTCATCGCCGTCGCCGTAGACCACGATGAACGGCGTACCCAGCTCGACAACGCCGCCCCGGTTGCGCTCCTCTACGCACACCTGCACCCCGAGCCGCTCACTCAGCGCCAGGTGCGAACGGGCCCGAGTGTTCTCGTCATCCGGTAGCACACCCTCGTAGACGTGACCGGCTTGCAGGACGCACCAGCCAGGGCACGGTGGGTTCTGCGCCCGCTCAACCGCGTTCTCAGCCTCCTGCTGCACCCCCAGCGTGTCCATGGCTGCTGCGCGCTCTCTGGCGGTTCCGTAGCGGATGATCCGGTCGATCTCGTCGTCGGTCAGCGTGTTGGTCATCGGGTCACGCCTTCGGTCTCGGTGTCCACAATTGTGGACACGCCGATGATCGCGTTGAAGCTGTCCCGGGCATGGGCGAACGCCTCGGCCAGAGCCGCCACGTCAGCGGCGTCGAGACTCTCCGGCAGGTCCCCCGCGATGCCCACGGCGGTGGCGTCCACCGTGCCGTCCTTGTTCTGGACCGCGTTGACCACCAGCTCCAGCATCCCGTCGCCGTGCAGACCGTCCTTCACGGAGAAGTTCACCCGGGCCAGCACCAGCTCATGGACGAGGAAGTCCAACACCCCGTCATTCGAGAAGATCGACGCGTGATCCCCGGCGCACCAGAACGGGCACCGCGCCGGCTGCGCATCCATCATCCGGTACCGGCGGAACTCCTCCAGCGCACCGCTGGACTCCAACACGGCATGCACACCACGGATGAACGCCATCCGCGTCTCATACGTCAACGTTGACCTGTCCGGCGCTGCGGGCAGGTCCGCCGAACTCACCCGCCCGTCGCGCAACGCCCAGGGCATCGCGTCGGCGATCTCCGACTTCGGGAACAACAACGTCACGTTGTAGAAGTACGGATCAACCTCCCGCCGCGCAGCCTCAATCGCTCCGATCGTGGCGTCCTTGTCGGTGGTACTGGTCATGATGCGGTCCCTTCGGTTCAGCGTGTCTGGCACGCTCTTGGCACGATGCCAAGCTGAACCGCATGAACCCCAGCAATTCCGGGGGGTGTAAGGGTGGGCGATACTGGGATTGAACCAGTGACCCCTACCGTGTCAAGGTAGTGCTCTCCCACTGAGCTAATCGCCCGTCTCCGCTGTCGCGGAGGCGCAATCTTCAGTTGTCGTGCGGTCGCGCACCGATCTCGCGAAGCTCGCGAGACAGAGGCGACGGCGGGAATCGAACCCGCGTACAGGGCTTTGCAGGCCCTTGCCTAAGCCACTCGGCCACGTCGCCAGCGGATCGGCTTCGGTCCGGACCTGGTCACCGGGCACAGCCACGGGGTGCGGCCCTGACCTGGTGAGGGATCGACCCACTGCCACCCGAGCGGACGACGGGATTCGAACCCGCGACCCTCACCTTGGCAAGGTGATGCGCTACCAGCTGCGCTACGTCCGCATGATGCCGCCCGAGACGGAAACCGTCGTGAGCACCAAGCGAGAACAATAGCCGATGCCAGAGAGCGGCTTCAAACTGACGGCCGACTGCGCTGCAGATCCAGCAGCCGTTGCCACACCCGCCGGGTCGCGTCGGCCAGCTGCTCGCGCGATCCGCCGTTGTCGATGACGGCCCAGGCGATCTCGCGCCGTTGGTCGTCGCTGACCTGCGCTGCGATCCTGGCCCGCGCGTCCGCCTCGGGCACGCCCCGATCGGCCAGCCGGGCGATCCGTGCCTCGATCGGCGCGGTCACGACGACGACCGCGTCGAACTCGTCCTGCCGGGCTGTTTCGACGAGCAACGGGACGTCGTAGACCACGATCGTGCCCGGGCCGGCCGCGGCCATCAACTCGGCGGAGCGCTCCCCCACTCGGGGATGGACGATGGCGTTGAGCGCGACGCGTGCTGATTCGTCAGCGAAGACGACAGCGGCCAGCGCGGAGCGGTCCAGCGACCTGTCGGGCCGCAACAGCCCGGCGCCGAAGCGATCCACTACGGCCCCCAGCCCGTCCGAACCGGGTGCGAGGGCTTCGCGGGCGAGTTGATCGGCGTCGATGACGACCGCACCTTGGCCTGCAAATACGTCGGCCACAGATGACTTGCCCGAGCCGATCCCCCCGGTCAACCCGACCCGCAGTTGGCCGGCCGGGCGTGGTGCTCCGGTCACGAGTTGGTGATCGCTTGGCCCGCGAGAGCGCTCATCACCGCGGTCATGTTCTGCCCCTTCAGCAACGCCGGGAGCACCGTGACTGCCACCGTCCGCTCACCGTGCGCGCCAACCAGCAGCGGGTTGCCGTAGCCGGTCAGCAGTACGGCGGCGTCCTTGCCGATCTGAGCATCAGCCTGGGAGGCGCCGTGGTCGCGCCAGTCGGCGACGGTGCCGCTCACCCGGTCGGTAGCCTGCTGCTCGGTCGAGTACAGCGAGACGCTGACCTCGACCTGGGGCGCCGGGGCAGGCTTGCCCTTGACGGCTTTGGCCAACCCGTAGCGACAGTTGATCCGGCTCACCATCCCGATCTTCGGATCCGGCTTGTTGACGATGAACGCGGTCTCCCCGACGACCGGATGGCCGAGCGTTCGCTCGACCACGCTCAACGGCAGCACCGTCGAGCAGTCCCCGGCCAGCGACGGGGCGCTGCTCGAAGTGGTTGATTCCGAGCCGCTCGCACTTGTGGAACCGGACTGCGAAGTCGATCCGGACTGCGACGAGCCGGCCGACGACTTGCTGCTGTTCGTGTTGTCAGGCTTGGCGCCGGAAGAGCATCCGGCGACGAGCAGCGGCACGGCGACGAGGGCCAGCGCGAAGACGCCGACCCGTGCGGAGACCCTTCCGTACATGGCTCCTACGGTAGCCAGCAAAGACGTCGGCGCCCGGGAGGCGAACCTCCCGGGCACCGTGTCGTCCGCGCTCAGCGCGGGTTGCTTCGTCTTGCTGTGCCGGCGATCAGCGGCCGGTCAGCTTCTCCCGCAGCGCAGCCAGCGCCTCGTCGGATGCCAGCGTCCCGCCGGTCTCGGCCGGGACTGCCGGAGCGTCCTCGCCCTCGGCCGGCTCGGCAGCCGTGTCGGAGGTGTAGGACGTCGCCTCACCGGCGCCGCTGGCGGCATCCGAATCGGCCTTCTGCGCGTCGGCGAGCTGCTTGCGGTGTGCCTCGAAGCGCTCCCGCGCCGCGGCATAGCGCTTCTCCCACACCTCACGCTGCTCGTCGAAACCTTCCAGCCACTCCTGGGTCTCCGGGTCGAAGCCCTCGGGGTAGATGTAGGCGCCCGTGTCGTCGTACTGCGCGTCCATGCCGTACTGCGCCGGGTCGAAGGACTCCTCGGTCAGGTCACCCTCATTCGCCTGCTTCAGCGACAGCGAGATGCGCCGGCGCTCCAGGTCGATGTCGATGACCTTCACCAGAATGTCGTCGCCGACGTTGACGACCTGCTCGGGCAGCTCGATGTGACGCTCAGCCAGCTCGGAGATGTGGACCAGGCCCTCGATGCCGTCCTGGACGCGCACGAACGCGCCGAACGGAACCAGCTTCGTGACCTTGCCGGGCACGACCTGGCCGAGCTGGTGGGTCCGGGCGAACTGCCGCCACGGGTCCTCCTGCGTCGCCTTCAGCGATAGGGAGACACGCTCGCGGTCCATGTCGATGTCCAGGACCTCGACGGTGACCTCCTGGCCCACCTCTACGACCTCACTCGGGTGGTCGATGTGCTTCCAGGACAGCTCCGACACGTGCACCAGGCCGTCGACGCCGCCAAGGTCCACGAACGCACCGAAGTTGACGATGGACGACACGACCCCGGTCCGCACCTGGCCCTTGGCCAGCTTGTTCAGGAAGTCGCTGCGCACCTCGGACTGGGTCTGCTCCAACCACGCGCGGCGGCTGAGCACGACGTTGTTGCGGTTCTTGTCGAGCTCGATGATCTTCGCCTCGAGCGTCTTGCCCACGTACGGCTGCAGATCGCGCACCCGGCGCATCTCGACGAGCGATGCCGGCAGGAAGCCGCGCAGACCGATGTCCAGGATCAGGCCGCCCTTGACGACCTCGATGACAGTGCCCTCGACGACCTCGTCGGCTTCCTTCTTGGCCTCGATCGTGCCCCACGCGCGCTCGTACTGCGCCCGCTTCTTGGACAGGATCAGCCTGCCCTCCTTGTCCTCCTTCTGCAGGACCAGGGCTTCGATCTCGTCGCCTACGGATACGACCTCACCGGGGTCGACGTCGTGCTTGATCGACAGCTCGCGGGAAGGGATGACACCCTCGGTCTTGTAACCGATGTCGAGCAGGACCTCGTCACGGTCGACCTTGACGATGGTGCCCTCGACGATGTCGCCGTCATTGAAGTACTTGATGGTCTGATCGATCGCGGCTAGGAAGTCGTCACTGGAGCCGATGTCGTTGATCGCGACCTGCGGGGTACTGCTGGTGGTGCTGCTGTGCTCAGTGGGTGCTTCGACAGTGGACGTCATGGAGTAGGTGGGTTTCCTTAGCGGATAGTTACTCGGATCGGTACGCGAGCCGTGCCCGGACCGCCGAGAGGACTAGCCGCACACCACCTCATCCCTCGCACCGAGGGCGCGGGCCCTGGCGCACAAGATATGGAGACCTGCAGGTCGTTGGTTCGGCGGGCGGCCTACTCCTTGTCGAGGACGCAGGCACAGCACACGCAAGGTCAAGGATACGGACATCCCCGACTGTCGGTCAACGCGACGGCATCCCGCCAGCCACTACCCTGCTCCACTATGACCTCCGAACCCCCCGACAGCGGTTCGCTCCCGCCGGCACAGACGACCGACGCTCCCTCATCCGCGCCCGGTCAAGTCCAGCAAGGATGGCCTACGGACCAGGGTCAGCAGAACTCCTGGAGCGTGCCGCCGCCGATGCCTCCAGAACCGGTGAAGGGTGCCGGGCGCACCGCCCGACGCGGAGGCGGCGCCGGGACCGCCCTGCAGCTGCTTGGACTCGGGGCGGCGCTGTTCGGACTGCTCGGGTTGCCGCTGCAGACATACGGCAAGTACAACGACCTGACCTTCTGGGACATGCACACCCTCGAAGTCCTCAACCACGGCCATCGGACTTTCTTCAACAGCAGCGCGCAGCTGTGGTTCAACTGGGGCCTGCTCATCGCGCTGGGGGTCGTGACAGTCCTGCTCGCCCTCACCGCTGCGCTCCCCCGCCCAGCCATCGCAGCACTCACGGCGTTGGTCGCGCTGGTGACCATCGGCTGGCAGGCCCTGGCGATGAGCGGAACCGGCGACTTCCACAAATGGCAGGTCAGCTTCAAGCGCACCGGCAGCATGTGGGACCACGTCGGGTCCGGTGTCTGGATCGGTCTGGGCGGCCTGGTGGTCGTGCTCCTGGGCGCCGTGCTGACCACGCTGACCAGCCGCCGCCGGGTCTGACCGGCCGCCGCCGCAGGTGCCAGACGTGACCGCCGACCGAGTGGGGCACGAGCCGGTCGGTCCCGTGCAGAGCGCCCGGGCCAACCGCCGCTGGTGGGACTGCGACGCGGACGCCTATCACGTCCAGCACGGCGACCTGCTGGGCGTCGCGGACTTCGTCTGGTGCCCGGAGAACCTCCGCGAGCAGGACGCCGGGCTGCTCGGGCCGATCGACTCCCTGCGCGGCGAGCGCGCCTTGGAAGTGGGCTGCGGGTCGGCGATGTGCTCGCGCTGGCTGATCGCGCACGGCGTTCGATCGGTCGGCCTCGACGTGTCGGCGGGCATGCTGCGGCACGCCGTCGCCGGCGCCCGGCAGACCGAGCTCGACGTGCCGCTGGTGCAGGCCGACGCACAATGCCTGCCGTTCCAGGACGACAGTTTCGACCTGGCCTACACCGCATTCGGTGCCGTCCCGTTCGTAGCCGACTCGGCCGGGGTGATGCGCGAGGTCGCCCGAGTGCTGCGGCCCGGTGCCCGGTGGGTGTTCGCCACGGCTCACCCGCTGCGCTGGATCTTCGCCGACGACCCGACCGCTGCCGGGCTGGTGGCCCAATCGCCCTATTTCGACCGCTCGCCCTACGTCGAGTACGACGAGGACGGGACGGAGAGTTACGTGGAACACCACCGCACGCTCGGCGACCGGGTCCGGGAGCTCACCGCGGCCGGGTTCCGCCTGGTCGACCTCATCGAGCCGGAATGGCCGGACGGCTTCACCGCAGAGTGGGGTCAGTGGTCACCGCTGCGAGGCGCGATCCTGCCCGGCACCGCCATCTACTCCTGCGTGCTGGACTGACCGTTCAGCCGCGGGGGGGTAGTCGGCGTATCTCTCGGCTCGGTCTGGCCATCGGGGTCCTGCCAGGACGGCGGGCCTTGTCCGGCATCGCCGGCCGGTTCGGTTGGGCCGGGGGGAGGACTACTCGGCGGGCCACCGACAGTCGCTGGATGCCGCGGCGCACGGACCGGCCCGGCCTCTCCTCTGGATCGGAGCAGGAAGAATGCTGCGACCAGCGCCGCGATGCCGACGATGAGCGCGATGATCGGCAGGTAGATCTGCGCGAGCTTGAGTTGCTTGATCTTCTTCTTCGCGAAGTCGGCCTGGTAGTTCTGCGACTTGTCGTCGAAGGTGAACGTCACGTCCAGCGCGACCTGCCCAGTTGACAGCGTCTGTACCTGCTTCTCCTGGCCCTTGACGATCGCGCCGGTCTTCGGCTCGACCCACACGGTCCTGGTGTCCGCGTACGTTCCGTCGAGCAACCCCTGAATCTTGTACGGCTGGGGGCTGATGTCGCACACGTACTTGTAGACGGTCAGGCCCTTCAGCTTCTCCGAGTCGACGTATTTGGCCGGGAAAGCCTTGCCGAGGTCGGGTTCGAAGAACTGGTAGGTCTTCTTCTTCGAATCGATCGGCCACTTGTAGGCCATGCCTTCGTGCTTTACCGAGCTGTCGCCGTTGACGTTCGCGCCGTACTTGGCGATGTTGACGGCTTCACCGCTCTTGCGGTTCGTCGCCACCCGATCCGTAGTGACCGACAGCAACCGCGGGTCGCTGCTAGGCAGGCAGTTCGGCGGGTTGTTCTCGTTGATGATGATGCACAGCGTCTCGTTGACGACGGTGTTCGTGCCGTCGGACTTTGCCGAGTCGCTCTTCACGATCCGCGTGGCGCGCAGTCGTTTTGTCTGTGCCTGACCAGTGCTGGCGTCCAACACCTGAGCCGAACCGTTGGACACGATGGTCACATTCAGGTCCAGAGGTGTTTTCTTGCTGCGCGGAACCGCATAGGTCGGTAGCAGGATGGCCAGCAGCAGAGCGAACACCGCAACGCCGATGGCGACGATCCCCGAACCCTTGCGCATCCAGTGCCTCCGTCAAATTCGTCGTACCCGGACGATCAAGGAGGGCAGGTTACCAGCCAGTCACTATGCTTCCGAAGTGTTTCGGGGGCCGGTCTGCCGCTATTTTCGTCGCGGCCACGCTGAATCGAGATCCGGAGTAACGCGGTGACAGCAAGCTCCGATACTGCGTCCCGACAGGACGCCATTTCCCCCTTCCCCAACCCGCTGACACCCCGACGTGTAGTCGCGGTGATCGTCCTCCTGCAGGCCTTTTGGTTGGCGATCCTGGCGGGACGCGGTTGGTACTCGCAGGCGGACTTGTCGAACCTGGCGCAGGCGAGTCGGAGCAACTTGGACTGGGGTTATCTGAGCGATTCGCTGGGAGGACATTTCGCGATCTTCGGTCGGCTCGAGTTCTGGCTGTTACACCGGATGGCACCGATGAACTACCCAGCAACGGTCTTAGTACGGCTCGTGCTCCAGGCGGTGAGCACCTGGCTGCTCGCCCGGCTGCTGGACCGTTTGGTTGGACAGCGGCCAGTAGTGCTGCTGGCTGTGGCGCTCTACGCGTTCAGTCCGCTGATAGCGCCGACGTTCGTCTATCTCACGCCGGGCCTGGTCACCGGCATCGGTCAGGTATTCACGCTTCTTGCACTCGACGCGCATGTTCGGCACAGTCGGAACCGATCTCTGGCTACGGCCACCGAGACGGGTGCATGGCTGGTGCTGGCGACCCTGAACAACGATCAGACGGCCATCATTCCTCTACTCTTGCCGGTCCTGACGCTCGGATTCCTTACTTCGGGCACGCTCTTTGACCGTCTGCGTTCGACGGTGTCCGACTGGCGAGCGTGGTTGCTGAAGGCCGTTCCGCTGGCGGCATATTTGGTCGCCTATCTTGGCGCCGGGTACGGGCAGGACATCGCCGCTCCCTCGATCGGCGACCAGTTCGCGTTGTGCCGCGAGTTTCTCCTTCGCCTCATCGCCCCAGCATTCATCGGCGGGCCCTGGCATTGGTACGCGGGTCCCAGGAACTACGCGGCGTTCGCTGCGACGATTGACCTCGAAGTCGTGGTCGCGCTGCTTGCCGTCGCGGTTGGCGTTGCAGTCGGCCTGCAACGCACAGGCCGGATCTCACTCGTCGCGTGGACCTTGCCCCTGCTCACGGCGATCACCGGCATCCTGCTGGTCGGTGCTGGGCGCTACGGGCCGTACGGTGCCACCCTCTCGGTGACGCCGCGGTACGCGTTTGTCGTCGCGGTGCCACTCGCGTTGGGTTTGGTCCTCGCCCTGTGCCCCGTTCAGCACGCTGATGCCCCAGCGAGTACGCCGGCCACACCACTCGCAGTATCAGCTTCCGCCGCGATATCGCGTCTGTTTGTGCATGCGCGGGACCCTCGGATGGTGGCGCTAGTCGGACTTACCGCGGCGGTAATGGTCGGTGGCATCGTCTCCAACGCCCGGTATGCCGCGGACTGGTGGCGCAATCCGGCCAAGTCCTACGTGAACACTCTGGTCGCATCGGTGCGCGCTGCAGGCCCGTCGGTGGACATCTATGACACCCCGATCCGCGGTGACGTGGTCACCAGCATCGAACCGGCCCATCACATCAGCGACCTGCTCAAGTTGGAGGGAGTCTCTGCTGACTTCTCCGGACGCTCGGCAAACCCTTTGGTCGCCACCAATGACGGCCGCCTAGTGCCAGCAGCCTTCGTACCCGTAGCCAGCGCCGCCGGACCGCAGCAACCTAACTGCGGCAGCTTCCTGCATGGAGCGCAACGGCTGGTTGTACCCCTGAACTTATCGGTCCGTGTTGGTGAGTGGTTCCTTTACGCCGATGCGTTCCAGGCGGCACCCAGCACAATCACGGTGCAGGTACAGGCTGCGGATGGTCGCATGTACTCGCCCGTCACCGGAGCCAGGCAACAACTAGGCTCACTTGCATCCCTGCGCCTGCGATTGCCGAGGATGTCCCCGGCGAAGGTCGTTCTGACGTCGACTGACCGCTCGACAAACTTGTGCATGGTGCGGCTTCAAATAGGTGCGCCGTTTCCGGCGGGAGGGTGATGGTGTCGTCGGCCAAGACCGTTTCGCCGTCGGGTACGCGCTTTCCGGCGCTCGACGGATTGCGCGCCCTCGCCGCGCTGAGCGTGGTGTTCACGCACGTCGGATTCAACTCCGGCCGTTCGCTGCAGGTTGATATTTTCGGTCCGGTGCTGTCGCGGCTGGACATCGGTGTCACGGTGTTCTTCTTACTATCTGGCTTCCTGCTCTACAGACCATTCGCGCTGGCGGCAATCACCGGGGCAGCTCACCCACCGCTATTCCGATTCTTCTGGCGCCGCCTGCTGCGCATCGGACCTGCGTTGTGGGTCATGGTGAGCCTCACCTTGCTGTTCATCACCACGTTTCGGGTGACCGGAACGAACTGGTTCACTTACCTCTCACTGATCCAGACTTACAACCACAACGACTACGACCCCAATCTGACGCAACTCTGGACGCTCACCGTCGAGGTCGCCTTCTACGCTGCGCTGCCGCTGATCGCCCGTCTCGCGGCAGCTCGGACCAGCGGGGTGGACTCTGCGGTGCGCCGCCAGGTCGTGGTGCTGGCGGGACTAGCTGTCGGCGCATTGGCATTCAACCTGCTGCAGGCCCACCGCGTAGTCAGCAACTCACAAGCGCTGCTGTGGTTTCCGGCCTACCTCGACTGGTTCGCCCTAGGCATGGGACTCGCCGTGTTGACCTGCATCCCCAACACCTGCGACATCATCCAACCGGTGCGCCGAGTGCTCGGCGAGTGGGCTGACGCGCCAGGTCTATGCGCGCTAATAGCAGGTCTGTGCTTCATGCTCTCGACGCTGCCGCTGGGTATCCCGCGGACACTCGCACCCGCGACCTTTTGGCAATGGACGTTGCAGCACTACCTGTTCAGCACCTGCGGGTTCTTCCTGATGTTGCCGATGGTTCTCGGGCACTCTGAGGTCTTACCGCGAGTGCTCGGGTCCCGGGTCGGGCGATTTGGTGGCAACATCTCCTACAGCGTCTACCTGTGGCATGTGCCGCTGATGCTCTGGTTGCAGCATCGGCTGCACTACAGCGAGTTCCACGGGTACTTCTGGGAGCTATTAGCAGTCACCCTCCTGGCAAGTATCGTAGTTGCCAGTGCGTCATGGCTGCTGATCGAGCAGCCGATTTTGCGTTACGGATCGCGGCCCTGGACCCGCGCCTTGCGGGCGCCTACAACGGTCGACCCACCGATTGCGGTAGCCACGACAGCGACTACGCACAAGTACTGAGTGCGGGCCGAGTTAGCCTCGGTGAACAGTGCGATCGACTGCGCGGTTGCGCACAGCACGCCACCGATCAGCAACGCTGCTCCACCTGCAGCGGGAGGGAGGCCGATCTCCCGTGACGACAACACGGCGATGAGTCCAACCAGCACGGCGGTGACGGCCAGCCCGGGCACGCCCGCGAGTGCAGTGGCGGCCGCCGCGATCAGGACCAATGTCAACCAAGCCGGCGCGTGCGCATCGGCAAGCGCCAGCCACCGTACCGGCCGGCGCGGGCGGACCAGGGCAAGTCCGATCACAACGAGCCCCGCAAGCGCTCCTAACCAGAGACTCACTTCATAACCGCGCTGCGCTACGTACCTGAGCTGCACCTCGCCGTGCGTGCCTGCCGGCACGACCCACCCCTGCTGCCAGCCGTCGACCATGACCGGCTTGAGCAGGTGCCCGTTCACCCGAGCCTGCCATCCGGCGTTGTCGTTCTCGTGAACCACGAGCAACGCTGCCTGGTCGGTGTCCACCCGAACTGATCGTGATGTGGCGGACCATTTACCTGTGGACACCTGTGCGGGAGTCCCCCCGGTGTTCCATGCGGCGACGCCCGCCCGGGTGAATGTGATGCCTACCGGATCGATCCGTGGGTTGCGCAGCAGGGACATCCGATGCGTGCCCCGACTCAGCGTGATGGGATCAGCGGCGCATGGCCTTGCGGCGACGGCATTGCCAGCGAGCACGTCCGAGCGCGTCGCATGGATCTGTAGCGAAACGCTCCGGCCGTCAACGGACATCGCCACTCCCGCTGTGCAGCTGAGCGACAGAGTTCCGTCCGAATCGACTGCGGCCAATGGTTGCGCAGTCTGCAGCGAGACGTCGCTAATCCCAACTGACAGCAGCCTCGACCGGTTGGTCACGCTGCTCGTCGAGGTCCGCAACGACGCCTGCGTCACCGCGACAGTCAGACTGGTGGCGCGCACCGCGGCCGGAAACGTCAGCGTTCCGGAGCCCGGCACATCGAACTGCCAGCTGTGACCGCCTACGCGCACCTCGACACGGCGCGGGGCCGCTACCCCCGCATTCGGATCGGTCGTGAGGGTCAGCCCGCTGATTGTGTTCATGGCCGGCAACCGAAGCGTGAGAGACGGATGACCGTCTCCTGGGGCCGCGATCCACATCGTGGTCGGGTCGTCGTCGACGACAGCGCCGGCACGTACTCGTGGGTCGTCGGCGATCGTCGACGATGCGCTGACCCGGATCGGCGAACCATGGTCGAGAGCGGCGTCGAGAGCGGTTCCACCACGCAGTCGCACTGACGCCGATGGCAGGTACTCGGCGGCTGCGCCCAAAGTGACGGTCCGGTCGATGCCCGCGGTCTCCTCGCCTTCGGCGGCGAAGGTGGGATCGCAGGCGGGCATGCCGAGGTAGGTGAGGCAGCTGGACCTAAAGCCGGACGCTGCATCGAAGGCGAGCAGATCCGCCGTTGTGCCGGTTGCGGGCGCCGGGACGACGAGGGTACGGCCCGGCGTGATGCCGGCCAGGCGCAACTCCGAGATGCCGACCGACGAGCCGGGTCCCCCACCGGCGACCGCACGGACAACGATCTTTACCGTGCTGGTAGGACCCGGTGGCAGTGCGACAGTCTGCACCGATCCGTCGGGCCGGACATCGGCGATCCGCGTGCCGCGATCTGTGGTGATCGCGAGCTGCGTCGGGACGTTCGCCGTGGACGTGGTGAACGCGATCTGCATCGTGCCGGGGTCCGTCGGGCCTAGCAACGAAATCCGCAGTGACTGGCCGACTGCGCCGCCGAGAGATCCACTTTCCCAAGCCGTCTGCGGATCGCCGTCCAGCGCGGACCACGCTTCGTGCGATGGGCTGCGGTTGAGCCACGCAGCGACGTCGGACCCGGATGAGGTCGCAGTCAGGTCCTTGATGCCGGTGTACCGGTAGACGCTGAGCGGCCCGGCGTTCTCCGGGAGATAGTCGTAAGCCCGGCGCTGCCCGCTGTTCGGATCCGAGGCGGTCAGCGTGTTCGAGGCTCCGATCTGGTTGCCGAAGATGGCATCACGCCGCCGAATCCCGTCCGTAACGACCCGCAGCGCGGAGCCGCCGGCGAGGACCGAACCATCCGGTCCGAATGCCACCGAACTCGCCGGGGGCAGTCCTCGGCTCAGCAACGTCGGCAAGGCGTCCGCTGACCCCGTTGCCTGCACGCCGGAGTCGATCGAGGTGAGCTCGACCTGCGGCACGCTGACATTCACGTGGTAAATCTGTACGGCGGGCCGGACCTCACCGATACCCGCATCGATGACGTTGTTCGGTTTGCTCGACCCACTCACCTCCGGACCGAACTGCGCAGCGAGTTGCATGCCTGGTGAGTTATCCGCAGTGGACCGTACGAAATCCAGGGGCGTCGCCACAGAACTGCCGGTCTGCAGGTCATTGCGGACGACGACGTCGCTGATGCCGGACCGGGCAAGCAACGGCGCCAGCACAGCGCTGCCGGCACCGGTGCTGAAGATGGACTCGACCTCGTCCAGGAGCCGGATGTACCCGGCCGGAGCGAGCGGGACGGCGTTGCGCAGCGCCCACGGCGAACGCGCCACCGGCTGCAGCGCGTCATCGATAGTCGTCCCCCACGCGTACACCGACGAGGTGGCGCCCGGGACGACAAGCGCCCGCCCTCCGCTGTAGTGCTCGGCCAGCCAGTCAGCTGCATCCCGCCACCATCCCGGCTCGGTGGTCAACCGGGGATTGGCGGTGACCTGGTTCGACACTGCAGGGGTCACCGCCACAACCCCGATGCCGGCAGTGGCGACGACCGCCAGTGCACGAACGGCGATCGTCGCGCCACGCCGTCCGAATTTGACCCGATGGGGCAGCCGCAGCCGGGAGAGCAGGTGGCCTACCCCGATCGCAATAGGCAAACGCACCAACGGATCGAACTTGTGCACGTTGCGAAACGCCACGAGTGGACCATCGAGCAGATGTCGCACCGTGCCGGCTCCCGGCGGGCCGACCTCTGCAGCATGTCCCATTGTCACCAGTACCAGACCGAGCACCAAGCAGGAGCAGAGGAAGCCGCGATGGGGCACGTCGCGGCGGGCCAAACCCCAGAGGCCAGCGGCCGCCACGACAGTCGTCGCGACAATGACCAACGGCGCAGCGGCAAAGATCCACGCGCCACGCCAGACATCCGGACCCAGGTAGGACTCCCAGTGGTCGACTCCGCGCAGTGTCGCAATGAGTGACGTCGGCAACGTCGTCGCACTCGAGGACTCGATGTAGTCCAGGAATGGCGGGCTGTACTTGCCGAGCAAAAGCAGCGGCACCCCCCACCACGAGGACGCCAAGGCCACCGCCAGCACCCACCACGCCGCTAGCCACGTGCGCCGCGGGCCGTGGCTGCGGGTCAGGATCCATAACGCCGGGGCCGGTAGGACTGCCAGCGTCGCCGCGGCATTCACTCCGCCGGCAAAAAGCAACGCCACACCGGACCGACCCGCGGCGCTGCGTACCGAGCCGGTGCACGTTCCGCGGACCAGCGGCAAGATCATCCAGGGCATGGCTGCCATGGGCATCAGCTCGGAGGAAATGGTAGTGAGCTCCGAGAGCATCCGGGGAGACATTGCGTAGACCAGTCCGACACAGACGGGCGGCCACCAGCCGCGAACACCCAGCGCACGGCTTAGCCGGACACTGCCGTAAAACGCGCCGAGTACGAGCGCGCTCTGCCACAGTCGCTGCATCTCCCACGGCGCGAATCCGAGGCCGTGCGTGAGCGCGAAGAACGGTCCCATCGGGAACAGGTAGCCGTACGCCTGATTCTGCAGTTGACCGCTGTTGCCGATCGGATCCCAGAGTCTCAACGTGGTGCGCAGGAATCGCATCGGGTCTACAACCAAGTCGATCTTGGTGTCCGTCGACGTGCTGCCCGCACTCTGAGCGAACACAAGCAATACGAGGCCCAGGCAGATGGCCGCCATCCACAGCGAGCGGACAGACTTCGGAGCTGGACGGCGCGTGGCGGTGGGCGGCACCGTCGGCTCAACGGCGCGCGCGCTGACCGACACACTCACCGTCGCCGCCACACGAGCAGAAGGTTCCAGGTTGCGACCTCGCGCGCGGCGGCCACCCGGGTCACCCACCAGGCCCAGCGCGGGTGATAGCGAGGTATAGCGAATTGCAGGTCGCCACCCGGGAGCGACCTCGCCCAGCCAACGGCCTCACCCACGCGGTAGCCGAACAGGCTCTCGCCGTAGCGGTTCTTGGGCTGATGGCCGTGCTGTCGGTGGTACCGCCGGCGCGCATAGCTGCCGCCCAGGTAGTGCCAGGGCGACGTCTCATGGCCACCCCATGGTGACCACCACGGCGTGAAGCTGACCACCACGTGACCGCCCGGCCGGGCCACCCGGGCGAGCTCCGCGAGCAGCTGCTGGGGATGCCCGACGTGTTCCAGGACGTTCGAGCAGTAGACGATGTCCACGGCACCGGAGCGGAACGGCAGCGCCAGGCCCGAGCCGTGGACGGCGTACGAGTCGGCGACGAAGTCGGTCGGCGCATCCAATTCCACCCCGATGTACCGTGCACCGCGAACCGCGAACGCCCGGGCGAAGTAGCCAGGACCGCCGCCGACGTCCAGGAGCAGGCGGCCGTCCAGGTCGATCATGGACGCGAGCTGTGCGGCCGAGTCATCGGCGAGTGCCGTGTAAAAGGCCTCCGGGTCCGACTGCTCGCGGAGGAACGCTCGGAACAGCCTGACCGACCTCGATATCGTCGCGCGAAACGCGCCACGGTCGGGAGTCACCGCAGCACTGTACCGATCTGCAATCGGAGGGCTGCCAGGTCGACGACCGGCCTGGGTTGCCACTTGCGAGCACTACAGTGGCGCGAACAACAGGAGGTGTGGATGACGTCAGTCGACCGGCCGATACGGGTCGCATTTATGGTCTGGCGCGACACCACGCACCCGGAGGGCGGCGGCTCCGAGGTGTACGTCGAGCATATGGCGAGGGCATTGGCAGCGACCGGCAACGACGTCACCGTGGTCTGTGCGGCGCACGCCCAGGCGCCACCGGACGAGATGCGCGACGGCGTGCGGTTCCGCCGCCGAGGTGGGCGGCTCACCGTGTACCCGCACGCGCTGCGCTGGCTGGCCAGCCGCCACGGTCGCGCCGTCGACGTGATCGTCGATGTTCAGAACGGTCTGCCGTTCTGGAGCGTCCTCTCCGGTCGGCGCCGCGACGTGGTGGTGCTGGTCCACCACGTGCACCGCGACCAGTGGCACATGATCTATCCGGGCTGGCGTGGCAGGGTGGGCTGGGCGTTGGAATCGAAGGTGGCACCGCGCGCGTATCGCGCCCACCGCTACGTCACCGTGTCCGAAGCCAGCGCAGCGGATCTGGCCGTTCTCGGAATCAACGGCGACCGGGTCGAGATCGTGCGCAACGGCATCGACGTCCCACACCCGTCGATGTGCGGGGCGCGATCGCCACATCCGACGATCTGTGTGCTGGGCCGGTTGGTGCCGCACAAACAGGTCGAGCATGCTCTCCACGCGGTCGCAGCTTTGCGTGCTGAGATCCCAACGATCTCGCTGGACGTCGTCGGCGAGGGATGGTGGCGTTCGCATCTGGAAGAGCTGGCCGGTGAGCTCGGCGTCGACGCGCACGTCCGGTTCCACGGTCACGTGCCCGACGCGACGCGCGACCGGCTCCTCGATTCCGCGTGGATCCAGCTGACGCCGTCCCTCAAGGAGGGCTGGGGCATCGCGATCATGGAGGCTGCCGCCCGCGCAGTTCCAACGGTGGCCTACCGCAGTGCCGGGGGCGTCACCGAATCCGTGCGCGACGGCGAGACGGGGTTGCTCGTCTCAGACCAGCAGGAGCTCACGGCAGCGGCCCGCCGGTTGCTGACCGATCACGCTCTACGCGAGCGGCTGGGCGACGCAGCCCGCGCACGCGCCGCATTGTTCGAGTGGGCGAGCTCGACGAAGCAGTTCGCGGCTCTAGTGACCGAGCGACAGAGGACGGCTCAGCGGTTGCCGTAGTCGATGAGCTGACCGCTCACCGGGTTCTTGTTAGGTGCTTTCGTAGCGGACTGGACCACCGCAACAGCAGCGACGATCGACAGCGCGGCACCGACGATCGCCGAGAGAGCGATCGAGATCAGCTTGCCCATATCAACCTCCAGCGTCGCGTCGAACCTGCCACGACGATAGCAGCCCGCGGGCCTCCGTCAGTGCCGCGACGAGAAGCATGCCAAGCCCGCCGAAGGCAACCAGCCCCGCGATGCCGTACCCGGCCAGCACTGCCGCCGTGCGCGAACCGCCGCGGACCGGCGGCGCGATGTCCCCCGGTACCCGGAACAGCGCCAGATCCGGTCCGTCGTAACGCGGCGAGAGGCCGGTCAGCGTGGGCACCGTGCCAGAGGTGTCTTTCTCGACGAGGACCCACTGCACGCGCTGTGCGGCCAGTGCCGTGGCCGGGTCAGCCGCGGTCAGCGCCGAACCGACGGCGGCGGCTCGCTGATCCTCTCCGCGGAGCACTCGCCCACCGACCACCAGTCGGTCGTCGACGATTGTGCCGGCCGGGAGGATGCGCGGCGCGGGGTCCAGCACACTGCGACCCGGCGCCCACGGATAGAGTCGGTAGGCGGAGTACGGCACTACGGCCACATCGCCGTCGTCGCCTACCAGCCGAGCAACCTGAGCCCAGTCGGAGGGATAGGTGACCGGCGACAGCGTCGGGCGCAGCGTTGCGCCGGCATCAGGGACCAGCAGTACCGGCAGTAGTGCAGCAGCAATCGCAGCGGGGACGAGCGCCGGTGCGCGGCCGATCGCACGGCCGGCCCGCCCGGCGGCGGAGGCGAACAGCAACGCTTGCAGGACAACCCAAGGCAACACCCACTTCTGGGCGTCCCGAAGGACGCCCGCGCCGGGCAGGTGCGCTACTGCGAAGCGCAGCACAGACGCGCCACCGGGCAGTGAGGGCAGCGCGGCGAGGGCGAATCCGACGCCTGCCGCCACGAGCAGCGCTACGAACATCCGTCGGCCGATTACGTCACGCAGCGGGCGCCAGCCGACGGCGGCGGACACTGCAACAACAGCGAGTCCGGCCCACGCCAAGCCGCTCGAGCGGCTGCCGGGCACCACGTCTGCGTTCCAGATGCCACCGCCACCCAGCAGTGTCAGGACGACGCCGCCGGCATGTTCGTTGCGCGCGGCGAACGCGCCCACCGCGGCGGGATCGCTGGTGGTGGTCGCGGTGGACAAGGCTCCGGCCAGCAACCAGGGCAACTGCAGGGCGGCGGCCGTCACAGCAACGCGCCATGTCGCCCCAGGCCTGCGGATAGCGCATGCGCAGCAGACTGCGAACAACGCAGCTACTACGCCTCCCGTCGGGGTGATCGAGGCGGCCGCGACGGCGACGGTGACCCCGGCCCAGGAGCGCGTGGGATGCCGACCGCGCAGGGCCAGCACGATCCACGGCAATGCCGCGTAACTCCACAGCAGCGCCCACTGACCCAGCGCCAGTCGCTCGATCACGTAGGGGTTCCAGACTGCGAAGGCAGCACCGGCAACAGCACCCAGCGCCCCGCCGCGGCGTAACAGCAGTCCGCAACCCGCACCGGCGGCCAGCAGCGGGATCGCCAGCGCCAGCCGGGTGACCGTCGCTCCCCCGACAACCTTGCCGGCAAGTGCCACTAAGGCGTCGAGCGGCACGGCGCGGGGTGCTGCCGACCCGAGACCGAGCCCGGACCAGGTGAGCGGCTGATCCGGGGTGAACACCATGTCGTGCCCCAGGCCGAGACCGGCCCTATGCAGCGGCCACAAGAGCACGGCGGTGAGCACGAGCGCCCAAAGGAAGGCCAACCCGGCCGGGCGATTACCCGACACGCTGCGCAGCACCGACATGGCCTCCTCGCCGAACAGGGGCCAGACTGTACCCCCGCACGACTGGCACGGCGCCGGTCGGAGTGGCACGGGAGGTCGTACATGGCACAGGCGGTGCGCCGTCCCGATGCCATGGCCGCGCTGTCGGTCCCGGTCGCGATGCTGTCCGCGAACGCGATGAGTTACCTGCTGTTACTGGCTGCTGCGCGAATGCTCAGCAAGGCCACCTACGGCGAACTTCTTTCGTTGCTCGGGGTGCTCCTGGTTGCGTCCGTCCCGGGGTTGGCGATGCAGACCATCGCCGCCCGTCGAGTCGCGGTCGGTGCGCCCCGGGGGGATCTCGTGGCCGGCACAGCCGCCGTCGCAGGCGCAGCGGCGGCTCTACTGCTGCTGTGCGTTCCTGCCCTCGACGTCTTCCTGCATCTGCAAACGCCGTGGGGCATCCTGGGCGTCGTTCTGGCGTTGCCTGGGATCACTGCACTCGGGACGATGCAGGGTATAGCGCAGGGTGGGCGGCAGTTCGTCCAACTCACCTGGCTGACGATGGCAACCGTTAGCGGCCGATCCCTGGCCGGGCTGATCGGCTTGTTGCTCTGGCGATCTACCGGAGCATGCTTGCTGGCCGCCGCAGTCGGGGTCACCTTGGCTGCGGTGCTGTGCAGCCGGCACCGCGAATTCCGGGTCATCGGCCGGCCGAGCCGAGCGCATCTGGGCGAAGTGATGTTCGAGGCCCTCCATGCCGCTCATGGGCATGGCGCGTTCCTCCTGGTCACCAGCATCGACGTTCTTCTCGCCCGGCACGTGCTGTCTGCCGATGCCGCTGGCGTGTACGCGGCCGGCTCGGTGGTCAGCCGAGCCGCACTGTGGCTGCCGCAGTCGGTGGCCACTCTGGTGTTCGCCTCGCTGACCGATCCCCGCCGGCATCGACGGGCCTACGCTCGAGCGGTCGCGCTGGTCGCGGGCGTCGGCGTGATCACGGTGCTCGGCACTGCGGTGCTCGGGCGACTGGCCGTGTCGGTCGTCGCGGGCAGCGGCTACCACTCGCTGGATGAGTCGATGTGGGTGTTCGCGGCGGTGGGCGCGTCGTTGGCCGTACTGCAGTTGTCCCTGATCGCCGGCCTGGCGCTGCGCAGGCGCGGCCGGATCACGGTGATCTGGGCGCTCGCTACCGCGGACGCTGTACTCGTCCTCACGCTCCAGCCCGACGACGCGGCCGGCGTTGCGCGGCTGCTGGCCGGTGCTGCCGTGCTGGCCGCCGCGGTGTCAGTGAGCCTGTCGCTGCGCGGACGTGACGAGACTTTGGTGACCGATGCCGCCGAGCCTCAGGCGTCGCCACCGCCCGGCCACGCGCCGGGCGTGTAGGTCGGGTCGAGGCCCGCACCGAACGCCTTGCCGACGCCGTTCGGCACCGGGTACACGCCGTTGCGAACCCACCCGTCCAAGGTGGTGATCAGACCTTCACGTTGCTCGTCGTTGAAGTTGCAGTGCCCCGCTCCGTACGGCGCGCCCTCGGACTCGGTGTAGGTGCTCGGCGCCTTGATGTAGAGCTGGACGAGGTTCCCGGCGGCGCCACTCTTCGCCGCGCGATCGGCCAGGACCCGCTCGTTCTGCACGATGACCAGCGGATCGGCCTCGGTGTGCATCGTCAACGTCGGCACGGCGATCTTGCCGGTGGTGTCACCCAGCGCCTCGAACCTGTTGCGGGCATCCTCGTCTGCACTGACCCGAATGCCCGCGGCCAGCTTGGCCTCCAGTGCGGCGGGATCCCCACCGGCGAACGCGACCAACCCGGACTCCGCCGAGTCGACGCGCTTGCTGTAGTCGGTCTTCGTGTTATCTGACGGATTGCCGCTCAGCCGTTGCTCAAGCTCGTATCGGCCGCTCGTACCGAAAGCAAGCGCCGTCAGGATCGCCTCGACCCGCGCCTTCACCTGTGAGGCGATGTCCGCACCGTCAAAGGTCTGAGTCTGGGTCGCCACGTCGGCGAGCGCACCGATGAAGATGATCTTCGCTGTGCCGCCGCCGGCTGTGTCACCGGCCGCCTTCGCCACGGCCGCAGCCGCCTTCGTCCAGTTGTCCGAGGCATCCTGCGCACTGGAGTATCCGGTCAGTGTGAGTTCCGGGTAGATGAGCGTCTTGACCGCATAGGCGACGTCCAGCGCGAGATCGAAGTTGTAGTCCGGGCCGGCTACCGCGCCGCACATCGGCGCCGCGCCGTCCACCCAGTCCGGATGCTTCTCGTTCAGCAATTCGGTGATCAGCCCGCCGAGCGAGTCGCCCCACACGTAGGTGCGCTTGGGGGCGCCCACCAGCTTCAGGAACTTCGCATGCAGGTCCTCGCCGGCCTTGACGCCGTCGGCGACCGCCCAGCCGTTGGACTTGTACGACGATCCGGCCAGCGCGTACCCGTCGGAGAGCAGCTTCTGGCTCAGCGGGTCCGAACCCGATCCATCGCTGTCGGTCGAGGTGACCTGCGCGGAGGTGGACACCGGACCGAAGTCCGGCGGCGCAGGCTGCGCGAATCGATACCCGTGCGAGTACAGCAAGAGCGTGCCGTTCCACTTCTTTGGCAGCTTCATCGAGTACTTCGCGCCGTCGATCTCACCGGAGCACTGGCTGCCGCAATTCTTCATCGACACGTTGGTGTCGTTGCTCTGCACCTGCTTCTCGCGTTTGGTCAGCGGCGTCGATGCGTCGCCGCAGGCCACCAACGCTCCGGCCACGACGACCAGTCCCACGAACGCGCCCACAGCGCGGCGGATCCCCATTGAACTCACCATGCCGGTCATCCTGCCGTATCGACGCAACATCCGGGCAGCTTTCGCCAAAGGCCACCATGACACCCCGGTAGGGTCGGCGCGCAGACCAGACCGTGACCAGCGAAGGAGTGTGGTGAGCGCAGCCGAACAGGTCGCCGGCTTCGCCGCCGCCTGGAGAATTGCGGCCGCGGTGCCAGGCTGGCTCACCGAGACCCAGGGCGAACTGCTCTGGGATTCGGCCGCTCGGGTGACCGACGGACTGGTAGTGGAGATCGGCAGTCACCAGGGCCGGTCCACCCTTGTGCTGGCGTCAGCCAGCGGCGGGCAACCGGTCGTCGCCATCGACCCGTTCGTGGCGGGCGGGATGTTCGGCGGGGCGGCGACGCAACGCCGATTCGAGACCAACATCGCCACCGCCGGACTCACTGAGCGGGTGGAACTCGTGATCGCGAAGAGCACCGAAGTCCGGCCGGGGTGGACCCGATCCGTCGGACTGCTCTACATCGACGGCAAGCACGACTACTGGACGGTCACCGACGACCTACGGTGGGCCGAGCACGTCGTTGATGGCGGCACCGTTCTGATCCACGACTCGTTCTCCTCGATCGGGGTCACCCTCGGCCTTCTCGCTCACGCGCTGCCAAGTCGGCGGCTGCACTACAGGGGGCGCGTCGGTTCACTCGCTGCGTTCTCGATGAGTCCAGTGACCGCGCGCAGCAGACTGCGGATGCTCGCCCAGCTGCCCTGGTTCGCGCGGAACGTCCTCGTCAAGATCCTGCTCAGACTCGGACGCTTGGTCGGGTTCAACCGGCCCGATCCGTACTGACAGCGAGCGCCCGCGACGCCGTAGGATCCTGCCGGTGAGACTGGTGGTGCAGGTTCCGTGCCTCAATGAGGAGCAGACCCTCCCGGCCGTCCTGCGGTCGATCCCGCACCAGATACCGGGTATCGACGAGATCATCGTCCTCGTCATTGACGACGGCTCCACCGATCGGACCGTCGCGGTGGCCCGCCAACACGGCGTCACCCATTTCGTCAGGCACGCCCGTACCCGAGGACTCGGGCGGTCCTTCCACGACGGGGTGCAGCGCGCCCTCGAGCTCGGCGCGGACGTCGTGGTGAACACCGACGGTGACAATCAGTACCCGCAGGAGCGCATCCCCGATCTCGTCGCGCCAGTCGTCGCCGGCACAGCGGACATCGTGATCGCCGACCGCCAGGTTCACCTCATCCAGCAGTTCTCCAAGCCGAAGATCGCCCTGCAACGACTCGGCAGCCGCGTCGTCAATCGCGCGGCTGGCACTCGCGTACCGGACGCCGCCAGCGGTTTCCGCGCCTACTCCCGCGACAGTCTGATGCTGCTGAACACGATCACCCGGTTCAGCTACTGCATGGAGACGATCATCCAGGCCGGCAACAAGCGCCTGAAGATCGACAGCGTCGCCGTGACCACCAATCCGCAGACCCGCGAGTCACGGCTCTTCACCTCGACCAGCCAACACGTGCGGATGTCCGCGGGCGCGATCGTGCGCGCGTACATCATGTACAAGCCGTACGCGATCTTTACTTTCCTCGCGGCGGTGTTTGGTGCGCTCGGGCTGGTGCCCTTCGTTCGCTGGGGGATCCTGCAGATCGTCGACGACACGCCGGGCGGGCATCTGCAGTCGCTGCTCATCGGCACCGTCCTGCTGATCATGTCGTTCCTGAGCGTGATCCTGGGCATCGTCGCCGACCTGACCAGGACGAACCGCACGTTGATCGAGGACACCCTGGAGCACACCAAGAAGATGCGCTTCGGCAAGGGCGAAGGCCTGCCGCGACTGCCCGTGCACGACCTTGATGCCGCGGCTAACGACGACGACGTCCGGGCGTGAGTACGGACGTCTGCGTCGGGTAGGGCATCGTCGGGGTCAGCCCGCCGAACCTGCGCTGGTCGACGTCGGCAGCGTCAATTGCCGCGCGGTACCGGCGGCGCCAGCTGTCATCGAACACGATGATCCCCTCGCGGTGCAGTCTCGGCAGGGCCTTGCGCAGACACGCTTCACGGGCGCGCCCGTCGATCACGACCAGGTCGAAGTCACCGTCGACGCCGTCGATCGCTGCGACGTAGTCGGAGAAGTCCAGCCCCCGCCACCCCTCCTTCGCCGAACTGATGCTCGGCGACCGGCTCGGTACCGCGGGCACGATCTGCAGGCGTGCCGAGCGCTGACCGGCGAGCATGGGTGCGAACTCCCGGGCGAAGGTCGCGTCGTGTTCGACCGAGTGGACCTCGGCAGCGCGCCGGGCCAGCCATACCGTGCTGGCCCCCGAGCCGTACTCGAACACGCGAACCGGTTCGGTGCGCGACCGGATCCAACGTTCGACGAACGCGCTCGCCCGGTAGGTCCACCACGGCACGTCGAGGGCGGCCAGGCCGGCCGAGTCGTGGATGAGACGAAGGCTGTAGGCCCAGTGCCTGACTCGCCGATCGCGCTGCGGCGCAGGGCCAGGAAGCACACCGACCCGATCGAGCAGTCCGCCTGCGCCCATCACCATCCTGATGTAGCCGGCCTTGGCCGAGCGCAGGATGTCGTCCCGGTTCACGACTGGCCCACCACCCGACCTGATCCGATGATCCGCGCGCTCTGCCACAGACCGGCCATCCCGCCGAGACCGTCGACGACGATCAACATCGCGCGCAGCAGCACCGCCACGGTCGTCGCCGGCGCCGCTGGCAGGCCGCAGAGCACGACGAACACAATTTCCCGCACACCCGCGCCGGCGGGTACCGGAACGGCGAGGAATCCGATGATCCACGCAACGATGGCCGCGAGCGCGACTCGAGCCGGCTGCTGGTCCAGGCTCAGCGAGCCGGTCACTGCGACGGCGGCGCACCCGAGGAAGACCCAGGTCGGCACTGCCCACGCGACCAGCCGAAGCATCGCGGACCAACGCGGCGCGACGATGTCCACTCGCCTATGCGTGACCCGTCGGCCGGCAGCGAACACCCGGGCCGTGACCGCAGGGTGGACGAGAAGGGCGCTCAGCGGTACCAGCAGGATGAGTCCCGACCAACGCCAACCGATTCCATGTGCGCCACCGGCGGCGAACGGGACGAGAACTCCGCAGGTACCGATCGCCGCGATCACCATGGCGCCGTAGCCGATCAACGTGGTCGTGTACCCGGCCGTTCGGCGGATCCCACCACCGCGCTGGGCGAGTTCACCGCGACCCAGCACCGACCACACGCCACCCGGCAGGTACTTGCCCAGCTCACCACCGAAGTACCAGCCCATCGCGTCGAGCGGTTTGGCCGGCGAACCGAACAACCGCAAACAGCGCCACCAGAGCAGCGCCAGCCCGAGCATGGCGACGGCATTGAACGTCGTTGCGACCACCAGACCGAGCGGACGCGCATCGGCAAGCGCTGCGCGCACCTCCGGCCAGGAATGCACCAGTGTCCGCCCGCATAAGGTGATCGCCGCCGCGGCGACCAACAATCCGATCGCCCGGATCGTCCAGGCGAGCCGGGCCGACGGCCGCGATGGCTGATCGGCCGGGCTCGGTTCGGCGGCCGTCACGCCTGCACGATAGTGCAGCCGACCGGGTGCACCGTGTGATGAGCGCTAGCGGCCGGGATGCTCAGTGCGCGGCGTCGTCCCAGTTGGGGCCGACACCGACGGAGACGTCCAGGGCGACGTCGAGCGGATATGCGTTGCCCATGTGCTCGCGGACCAGGGCTTCGACCTGCTCGCGCTCCCCCGTGGCGATCTCCAGTACGAGTTCGTCGTGCACCTGCAGCAGCAGGTGCGACTTCAGTGACGACTCCTGCAGCGCGCGGTGCACGTTGAGCATCGCCACCTTGATGATGTCCGCCGCGCTGCCCTGGATGGGCGCGTTCAGGGCCATCCGCTCGGCCATCTCACGCCGCTGCCGATTGTCGCTGGTGAGGTCCGGCAGGTACCGGCGCCGGCCCATGATCGTCTCGGTGTAGCCCTCCCGGCGGGCTTGTTCGACAATGCCCTTCAGGTAGTCGCGCACGCCGCCGAAACGGGTGAAGTACGCGTCCATCTGGCCGCGCGCCTCCTCCGGCGTGATCTTCAGTTGCTGCGCCAGCCCATAAGCCGAAAGGCCGTACGCCAGCCCGTAGGACATCGCCTTCACCCGGCGGCGCAGTTCGCTGTCGATTGACTCGGCCGGCAGGTCGAACGCCCGCGACGCGACGAACGTGTGCAGATCCTCGCCAGTCGTGAACGCTTCGATCAGCCCGGCATCGCAGGACAGGTGCGCCATGATCCGCATCTCGATCTGGCTGTAGTCCGCGGTCATCAGCGACTCGAACCCGGGACCAACGACGAAGGCCTGTCGGATGCGCCGGCCTTCCGCGGTGCGCACCGGGATGTTCTGCAGGTTCGGATCCACCGACGAGAGCCGGCCGGTCGCCGCGATCGTCTGGTTGAACGTGGTGTGGATGCGACCGACGTCGTCGACCATTGGGAGCAAGGAGTCGACGACGGTCTTGAGCCGGGCGACCTCGCGGTGGCGCAGCAGCATTTCCAGCAGCGGGTTGCCGGTGCGCTCGTACAGAGAGGCGAGCGAATCGGCATCGGTGGTGTACCCGGTCTTCGTGCGCTTCGTCTTCGGCAGGCCCATCTCGTCGAAGAGAATGACCTGCAGTTGCTTCGGCGAACCGAGGTTGAACTCGCGGCCGACGAGTTGATGCGCCTCGCCCTCGACGCCCTTCACCGCCGCACCGAGTTCGGCGCGCAGCCCGCTCAGGTGCTCGGTGTCCACCGCGATACCGACCGACTCCATATCGGCCAGCACGACGGTGAGCGGCAACTCCATCTCGGTGAGCAGCCGGGTGGCGCCGCGCGCCTGGAGATCGGTGTCCAGCGCGTCGGACAGATCGAGGATCGCCGCGGCCCGCACCGACTCCGCCTCGGCGATCGCGTCATCCGCCTCGTCCGCGCCGCCGTCCAGGGTGAGCTGACCGCCGGGCTGTTCCCCCGGCTGTTTCAGCTCCAGGTGCAGGTACCGCAGGGCGAGATCAGCCAGATCGAAGGACCGCTGCCCGGGCAGCGCGAGGTAGGCGGCGAGTTGAGTATCGCTGCTGACGCCGTCGAGGGTCCAGCCGCGCTGGCGGAGTGCCAGTAACGGGCCCTTCACGTCGTGGCAGGCCTTGAGCTGTTTGGGATCGGCCAGCCAGTCGGCCAGCGCCTTCTCGTCGGGTGCGCCGAGCGATGTCGTGTTGATGTAGGCGGCCGATCCGCCGCGGGCCAGCGCCACCCCGGTGATGGCGCCGGTACCCCGACCCCACGTGCCGCGGAACGAAACGCCGGCGCGCCCCGGACCGGAGGCGTTCGCAGCCAGCCAATCGGCGACCTCACCCTCGGCCAGTCGAGCACTGCTCACCTCGACGCTCCCCTGAGCCTCAGGCCCGGCGGAGGTCAACGTGTCGAACAGCCGATCGCGCAGCACCCGGAACTGCAGGTTGTCGAACAGCTTGTGCACCGCATCGCGGTCCCAGGCCACCCGCTCCAACTGCGCCAGCGAGTACTCCACCGGTACGTCCCGGACCAGTTCCGTGAGCTGCCGGTTGCGCAGCACCGAGCCGAGATGTTCGCGCAGCGCATCGCCGACCTTGCCGTTGACCGTGTCGACACCGGCCACCAGCTCGTTCAGCGAGCCATATTCGCGCACCCATTTCGAGGCCGTCTTCTCCCCGACGCTCGGGATACCGGGCAGGTTGTCGGACGGGTCGCCGCGTAGTGCGGCGAAGTCCGGATACTGCGCCGGGGTGAGTCCGTACTTCTCCTCGACGGCGGCCGGGGTGAACCGGGTCATGTCGCTGACGCCGCGCTTCGGGTAGAGCACGGTGGTCTGGTCGTTCACCAACTGCAGGGCGTCCCGATCACCGGTACAGATCAGCACCTGCGCGTCTCGGGCCACCGCATCGGTCGCGATGGTCGCGATCACGTCGTCGGCCTCGTAGTTCTCCACCGCCATCGATGGGATCCGCAACGCGTCGAGCACCTCGCGAATGAGCGAGACTTGGCCCCGGAAGTCCTGCGGGGTCTCCGACCGGCCGGCCTTGTACTCCGCATAGGCCTCGGACCGGAACGTCTTGCGCGAGACGTCGAAGGCGACTGCGAGGTGGGTCGGCTCCTCGTCGCGGAGCAGGTTGATCAGCATCGAGGTGAAGCCATAGACGGCGTTGGTCGGCTGCCCAGTAGTAGTGGAGAAGTTTTCCACCGGGAGAGCGAAGAACGCCCGGTAAGCCAGCGAGTGACCGTCCAGCAGCAACAGGCGGACGGGCATGGGTTCAGCTGCCTCGGCAACGCTCGACTCAGTCATCAGGGGTGAGTCTAGGGGCCGACTCTGACAGGTCCAGGGGTCCTCGGTGCGTTCCCGCGGACGGGATTGTGGTGACCTTCGACGGCCCGAACCGTCAGATCCTCACAAGGTCGAAGGCGAGCGCTAGTGCCGGCTCAGCGCCCGGATGGTCATGCCGGGCCGGTTGCGGCCCCGGCGGCGGGCCACCCGGCCGACGACGTCGCTCATCCCGAGCGTGCGGCGCAGCATGGACGTGGTGGCGATCCGGCGCACCACCAGCGGCGCGAAGCCGAGCCGGGCGAGATAGCGGTTGGCGTCGCGGTCCGTGCCGGACACCGACGCGATCAAAGAATCGATGCCACGCTCGTCGGCCTCTTCGACGGCACCGGCGAGCAGGGCCCGACCGACTCCCCGCCGTCGACTGCCCGGCGACACGATGAGCGTGCTCACGGTCAGCGCGGGAACGGGGTTCAGTGCGCCGATCTCCTCGGTGGTCGCCACCACTAGGCCGACGATCTCACCGCCGGTCTCGGTGGCGACGAGCATGACGCGCCGGGTATCGACCAGCAGTTGCTCGAAGCGCTGCTCGCGATCGGCCGGACTGTCTCCGCGGCCACGGCTGTGACCGGAACTGCCGTCATCGGTGAGCTTGGCGAGCGAGGCGACGTCGTCGACTTCGGCATGCCGCACAGCTACCACACCGCGCATGAGCAGTCCTCCCACGTGGAACGCAAATGCCCACGAGTCACCAGCTGGGCAGACAACCCCGTATGCCCGAGACGCTGGACCCAGACGCTACTCGCACCCCAGGGTGGCTCGGCAAGCCCTCTGGTGATGCTTTCTCGAGTCAGCCGGCGATCTCCTCGCCCAGGTACGCCGCCCGGATCCGGTCGTCGGCGAGCAATTCCTGACCGGTGCCCTCCAGCACCAACTCACCGGTCTCCAGCACGTAGCCGCGATCGGCCAGGCTCAGCGCTTGAGCGGCGTTCTGCTCGACGAGCAGGACGGTGACGCCGGCCTTGTTGATCTCGCGCACGATCTGGAAGATCTGCGCGACGATCAGCGGCGCCAGGCCCATCGAAGGCTCGTCCAGCAGCAACAGCCGTGGCTTGCCCATCAAGGCACGGCCGATGGCCAGCATCTGCTGCTCACCGCCGGACAACGTCCCGGCATGCTGCTCGATGCGTTCCTCCAGGCGCGGGAACATCTCCATCACCTGCCGCATTACGTCCTGGTCCGGCCGCTTGAAGCGGAACGCGCCCATCTCCAGGTTGTCGCGCACCGTCATCAGCGGGAACACCCGGCGGCCTTCGGGCACGTGGCAGATGCCCCGGGAGATCAACGAGTGCGCCGGAATGCCGTCGATCCGCTCACCGTCGAACGTGATGCCGCCGCCGGAGGGCCGCAACATGCCGGAGATCGTTTTCTGGGTGGTGGTCTTCCCGGCGCCGTTCGCACCGAGCAGTGCCACGATCTCACCTTCATCGACATGGAAGGTGATCCCCTTGATCGCCCGGATCGTGCCGTAACTGACCTCGAGCTCGTCGATCTCCAACAACGTCATTCCGGCTCCTCCTCGTCGAGGTGCAGATCGATCAGATGCACTTCGCCCTGCGGGGCTCCCTGCTCGACGACCTCGTCCGCGGAGGTGCCCAGATACGCGGCGATCACTGCCGGGTCTCGCTGGATCGCACTCGGTGATCCTTCCGCGATCTTCTGACCGAAGTTCAGCACGATGATGCGGTGCGCGACGGTCATCACCAGTTTCATGTCGTGCTCGATGAGCAGGATGCTGACTCCCCGCTCGGCACTGATGCGCTGAATCAACTGCGCCAGCTCACGCTTCTCGACCGGGTTGGTGCCGGCGGCCGGCTCGTCGAGCAGGATCACACCCGGGTTGGTGCCCAGTGCTCGGGCGATCTCCAGCCGACGCTGCTCGCCGTATGCCAGCGAGCCGGCCAACTCGTTGGCCCGCGCGGCCAGTCCGACGTCCTTCATCAAGGCATACGCCGCCGCAGTACTCTCCCGGTCTTCCCGACGCTGCCACGGCATCCCCAGCATCGAGGCGATCGGCCCGGAGCGTTGCCTGGTCTCGATGCCGATCTTGACATTCTCCAAGGCCGTTAGCGCGGGGAACAGCCGGATGTTCTGGAAGGTGCGCGCGACACCGAGATGGTTGACGACGTGCGTCTTCTTCCCCAGCACGCTGGTCGGGGTGTCGCCCACCCGGGCGGCCACCATGATGCTGCCCTCCTGCGGTGTGTAGACGCCGGTCAGCGAATTGAACAATGAGGTCTTGCCGGCCCCGTTCGGCCCTATGACCGCCAGAATTTCCCCACGATGCATCGCCAGGGACACGTCGTTGAGGCTGACCACGCCGCCGAAGCGCAACGTCACGTGCTGGACGTCGAAGATGAGGTCGTCGGCGCGCTGCGCAGGCTGCGGGGTCTGTTCCTCGATGCTGGTCATCGGCCCGCACCCATCCCTTCGCTCGCCGGGACCGCCGAAGTCTCTTCGCTGGGCGCAGTGTCCAGGCCGTGCAATTCTGCCTGTCTGCGCCGGGCCGGGATAAGGCCACCCGGGCGGAAGATCATCATCAGCAACACCAGCGCACCGATCCACATCTGCCGGTCCGGCTGCGGTACCTGGTCCTTCAGGAATTCCGGCAGCCAGGTGAGCAACGCGGCGCCGGCGATCGCACCGGGCAGCGAGCCCATCCCGCCGAACACCACGTAGGCAACGACGAGGATCGAGTTGTTCAACACGAAGTTGTCCGGCGTGATGAACCCGATCTGACTGGCGAAGAAGACACCGGCGATGCCGGAGGTGGACGCACCGATCGCGAAAGCCAGCAGCTTCACCCGGAAGGTGTTGATGCCGGTGGCTTCCGCGGCCACCTCGTCCTCGCGGATGGCCGCCCACGAACGCCCCAGCCGGGAGTTCTCTAACCGCCGGAACAGCAGCAGGACGATCACGATCAGCACGAGGAGCAGATACCAGTACTGCAACTGGTTCAGTCCCCAGGTGATGTTGATGGGCCCGATGTGGATCGACGGGTTCGGCACATTGTGCACGCCGCGCGGCGGGTCGACCGCCGTTCCCCGGCTGCCGTTCGTGACCCCGTCGGAGTTGTTCGCGACGATGCGGATGATCTCACCGAATCCGAGCGTGACAATGGCCAGATAGTCGCCACGTAGTCGCAGGGTCGGCGCACCGAGGACGAGCCCGGCGATCAGACAGACCACGATCGCGAACGGGATGGCCAGCAAGGGGCTCATCTGCAGCCAGGACGGCGGGTCGATCGGCAAGGAGCCGGTGAGATACGCCGTGGTGTACGAGCCGATCGCATAGAATGCGATGAAGCCGAGGTCCAGCAGGCCGGCCCAGCCGACCACGACATTCAGGCCGATCGCCAGCAACACGTAGATGCCGATCTCGCTGACCAGCACCGACTGCCAGAACGACGTCGCCGTCGGCGGATAGAACAACGCCACCGCGATGGCCACCATGATCAGCCCACGCGTCGCGCCGGGCGCGCTCAGGAACGTCGACCCGGCCGAGGAGATGATCGTGGTCTGCTTGCCCGACTCGTCGGTCGTCACCACACCGCCGGTCGGAGCGCCGAGCTTTGTGGTCGCGGCGATGAAGCCGCCCGCGCCGAGCAGGAAGAACGCGGCTGCGGTGATCCAGCCACCGGTACCGAGGTCCTGCCACGGCGTCTTGATGCCATCGAACTTCTGCACTGCCGCGGTTTTGCTGATGTCGTACATAGTGATGATGGTCAGCAACGCTGCGACGACGCCGACGGCGGTCACTACCCAGCCACCAACCCGCCAGCGGTAGTAGCACACCGCGACACCACCGATGACACCGATCGCGAAGAGCACCCAGGCCAGCCAGGAGAGGTACTGCGTCGTCAGGGAGGTGACGTCCTCGCCGCTGAAGGCCGTCTTGGTCTGGCCGAGGTTAGTGTTGAGGTTGACCGGCGAGAACCAGATCGCCCGCCACAGCCCGACGATGCCCAGCACGGCACCCAGCGCGACCAGCGGCATACCGGGACGCCAACCGAGCACCTTGTTGGCGAAGGCCTTGGACTGTGCGGTCTGCTCGTGGGTCAGCGCGACGATCCCGGCGGCGAAGGCGATAACCAGGTAGCCGACCACGGCGACGCCGAAACCGAGTGAGTGGTCGGTCGGCTTGGCCAGTGGGATCAGTTCGTGGTGCGAGGTGTAGCTGAGCACTGCACCGACGACGGCCACGACCGCACCGACCCAGGCAGCGATTCGCAGTTCCCGGACGATTGCCAGGGCGACGCCGAAGAACGCTATCGCGAACAGCGCCCAGTGCAGCCACCCGAAGTACGAGGTGGTGAACCAGGACAGGCCGTTGGTGTTCGAAACCGCGACGGCCACACCCGGGAACTTCGGGTTGGGCGCCCCGTCGAACCAGTGCATGAGCACATAGGACGCGATCACGGTCAGTCCGCCGGAGACCAGCGGCCACACCCCGGGCCGGGTCAGGTACGGCACCACCTTCGGCCAGTACGTGATGACCAGGAACACCACCACGCCCAGAACCAGGAACAAGATGACCCGCGGACCGAAGATCGCCTTGCGGAACGCGTACCCGAAATCGGTCTGGCTGCCTTCCTGCGGGCCCCACATCAACGCGAGCACCAGTGAGCCGGCCAGACAGCCGACGAGTCGCTTGAACCACTCGGAACGGATCGTGGCGGTCATGCCGCACGCCCCAAACGCTCGCCGAGGATGCCGGTCGGTCGAAACATCAGGACGCCGACCAGCACCACGAACGCGACGACGTCGGTCCACTTGATGCCGATCCACGGCGCGCTGACCCACGGCGCGGTCGGCACCAGGTTCTCCACTACGCCCAGTGTCAGCCCGCCGATCATTGCCCCGCGGATGTTCCCGATACCGCCGAGGACTGCCGCAGCGAAGGCCTTCACCCCCGGGATGAAGCCCATCGTGTTACCAAAGCTGAAGCTGAGGCCGAACAGGAAGCCGGCCGCACCACCGAGCAGACCGCCGATGATGAAGGTCCGCGAGATGGTCTTGTCGATGTCGACGCCCATCAGGGCAGCGGTCGGGGCGTCCTCGGAGACCGCCCGGATGCTCTGGCCGAGCTTGGTCCGCGCGACCAGACGGTCCAGGAAGATCATCATCACGACTGCGCTGACGATGGCCACCACCTGCAGGATCTTCACCTGCGCGCCGAACAGGGTGAATAGCGTCTTGTTCACGTCGAAGAAGGCGGGGAACCCATTGGACGTGAGCCGGTTGAAGAGCTTGCCGAACAGCTGCGACAGGAAGAACGACGCGCCGATCGCGCTGATGAGGAAGGCCAGCTTTGGAGCTCCCCGTTTTCGCAGCGGCCGGTAGGCGACCCGCTCCAGGCACCAGGCGATCCCGGCTGCAGTGATCGCACCGGACACCACGCCCAGGATCAGCACGAATGGCACTGCCCACGCGGCTGTCTTTGTGCCGTCGCCGACGACGGCGTGAATGACGAGATAACTGCCGAACGCGCCGGACATGAAAACCTCGCTATGCGCGAAGTTGATCAGTTGCAGCACGCCGTACACGAGCGTGTAACCGAGCGCGATCAGTGCGTAGAGCGACCCCCGAGTAAGGCCGAGCACCAGATAGTTCATGAATGTGGTCATGGCAGGCGGCCTCCGGCCGGATCAGACAGGGAGGAATTCGACTTGTTGACGAGCGAGGGGCGCTTCCCGAGACACTCGGAAAACGCCCCCCGCCCTAGCTGCAGTTCCTCCGGCCTCATTCAGCTTTGATCCTTTATGTCACCGACAAGATCGATCTTTCCAGCCACC
>JBPCMU010000010.1:0-23394 GCA_051001975.1 Jatrophihabitans sp.
CGCCGACTACCTGGCGTCCGCTGTCATCGGCCTCGACCCCGAGGTGGCGCGTGCGGTGGAGGACCGGGTCCTGGAGCGTGGTGGTAAGCAGACGCTCGCGCAGTTCCGGAAGTCCGTCACCCGCGCGATCCTGCAAATGGATCCGGCCGGTGAGGCCGAGATGCACGTTGACGCGCTGGCCGAGCGGCGGGTGGTGTGTACCCCGGAGCCGCACGGGATGAGCTCTGTCTGGGCGTACCTGCCCACCGACGGCGCGGCTTCCCTGATGACCGCGATCGACGGCCGCGCATGCGAGACGGTGTTCGGGAAGGGCGGCGACCCGCGTACCGCGGATCAGCGCCGCGCAGACGCACTCGTCACGATGGCCGAGACGATCCTGGGCGATCCGCATTTGACCAGGAGACACGGTGCCCGTCCCGCGGTGCAGCTGACCGTCGCGGCATCGACACTGCTCGGGCTGGATGAGCAGCCCGGCGAGCTGGCCGGGTACGGACCCATCCCCGCCGCCATGGCCCGCCGCATCTCTCAGGATGAGACAGGTACCTGGCGGCGGCTGATCACCGACGACGCCGGCCGCCTGGTCGACTACGGCAGGCAGACCTACCGGCCACCGGCCCGGTTGGCGGCGTTCATCATCGCCCGCGACCAGACCTGCACCTTCGCCTCCTGCACCCGCCCAGCAGTCGCCTGCGACCTGGATCATCTTCGGTCCGCCAAGGACGGCGGGCCGACGTGCGAGGGGAACCTGCACCCGCTGTGCCGGCGGCACCACCGGTGCAAACACCAAACCGACTGGCACCCCGAACGACAACCCGACGGATCCACCACTTGGACCAGCCCCACCGGCCACCAATTCCACACCCGCCCAGACCCGCTACCCACCACCATCGAGGCTGGGCCACCGCAATCGCCACCCGAACCAGTCGACCACCCCGACCCACCGTTCTGACCGTGGCGTGGTGCGCGAAAGTGACCGTGGCGCGGTAATCCCCTACCTCGTTAAGCAATGCGCACCAGCGTGCGAACGTTCCGTGGCAGACTGTCGATCCCGATTCGGGACACTCGAACCGCACGGCGATCTTCCGGCCTGCTCGAAATTTTCGCTGGTCGCGTGACGGATCCGGGCATGGTGCGTCTGTAAGGACGGGGACATCGACTGCCCGGCGCGAAGGAGGTCGCTCAAGTGGATCCTGCTATCCGAGCGGTCGGTACTCCAGCGAACGCCGCCGCGCCGCAATCCGTGCTGGACGTGTACCGCGACGAGTACCTGTCGCTGGTCCGGCTGGCGCGGCAGTTGGTGGACGATCTGGAGACCGCCGAGGACGTTGTGCAGGACGTGTTTGCGGCGGCCCAGTCGGCGAAGTCGCCGGTCGTAGCGGCGGACCCGCGGCGCTACCTGCAGACCGCCGTCGTGAATCGGGCCCGGTCTGCGCTGCGCCGGCGCCGGGTGATGCGAGCCTTCGCCGTTCGCGGGACACGCACGAGGGACGCCCCCGCTGCGGACGAACGGGCCCTCGAGCTATCGCGACGCGAGGTCATGCTGCGCGCAATCGACGCGCTGCCGATACGGCAGCGCGAAGTGGTGGTGCTGAGGTACTACGCCGAACTCGAGATCGCGGAGATCGGCGACATGTTGGGCATGACGCAGTCGGCCGTTTCGTCGGCGCTGAGTCGCGCAACAGCGAAGCTGGTCACAGTCCTGAAGGGAAGCGACGATGACGACTGACCTTGAAGCGACAATCCGCGGCGCCTTGTATGACCGCGCGGAGTCACTCACCGGGGCCGATCTCGCCGGCCCGCATGCGGGTCCGACCATCAGGCCCGGCGCGGGCCACGCACCGCGCCGCACTCGGCTTGTCCCCGCCTTGGTGTTGTCGGTTGTGGTCATCGCCGCCGCTGCGCTGGGCGTCGTCCTCGTCGCCCGCCATCCGGCGCAGCGGCTCGCGGCGACCGGTTCGACCGCGCCGTCACAGCCGACTCAACCTGTGAGCGCGATCGTCGGGTACCGGTGGACGCTCCAAACGGTGCAGGCCGACGGCCGGACGGTACCGGTGGCGGTGGCGGCAAGCCTGAAGGTGATCCTGGATCTGCGAGCGGACGACACCTTCAGTGGGTCCGACAGCGTCAATGGCATCGGCGGGCGCTACGTGTTGACCGAGGCCGGGATACGGGTTACTGAGTCGGGGACGACGCTGATCGCATACGCCGGGAACGATCCGGACCGGCTGATGGTCATCCACGGCGTGGATGCGCTTGTGCTCGGCACCGGCCGGGCCGCCGATGCTGAAATTCCGGTGCGGGTGCTGGATGGTGCCATGAAATTCGCCGTGTCGCCGCCCGGTTTCGTGCTCACCTACACCCGCGTGGGCCCTGCGTCGCCGAGACCGTCCTAGCCGGACTGCCGACGAGCTACCTGGGTCGACACGGGGAGGCTGCGATTACCCGGGCACCTAGGCTGCTCGGCATGGACACTTCCCCCTCGCCCGCCGACCTGCTGGCCGCCTATGACGAGCAACTGCGCGGGAACGCGGAGACCGAATCCGGCGCGGAGTCTGACACCGACGGACCGTTGGTGCGGATCTACCACCCGGCGCAGGGCTTCGTCTCGTACCGCAGTCTCGACGGCTTCGAAGGCGATCGACTCGATGCGTTGATCGCGCGGCAGATCGAGCATTTCACCGCGCTCGGCAGCTCCTTCGAATGGAAGAGCCGCGGCCACGATCTGCCGGCCGATCTGCCGGACCGACTGGTTGCGGCTGGCTTCGTGCCCGAGCCGCGGGAGACCGTGGAGATCGGCATCGCTGCGAGTCTGGCTGCCGATCCGGTGCTGCCGGCCGGTATCACGCTGCGAGCGGTCACCGACGATGACGACCTGCGTCGTATTGCCGCGTTGAAGTCAGAGGTGTGGGAGCAGGACCGGCACTGGCTGGCCGAGGACCTGCACAACCGGATCGAAGCGGCGCCGGATCTGATCACGGTGCTGGTGGCCGAACACGGTGACCAACTGGTGTCGGCAGCATGGCTGGTGATCAGGCCAGGCACCGATTTCGCCGGGCTGTGGGGCGGGTCGACCCTGGCCGAGTGGCGCGGTCGCGGCATCTACCGGGCGCTGGTGGCCCGCCGAGCCGAACTCGCCACCGAACGCGGGATCCGCTACCTGCAGGTAGACGCGTCCGACGACAGCCGGCCCATCCTGGAGCGACTCGGCTTCGTCCCGATCACGACCACAACGCCCTACATCTGGACGCCGCCCGCGGCCTGATCGCCATCGCCCGCCGAGGCGATCCGGGTAGCTGCGAGGATGAAGGTATGGCATTCGATGTCGCGGCCCTGCGCCGACGATTCCCAGCACTGGCCGAAGGCGCTGCCCACTTCGACGGACCGGGCGGTTCTCAGGTGCCGCAGGAAGTTGCCGACGCCGTCGCCACCACCCTGACGGCGGCGATCTCCAACCGCGGAACGGTGACCGCCGCGGAGCGCCGCGCGGACTCCGTCGTCGTGGCAGCGCGGGCCGCGGTGGGTGATCTTCTCGTCGCCGATCCGCGCGGCGTCGTGTTCGGTCGGAGCATGACGCAGCTGACCTATGACTTCTCCCGCACGCTGGCCAAGCAGTGGGAGCCGGGCGACGAAGTCGTGGTGACGCGCCTCGATCACGACGCGAACGTCCGGCCGTGGGTGCAGGCCGCGCAGGCAGCCGGCGCGACGATCCGCTGGGCCGACTTCGACCCCGAGACTGGTGAGCTGGCGCCCGAAGCGGTGCAGTCCGTCTTGTCGGACCGAACCCGGCTCGTTGCCGTCACCGGCGCATCGAATCTCATCGGCACCCGTCCGGACATCGCGGCGGTCGCTGCATCAGTGCATGCCGTCGGCGCTCTCGTCTTCGTCGACGGGGTGCATACCACTCCACATACGCAGGTGGACGTGGGCGAACTCGGCGCGGATTTCTTTGTCTGCTCGCCGTACAAGTTCTTCGGCCCGCACTGCGGGGTCCTGGTCGCGGAGGTGGCTCTGCTGGAGTCGCTGGCGCCGGACAAGCTGCTGCCCTCGTCGGACAACGTCCCGGAACGCTTCGAACTGGGCACGTTGCCCTACGAGTTGCTCGCCGGGACAACCGCGGCGGTTGATTTCATCGCGGGATTGAGTGCCGGCGGCGGGGACCGGCGCTCCCGCGTGGTCGAGGCGATGACGGTGCTCGAAGAACACGAGGACCGGCTGCGGACCCGCATCGAGGCCGGGTTGGCCGAGCTGCCCGGCATCACTCTGTACTCGCGGGCCGCGCGGCGGACCCCGACGTTGCTCTTCTCCGTTGACGGGTACCGGCCCGACGAGGTGCACCGGGCACTTGCCGAACTGGGCGTGAACGCGCCCGCCGGCTCCTTCTACGCCATCGAGACCTCTCGGTGGCTCGGCTTGGGCGATGCGGGCGGGGTTCGGGTCGGGCTCGCGCCGTACAACGACGACAGCGATGTCGACCGGCTACTGGCGGGGGTAGCGGGCCTGGCTAGTCGAGGCTGAGTTCGACCTCGTGCATGGTCTCGACGGGGCGGAAGCCGAACCGCTCGTTGATGGCGCGCATCGCGTCGTTCACCTCGGCAGTCCAAGTGTTGACGTGCCGGGTCTGCGGGTGCCGTGCGGCGAGCTGACGCAGATTGGCCACCTTGGCCAGCGTGCCGAGCCGGCGACCGCGGTGCGCGCGCAGCACGAAGGTGTCCTCCTGGAAGACGTCGGCGCTGCCGGGCTCGGCGACGAGCATTGATGTATAGGCAGCAGGTGCGCCGTCCGGGCCCAGCACGAGTGTGGTCACCGGCCCGAATCCCTGATCGATCATCCGCCGCTCGGTCGCCCGAACCTTCTCGGCGTCGTAGTCGATCGGCGCCCGGCTCAGATTGCCGGACGGGACGTCACGCTCCATCAACGTGTGCATGTGTGCGAAGGGTTTCAGCCACTCGTCCGGAGTGCAGCCGACCCACGACTCCACCCGGTACCCGGTGGCCTGCAGCCGCGCGGAGAGCTCCAGCCCGTCGAGCGTCGGTGCCGGTACCGGGACGTCGAGTAGCAGTCGTTGCTCGACGTGCTGGCTGGCGAATCCGCGGCGCAGAGCGAAGCGGCCTCCCGCGCTGGTCGCCAAGTCCTGGCCGGGCGGGACGTTCACCTCATCCTCAAGGATGGTCCGCGACTCGGCTCGGGCCACGGCTACAGCGTGGTCGTACAGTGCCGCGCCGACACCATGCCGGCGATGCTCGGGCGGCACCGTCACGTCGATCGCGGCAAGTTCACCGTTCTCTTGGCGAGGCATGCCGAGGGTGACCGCGCCAAGACACACCGAGCCGTCCCAGGCGCCGCAAGCCCGGCGGTCGTTGACGACGTTGGCGTCGTTGGTACGCAGCGAGGTGAGGACCGCCTGCTCGCCGATGATGGCCGGCGCGGTCCGCTCCGCCGCGGCGCCGCAGTGCATCGCGGCATACCAAGCGGCGGCTTCGACGGCGTTCGTCGGATCGAGCGCGCGTAGCTCCACGAGCGGCAACCCTGCAAGACGCCGATCAGCGGCGCAACCGCGTTTCGTCAGCGGGTCCGGGGGAAGCCGAGATCGACGGTGGAGGTTGCCGGGTCGGGCCAGCGAGAGGTGACGACCTTGCCGCGGGTGTAGAAGTTGACGCCCTCCGGTCCGTACATGTGCGTATCACCGAAGAGGGAGTCCTTCCAGCCACCGAAGGAGTAGTAGGCCACCGGGACCGGGATCGGCACGTTGATGCCGACCATCCCGACCTGCACGTCGTACTGGAACTGCCGCGCCGCACCGCCGTCGCGAGTGAAGATCGCGGTGCCATTGGCGTATTGGTTGGCGTTGACGAGGTCGAGCGCCTCTTGGTAAGTCTCCGCTCGCACCACACACAGCACCGGCCCGAAGATCTCGTCGGTGTAGACGCTCATCTCCGGCTTGACGTGATCGAGCAGCGTGGCGCCGAGGAAGAAGCCGTCTGCCGGCAGGTTCGCGTCGCGCCCGTCCACCACTACCTGTGCACCGGACGAGGCGCCGGCGGCGACGTAGCCGAGAACCTTCTCGCGGTGCTCCGCAGTGATGAGCGGTCCCATCTCGGTGCCGGCCGTCGCGCCGTCGCCGATGATGAGCTTGGGCAGTCGCAGGGCGATCGCGTCGACGAGCCGGTCGCCGATGTCGCCGACCGCGACGGCCACCGACACCGCCATGCAGCGCTCACCGGCAGCACCGTAGGCAGCCGACACGGCAGCATCGGCGGCCATGTCGACGTCCGCGTCAGGAAGCACGAGCATGTGGTTCTTCGCGCCGCCGAGGGCCTGCACTCGCTTGCCGTGCGAGGTGCCGGTCTCGTAGATATAGCGAGCGATCGGCGTGGACCCCACGAAACTGATCGCGGAAACATCCGGATGGGTGAGCAGCGTGTCGACGGCGAGCTTGTCGCCCTGCACCACGGTGAACACCCCGTCGGGAAGTCCGGCCCGCTGCCACAGATTTGCCAGGAACAGCGACGCCGACGGGTCCTTCTCGCTCGGCTTGAGAACAAAGGCATTCCCGCAGGCGATGGCGTTGGCGCACATCCACAGCGGGACCATCACAGGGAAGTTGAACGGGGTGACCCCCGCGACCACACCGAGTGGTTGGCGGATCGAGTAGACGTCGACGCCGGTAGAGGCTTGCTCGGAGAACCCGCCCTTGAGCAACTGCGGGATCCCGGTGGCGAACTCGACGTTCTCCAGTCCGCGGGCGATCTCCCCACCTGCATCGGCCAGCACCTTGCCGTGCTCGGCGGTGACGATGGCGGCGAGTTCTTCACTGTGCTCGTGCAGCAGCTCGCGAAAGGCGAACAGTACGGCGGCGCGCTTCGACAGTGAAGAGTGCCGCCACGCCTGCGCGGCGCGGGCCGCCGAGGCCACGGCGGTGGCGACCTCCTCGGCGGTGGCCAGGTCGACCTCGCCGCTCTGCTCACCGGCCGCCGGGTCGTACACGGGGGCAGTCCGACCGGAGGTACCCGTCACGATCGAGCCGTCGATCCAGTGCGAGATGCGCGTCGTCATGCCGCGAGACTACGACCTACCCAATGAACACACAAAGTCCTCTTTGCTACAGTACAAAAATGCTGGAGCAGTTGCGGGAGCGCCTCGACGAGCCCACCAGTCGCGGGCTGGCGCATGCGGTCAGCGCCGCTATCAGCGATGGCGCGCTCGGTGACGGCGATCGGTTACCGCCGATCCGCACCGTCGCGACGAGCCTGCAGCTCTCTCCGACCACGGTGAGCGCTGCGTGGTCGTTACTCGTGCGAGCCGGGACGATCCGCACAGACGGGCGTCGCGGCACCACCGTGGCGCAGCGGCGCACCGCCGGCCCGGGTCGCTACCGCCGGGCGCTGGAGCGCCCCGCGTCGTTTCCGGTGGACCTATCCACCGGCGTTCCCGATCCGCAGCTGTTGCCCGATCTCTCACCCAGCCTGCACCGGCTACGCGGCACCACCGAGCCGGGCAGCTACCTCGACCATCCGGTCGTGCCAGCACTGGAGCAGGCGTTGCGTTCGGGGTGGCCCTACCCACCCGAGCGGATGACGATCGTGGATGGCGCGATGGATGCGCTGGATCAGATCAGCTCGGTGCTGTTGCGCTTCGGGGACAAGGTCGCCGTCGAGAATCCGTGCTTCCCACCGTTGCTCGATCTACTCGACGCTTGTGGCGTTGGCATGATCGGGGTGGACGTCGATGCGGAGGGCCTGTCACCCGACGGCTTGGACCGGGCGCTGGCCGACGGTGCCCGGATGGTCTTCCTGCAGCCACGCGCGCAGAACCCCACCGGCGCCTCGATGACGCCGGGTCGGGCCCAACGGCTGTCCACACTCGTGGGGCAGGCAGGGGCGATCGCGGTGGAGGACGACTCGGCCGGCGGTGTCGCGTCCAGTCCGGCGATCAGCCTCGGCCGATGGCTACCGGAGCGGACTCTGCACGTGCGTAGCTTTTCCAAGTCGCACGGTCCCGATCTGCGCCTGGCGGCGGTGAGTGGCCCGGCCGATCTCGTGGATCCCATCGTCGAGCGCCGCTATCTCGGGCAGGGGTGGACCAGCCGGCTGCTGCAGACGATCCTGCTGGACCTGCTCACGAGCCCGCGGGCGGTCCAACAGGTCGACCGCGCCAGGCAGGCATATGCAGATCGCCGGACGGCGGTCGTCGATGAGTTGCGGCGACACGGCATCGATTCGCCCAGCGGGGACGGGCTGAACCTGTGGCTGCCCGTTCAGGACGAGGCGGCGGCATTGGTGCGACTGGCCAGCCGTGGCATCGGCGCGGCGGCCGGCAGCCCGTTCGCGGTCACCACAGGGAAGCAGGCGCACCTGCGGGTGACGGTCGGGCTGGTGCGATCCGACTACGAACAGATCGCCGGTGAGCTCGCGGAGGCCGCCCGTGTCGGCGGATGGACCGGCCCGCGATGATGGGCAGTACCGATGAGAGGAAGTCATGACCAGACTGCACGACGCCACGCACCGCGGGTTCGCCTCGGACAACCAGGCTGGCGTCCATCCCGAGTTGCTGGACGCGATCGCCGAGGCAAACGAGGGGCACCAATCCTCCTACGGCGCCGACGCCTACACCGCCCACCTGCAGGAAGTGATCGGCGCGCACTTCGGCGCAGGTGCGGTCGCCTTCCCGGTCTTCAACGGCACAGGGGCGAATGTCCTTGCACTGCAGGCGGTCTCGCCGCGCTGGGGAGCGGTGATCTGCGCGGAGACCTCGCACGTCAACGCGGATGAGACCGCCGCACCGGAGAGCGTCGCCGGGCTGAAGGTGTTCGCCGTGCCGACCGACGACGGCAAGCTCACTACTGAGCTGATCGACCGCTACCCGTGGGCCTGGGGCGACGAGCACCGCGCGCAGCCTTCGGTGGTGTCGATCGCACAGGCCACCGAGGTGGGCACCGTATACACGCCCGCCGAGATCAAGGTGATCGCCGACTTCGTGCACGAGAAGGGCATGGTGTTGCACGTCGACGGGTCGCGGCTGGCCAACGCAGCTGCGCACCTGGGCACCGGGTTCGCCGCGTTCACCAGCGACGTCGGCGTCGACATCGTTTCCTTCGGCGGCGCGAAGAACGGTCTTCTCTACGGGGAGGCGATCGTGGTGCCACGGCCGGCAGGGCACGCAGCAGTGACGGCCAGCCTGCCGTTCCTGCGCAAGCTCGACCTGCAACTCGCGTCGAAGATGCGATTTCTGTCGGCACAGTTCATCGCGTTGCTGGAGAACGGGTTGTGGTTGCGTTCCGCGCAACACGCCAATGCCATGGCGGCGCGGCTGGCCGAGCAGGTGAACGGCGTCGACGGTGTGCAGATCACTCAGCCGGTGCAGTCCAACGGTGTCTTTGCGAAGCTGGACCGCGCCGTGGCGAACGAACTGCGGAAGTCGTTCGACTTCTACGACTGGGACACCAAGACCAGTGAGGTGCGCTGGATGTGCGCGTTCGACACCACCGAAGCCGACGTGGACGGCTTCGTCGCAGAACTCAAGCGCCTGGTCGCGACGCGGTAGACCGGACCGCGGCCCCGACCGATGCGAGAATAACGCGATGCCGAGTCCAACCGACCAGCAGTTGTTGTCCGGGTTCGCCAACTCCCGCGACTTCGGTGGGCTACCCACCCGTTCCGGAGGCGTCACCGCGTATGGCGTGCTGGTGCGCTCGAACGTCCCGAGGTCGCTGTCCGCCGAGCAGGCGGACGCGGCACATGCGGTCGGGTTCGGCAGAGTCATCGACCTGCGGTCGATGGACGAGGTGGCGCACGACCCGCACCCGTTCGCCGGTCTCGACGGGTATCGGCACTGCCCGCTGATCGACCCCGCTGCCGAGGCCTTGCGCGACGAGAGCCAGGAGCGCGGCCGCGGGGACACCTATGCCGGAAGCGTGGACCGCAACGGTCAGACGATCGCCGCCGTGATGAGCGCGATCGCCGACACGCCGTCCGGCCCGATCCTGGTGTCCTGCGCGGCCGGCATGGACCGGACCGGGATGATCGCCGCACTGCTGCTCGAACTTGCAGGGGTAACCCGGGAGGCGATCGGCGCGGACTACCAACGCACCGAGCAACTGATGCGCGGGGAGTTCGAGCGCGGCCTGCAGCGCGCCCCCGACGCGGCGACGCGGCAGCGGTGGGCGCAACTGTGCACGGCGCCCCCGGAGAACATCCTGCAGATGCTCGATCACCTCGACGAGGCGGACGGGTCGGTAGCCGGGTACCTCGCGTCGATCGGCTTGGAGCAGGCGCAGATCAGTCGACTGGCCGTATTGCTCGTCGAGCCGCCGCTGACGACCCGGCCCTTCCAGGACGGGGACCAGGCAGGCGTCGACGCGCTGCTGGACGACGACGCCGATCCGCTGTTCGTCGCGCAGGCGCACGCATTGCACGGCCCCGAGGCCGAGGGCTCGCACACCGTCGTCGCGATCGAGAACGGCCAGATCGTCGGTGCTTTGTCGGTGGCTCGCAACCGGGTGCATCCGGGCCGGTACTCATTCGCCGTCGAGGTGGCCGCCGCGCATCGCCGTCGTGGCATCGGCCGGCGCCTCACCGGCGCCGCGCTCGCTCTGCGCGCCGATGCGCGGCCCCTCGCGGCCAAGGTCCGCCCTGCTGATCCGGCGGCCACCGGCCTGATCCGAGCGTTCGATGGCCGGACCTATCAAAGGTGTGACGGGCTGCGCGTCGATGTGCAGTCCGCTGCGATCGCAGATTGGTGCGCCGCCCGGGTGTCGCTCGACGCAGCGGTGGCGATCTCGCTGGAGGGTCTGCAGTCCGCTGAGCTCGCCGCTGCGTGGGTCGAGCAGTACCGGTGGGTGCACGAAGCGTGGTCGCCGGTGGACGAGGATGTGCTCGCCGGGGTGACCCCGTCCGTTCTCGCCGACCTGGAACCCGGTCTGAGTGCTGCGGTGCGGCTGGACGGCCGGCTGCGCGCGATCGCGTGGGTGTTCGCCGAGGCACCGGGCACGGTGGCTGTCGTGGCCGAGACGGTGCAGCGCGACGAGCCGGACGCAACGGCTCTGGTGGCCAGCACGCTGGCACGCTGCTTCGCAGCGTTGCGCGCCGCGGGGATCGCGCACGCCGAGATCGACGGGCACGTCGGCGACCCGCACCTACAGCCCGTGTGCACCACGTTGCCACCGTCTCGGAGCAACCCGCTGCTGCTCGTCGAACTCGGCTGACCTCGGTGCGCAAGTGGGCGGTCGCGTCGTCAGGCATCGCTCCCGTTGCGCTGATCGGCGGCTGGACGCTGGCTGCCACTAGGCAACCTGCGGGCTACAGCCCGGTGCACGACACGATCAGCGCATTGGCAGCCCGCGATGCGCAGGATCGCTGGGTCATGACGGTCGGGCTGGCCGTCCTCGGCATCTGCCATCTCCTCACTGCCAGCGGCTTGCCGGAGGCGCGGCCCGCCGGGCGCGTGCTCCTGGCTCTCGGCGGCGTGGCAACCGTTGCTGTAGCGGCTCTCCCGCAACCGGCGGCGGGCCACGTCCCTGCCGCCACCGCTGGGTTCGTCGCGCTGGCGCTCTGGCCGGCGTTCGCCGATGCCCCGTCGCGGGTGGCGGCTCGTGTGGCGACCGTTGTGCTCCTGGCTCTGCTCGGCTGGTTGGGCCTGCAGCTGAACGGAGAATTGCTCGGCCTGACCGAACGGTTCGTCGCCGGAGCCGAGTCGCTGTGGCCGCTCGCCGTCGTGGTGGTCCTGCTCCGCCGCAACGCCCGACCGTCGGTCAGCCCGGGTGCGCGACGATAAGCCGCAGCGAGCCGTCGTACTCCGGTTGATCGCGCAGCGAGCCGTAGCGTCGATCCCACTCACCGGACTCGAGATCGGCCCGCAGGTGCGCGACGGCACGCTCTACGGCGGCGGCGTCGAGGAACACCCAGGCGGACTGGGACTGCCGCACCGTCGGGTCGAGGAATCCCTCCGGGCGCGCGTAGTAGGCCTCCCCGAACCCGTCGACGCAGTCGATCGGCACGGGAACGCTGGTCACCGTGCTGGTGCCGCCCAGTACCGCCCGGACGTGCTCGACGTCCGGGAACCGCCGCTGCTCGGTAGCGATCAACTCCGGGGCGTACTCGGCCAGCCAGAATTGGCCGAGGGCCGGCCCGTCGATGACCAGAATGACGACCGGCCCCCGGCTCACCCGGCGCAACTCGCGCAGCCCACGGTCGAGTTCGGGCCATTGGTGGATAGTGACGGTGGCCATGACCGCATCGAAGCTGTCGTCGGCGAAGGGCAGGTCCTCGGCGACCGCATCGATCGCGGCAGCCAGGTGCGCGGGCCGTTGCGAGCGCATCGACTCCGACGGCTCGACCGCGGTGACCTCGCGGTCCTCCGGTTCGTACGAGCCGGCTCCGGCGCCGACGTTCAAGACGGTGCGTGCCTGGCCGAGCGCGGCATGCACGTACGCCGCGATCCGCGGATCGGTGCGCCGCTGCACCGCGTAGTCACGGCCACCCGTCTCGTAGTCGTAGTCACCGGCAATACGCACAGCCATCGGCCCGGACTCCTCGTCGTTGGTGTGGATCACTGGTTACAGAATGGCGCATGCCGCAATCGGGTCGGGACCGGGCGGACCCGTGCCGCTCGCAGCGCATAGGGTCCGCAGGCATGGATACTGCGACGAGTGGGCCGATCACCGCCGATGACGTCGACGCGGTGGTGCGCCGCGCGGTTGATGCGCTGGGTGGTGTCGTCGAGCAAGATTGGCACGTGCCGGCCGGTTCGCTGGACTGGGACTGTTGGGAGACCCTCGAGCATGTGGCCGACGATCTGTTCGCCTACGCCGGCCAGTTGGTGCCGGTGCCTGCGCCGACGACCGGAGACGTGCCGTTCGAGATCCGCCAACAGCGCGCAGGTGGCCCGCATTCGACGATCTTTGCTCGCGCCGAAGACGGCAACGCCGGGCTGATCCAGGTCCTCGAGACCTGCGGAGGTTTCCTCACGGCGGTGGTGCGCACCGCACGACCCGAGACGCGGGCACACCACATCTTCGGTGTGGTCGACCCGTCGGGCTTCGCGGCGATGGGCGTGATCGAGGTGCTGGTGCACCTTCACGACCTGGCCGGCGGGCTCGGCTTCGAGTGGGAGCCCGACAGTGCGCTGAGCAACCGGGTGCGGGTTCGACTGTTTCCCGACGCGCCGACCGATACCGATGCTTGGCAGACGTTGCTCTGGGCAATCGGACGGACGGAGCTGCCAGACCGAGAGCGACTCACCAAGTGGCGCTGGTACGCCGAACCCGTCATTCATCATGTGAACGATTGAAAATTGGTACGATATAGCCATGACTGCACCGAGTGCCGGTCGCCCAGGTGGCGGCGTCGGGTTCCTACTCGCCCAGCTCGGGCAGCGAGCCGCCGACCGATTCGCCGAGCGGATCTCCGTACTGGAGCTGACGCCACCCCAAGCCGGCATCCTGCGGGCAATCGCCGGCCAGCCCGGCCGCAGCCAGCAGGCACTGAGCGAACAGCTCGGCCTGCTGCCGAGCCGGGTGGTCGCATTCGTCGATGAGCTCGAGCAGCGTGGCTGCGTGCAGCGCCGCCGTAACCTCACCGACCGTCGGCTGCATGCGTTGCACCTCACCGAAGCCGGTCATGCGCTGATGAAGGAGATCGGCAAGGTGGCGCGCAAGCACGACCAGGAAATGACCGCGGGGCTCAGTGCCGAGGACCGGGTCACGCTACAGGGGCTACTGGCTCGTCTCGCCGATCAGCATGGACTGGCGCCGGGAGTGCATCCGGGCTACCGCGGCGTCGGCAGGCCGACGGGCTCCGCGGACGCGACTGCCGGTTGATCAGCGGGCGTTGCGGTTGCGTCGCCAGATCGAGCCGGACAGCACCGTCGCGAATCCGCACCATGCGGCATACGGCAGCAGCGTGACCCCGGCGACAGGCGACGCCGATCCCACCCGCCGGGTCAGGTCCGCGCTGCTGCCCGCCAACGCAGCCGCCACACCGACTGACGCGGCCAGGCGATGCCAACGGAAGAAGACCCACGTCCACGAGCCATTGAGCACGAGGTTGACGGCAAGCGCGCGGCGAAGGGCGGCCGCCTCGTCGGTCCGCCCATCTGCAGCCAGCCGGTCGAGAGCTTGCGCCGTGCATGCGGCGATGTCCGCGTACAAGGCGGTCCACACGATGGGGAAGATCTGCGGTGGCGGCTGAAACGCCGGCTTGTCCAGCCGTCGGTACCACCGACTGTCGGCGCCACCTCCTGCAACGCCACCCACGGCAGCGGTGACAGCACAGGCCGCGCCGGTGGCGAGGTACGTCCGAGTCGTCATGGCTCTCCTCAGGGACGTGGGTTGAGCGGACGGTAGCGGATCCTCGGTCGCGGTGAACCCTCACCGGGCACATGATGGAGCGATGCGAGCGCGCCGCACGACCACGCTGCTCTTCGGGATAGCCGTCGCGCTACTTTCGGCGTCCGGCTGCTCGTCCGGGAAGCCCCACCCGGTCACTACTCCGAATGCGGCCGACAAGGCATTTCTGCAGGACATGATCCCGCACCACCAGCAGGCGATCGCTGCCGCGCAGGTGGCGATCACGCACGGTCACGATGCCCGGGTGACCGCATTCGGCAGCCGTATCGTCAGCGAGCAGAGTCCAGAGCTGGCGAAGCTGAAGCAGGCCGGCGCGGATCTGCACCTCGATCTCACCGCCGGGGCGATGCAGACGATGCACGTCATCACCCCGCCCGAACTCACCGCGCTGTCCGCGCTGACCGGCGCTGCCTTCGACCGTCGGTTCCTGCAGCTGTCGATCACCAGCGAGCAGGGTGCGGCAGCGATGGCCCGCACAGAGCTCTCCGGCGGCCGTGATCCGGCCGCGCTCGCGTTGGCCAAGGCGATCTCCGGTGCGCCGACCAGTGAGATCCCGAAACTGCAGCAGTTGCTCGCCGATCTCTAGACAGCACTCAGCCCCGACCGGGCTGGGCGCCGGCCGGGGCTGAGCGGGTTCTGATGGGGGTGGTGATCGGTCAGGCGTAGACGGGCGTGCGCTGCGGGCTCGTGGCAGCCATGGTGCGATAGGCGCGGAAGACGATGACCGCCATCCGGGCGCCGACCTCGCTGAGGGCCAGCACGATGAGCGCGGTGCTCCACACGTCGGCACCGGTCAGGTGATGACTCGTGCTGAACCGGACCAGCGCCCCGCCGCCGGAGTGGGTGATCCAGTAGATGAACCCGAGCCGTGCGGCCATCGAGCCGATCCAGAGACCGGCGGCGGCCGGCCCGGCTTGCACCCGGGCGTGCTTGCTTCCATCGGACCAGACCCGGGTCCACAGGCCGCCTGCGATGCCGAGGGTGAGGCCGAGCGCACCGAAGGCTCCGATCAACACAAGATCGTTACCGGCGGTCGGAAGGCCGTGGAAGTAGTTCTTCGCTGCGAAGTAGCACAGCGCCAGCGGGATGAGCACGAAGCGGAAGTCGACCTGCCCGACCCGCAGCTGGCGGAGCACGATCAGGATGAGTGCGATGTCGATGGCCCAGTCGGTTGTTGTCATGACTCAACAATCGCCTGATCCCGGCCGCACCGAATCAACCTGCGGGTGGAGATGGGGTGGAACTCGCTAGCCTCCCGTTGGGAGGCCCTCGAGGACCCGGGTCATCGTGGTGACGACCTCGTCGCCCAGCTTCTCGAACTCGCGCCCTAGCAACGGTCCGGCGAGCTTGGCCAGGCCATGGAACTCGATGGTGGCCTGATAGGTGATCGACGTGCGGTCGCCATCGGCGCTGAAGGCCATGTCGTCGGTCGAGGTGGCTGTCTTGTTCTTCCCGACGAAGGTCAGGTGGTCCGCGTCGAGGCGCACCAGTTCGTACTCCAACTCGGTCTCGCGGCCGCGGAATTCGGACACGTTGTGCCAGCTGGAGCCGACGGCGATCGCGCCGGTGCCGTGTCGAGTGCACGACTTCGTACCCGGGTCCCAGGCTTCGGCGTGGGTGAAGTCCTTCAGGTACTCCACCACCCGGTCCATCGACACAGACACTGGGAACGATCGCTGTACCTGAACCATCGAACTCCTTCATCGGCGGGGGATCTCGATCGAGCGTACGTCCACGATGATCATGTGCTCGCTCAGTCACTGGTGTTCGACGCGGACGACACATTATGGAGAACAACGTGCTGTTCGCGAGGGCGGTCGCCGGCTTCGTCGAGTGGGTCGCGCGCCCGACCCTGGAGCGCGGACACGGGTGGCCGCGGTGCTGGCCGAGTTCGGCTCCCGGCACAACCTCCACCTGCTGACAAAGGTCGCCGCCGACTGGGAGGCCCGACCCCGACGACACCGCGATGATCGAACTCGGTGGCCTGGCCGAGCTGCGCAAGCACTTCGACCGGACTGGCGCTTGCTATCCGGGCGTCGAGTCGGACCGCGTCGACCGACGTTGGTTGGCCGCGTCACCTGCGCGCGGCCGGAACCGTCCCCGGAGGATGTCGGTACATGAGCGCCAGAGGAAGCCCGCTCCCCAGGAGAGGTGCATCGTCACCAGCGCGATCGGATACCAGAGCCGGGCCCGGCTGCTCAGCCCGCGGCCGGTGAGCACGGAGCCCACCAAGATGAACAGCAGATATGCCACCGGCACGATGGCGGCGATCAACGCCACCACGGTGTTCTGCCACCACATTGCGTCCAGCAGCAGGACCAATACCGCGAAGACGATGGCCAGCGTCGCGCCCGGAGCGGCCAGGTAACGCACGCTCGCGGTGCTCGGGTAGTCGCGGATGATCTGCCAGCGCCACATGCCAGTCAGCCGGAACTGGCGGAACAGCTGATGGATGTTCGGCCGCGGCCGGTAGGCCACCTTCATCCTCGGGTCGAACCAGACCAGGCCGCCGGTCTCCTGGATGCGGTGGTTCAGCTCCCAGTCCTGGGCCCGGGTGTACTTCTCGTCGAAGCCGCCGTTGCCGGCCAGCACGTCGCGCCGGAACGAGCCGAGGTAGACCGTCGGCGCCGGACCCGCAACGCCGCCGACGTGGAAGGACACCGAACCGAGTCCGATCCGTCGCGACATCGCTCTAGCCACCGCGCACTCGAACGGCGTCGTTCCTTCCGGGACCATCATCCCGCCAACGTTGGCCGCACCGGTCTGCTGCAGGTTCTCGACCGCGAGGTGAACGTAGTCGGGCGGCAGCTCGGCGTGCCCGTCGGTCCGGATGATGAACTGCGACTGCGGGTCGGTCGTGGCGATCGCGATGTTCAGCCCTGCCGGGGTGCGTCCGGTCGGGTTGGTCAGCACCGTCAGCCGCGGGTAGGTGCCGGCCAGTTCGCGGGCGACCGCCTCGGTGTCGTCCCGCGACGGGCCGACGGCGACGACGAGTTCGAGCGGCCCGGCGTAGTCCTGGTCGAACACGCTGCGTACCGCTGCGGCCAGATGCCGGCTCTCGTTCAGGGCGGTCATGACGACCGAGACGGGTGGCGTCGGTGCGTCCTCCCGATCCGTCGTCACGACTGCCCAGCATAGCTGCGCGCTTTGTCGTATCCGGACTGTCGGCGGCACTCGATACGGTTGGCCCATGAAGCAACGACTCAGTCTCGTGACGCTCGGGGTCGCGGATCTGCTCCGGGCCAAGACGTTCTACGAGACGCTCGGTTGGACAACCGACTCCGACCTCGAACAGGGCGTGGTGTTCTTCCCGTGCGGCGCAATGGTCGTCGGGCTGTGGGGCCGCGCCGAACTCGCCGAGGACACCGGCGTGAGGGACAACGGCGGCTGGGGTGGCATCACGCTCGCGCACAACGTCGGGTCGCCGGCCGAGGTCGACGCGGTCCTCACCGAGGCCGGCGCCGCGGGTGGGACCGTGGTGCGATCCGGCGCCGCGACAGTCTGGGGCGGCTACAGCGGCCTGTTCGCCGACCCGGACGGGCACGCCTGGGAAGTCGCGCACAACCCGTTCTGGACCATCGACCCGGACGGTTCGGTGCACCTGCCCGGCTGAGCGGTTGCCCGGGCGCAGCTTGCGCACACGTTCGCCGATTGAGACTGTGGGGCATGCCCCGTCGACCCCGCAGGACCCGCAGCGCGCTGTCCGCCGCCGGGATTGTCGTCGCTGTAGTGCTTGCGTTCTGCGGGCTGGCGTTGGTGGGCGTGGTCATCGCCTTCGTCGTCGCGATGAACAACTACGGGAGCAACAAGTGATCCGGCGGCTGCGGGTCGTCGTCCTGTTGGCCCGCCCCGCGGTGCTCCTGCTGCTGTGTGTGTTCGCTGCGCTCGGGATGGCGCTGACCGGCACCGAACAGCGGCCGGCGCTGCTTGGTTGCGTGGTGCTGTCGGTGATCGGATTCCTGCTGTTCTCGGTGGTGCTGAACGACCTCGCCGACGAGCCGATCGATCGCGTCAACGTCCCCGGTGACCGCCGACGCCCGCTGCTCACCGGCGCCGCGGACCGTCACGAGATGTTCGCTGTCGCCGGTGGTGGCGCAGTGGTCGCGCTGGCGTCGGCAGCGTTGCTGAGCTGGCAGTGCGCGGCCGTCGTCCTGGTCGGGATGGCGCTCAGCGCCGCGTACTCGCTGCACCCGGTCCGGCTGGCCGAACGCGGCGCCGTCGCGTCCTTGGTGCTGCCCGCCTGCTACGTTGCCGTCCCGTTCCTGCTCGGCCTGTGGGCCGATCACCCGGCGCTGTCCGGCCGTGGTGCGTTGCTGCTCGGAGGGTTGTACGTCGGCTTCGTCGGCCGCATCCTGCTCAAGGACTTCCGTGACGTGCGTGGCGACGCGCTGTTCGGCAAGCGCACGTTCCTGGTCCGGCACGGCCGCGGACCGACCTGCCTGTTCAGCGCGGTGGGTACCGCCGCGGGCACCGGGCTACTGCTCGCTGGACTGCCGGGCTGCGGCGTTGTCGTCGTGGTCAGCATCGTCGGTTGCCTGGCGGTCACGCTGGTGTTGCTGTGGCTACTCGCCGGCGATGCCGGGCCCCGTCGCGACGAGTCGGTGATCGCCGGCATCGCGATCCTCGGCCGTGGCGCGCTGCTGCTGACCCTGACCCAGCTGGCGATGGTGTCGCGGGACTGGCCGACGCTCGGGCAGTCTGTCGCGCTCAGCGCGATCGCGGTAGTGACGATCGGGCAGGCGATCTCGATGGTCCGAACAGGCCCGTACACCCGGCTGCGCGCGCCCGTCGACCTTCCTGTGGTCGAGCTGCACCACAACGTTGCACCCTGATGCGTTGAGCGGGTCGTGCGGCAGCGCCTCGTCTTGCAGCACGGGTGGAGACGCGGGCGTATCCGAGTGGGTGTCCAGCCATTGTCGGGCGGCTCAGAAACGTACGACAAGACCTGCGATGAGACGTTGATTCCGGACAGCGTTTCGGACAGGCAGCCGTCTCCGGATACCGAGGTCGCCCGATTCGCCGGCCGAGTGTCTCGTAAACGATGGCGGACGGTCCCCGGCGAGATCCGCACGCCCCCGCAACGCGACAGCGGCCCGCGGGGCGAGTGATGGCTGTTCAAAGTCGATGGATTCCGGTCGTGACTTCCAACTCAACGGCTTGGCGGCTGTGGTTGCATCGGTAGGTGCCCACGCTCCGACGGTCCGACGGTCGTGTGCTGGGTTACCAGAGCTGGGGTGGGTCCGGCGTTCCGCTTCTCAGCATGCATGGGACCCCCGGATGCAGGTTGAACCGGCCGGTCGACATGAGGACATGGACCGGATCGGGATTCTCGGTGGTGACAATGGACAGACCCGGATACGGCCTGTCATCGCCCTGGCCGGGCCGCAGCGTCGCCGACATCGCCGATGACGCCGCGGCAGTAATGGACCATCTCGGCTACGAGCGCTTCGCCGTGCGTGGCGGCTCCGGAGGCGGGCCGCACGCACTGGCCTGCGCTGCCCGCCTGCCACATCGGGTGTTGGCCGCCGAGGTTGTCTCGGGCGGAGCCCCGCTCACAGCGGAGGAGATTGACCAACAAGTCGAGCAGAACCGCGAGTCGTTTCGTGCACTCGCAGCCGGCCGAGACGCACTGGTAGATCGGTTCGAATCCATCCGTTCCCGTGTGCTGGCCGACGCCCACGCAAGCTTCGATGAGCTGCACGCCGACGCACCTGCCTCCGATCGGCGAATAACAGCTGCGCAGCGAGAGCGGTACGCCGAAACCATGTCAGAGGCGTTAACCCAGGGCGTGGGAGGCTGGCTGGAGGACATGCTGGCCATACATCAACGACCGTGGGGCGTCGATCTCGGCGCGATCCAATGTCCGGTCGCAATGTGGCACGGTACCGACGATCTGAACGTACCGGTCAGCGCTGCACGCAGGCTCGCAGCCGCGATCCCCACCGCCAGTTTCCACGAGTTACCGGGTGTCGGACATACCGGCGCCGATCCGGCCGCGGCGCTTCAAGCCCTCCTAGCCAGGGCCCGCAAGAGCCTCACGACGTCGTAGGACGTCATCAGGGCGCCCGTATGGCGCCCCTGCGCGGAACAGAGCTGCGGACCGCTCTATTGGGACGGTCGCGTCACTGTGTCTGCGGGGCCGGTGCTCCACTCTCCTGCCGGCCGGTGGGCGGTCGGCTAACGGACGGCCGTGCCCAGCCTGGGTTTGGGGTTGGCGAGCGCGAGACCAATAGGACCATCGCCTGGCATGCTGGTGTGGTGACTAGTCTGGAACGTGCAGAATCGGCCTATCACCAGTCGGTCTTCGCCGGCGATCACAGCAGAGTGGCCTCATGCCTGGTCGATCTGCATGGAGACTCGCCTGCTGTGGAGCTCGCCCGGGGCAAGCTCATGCACTGCGCCAATCTGCAGTCGCGCCGAGAAGATCGCAGCGAGCTTGAATGTTTTCAGCGGGCGGCGGCGGCGTATGAAGAGCGGGGCGACAACCGCGGCTTGGCCGAGGCGCTGTTCTGGGAAGGCTGTTACCACCAAGTTTTAGGCCGCGATGATCACGCTGCCGTCGCCATCCTTGAGCACGCCCTCGTCCTTGCTCGAGACGCCGATGACCCACTGATTCAGTCCTACTGCCTCCGGCACCTGGGAATAGCAAGCCATGCGGAAGGCGACTTGATCGCGGCGGAGCGGCGACTGACAGAGTCCACCGACCTTCGCCGTCAGCGCGGTTTTAGCGCAGGGGTCGCCGCCAATTTGGTGGGCCTTGCCTTCGTGGCTGTCGCTCGAGGCAATCGAATACAGGCGGAGAACAGGGCAGAACAAGCCCTTCAGATGGCCCACGACTGCAACGCGAACGCAGTGGCTAACGACGCACGATCGGCGCTGTCCGCCGCCCAGGAGCTGGCCTAGAGTCGGGACATCGTTGCCACGATCACAGGTGCGAGCCGTTGAGCGCTCGTCGTGTGAAGCGCCGGATAGGCGATCGGCTTGTGGCGTCGTGCGTCAGCCACTGAGCGCAACAACAAGCTGTGCGTAGCTGTCGTCGATGTCGCCGTCGGACGGGGTGATGACTCGGGTAGTCGGCCTGGCCGCGACCACGGCGAGCAGTTTGTCGTACGTCCCGGCCGAGTCGTCGCGACCGCCCATCCGGCGCTGCAACTCGGCTGCGTCGGCGCATGACGTCCTCGCGGTCGCTGAGCGGCGCGAGCTCGACGAACTCCGCACCGACCTCATCGGCCAGCTGCTGCAACGTCTCGAGAGACTCCAGCCGACCGAGGAACTGCGCCACCACACGTCCTACCCGGCGCGCAGCTGCGCCCTGGCCATCGCGACTGCCAGCTCGCGGGCCAGCGCCCAGCCTTCATCGGCTGATCCAGCCAGCGCCCGAGCATCCCACGTACCTGGTCAACACCAACGTCAGCGGATGGTGCTCGGCGAACCGACGCGCCAGAGTCGACTTCCCGCTCCCCGGCGGCCCATTCAGCAGAACCAGCCGAGGCATCCGTGCACGCTACGCCAGCGTCCCGATCGTCGGTCCTCAATCGAAACGTTGGCGGCGGTTTCAAAGAGGCCGTGGTCGTTGGGACCACCCAGGGCTGATCTCGTCAGGGAACGCGGTCATCCAATAGTCAGGAAGAACGTCCTTGAGTGGCTTCCAGATGGCGATACAAGCGTCCAGCGGGTCAGCCACCGCGACTAGGACGTCCGGGCCGTGCACCGCCAGCCTCTCACGGCAAACGCCACACGGGCTGAGCACTACAGTGCGACCACCTGGCTGCCGATGCAGGCACACGGACGCGGCGATCTGCCGACCAAGCCGGTACGCGCCGCAGAAGGGTTCGATCTCGTGGCAGACCTCGACCGAGGGGTTGATGGCCACCGGCGCGGTACCGGTGAGAATTGTGCCGTCATCGAGGAGCATGGCTGCTGCCCCGTGATGTTCATCGTCGGGAAACCGGTCAGAGATCAATGACCGACAGGCTTCGATGGTGCCGTCGAGCGCGAGGTCGTCCATGATGACCAGCCTATTAGGAACGAAGTCGCGTAGATCGTCCGCTGATGGCTCCGCGCGGCGGGCCGTTGCGTAGCGGTTCCTTCCCATTCACGATCCCCTGCAGGGCGGCCGAGCGTGCTATCGCTCTCGACGATGCGTGCCACTGCAGCGCTGTGCAGCGCTGCATCACCCGGATCAGTCCTCGAGATTGGCGACGACTGGTGACCATGTCGGTGGCCACCCCGGTACCGCGACGCAGTTGAGCCCGGTGACAAGCCACTGGCCATCTTCCTGTGCGACGGCCACAGTGACCGCTCTTGCTGTCGCTCCTGGCGCGAAAGCTCCGTCGGGGACGTCATCCGCGACGAACAGCGCAATTAGCTCCACGCCAGGGCTCACAATCCGCGCTGCGGTACCCGCGGCCAGTTCCAGATCCTCAAGGTCAGCGACGCTCGCGCGCAGGTCGCGAGCGAGGACTCCTCGTAGATGGTCGAAGAGGGGATGATGCCCGGTAGTGATCTCCTCGGCGACGACGTCGCGCGATTTACCCGCGACGGTCGGGTCATCGCACACGCCAGGATTGGCGGTCACCCACGACTGCGTCAACGCCAGGCGATAGTCATGGGACGTCCGGGACCACAGAGCACCGATATCACCCTCTCGTAGACGCTCGACCCAAGCCAGAGCAACGCCCACGGCGGCGGGATCGACGCCGAGCGGGTGAGGCTCCTGAGCATCCCTGCGTTGGTTCTCCCACCTCGTCGCATGCCGCTGCTCGCCCTCGGCGGAGCGGGCATCCTTAATCAGCAGTAGCAGGTGCAGCGGGTCGGTGGGTGACGGCTCGAAGTCGAAATGGGCGTAGAAGGCGCGGGCGGTGTCGTTGAGCGCATGCACGAGCAGCGCCCGGACGCCGATGATTTCGGATGCCTCGACCGAGCGCAGGATGGCATCGCGCAGCAGGTTCTTGCCCAGTCCGGAGCCCTGCTCCTTGCGGTCCACCGCCAGCCGCGATAGCAAGATCACCGGTACTGGGTCGGGCATGTTGCGCCGCACCTTGCCGGTGACG
>JBPCMU010000011.1:0-9471 GCA_051001975.1 Jatrophihabitans sp.
TTTTGTGATGGGCAGCACGTCGGCACCTTGACCGTCATAGACGGCCGGCGCCGGCGGGGCGGTCGTCGGTGGCGGCGTCGGCCGGCCGTCGCGGGGCGCGGATCGGGCCGGCGCACCGCATGGGTGAGCAGTCCGCCGCGTCCGTTCTCGGAGCCGAGCGGGGCGGAGGCGCTGTGCCGCGGAATATGGATGGCCGGGCGGCGCTCCAACCCGGTGTGGGTGCGCCCGCCGCGCAACTCCACAGGAACCGGAGTGACGCTGTGCCGTAGGTCCAATGCGAGCTCGGCGGCGGTCCCCCGACCGAACGGCTCGGCGCAGAGCGCGCGTTCGAGCACCCGGCGCAAGGATGCCGGCGCCCGGCTCAACCGCTCGCCGAGATCCGGGATCTCGCCCCGAGCCGCCAACGCGATGGCAGCCGAGACCGACTCGGCGGGCCAGGCGGGGCGACCGGTCAGCGCATGCAACGCGACGGCAGCCACGGCGAAGACGTCACTGGCCCGGCCCGGCGCAGCACCGCCGGCGACGACGGGATCCAGGTAGGCGGCGGTGCCGACGATGTCGGCCGCACCGTCCGCGGCGGCGGCACCGCCCAGCAGTCGACTTACTCCGAGGTCGGCGAGCAGCGGCTTCCCGTCTGCGGTGAACAGCACATTGCCGGCGCTGACGTCCGAATGCACCAGCCCTTCGGTGTGCGCGTAGGCCAGCGCCGCGCAGATCGGCGCCAACGCGGTGACCACCTCGCCGGGCGCCAGGAATCGACGCCGGTCGATGAGCGCGCCCAGCGATCCACCGGCGGCCAACTCGAGGACCAGCACGATTGCCCCGCCGGCCGGCACCAGTTCACGGAATGCAATGAGGTGCGGATGGCTGAGCCCGGCCAGCACCGCCGCCTCTGCGCGAGCCGAGTGCACCGCACGATCGCCACGCATCGCAATGCGCTTCAACGCGACCGGCTCGCCGCTGCGCACCTGCCTCCCCCGCCACACGTCGGCGCTGCCGCCGTGCCCGATCAGTTCCTCGGCGACGTAGCCACCGGCCCGCCATGCGCCACGCGCTTGAGAAGCGTCCTTCATCCCGCGATGGTGACACCGGTGGGACCGTCGTGGATGTTATCCACAGGCGTGGATGGGCGAGATCGGACCGTTACGAACGCACTCTTCGGCCGGCACCGTAGACACCATAAAATCCACGCATGGCAGCTGACGTCCCCACCATCCTGGCCACCTCTGGTGGCATCGTCCCGGGTCGCCGCAACCGCTGGTCGGTCGGGCCGCTCACCGATTACGCCATCGAACTGTCCGGCGTGACCGGCCGGGCCCCGAAGGTCTGCTACCTCGGTACCGCGACCGGTGACCGCCCGTCCGGGATCGCCGAGTTCTACAGCGCCGCGCTGGAGCGTGGCCTGGACCCCTCACACCTGCAGCTGTTCATGATGCCGAACGTCCAAGACATCCGCTCGCTGCTGCTGAGCCAGGACGTGATCTGGGTGTTCGGCGGCAGCGTCGCCGGCCTACTGGCGATGTGGCGCCTGCACGGCGTCGACGACATCATGCGGGAGGCCTGGGAGGCCGGCGTGGTGCTGACCGGTGTGTCTGCAGGTTCGATCTGCTGGCACCTCGGCGGCACCACCGATTCGTTCGGCCCGGACTTGCGCCCGATCACCAACGGGCTGGGTCTCGTGCCGTTCTCCAACGGCGTGCACTACGACTCCGAGAAGCAACGCCGCCCGCTGTACCAGTCGCTGATCGCAGACGGCGCGCTACCGGCCGGGTATGCGACGGACGACGGCACCGGGGTGCTCTACCGCGGTACCGAGTTCGCCGAGGCGTTGACCGAGCAGCCCTGCAAGGGCGTGTACTGGGTCGAGCGCGACGGTGAGGGCAAGGCAGTGGAGACGATGCTGGAGCCACGCCTCGTCAAGTAGCCGAAGCTAGTCCTTGCCTCGGGCGAGTGCCGAGGGCCACCAGATCCGCTTACCCATGTCATATGCCAGGGACGGCACCAGTATCGAACGCACGATGAAACTGTCCAGCAGCACACCGAACGCCACTGCGAAGCCCAACTCGGCGAGGAACACCAGCGGTAGCACACCGAGCACTGCGAAGGTCGACGCGAGGACAACACCGGCCGAGGTGATCACGCCCCCGGTCACCGACAGTCCGCGCAACACGCCTTGACGGGTGCCAAATTGCCGCGTTTCCTCTCTGACTCGGGTCATCAGGAAGATGTTGTAGTCGATGCCTAGCGCCACCAAGAAGATGAATGCATACAGGGGGAATCCTGGGTCCGCATCTGCGAAGTGGAAGACGTGGTTGAACACCAACGCGCTCACGCCCAGCGTCGCGGCGAAGGACAGCACCACGGTGAGGATCAGCACGACCGGCGCCACCAGCGCGCGCAACAGCAGGCCCAGGATGATCATGATCACCAGCAACACCAGCGGAATGATGACGTTCCGGTCCCGCCGCGAGGAGTCCAGTGTGTCGCGGGTGATCGCCGCTTGGCCGCCGATCCGGGCGTCGGCTCCGGGAATCGCGTGCAGCGCGGTGCGCAGCCGGATCACGGTGTCGCCCGCCGCCGAGGTGTCGTAGGACGAGGTCAGCTGGGCGTTGATGATGGTCCGGCCGTTTAACGGCTGCACGGTCAACGCGGCCGGAAGGCAGGTCGTCTGGGCCGCCGGCGGCTTGCCACCGGGGTTCTGTTTCGCCAACTCGGCGAGCTTCGCGTAGTCCGGCTGCAGACATACCGCGGCGTCACCCGAGGCAACGCCGCTGACCTTCTTCGCAGCGGCGATCACCTCGTCGGCCTTGCTGACGTTGACGGTTATCACAGCGGGCGTGCCGGCGCCCTGGTTGAACTTCTGGTCGAACACCTTCTGTCCGATCACCGCGTCCGGCTTGGTCGTGAATCCTTCAGTGGTGGTCAACCCCTGCGATTTGAGCGTGCCGATGAAACCGACCAGCACCAGCAGAAGGACGGCAGTGGCGATCCAGTTGCGCCGCGCCGACATACCGACCTTCTCCGCGATCCCACCCCACAGCCCGTGGGTGGCGATGTCGACCTGGTGGTCCACCCGCGGCACCCGCGGCCAGAAGACCCACCGGCCGAACACCACCAGTGCCACCGGCAGGAAGGTCAACATCACTAGAACCGTGCATGCAATACCGATCGCACAGACCGGCCCGAGGCCGCGGTTGGAGTTCAATTCGCTGACCAACAGGCAGAGCAGCCCCAGGATGACCGTCAGGCTGGACGCACCGATGGCCGGGGCCGCACCGCGCCACGCCGTCATCATCGCCGTCACCCGGCTCTGATGTTCATGGAGCTCTTCTCGATATCTGCTGATCAACAGCAGGGCATAGTCCGTCCCGGCACCGATCACCAGCACCGAAAGAATGCCCTGGGACTGCCCGTTCAGCGTGATGACGTCGTTCTTGGCGAGCAGGTAGATGATCAGCGACGACAGGCCGAGCGCCAGGCCGGCGCTGAACAGCGGGAAGATCCACAACACCGGGCTTCGGTAGACGAACAACAGCAGGACGATCACCACCAGGCCGGCGATCCCCAGCAGCTTGCCGTCGATGCCCTGGAAGGCGTCGATGAAGGCCACCAGCAACCCTCCAGCGCCCGCGCTGTGGACCACCAGCCCGTCCGGGTTACCCGCCTTCCCGACGGCGATGACGCGCTTCTCCGCGTCGCTGAGGTCTGGTCCCTGGACCTCGACATCACCGTTCTTGGCGACCAGCGGGATCCCGATCGACGCGGCCGTCTTGTCCTTGGAGATCTGCGGTGCGGCGATCTGATCGGACGCAACGCCTTTCAGCGCGCGCAGCTTCGCCACGTCGCCGTTGATCTTAGTGAGGTCGGCGTCGGTCAGTCCGCTGTCGCGGTGGTAGACGAGGAACCCCGGGATCGTCGCGACCGGGTTGAACTTCTGCGACTCCTTGTCCACCTTCGTCGATTCCGCGGACGGCGGCAGGTAGGCGGCGTTGTCGTTCTTCTGGACGTCCCCGAGCTTTCCTTCGTACGAGCCACCGGTTCCGCCGAGGATGAACAGGAGAAGCGCACCGGCCACGAATGCCCACAACCACCATGGACGCGTGCCTCTGCCGGACTTGTCGGCCGGCATCGCGCCGGTCGGGGCGGGGTCGGTCTGGGTCGGGTCGACGTGCGACTCCGGCTCGGCCATCTCGTCCTCCAAGAATCTCGCAGTCAGTGAGCAACCCGTGAGTGACAACAGAGTGCCGTACGCCACCGACGTCGCGCACACCGATATCTCCGGAGCGCTACCGCCCGGGATGCCGCGGGTAAAGTCGGGGTCATGACGAGGCTGTGCTTCGAGCGCGCTGGGCGGGTGCCCTACCTGCAAGCTTGGGACCGCCAGAAGGAATTGCACGAGCAGCGGGTGGCCGACCAGATCGAAGACACCGTGTTGCTGCTGGAGCACCCGTCGGTGTTCACCGCAGGCAAGCGCACCGAGGACTGGGAGCGCCCGGTCAACTCCAGCCCGGTGATCGATGTGGACCGCGGTGGCCGGATCACGTGGCACGGACCCGGTCAGCTCGTCGGGTATCCAATCGTCAAGCTGACCGACCCCATCGATGTCGTCGCCTATGTGCGCAGGATGGAACTGACGTTGATGGACGTCTGCAGGGCGGTCGGGCTCGAAACCACGCAGATCGCCGGGCGCAGCGGGGTGTGGGTGCCGGCCGGTTCGCGCGGACCTGACCGCAAGGTTGCCGCGATCGGCATCCGGGTGGCCCGTGGCGTGACCCTGCACGGCTTCGCGCTCAACTGCGATCCGGACCTGAGCTTCTTCAGCCAGATCGTGCCGTGCGGACTGCCCGATGCCGGGGCGACCTCGCTGACCGCGGAGCTGGGCCGGCCGGTGACGATCGAGGAGATGCTGCCGATCGTGGAAGCCGCCCTGCCCGCACTGGTGGCGCTGCCCGCACTGCACGGCTGATCGCCGGTGGCACAACACTCCCGGCGTGCAGTTCGCTTCGACGGCCGGGCCCGATCGGCCGGGCTGGGCGCTCTGGTCTGGATCGCCGGACTGGCGGCCGGGCTCTACGCAGTTCTTACTTTGGCCGCCCACGTCAACTGTTCGTCCGGCGCCCACGGAACGGTGTGCCGGCCGCAGGGCACCTGGCTCGGCGCTGGCCTGGTCGTGGCGGTGATCGTCACCGTCGGCGTCGCTTCGGTGCTGGTCCGCGACGCGCGCTCCGCCCGCGGAGTTCTGCTCCGACTGCTCATCGCACTGGTAGTTCTCGCCGTCATCTCGGTCGGCAGCTACGCCCTCATCGCCACCAGCTGACGGTTCGCGCCGACCTGAGCTCCCGTGCCGAGCGGGAGCTTTCAGCGGCCGAGCGGGACTTTCAGTCGGATTTGTCGGCGTGTCGCGACGGAAACCTCCCTCTCGACACAAGGAAGGGCAGCCCGAGACAGTGCCGCGCTGGAACCGCAGCGGGCCAGAGAATCAGTACCACGGTGACGTTGGCGTCTCACCAACGCGATGAGCGCTCGCGCGAAGAGTCGATCGCCCGCGCGAGCGCCAGCGAGCTTGCGGCCGAGCGAAGCGAGGAGTTCGGTTCAGAGTGGGCCTCGATGCGAAGCGAGGGGTCCGCGAGGAACCGACGAAGCGATCGATGAGCGAAGCGATCGATGCGATTGAGTACGCTGACTCTCGTGACCGACGTGCGTAGTGATGGCCGCCGAATGCTGCGGATCGAGGCTCGCAATGCCGAGACTCCGATCGAGCGCAAACCGGCCTGGATCAAGACCCGCGCGAAGATGGGCCCGGAGTACACCGAGCTGCGCAGCCTGGTCGCTCGGGAGGGCTTGCACACCGTCTGTCAGGAAGCCGGCTGCCCGAACATCTACGAGTGCTGGGAAGATCGCGAGGCGACGTTCCTGATCGGCGGCAGCCAGTGCACGAGGCGGTGCGACTTCTGCCAGATCGACACCGGCAAGCCGTCTCCCCTGGACCGGGACGAGCCGCGCCGGGTCGCCGAGTCGGTGCAGGCGATGGGGCTGCGTTACGCCACCGTCACCGGAGTGGCCCGCGACGACCTGGAAGACGGCGGAGCGTGGCTGTACGCCGAGACGGTTCGGGCCATCCACGAGCTGAACCCCGGCACCGGCGTCGAGTTGCTGATCCCGGACTTCAACGCTGTCCCCGAGCAGCTCGCCGAGGTGTTCGGCTCGCGGCCGGAGGTACTGGCCCACAACGTGGAGACGGTGCCGCGCATCTTCAAGCGGATTCGGCCGGCGTTCACCTACGAACGGTCACTCGAAGTCATCACCGCTGCTCGTGCAGTCGGCCTGGTGACGAAGTCCAACCTGATTCTCGGGATGGGCGAGGAGCGCGCCGAAATCTCCACCGCGCTGCAGGACCTGCATGATGCGGGCTGCGAGCTGATCACCATCACGCAGTACCTGCGGCCGTCGTCTCGGCACCACCCGGTCGATCGGTGGGTGAAGCCGGAGGAGTTCGTCGAGCTCCGCGAGGAGGCCGAAGAGATCGGCTTCGTGGGCGTGATGAGCGGGCCGTTGGTGCGCTCGTCCTACCGGGCCGGGCGCCTCTACAAGCAGGCCGTCGAAGCTCGGGTCTGATCCCGTCCGGCACGTGTTCGCGCTCGGCGCATCCAGGTATCCATTGCCCCGGCTCCGCAAGCTCCGCCGGATCCTCCCGCCCGGACCGACGGTCGGCGGGATTCCCGAGTACCGCCGGTGTGCCCTGGCCTATCCTTAGTTCATGGCCGCAGGAGCACCCAAGAAACCCGAGAAGCCCACCCGTGAGGCGAAGAAGACCGCCCGGGCGGAGAGCCGCGGCAAGCGCCGCCAGCAGTTCAGCCAGATGCGGGAAGTCTTCAAGGTCACCCGCAAGGCCGACAAGCGCTTCCTGCCCTACCTGATTCTCGCCTTCCTCGTCCCCGCGGTAGTGATCTGGGGCCTGGGCGGGCTGCTCACCGGGCACTGGTTCCTGCCCATCCCGATCGCCGTGGCCCTCGGCCTGATCGGCGCGATGTTCATCTTCACCCGGCGGGCCCAGGCCGCGATGTACAGCCAGGCCGACGGGCAACCCGGCGCTGCCTTGTACGTACTGCAGAACCTCCGCGGCGAGTGGACGACGAAGGAGGCGGTCGCGGCCACCACCCAGTTCGACGCGGTGCACCGGCTCACCGGACGCCCGGGCATCGTGCTCGTCGGCGAAGGCGCGTCGCATCGGGTGAAAGGGCTGCTGGCGCAGGAGAAGCGCCGCGTCTCGAGGCTCGTCGGCGACACGCCGATCTACGACATCATCGTCGGCGGTGACGAGGGCCAGATCCCGCTGAAGAAGCTGAACGCCCACCTGGTTCGGCTGCCGCGCAACCTCAGCCGGGAGCAGGTCACCGCCCTGAACAAGCGACTCGGCGCCTTGACGTCCGCCCGGGCGCCGCTGCCGCAGGGCCCGATGCCGGCCGGCGCGAAGATGCGCAATCCGGCGCGTGCGGTCCGGCGGCGCAGCTGACCAGCGTGACCTCGGCGCGCCAACCGCGCGGGGCTCGGCTCGGACTGCCTGCCAACGGTCCGGGATCACTGGCGCCGACCGGCCGCCGGCTGCTGGCCTTCCTGATCGACGCGGTGGTCTGCGCGCTGGTCGCCGCGATCTTCGTGCATCACCCCAACGAGACCGGCATCGCCTCGCGGGCGCCCGGATTCTGGAGCCTGATCCCCTTCGCGGTCGACTACATCGGCGGCTTGCTGCTGCTGGGCAGAACGCTGGGGATGCGCCTTACCGGCCTGCGGGTCGTCCGGGTCGATGCAGAAGTCGCCGTCGACCCGTGGCGTGCGGTGGTGCGCACCGTCCTGCTCGCGCTGCTCATCCCGGCGCTGGTGTTCGACAGGGACGGCCGCGGCTTCCACGAACGTCTCACCGATACCGCCGTAATAGTCCATTGATCCTCCCTCCACTTAACTTTGCCGAAACAGGGGGGACACTGGCGCGCAACGGGTTGCTCCTAACGTTCGGGCTTACCGACGCCAACGTTTTCCGGAGGACGGATGTTCAGCAGCGCAGACGAGGTCATCAAGTACATCAAGGACAACGGGGTTGAGTTCGTCGACGTACGGTTCTGCGATCTGCCCGGCATCATGCAGCACTTCACCACGCCTGCCGCGGCCTTCTCCGACAGCGTGTTCACCGACGGACTGGCCTTCGACGGCAGCTCCATCCGCGGCTTCCAGGAGATCCACGAGTCGGACATGCTGTTGCTGCCCGACCCGACCAGCGCGGTCGTCGACCCGTTTCGAGCGCAGAAAACGATCAACATCAACTTCTTCATCCACGACCCGCTGACCCGTGAGGCCTACAGCCGCGACCCGCGCAACGTGGCCAAAAAGGCCGAGGAGTACCTGCGCTCGTCCGGAGTCGCCGATACGGCCTACTTCGGCGCCGAGGCCGAGTTCTACATCTTCGACTCGGTGCGCTTCGACACCAATGCGCACGAGAGCTACTACCACGTCGACTCCGAGTCGGCGGCCTGGAACAGCGGCCGAGAGGAGGTCGGCGGCAACCTCGGCTACAAAGTGCGGCACAAGGGCGGCTACTTCCCTGTCGCGCCGTACGACCACTACGGCGATCTGCGCGACGAGATGTCGATCGCGCTGGCGGGCGTCGGGATCGAGGTCGAGCGCGCCCACCACGAGGTCGGCACCGCCGGCCAGTCCGAGATCAACTACAAGTTCAACACGCTGCTCGCTGCGGCCGACCAGTTGATGCTCTTCAAGTACATCATCAAGAACACCGCCTGGAAGGCCGGCAAGACCGTCACGTTCATGCCGAAGCCGCTCTTCCAGGACAACGGCTCGGGCATGCACACCCACCAGTCGCTCTGGCTCGGCGGCGAGCCGCTGTTCTACGACGAGGTCGGCTACGCAGGGCTGAGCGACATCGCGCGGCACTACATCGGCGGCCTGCTGGCCCACGCTCCCTCGCTGCTGGCATTCACCAACCCGACGACGAACTCCTACCACCGGCTGGTTCCGGGCTACGAGGCACCGATCAACCTGGTGTACTCGCAGCGCAACCGGTCCGCGTGTTGCCGCATCCCGATCACCGGCAACAACCCGAAGGCCAAGCGCGTCGAGTTCCGGGTCCCGGACCCGTCGTCGAACCCCTACCTCGCGTTCGCGGCGATGATGATGGCCGGCCTGGACGGCATCAAGAACAAGATCGAGCCGCCGACGCCGATCGACAAGGACCTTTACGAGTTGCCGCCGGACGAGGCAAAGTCGGTCGCACAGGTGCCGGCTTCACTGGACGCGGTGCTGGACGCACTCGAGGCCGATCACGACTACCTCCTCGAAGGTGGCGTGTTCACCCCCGACCTCATCGAGACCTGGATCGACTACAAGCGCATCAACGAGGTCGACGCCATCCGACTGCGTCCGCACCCGCACGAGTTCGCGATGTACTACGACATCTGA
>JBPCMU010000012.1:0-12335 GCA_051001975.1 Jatrophihabitans sp.
GCGAGCACAATCCCTCGAGGAAAGGTCGGGTAGGGGTTGGGGTTGTAAGGGCTGTTGCCCGGAGAACCCCTCGACCGCGGGCCGACCGTATGCGCGGATCGCGGGCGGTCCGGGGCTGCCGGACGCAGTGGCGCTGCGGTTGGCCTGCGCTGGTCGGGTCCGCACCTTCCTGGAACGCCACGGCGAACGCGGTGAACGCCACGCGCTGGATGTGGGCCGATCGCATCGGCTGGTCACCGTCAAGCAATACCGCGCCCTGCTAGTCCGCCACCACGGGTGCTGCGCGCATCCGGGCTGCGGCAACATCTGCGGACTGGAGGCTCATCACGTCGCCCATTGGTTGCACGGTGGTCGGACCGATCTGTCGAACCTGGTGCTGTTGTGTCCCCGGCATCATCATGCCCACCACGACGGGCATCTCAGCATCCATGCCGTGGACGGGGAGCGGTTCGAGTTCCGTGACGGCGGTGGCCATCTGCTCCCCGAGCGCCGCGACCTGACGGCGCTCGTGATGGCCACAACGCCGGTCGAGTACGAGCATCCCGACCTCGCACCGGCCGCGGCCACCACCCGTTGGGTCGGCCAACGCCTCGACCATCACTACGCCGTCAGCTGCCTGGCCACCCGACGCGACCCAGCCAGGCAACGACGGTGAGGTGCGGGCCGTCCGAGGTCCGCACGGCAGACTGGGCAGATGGCCGAACACAGCGCGGGGATCCTGCTCTTCCGGCGGTCCGGCGGTGAGCTCGAGGTACTGCTCGGGCACATGGGCGGCCCGTTCTGGCGACGCAAGGACGGTGGTGCGTGGTCCGCGCCGAAGGGTCTGCTCGAACCGGGCGAGGATCACCAGGCCGCGGCGCGCCGCGAGTTCACTGAGGAAGTCGGCGTGCCGGTGCCGGACGGGGAGCTGATCGCGCTCGGCACCGAGCAGCAACGCGGCGGAAAGGTCGTCACATTGTGGGCCATCGAGGCGGACCTCGACGTGTCGACGGTGCGACCCGGCACGTTCGACATGGAGTGGCCGCCGAAATCCGGTCGGACGCAGTCGTTCCCCGAAGTGGACCGCGCCGAATGGATCGGCGTCGAGACCGCGCGCGCCAAGCTGGTAGGTGGCCAGCGGGTGTTCCTGGATCGGCTGATCACAGCTATCGAAGCGGAATGACCGATGCGTTTTGCGCGTCGCGAGCGGCCAGCCGGGCGAGGTTGAGCAGCTGCTTGCGCATCATCAGCAGGTCTCCCCAGGCGAGCGGCAGCGCCGTCACCCGACGCAGTAGGGAAGCGGTGCCGACCAGCAGCCGGCAGACCAGCCGCGAGTGCGACGCGTCGACGGGCTCGACGGCGTAGGTGGCGGCCAGCCGGCCGAACAGGCGTTGCGGGCCAGGTAGCGACGTACCGGTGAACTGCCGGCCCGGTTGGACATCGGTCAGCTCGAACACCATCATCGGCTGGCCGACCTGCAGTTGATCGGCGCCCTCGCTGAGCTCGGTCGGGCTGCGCCGGCCGAGGTTGTCCAGCAGGTCGTAGCTGTACGGCGCCACGGAGACCTGGCACAGCCATCGGTAGGCCAGCTCGGCCGGGGCAGCAACGTCGACCGCGCGGGTGAGCCGGATCGTCCGGCCCGCGATCAGGTCGTCGGCCGGATAGCGGCGGGCATGTTCTTCGGCGGTGGATCCCCAGCTGTAGGGGAGGGTTCGGCTCATCACAACCTCCATACGGACGCGTACGGTTAACCATACTGTAGCGTATGGCAGATGCCAGTTAAGACCCGACTGACGCCAACCGACTGGGTCGACGCCGCAACCGATCTCCTCGCCGATGGTGGCCTCGCTGCGGTTGCCGTCGAGCCATTGGCGGCCCGGCTCGGCGCCACCAAGGGCAGCTTCTATTGGCACTTCGCAAACCGCGACGATCTGATCGCAGCATTGTTGGACGCATGGACGGACAGGCACACCGACGCAGTCATCCGGCACGTCGAGGCCGTCGCCGATCCGCGCGGCCGACTGCGGCAACTGTTCAGCGACGTCTTCGGCAGCAGGCACGATTCCCGAGTGGAGTTGAGCCTGCTCGCCAGCATCGACGACCCGATGGTGGGCCGGGCGATGCGGCTGGTCACCCGACGTCGAGTGGACTACGTCGCGCAGTGCTTCGCCGAATTCGGCATCGCGGCAGCGGACGCGCGACGACACGCGGTCTTGGCCTACAGCGCGTACGTCGGGCTGATTCAGGCGCAACAGGCGTCGGGGGGCCGGTTCTTACCGGCGCGCGACCGAGTCGCCTACCTGACGTTCCTGGAGGCGCAGCTCTTTCCAGGGTGAGCGGTCCGGTCAGCCCGCAGAACCGGACCGCAACGGCGCGCCGAGCTGGTGCAAGTATCGCAATGCTGCGGCGTAGGAGCCGCCGAGGCTGGTCTCGGTGTAGGTGATCCGGTGCTCCAGGCAGTACTCGCGCACGAGTCGCTGGGCATGCCGCAGGCTGGGTCGCGGCAGGTTCGGGAAAAGGTGGTGCTCGATCTGGTAGTTCAGCCCACCGAGCAGCAGATCGTTGAACCAGCCGCCGCGGACGTTGCGCGACGTCAAGACCTGACGGCGTAGGAAGTCCAGCTCCTCGCCCTCCCCGATGATGGCCATGCCCTTGTGGTTCGGGGCGAACGAGCAACCCATGTAGAAGCCGAAGACCCCTTGGTGAATCGCGATGAAGACGAGTGCCTTGACCGGCGACAGCACGGTGAACACGACCGCGAAGTAGACGATGAGGTGGCTGCTCATCAGCAGCGTCTCGATACGGCGGTACCGACGGGTCTTGCGACGGGATAGGAATCGCATGCTGGCCATTCGCAGGTGCAGGCCCTCCAGGGTGAGCAGCGGGAAGAACAACCACGCCTGGTGCTTGGCGATCAGCTTGCCGAGACGGCCGGTGCGCTTGGCGATGTGCGTGGTGGTGAACGCGAATACGCCATCCCCGATGTCGGGGTCGAGCCCTTCGTGATTCGGGTGCGAATGGTGCTTGTTGTGCTTGTCCAGCCACCAGCCGAAGCTGAGGCCGACCAGCAGATCGCCTGCGACGATGCCGACGGTGTCGTTCGCCCGGCGGCTGCGGTACACCTGCTGGTGGCCACCGTCGTGACCGAGGAAGGCGACCTGGGTGAATACGAGACCCATCACCACGGCGACGATGGTCTGGAACCAGGAATCGCCGACCCACACGAATGCCGCCCACGCCGCAACGAGGGCGAAGCCGGTGATCCCGATCCGCAGTGCATACATGGCCCGGCGCCGCTCCAGCAGGTTCGCCTCGCGGATCTGCCGGCACAGGCCGGCGAAATCGCTACCCCGTTGGCTGACTACCGCTGCAGATCCGGTCATCGGCGCTCCTGTTCGATCGTCCGGGGCGAGTCCGACTGGAACGCCGTCACGAGAGCCCATGGCTGTTCGGGATCTCCGCGGCAAAGGTACCGCGAATCGAGGGCGCCACCCTAGGCCTCTCAGGGCCGTCCCGGGACAACCGCTGACTGGCGTTCGTAGACTGACCCGTCGTGACTGTGCAATCGATCCGGCTGTTCGGAGACCCGGTGCTGCGCGGCGGGGCCGATGTGGTCATTGACTTCGACAAGCAGCTACGCCGGCTCGTCACCGACCTCACTGCCACCATGTTGGCTGCGCCAGGCGCGGGCCTGGCGGCTCCGCAGATCGGTGTCGGGCTGCGAGTGTTCACCTACCACGTGAGCGAGGAGCAGCAGGGTCACCTCATCAACCCGGTGATGCACTTCCCGAGCGAGGAGGAACAGGATGGCCCGGAAGGATGCCTGTCCATACCCGGCCTGACGTTCGATTGCCGGCGCAAGGAGCACGTCGTCGCGCACGGTCAGAACATGTGGGGGGACCCGATCACCGTAGAAGGCACTGCCAAGCTGTCGCGTTGTGTCCAGCACGAGACCGACCACCTGGATGGGGTGCTGTTCGTCGACCGGATGGACCCGGAAACCCGCAAGGAAGCGATGAAGGCGATTCGGGAAGCCGAATGGTTCGGTGGCCACGCACCGGCCGTGAAGCTCAGCCCGCACGCGTCCGGCAAGGTCGCGTCGCCGTTCGGGCCGCCCCGATGAGGCTGCTGTTCGCCGGGACACCGACCACTGCATTGCCGGCCCTCGCCGCGCTGCTCGAATCGCAGCGGCACGACGTGGTCGGCGTGCTGACCCGACCGGACGCTCCGGCCGGCCGCAACCGTCGACTCACCCGGGCACCTGTCGCCGCGGCCGCCGACGCGGCCGGGGTTGCCGTGTTCACCCCGCAGCGGCCGTCCGAGCCGGACTTCGTGCGATTGGCCATGGACCTGGATATCGACTGCGCCCCGGTGGTCGCCTACGGCGCATTGCTGCCGCGCAGCGTCCTGGATCTGCCCCGCTTCGGTTGGGTGAACCTGCACTTCTCGCTGCTGCCCGCCTGGCGCGGCGCGGCCCCGGTCGCGCATTGCGTCCTGGCCGGGGATGAGATCACCGGCGCATCGACCTTCCTGATCGAGGAGGGCCTCGACACCGGGCCGGTGTTCGGCGTCACCACCGAGCCGGTGCGTGCGGACGACACGGCCGGATCGCTGCTGGAGCGGCTGTCCGTTGCCGGTGCCGCACTGTTGGTGGCGACGTTGGACGCGATCGAGGACGCCACGATCAGCCCGGTCGAGCAGTCCGGCGACGGCATCAGCCTGGCCCCGAAGCTCACCGCCGACGATGCCCGGATCGACTTCGCGCAGCCGGCCGCGGCGATCGACCGGCGGATTCGGGCCTGCACGCCCGACCCCGGGCCGTGGACGACGTTCCGCGGCCAACGGGTGAAGCTGGGGCCAGCTCGGGTGTGCGCGGCCGGACCGGAAGGGGAGCTCTCGCCCGGTCAGCTGCGGGCCGGGCGCACCGAGGTGCTGGTCGGCACGGCCACTCAACCGGTGGCACTCGGCACCGTTCAATTGCCGGGCAAACGACCAGTACCGGCGTCGGACTGGGCTCGCGGTGCACGGCTGGCGGTCGGTGAGGGTCTTGGCTGACAAGGACCCGGCCCGACGCCAGGCGCTGGCCGTCGTGCGGGCGGTCAGGGAGCGCGGCGCGTACGCCAACCTGGTGCTGCCGCAGTTGCTCCGGGAGAACCGGGTGACCGGGCGGGACGCGGCACTGGCCACCGAACTCGGTTATGGCACGGTCCGGGCGGCCGGCGCGCTGGATCGCGTGATCGGCGCATGCTCGTCCCGGGCGATCACCAAGATCGAACCGCCCGTGCTGGACCTGCTACGGCTTGGCGCCTATCAGATCCTGCGCACCCGCATCCCGCCGCACGCTGCGGTGTCGGCCACGGTGAACCTGGCCCGCACGGTGCGCCAGGACCGCTCTGCGGGCTTCGTCAACGCGGTGCTGCGCCGGGTCACCGAGCGGGACTGGGACGGCTGGGTGCAGCAACTCACCGCCGATCGCTCACCGATCGAGCGGCTGGCCTTGCAGCACGCCCATCCCGACTGGATTGCGGCTGCCTTCGCGGACGCTCTGCACGGCGACCTGGGCGAGACGGCCGCTGCGTTGGCCGCCGACGACGAGCGACCGGTGACCCATCTGATCGCTCGCCCTGGGTTGATCGACCGGGCCGAGCTCGCCACGCTGGCCGGCGGCCGGCCGGGGCCGGGGCCGTGGTCGCGCTACGCGGTGCGGTTGGACGGCGGCGACCCGGGAGCACTGGAGGCGGTGCGAGACGGCCGGGCCGGGGTGCAGGACGAGGGCAGCCAGCTGTGTGCGATAGCGGTGGCCGACGCCCCCCTGGACGGCCGCGACGAGCGCTGGCTGGACATGTGCGCCGGCCCCGGTGGCAAGGCCGCGGTACTGGCCGGGCTGGCCGCCGAGCGCTCGGCGCACCTCACCGCTCTGGAACTGCGCGAGCACCGCGTCGAGCTGGTCCGGTCGGCCGTCGCACATTGGGACGTCGACGTGCACGCCGCAGACGCGACCGAGTGGCCGGGCATCGACGGCGGCTACGACCGGGTGTTGCTCGATGCGCCGTGTACGGGCTTGGGGGCGTTGCGACGGCGTCCGGAGGCGCGGTGGCGGCGCACCCCGGCTGACCTCGCCGATCTGACCGTGCTGCAGGGGCGACTGCTCACGGCCGCGCTGCGATTGGTGCGACCGGGCGGCATCGTCGGCTACGTCACCTGCTCGCCGCATCGGGGGGAGACCGTCGACGCGGTAGCCGCTCAGGCGGCGAATCTGCTGGAGGCCCGGCCGCTTTTCCCCGGCGTGCCGCTGCTGGGCGACGGCCCGACCGTCCAGCTCTGGCCACACCGGCAGGGCACCGACGCAATGTTCTGCGCGATCGTGCAGCGCCCACAGGAGTGACCGCAAAGGTGAGCGCCGGTGGCCGATAGCATCGCGTCGGTGCAGACCGGAACCTCACACTCGCTGGGCGCCGAGCCGTTGATCGCGCCGAGCCTGCTGGCCGCCGACTTCGCCCACCTCGCCGACCAGGTCGACGCGGTCGACAACGCCGACTGGCTGCACGTCGACGTGATGGACAACCACTTCGTGCCGAATCTGACGCTCGGCCCGCCGGTGGTGCAGAGCCTGCACAAGGTGAGTGGGCTACCGCTTGACTGCCATCTGATGATCGAGGCCCCGGACCGGTGGGCGCCCGGCTACGCCGAGATCGGTGCCACCAATGTGACGTTCCACGTCGAGGCGGCCGCCGACGCCGTGGCCACGGCGCGGGCCGTGCGCGCGGCCGGCGCATTGGTCGGGCTGGCCGTCGACCGGGACACCCCACTCGAGCCGTACCTCGATATCCTTCCGGAGTTCGACACCCTGCTGGTGATGACGATCAAGGCCGGCTTCGGCGGCCAGAAGTTCCTGCCTGAGGTGCTCGACAAGGTGCGCCTGGCCCGTCGCCACATCTCCTCCGGGCATCTGCGGCTCTTCCTCGAGGTGGATGGCGGCATCTCCGAGGACACCATCGGGCAGGCCGCAGAGGCCGGGGCCGACGTCTTCGTCGCCGGCACGGCGGTCTTCGGTGCGTCGGATCCGGCAGCGGCCGTTACCGCGCTACGTGACCGGGCCCGCGCCGCGATGAGCGGCTAGACCCACCCGTTATGTCGGCCACCGATGACGAGCTCGCCGCGATGCGAGCTGCCCTCGTGCTCGGCGAGGCTGCTCTTGGCGCCACCAGCCCGAACCCACCGGTCGGCGCGCTCATCCTGGACGCGGCCGGCGCTGTAGTCGGCCAGGGCTATACCCAGCCGGCCGGCGGCGACCATGCCGAGCTCGTCGCGCTGCGGATGGCCGGTGATGCTGCGCGGGACGGGACCGCGGTGGTCACGTTGGAGCCGTGCAACCACACCGGGGCGACGCCGCCGTGCGTGGACGCGTTGCTCGCCGCCGGGGTGCGCCGCGTCGTCTACGCGGTTGCCGACCCGAACCCGCAGGCGGCCGGTGGCGCCGAACGGCTCAGCGAACACGGCGTCGAGGTGGTCGGCGACGTACTTGCCGCGGATGCCGAATCCGGGGCGCTGCGCTGGTGGCTGCACGGCATGCACGAGCGCCGACCGTTCGTCATCTGGAAGTCGGCCAACACGCTGGACGGCCGGGTGGCCGCAGCAGACGGCACCTCGCGGTGGATCTCCTCACCGAGTTCGCTGGCCGACGCGCACCAACTCCGCGCCCGGGTGGACGCGGTGCTGGTCGGCAGTGGCACGGTGCTCACCGACGATCCGCACCTGACCGTGCGCAACGCGGCTGGTGCCCTGGCCGACCGACAACCGTTACGAGTCGTGCTGGATCGCCGCGGCCGGGTCCCCGACGAGGCCCGGGTGCTCGACGACGCCGCGGATACCCGCATCCTGCGTACCGCAGTGCCGTCCTTCGCCCTGAAGGCCCTCTGGGACGAGGGCGTGCGCAGTGTTCTGCTGGAGGGCGGCCCCACCGTCGCAGGCGCGTTCATCGCGGCGGGCTGCGTCGACGAAGTGGTGCTCTACCTCGCTCCGAAACTGCTCGGTGCCGGACCGGTCAGCCTGGGCGACTCGGGGATCGGCACCCTTGCCGACGCCGTATCCGTCGACATCACCGACGTAACGCACCTCGGTCCCGATCTGAAGATCATCGGCGTGCCTCGGTTCGGGCCGGACTGATTGGACGTAACGAAGCCCACTCCGCACAGCAGCAGTTCACGGATTACTGTGAGGCCTGTACGTGTAAGGCGCGCTCCGGGGTCGGTGCAATTCCGAGCCGGCGGTAACAGTCCGCGACCCGACCGCTCTGCCTGTGAAGGCACTGCGGTCGGTTGACCTGGTGGAACTCCAGGACCGACGGTGAAAGTCCGGATGGGAGGTTGCGTGCCGGGCATGGGCGTGTCGCTGGGCATGTCCGTGTCCGCGCTGCACCTTGCCTCGACCCGCTCAGCGCGGTGACGAGAGAGGCGGGAGCACATGTTTACCGGCATCGTCGAGGAACTCGGCACGGTCGACCGGCTGGACCAGCAGGGCGATGCGGCCCGACTGCGGATATTTGTGCGCACGGTAGGTGCGGACGTCACCCACGGTGCGTCGATCGCGGTGAACGGCGTCTGCCTGACCGTCGTCGGCGACGAACCGACCGACCTCGGTCAGCGACTTGAGTTCGACGTGATGGCCGAGACACTGACCCGCAGCGTGGTGGGCCGGCTGCAGAGCGGCGACCGGGTGAACCTGGAGCGCTCAGTGCGCGCCAACGGCCGCCTCGGCGGGCACATCGTGCAGGGCCACGTCGACGGCACCGGCAGCGTGCTGAGCCGGACGCCGGGTGACGGCTGGGAGACGGTGCGCTTCGGGCTACCCGCGGAGGTGGCGCGGTACGTGGCCCAGAAGGGCTCGATCGCGGTCGACGGCGTGTCGCTCACCATCGCTGCCGTGGGCCCGGACTGGTTCGAGGTGGGTCTCATCCCCGAGACGCTGCGGGCCACCACGCTCGGTACCCGGGCGCCGGGTGACCCGGTGAACCTCGAGGTGGATGTGCTGGCCAAGTACACCGAACGACTCCTGCAGTCAGCCGCCGTAGCGCCTCAACTGCCTCCTAACTCACCCCTCACTCGCGAGGAAGCGCGATGACCGACCTGTTGCCGACCCGGCTGGACACCGTGGACCAAGCGATCGCCGACATCGCGGCCGGCAAGGCGGTCGTGGTCGTCGACGACGAGGACCGCGAGAACGAGGGCGACCTGATCTTCGCCGCCGAATGCGTCACGCCGGAGTTGGTGGCATTCATGGTGCGCCACACGTCCGGCTACATCTGCGTGCCGGTCACCGAGGCGGACGCGGACCGCCTGGAACTGCCGCCGATGTACCGGGTGAACCAGGACCGTCGCGGCACCGCGTACACGGTGACCGTCGACGCACGCGATGGCGTCAGCACCGGCATCTCCGCGGCCGACCGGGCACACACCATCTCGTTGCTCGCGGCAGCGGGGACCACCGCGGCCGATCTGTCCCGGCCCGGCCACGTCGTCCCGCTGCGGGCCAAAGACGGCGGGGTGTTGCGTCGGCCAGGGCACACCGAGGCAGCAGTGGACCTGGCCCGGTTGGCCGGCTTGCATCCCTCCGGAGTGCTGTGCGAGATCGTCAGTGAATCCGACCCGCACGGGATGGCGCGCTCCGCCGAGCTGCGTGAGTTCGCCGACAGGCACGGCCTGGCGATGATCTCGATCGCTGACCTGATCGCCTTCCGGCGGCGTTCGGAGCGGTTGGTGGAACGGGTCGCACAGGCCCGGGTGCCATTGCGCTATGGCGAGTTCACCGCGGTCGGCTATGCCAGCACGTACGACCTGCGCGAGCACGTGGCGTTCGTATTCGGCGATCCAGCATCGATCGGCGACGGCGAGGACGTCCTGGTTCGGGTGCACTCGGAGTGCCTTACCGGAGACGTATTCGGTTCGCTGCGGTGCGACTGCGGCCCGCAGCTGGACGCCGCGCTGGCTGCAGTGGCTCGGGAGGGCCGCGGCGTCGTGCTCTACATGCGCGGGCACGAGGGCCGCGGTATCGGCCTGCTGCACAAGCTGCAGGCCTATCAGTTGCAGGACGCCGGCGCGGACACGGTGGACGCGAACCTGGAGCTCGGCCTGCCGGCCGACGCCCGCGACTACGGCACCGGCGCGCAGATCCTGGTTGACCTCGGGGTGCGGACCATGCGGTTGCTGTCCAACAACCCGGCCAAGCGGGCCGGTCTGGAAGGGTACGGGCTGAGCATCGTCGGCCAGGTGCCGCTGCCCGTGCACGCCAACCCGGAGAACCTGCGCTACCTGCAGACGAAGCGGGACCGGATGGGTCACGAGCTCGACCTGACCGATGCCGGCACGGCGGCGGATCGATGATGAGCGAGCGTCGCAGCGAGCGCCAGCGAGCCGGGAGCGGAGCGAATACAGCGATGAGCGCGTGCGCGAAGAGCAGGCAACGATGAGCAACCTGCTGGTGACGGTGCTGAACGCAAAGATCCACGTGCTCGGCGCCGACGTGCTGTGGCGGGAGATCGTCGGCAACGTGTTCGGGTTAGCCAGTGCCGTCTACGGGATGAGCCGCAAGGTGGCCGCCTGGCCGGTGGGCCTGATCGGCAACGTCATCCTGGTGACGGTGTTCCTCGGCGGGGTCTTCCACACCCCGCAGGACAAGGACCTGTGGGGGCAGGCCGGCCGGCAGGTGATGTTCGCCGCGATCGGCGTCTACGGCTGGTGGAAGTGGCGGCAGAACAAGCACGCCGACTCCTCGCCGGAGCCGGCCGTGCGACCGCGGCAGGCCAGCTGGACCGAACGCGGGCTGCTCGTGGTCGCCGGGGTCGTCGGGGTGCTGGTGCTGCGTCCGATCCTCGAGGCGTTGAACAGCTTCGGGCCCTGGTCGGATGCGTGGATCCTGACCGGCAGCCTGCTGGCCACCTATGGGATGGCGCGGGGCTGGGTGGAGTTCTGGATCATCTGGATCGGCGTCGACGCGGTCGGTGTGCCGCTGCTGCTGCGGGCGCACTATTACCCTTCGGCGTTGATGTACATCATCTACGGTGCGTTCTGCATCGTCGGCTTCGCCCGCTGGTTGTTCCTGTCCTTCGACCGCGGCGGCATCCGACCCGACTCGCCGGCCGTCGAGGCAGTCGCGTGAGGCGGAGCTTGCGGAGCGAGCAATGAGTAGGCAAGGGGCTCCGGCCGCGGGCGCGGTGCCCGGTGCCGCGTCGTTGCGGGTCGCGGTGATCGCTGCGTCGTGGCATGAGACGGTGATGAATGGTTTGCTCGCCGGAGCGCACCGGGCGCTGGTCGATTCTGGCGTGAAGGATGTCGTCGAACTCCGGGTGCCTGGCACGTTCGAGCTGCCGGTTGCAGCGGCCCGACTGGCGGCCACCGGCGTCGATGCGGTCATCGCGCTCGGGGTCGTCATCCGCGGCGGCACGCCGCACTTCGAGTACGTCTGCGACGCGGCCACCTCCGGACTGACCCAGGTATCGGTCGACACCGGCGTACCGGTCGGCTTCGGCGTGCTCACCTGCGATGACGAGAAGCAGGCCCTGGACCGGGCCGGGCTGTCCGATTCGCAGGAGGACAAGGGTTACGAGGCGGCCGAGGCCGCGTTGCGCACGGCGGTGCTACTGCGCGACTACCCGCGCGGCGCGACCCGGTGACCGCGGTCGGCGTGGTGCTCGCGGCCGGTGCCGGGACGCGGTTCGGGTCACCCAAGGCCGAGGTGCGCGTCGACGGTGAGCGCCTGCTCGACCGAGCGATCGGTGTGCTGCGCGCGGGTGGCTGCGCGGAGGTCGTCGCGGTCGTCCGTGCCGGTGTCGAGGTTGCTGGGGCAACGGCGGTGGTCAACCCGGATCCGGACCGCGGTATGTCCTCGTCGCTGTGGCTCGGGCTGGACGCCGCAGCCGAGGCGTCCGCCGGGGTGGCGGTGATCCTGCTGGTCGATCTGCCGGGGGTGCCGAGCGACGCGGTGATGGGGGTGCTCGGCGCGCACGATGCGGGCGCCATGGTCGCCGTGGCTACCTATGCGGGCACCCGTGGCCACCCGGTCGCGTTCGACCGGGCGTGCTGGGCCGAGGTAGCGGCCGCGGCTCGTGGTGACAACGGTGCCCGGGCCTACCTTGCCGCCCATCCGGATCAGGTCATCGAGGTGGCCTGCGTAGGGGAGTCGCTGGACGTGGATACGCCGGCAGACCTCGAGGCGTGGGCAGCCCGCAAACCCCCACCCCGATGATCCCGCACTTTCCGTCGTCCTGACGGCGGAAAGTGGGTGGTCATCGGGGGGCTTTGGCGGAGAGGGCGGCCGGCGCATTCGGGAAGATCTCCGCGGGTGGCATGACCCGACCGGCG
>JBPCMU010000013.1:0-124596 GCA_051001975.1 Jatrophihabitans sp.
AACTCCTCAGGCCATGTTGGCGAAGCGGCTGTAGTGGCCTTGGAAGGAGACGGCGATGGTGGCGGTGGGGCCATTGCGGTGCTTGGCGACGATGAGGTCGGCCTCGCCCTGCCGGCTGACGCCGCCCTCGGTTTCGCTGCCCGGGTAGAGGTCTGGGCGGTGCACCAGAATGACGACGTCGGAGTCCTGCTCGATGGAGCCGGACTCACGCAGGTCCGACAGCATCGGTTTCTTGTCGGTGCGCTGCTCGGGGCCACGGTTGAGCTGGCTGAGCGCGACGACTGGCACTTCGAGTTCCTTGGCCAAGAGCTTCATCGACCGGGAGAACTCGCTGACTTCTTGCTGGCGTGACTCGACCCGCTTGCCGCTGGTCATCAGCTGCAAGTAGTCGATCACCACCAGTTCGAGGTTGTGCCGCTGCTTCAACCGCCGCGCCTTCGCCCGGATCTCCATCATCGTCAGGTTGGGCGAGTCGTCGATGAACAGCGGGGCCTTGGCCAGCTCACCGACCCGCCGCGCCATCCGGGACCAGTCCTCGTCGCTCAGGTGACCGTCGCGCATGCTCTTCAGCAGCACCCGGGACTCCGCGGACAGCAGCCGCATCATGATCTCGATGCGCGACATCTCCAGCGAGAAGATCACCGCGGTCTTCTCGTTGTGCACCGACGCCGACCGGGCGATGTCCAGCGCCAGCGTCGACTTACCGCTACCAGGCCGGCCGGCGATGGTGACCATCTGCCCGGGGTGCAGCCCGTTGGTCAGCCCGTCCAGGTCGACGAAGCCGGTCGGGATGCCGCTGCCCACCTCGCCGTGGCTGATCTTGTCGATGTCGTCGAGGGTCGGCTGCAGCAGGTGCTCGATCGCGATGTAGTCCTCGCTGGTGCGTCGCTCGGTGACGTCGTACACCTCGGCCTGCGCCCGGTCCACGACCTCGTCGACGCTGCCCACCAGATCGCCGGCACCGCTGGCCGCGCCGTAGCCCATCTGCACGATCCGGGTACCGGCCTCGACCAACCGGCGCAGGATCGCCTTCTCCGCAACGATCTGCGCGTAGTAGCCGGCGTTCGCCGCCGTCGGCACCGAGGCGATCAGCGTGTGCAGGTAGGTGGCACCGCCGTTGACCCGGGTCATCAGACCGGTGCGGGTCAGCTCGGCAACGACAGTGATCGCGTCGGCCGGCTCACCTTTGCTGTACAGATCCAGGATGGAGTCGTAGACGATCTGGTGGGCCGGCCGGTAGAAGTCACCGGCCCGCAGCACTTCGATGACGTCAGCGATGGCGTCCTTGCTCAGCAGCATCCCGCCGAGTACGGACTGCTCCGCCGCAATGTCCTGCGGAGGCGTGCGGTCATACTCTGCCGATGCCTCGGGCACCGGGCGCAAGCGTGTTTCATCGGGCACTGCCACCAGGGACTTCCCCTTCTTCGTCCCTGCGTGGGGCGACGTAGAACGCGACTCGGTCACGACAGAGTGGTACCCCGACCTACCGACAGATTCGAACAGACTCGCCGGTCGATCGGAGTCGATACCCCCGCCGCACCCCGAAGTGGGAAGGTCTCGCCCCTCGCTGAGCCAGACGCTAGGTGGCTGGCCCGGCGCAATCAATCCGCCCTGTGCACACAGCTGTGGATAACCCTGTGGACGACGCTCCCGAGCATGTTCACAGGCTGGGGACGCGCCTGTGGATTGCGGAGCGGATCGTCATAGCGGCCCCGCAATAGCGGGCCTGTGCGCAGCACCGGCTGTGGACGAAACAAATTTGGCAACTTTCTTCGCGACCGGGCGCGACACGCCGAGACGGCGTTTCCTCCAGTGCGCTCAGTCGTTCTCAGTGTCAGCCCGGCCGGTGTCGGGCAGGTGCGCACGGAGGAACGCGAGCACCTCATCGACAGCGTCCTGCTGGCGATGTGCGGTGAGCGTCGAATGCCCTTTGCCGTCGAATTCGACTGCGGTGAACCGCTCGCCCAGCTCGCGCCGCAGTGTTTCGAAGCGGGTACCGGTCGCCGGGTCCTTGCGGTAGCGCAGACCCAGCACCTGACAACCGTCGGCGACCTTGCTGCGCACCGCCGCCAGGTCTGCCGACGAGAGGTTGAGATCCGCACCGCGCGCCCTCCCGATGGCGAAGGGCAGCGAAGGTTGCGCGAGCACCGGCGCGACGATGGGCGCGTCTGCCAGCATCGCCAGGGCAAACCCGCCGGTGAAGCACATCCCGATCGCACCGACGCCCCGGCCACCCAGTTCCTCGTGCAGTGACCTGGCCAGCGAGCGCAGCCATCCGGCGATCGGAGACGTTCGTCGCAGCGCCAGCGTGGTGAACTCGCTGCTCACGCAGAGCCGGGCGACCACCCCCACCGTGCGCCGGACGTTCATTGCGGCGCCGGGCGTGCCGAACAGGCTCGGCATCACCACGGTGAATCCAGCGCCGACGACCTCGTCGGCGAAGCCCAACACCTCGGGAGTGATTCCAGGTATCTCGTGGATGAGTACGACCCCCGGGCCGCTGCCTTTCCGGTACACCGGATAGGTCCGCGCGCCGTGGGTGACGTCACTCAGCGTCCACGTTGCCAGCTCAGCCATCGATCTCAGCCCTCCGCGAGCACCCGGTCCCCTGCGCAGGTGACCGTCTCGGCCATCGGGCAACCGATCAGCAGAACCTACCGCCGCCGGCGGCCCCGCCGTCCTGTCGGGTGACGGTAAGCGAGCAGGGGCTCACCCCGTTGCCGGTCAGCACGCCTCGAATGTCTGTCATCTGAGCACCGGTCAGCGCCGGCGTCCGGGACAGGACGAACGCGCTCCCGCGATCCGGTGACACCACGACGGCCCAGTTGTATTGGGGGTCCAGCCCGACGATCTCGTAGTTCGGTCCGCCCAGGTAAATCTGCCTGCCGAAGAGCTTGACGAACGACACCGTCAGCACCGAGTTCGCCGGCGCGTTCTCGACCCGAGCCCGCCCGCTCACCCGGCTGGTCGTCCCGAAGTACGTCCGGCAAGTGTTCACCACACCGACGGTGCCATCCGGTTCCGCGGTGTAAGTGGCCCGAACATTGCGCGCGCACTGGATCTCGAAGATCTGCGGGATGGACGCCACCTGGAACCAGGATCCGACATAGCTGTCCAGCTGGACCGACGAGACGGGCGTCACCGGTGCCGGCGCCGCAGATGCGGTTGCCTCGCTACCGAGCCCGAGCGCTATCGCGGTCACCACCGCAACCATCCCTAGCCGTCGCACCAGTCTCATGGCGGTCCGTCCCTTCGAATGTGGAGGAAAATCTCTCACCAGGCACTACGCACCAACCAACCGTCCCGGATGCAGCGCACACGCCAGAGCCCGGCGCCGCTCACGCGGGGCCGGGCTCTGATTCGTGCGTTTAGCGAGCTACTGCGCGGTGACGGTGAGCGGCACGGTGGCGACCACGTCGTGCTGCAGGTCGACGCTCACCTCGTGTTTGCCGGTCGTCTTGATGTGCCCCGGCAGTGCGATCCGTTTGCGGTCTACCAGCGGGCCGCCGGCGGCCTTCACGGCGTCGGCAACGTCGCCCTGGGTGACCGAGCCGAACAGCTTGCCGCCGTCGCCGGCCCGGGCCAGCAGCGTGACCGACAGGGCCTCGAGCTGACTCTTCAGCTCCTGAGCGTGCCCCACGTCGCGAATCTCCCGGGCATCCTGGGCGCGCTTGATGTGGGTGATCTGCTTTTCCGCACCCTTGGTCCAGTTGATCGCGTCGCCGCGGGGGACCAGGTAGTTACGGCCGAAGCCGTCGGCGACCTCGACGATGTCGCCGGCGACACCGAGGCCGGTGACCTCACGCTGAAGGATGAGCTTCATGTCTGCGTCCCCTCTCAGCGGGCGGTCGAGGTGTAGGGCAGCAGGGCCATCTCACGGGCGTTCTTGACGGCCTTGGCGATCTGCCGCTGCTGCTGCGAGGTGACTCCGGTGACCCGGCGGGCGCGGATCTTGCCGCGGTCGGAAATGAACTTCCGCAGCAAGCCGGTGTCCTTGTAGTCGATGTACTCGATCTTCGCGGCCTTGAGCGGGTTGGCCTTCTTCTTCGGCTTACGAATGGGTGGCTTCGGCATGTCAGGTTGTCTCCGGTATCAGTTCTGAGTTGGTCTAGAAGGGGGGCTCGTCGGACGTGGGTCCGGCAGAGCTCCACGGGTCGTCTCCGCCGGTCGACGCCGTGGCGGAGCCGGCGTCGGAACCGCCAGAGCCGCCCGAGCCGAAACCGCCGCCGGAGGTGGAGCCGCGCTGAGTGCGGTTCACCTTCGCGGTGGCATACCGCAACGACGGGCCGACCTCGTCGACGTCGAGTTCGATGACGGTGCGCTTCTCGCCCTCGCGGGTCTCGAAGCTGCGCTGCTTGAGTCGGCCTGTGACGACCACCCGGGTGCCGCGCTGCAAGGACTCGGCGGTGTTCTCCGCGGCCTGCCGCCAGATCGAGCAGCGCAGGAACAGCGCTTCGCCGTCCTTCCACTCGTTGGTCTGCCGGTCGAAGGTGCGCGGCGTGGATGCGACGGTGAACGAGGCCACCGCGGCGCCACTCGGCGTGAAGCGCAGTTCCGGGTCAGCGGTCAGGTTGCCGACGACTGTGATGACTGTCTCGCCTGCCATGCCAGCCTCCTAGCGGGCGTCGGGGCGCAGGACCTTGGTCCGCAGCACCGACTCGTTGAGGTTCAGTTGCCGATCCAGCTCCAGTACGGCGGACGGCTCGGCATTCAGATCGAGAACGGCGTAGATGCCCTCGGCGTGCTTGTCGATCTCGTAGGCGAGTCGGCGCTTGCCCCAGATGTCGATCTTCTCGACCGTGCCGCCGGCCGTCTTGATCACGTTGAGGAACGTGTCCAGCGACGGGGCGATGGTCCGCTCCTCGAGCGTGGGGTCGAGGATCACCATGACTTCGTAATTGCGCACTGCTACCCAGTCCTCCCATGGACTAGAACGGCCGCGGTCTCTCCGCGGCAGGAGGTCGTTCACCGTTTGGACGAGATGACCGTGGGCCACGTGGTGCGGGCGGTCGGCTACGTCAGGCGAACCGGGCAATAATACCGGCCAGCCGCTCCCTGGGGGAAATCGTCGCCGCTGACTGTGTACAGCGCGCGGCCTGTGGACAGAGCTCACTGCATAACCGCGTCCGTCAGGTCAGTCGTTCGGGCGATAGATCGCTGGACAGAAATGCAGCCTCAGTGCTTGGCTGCGATGAACCGATGCGCGTAGGCGGCCGTCGCCGTGGACAGCATCACCAGCGCCGCAAGTACCCACAAAATCGGCAGCGTCGTGGCCGGATCGGTGGGTTTCGATGCGAGGTCGACGGTGCGCGCCTTGCCTACAGTCTTGCCGTCGACGACCAGCATCTTGACTGTCTTGCCGTCGACCTTGGTGATCACCACCTGGGTGCCGTCGCCGCCACCGGGCGCACCGTTCACATCCCCGTCGTCCCCGCCTCCACCACCGTCGCCACCCTTCGGCACCACCGATGCGGCCACACCCGAGCCGTGCGGCGTGTAATCGAGGTACCCGCCGCCCTTGCTGGTCGACCCGCCGTGACTCTTGGTGTTCGCCTTGCTCTTCGAGGTGCCCGGCAGGTTCGGCACATTCACGGTCGGGAGGTTGCCGCCCGGCACCGAGACCGGCGGCAACTTGTGACCCAGCACGCTGGGATGAATCGTGACGCCCGGGACCTGCACGGAGAGGCCGCACTTGGTGGCCTTGTCCGACACCACCACCTGCCCGGCCCAGCTCAACGACGAGTCGTCGCCCACGATGCCGGGGACGTTCTGGGATAACGGAACCGTGAGCCCCTTCGGCAACAAGATCGGGATCTTCAACAAGCTCAGGGAGCGAGCGATCCAGCCGAAGTTGTAGACACCGGAGCGCGGGAACGTCCTGCGGTAGGCGTCCGTGTCGGTCACCGCGTGCGGATGACCCACCGTCTTGCCCTTCGATGTGGTGTTCTCGTCGGCGAAGGTCACCGTCGTGTTGAAGCTGCCCACGCCGTTGCTGGTCAGAGTGGCCGGCACCAGCGGCAGCACGTTGTGGATGACGCCGAGGTTGATGCCGGCCAGCGTCGCCCGGAATTCCACGGTGTCACCGGGCTTGATGAAGATTTGGCTCCCGCCGGCGGACGCCGGGCACCCGTCGGCGACGAGGCCGGTGACGGCCAGCGTGCCGTGCCGAGTGGTGGCTGCTGCGGCGGGACGGTCGGACAGGAACGCAAAACCGACCGCTACCAGAGCAGCGACGATCACCGCGCCGAGCACGCGGCGGCTTAGCCAATGCACTCGCACGTCCCGTCCTCCCGACCCACCGACGCCATGGTCACGACGTCCCCGGAACCGTGGCGGCGTCCGTAGACGCGCCCACACTCGTCCAACGACACCGCACCGATGAGGTCACGGATACCGGCCGATTGCCGTGCCAAACCAGGACACAACGTACTCCGGGCGGCAACCAGAGCCAGCCGAACGACCCTGCCGGTAGTCGGTACCGAGCACTACCGTGGAGGCATGCCGCGCATCGGTGCCCACGTCGATTCCGTCGATCCCCTCACTGCTGCCGAGGCCACCGGCGCCGAGGCGATCCAGTTCTTCCTGGCCGACCCGCAGGGCTGGAAGAAACCCGTCGAACACGAGCACGCCGCCGCACTGCGGGCCACTGACACGACGATCTACATCCACGCGCCGTACTTGGTGAACGTGGCGAGCACGAACAACAAGATCAGGATCCCGAGTCGCAAGATCCTCGAGCAGCACGCAGCCGCGGCCGCGGATATCGGGGCCAAGGGGCTGATCGTGCACGGTGGGCACGTCACCGCGAAGGACGACCCGGCGGTCGGTTTCGACAACTGGCGCAAGACGTTGCAGCGCGCCCAGGAGGCCGGTGGCTACCCGCTGCCGATCCTCATCGAGAACACCGCCGGCGGCGACAACGCAATGGCCCGCCGCTTCGACCGGCTCGCGATGCTGTGGGACGCGGTCGGGGAGTTCGGTCCCGGCTTCGTACTGGACACCTGCCATGCCTGGGCCGGCGGTGAGGAACTGGCCGACGTCGTTGACCGGGTGAAGGCGATCACCGGGCGCATCGACCTGGTGCACGCGAACAACTCGCGCGACGCGTTCGACTCCGGCGCCGACCGGCACGCCAACTTCGAGTCCGGCACGTTCGACTCCGAACTCATCGCGGCGGTCTGCAAAGAGGCCGGCACCGACGTGATCGTGGAGACGCCGGGTGGCCCGGAGGGCCAGGGCGCGGACATCGCCTACCTGCAGAAGCGGCTGCGCTGACCGCAGCGGTCGCCGCGACGTCGATACTGAGCGCACGTCATGGCGCGCGGTCACCATCAAGATCACCGTCGAGGCCGGTGTCTGTAGCTGACCGCTCGTCCAACGCGGCCTCGCGCGCGGCGGCAGCCACAGCGAGGCGTCGCTCCTGGCGGCCCACCCGACCCCAGTGATCGACCGCTCCGTCGAACACCCCGCCACCCGGGTCGTCCAGGCCGTCGGCACGCACCACGTCCAACTCCGGACGCCACATCTCCCGCACGATCAGGCAGCAGATCGCGATGAGCATGCCGTCACGGATCAGGCACGACACCGCCACCCACCCGTAGGTCGGCCCGCGGCTGGCGGCGGTGAACGCGTCGCCCGAGGTCGACAGCCACAGCAGCGTCACGATCCACACGATGATCTCGCTGAACTGCCACAGGATCGCGATTCGCCAGCGCGGCCGAGCCAAGGCCAGCAGTGGCACCAGCCAGAGCGAGTACTGCGGGCTCCACACCTTCGTCGTCAGCAAGAACGCAGCAACGACCAGGAACGCCAGCTGGGCGAGACGGGGCCGGGTCGGTGCGTTCAGCCCGAGCCAACTGACAACACCGAGGGCTGCCAGCACCACGACGGCCACAGCCAGCCCGGGCGGCACCCAGTCGCCCGGGTTCCCGCCGAAGACGCCCACTGTGCGCGCGTAGTGCGCCATCTGCCAAAGAGTGCTCGCCTCCGCCGGGCGGTCGGAGGAGAACGTGTAGAACTCCTTCCAGCCGGTGAAGTACGCGGCTGCGATGGGCAGGTTGGTGGCCAGCCAAACCGCCCCGGTTGCGACTGTGCACCACATCGCACTCCGATAATTACGGGTGCGTACCGCGAGTACCCAGATCGGGATCAGGAGCAGCCCGGGATAGAGCTTTGCCGCGGTACCCAGGCCGAACAGGATCCCGGCCGGCACCGGTTTCTCTCGGGACCACGCCCACAACGCCGCGGCGGTGAACGCCATCGCGAGCAGGTCCCAGTTGGAGAAAGCGTGGAAGATCAGCAACGGACTGGCCGCGAATATTGCGGCGTCGTACGGGCGCCGGCCCGCTGCACCGGCAGTGAACCCAGCCGTCGCCAGCCCGAACAACGCCAGCAGGATGCAGCTCACGATGCCGAAGACGACGACCGCGTCGTTGGTCTTGTGCAGCGCGACCACCCCGCGGGTGATCTCCGCGCTGGCCCACATGAAGCCGCCGGTCAGTACCGGGTACTCGACGGCTTGGTCGCGGTAGGGCACCGCGCCGACGTCCAGACGCTCCGCACCCCACAACGGGATGATGTCGGAGTAGCAGGCCTGGGTGTACTGCCGGTGATTGGCCCATTGCGCGTTGGCGCACGGCGACTTCTGCGCATAGGCGAGCAGCAGCGTCCCGGCGCAGATGACCAGTAGTACGCGTAGCGGCGTCCAGAACAACGAGGCCGTGGCCGCGTACCGTCCCTTGGGTCCGCCGATCACCCGGCTGGCCCGGGCGATGGTCGGATCCTGCCAGCTCGGGCTGGGGGGAGCGGCCGGCGATCTCACCCGCCGATCCTGTCAGACGGGGTCAACCGCGGTGGAGCACGCACGCCGCAGGTCAGCCTCCTGGGCCAGCCGGCTTGCTCGACTTGCCAGTGCCCGGCGGCGTGGTCGGTGGAGTCTTGGTCGGTGGAGTTGTGGTCGGTGGAGTCTTGGTCGGTGGAGTTGTGGTCGGTGGAGTCTTGGTCGGCGGCGTCGTGCTCGGCGGCGTCGTGCTCGGCGGCGTCGTCTTCGGATCCGTGCTCGGCGGCGGCTTGCTCGGCGAGTTGCTGCTCGACTGGTTGGACCCGTTGGTGATCTGCGCCTTCGTCGGCAGCGGCAGCACCGCCTTGCCGCCGAGATAGGTGTCCATGAACAGCTTCCACGCCTGACCGGGCATGTTCGACCCGTACAGCGCGACGCCGTCCTTGTTCACCACCGGAACCGAGGTCTGGTCGTTGCCGGTCCACACCGCGGTGCTGGCCTGCGGGGTGAAACCGACCATCCATGCGTCGCTGTTGCCGTCGTTGGCGCCGGTCAGGCCGACGGTCCCGGTCTTCGCCCCCGACGGCCGCCCACCGTTCAACGGATCGTTCGACCAGGAAGCGACGTCCTTCATGCTGACCGCGACGTCGTTGGCGATCTTCGCGTCGAACACCCGCTTGCCGTTGTCCTTGTGCTCGTAGAGCACCTTGCCATTGGCGTCGGTGACCTTCTGCACGAAGTAGCTGTCGTGCTCGATGCCGCCATTGGCGAAGGTCGCCATCGCCGACGCTTGGTCGATCGGGCGGACCCGGTAGCTGCCGTAGCCGATCGACGCGTTGGTGGTGCCGTTCAGCTGCAGCGTCTTCGTGCCCGCATCGACGCCCGCGGAGCGGGTCATGGTCAGTGGGATGCCGGCAGTGTGCGCGGCGGCCGCGACCTTCGCCGGGCCGACGCCCTGCGCGAGCCGGGCGAACGCGGTGTTCAGCGACACCGTCATTGCCTGCTGGATGCTCACCACATGGCTGAATCCGGCGTCGCCCGGGTCATTGACGATCGGCGGCAGGCCCGGCAGTTTGGCCGGCTGGCTGCCGTCCACCAGCGAGTTCAGCGAGTAGGCGGGCTTGGCGCCGGCCAGGTTGGCCTGCAGCACCGCAGCCAGCGTGAACGGCTTGAACGATGAGCCCGGGGCGCGCCATGCCTGCGCGTAGTCGTAACCGGTCGGGTCGCTGCCGCCGTAGTAGGCCAGCACGCCACCGGTCTTCGGGTTGACCGAGACCATCGCCTCGCGCAGCTTGTCCTTCTTCTGCTGTGCGGTGAGCTTGCCGTAGACCGACTTGATCGAGGACTCCGCGTCACGCTGCGCGCTCTGGTCGATGGTGGTCTGGATCTTCAGGCCCTGAGTGTTCAGCTGCGCCTCGCTGATCCCGTCCTTCTCGAGTTCGGCCTTGACCTGGGTGACGATCAGGCCTTCCGGACCGGTCGCACCCAGTTGGGTCGCGGTCGCCTTCACCGTCGCTGGGAAGACCTCCTTGGCCCGGGTCGCCGGGTCGAGATGGTGGATACTGACCATCCCGTCGAGGACGTAGTTCCAGCGCTGTTCTGCAGCGACCTTCGCGGTAGCCGGGTCGTAGTAGCTCGGCGCCTGGATCAACCCGGCGAGCATCGCGCCCTGGCTGACGGTGAGCTTGTCGACGCTGGTCTTGAAGTACGCCTCGGAGGCAGCCTCGATGCCGTACGCACCGCGGCCGAAGTAGATGGTGTTCAGGTACCACTCGAGAATCTGGTCCTTCGAGTAGTGCCGGTCGAGCTTCACCGCGATCGCCAGTTCCTTGAGCTTGCGGGTCAGCGTGCGCTCGGAGTTCAGGTAGGCGTTCTTGACGTACTGCTGGGTGATGCCGGAGCCGCCCTGGGTGTCACCGCCGGTCACGTCATTGACCGCGGCGCGCAGCGTCCCCTTGATGGAAACACCGCTCTCGGAGTAGAAGCCGCGGTCCTCCGCTGCGATGACCGCCCAGCGCACCGACTCGGGCACCTTCGCCAGCGGGACGTTGATGCGGTTGACCGAGCCGAGCTTGGCCATCACCTGACCGTTGGAGTAGGTGACGGTGGCCACCTGGGCGACCTGCAGATCGCCCGGCTCCGGAACGCGCGTCAGCGTGTAGAAGAGGGTCACCGCGACAACCATCAGTACGGCAGTCAGCCCGAGCAGCCACGTCCCGGCCAGCGCGATGCGACGCCAGACCCGGCGCCGCCGGCTCATCGCGGCGAGGCGCTGCTTCTTCTTGGTGCGCCGGCGCCGCCACCAGCCTGGCTGGCTCGTGCTCGCGGCGCGACGACGGCCCTCCCCGACGGGCTTCCTGGGGCTCTGGGACACGCGGCGACGACTCCTTCACGGACGGACCGGGTGCGCGGTGTGGCATCCCGGGATTGACGACGATATGAGCGACGGGAAGCGAGCTGAATCGCTCCGGATCGTCTCAATGCTGCAATCGAGAGTGCGCGGTCGTCTTCAGGCGCGCCAGCCTCGCTCACTGCAGGCTCAGCCTGGATCAGCCTTCCGCGGCGGTAGACAGACCGCGGTTGCCCAAGGTGAAGGACCTGACCAGGTGGTTCCAACCGCATTCGGTGCACACCTCGACGGCGTACACGGCGAAGCGCTCGTAGCGGTCGCTCATCCGGGCCAGCTCGCCCGGCGACTTCGCCTGGCCGGCCACCGTGCGCAGTTCCTCGCCGTACACGAAGTGCACCTCCGTCATACCGAGGTCCTTGCACACCGGGCAGGCGGCCGACGTCGGCTGGCCGTAGTGGCGGGCGGCGAGTTTGAGGTGTGGGTGCGCGTCGCACAGATCCCAGGCCGAGCGACGGCCGGTGCGCAGGTCGTAGAGGGCAGCGCGGCGCTGCAACGCGTAGTCCACGACATCCCGACGGGCCAGCACCCGCACGAGATTACGCCCGGCATGCGACGCGGGGGAGGGCCTTCGGAGCGGATCCGGTGGCGGCGGTCTAGCGCGCTGATGTATCGTGCTGATACATCGCGAAGTCATATCGCGGCGGTACATCACTACCGGAGTTCCGGAACAGGAAGGTCGACTGCGTTGCTGGAAATCGCCGTCCTGGGGCTGCTCAACGAGAGCCCCATGCACGGGTACGAGCTGCGCAAGCGACTATCCAGCCTGCTCGGCACCCTCCGGGCGTTCTCCTACGGCTCGCTCTACCCGACGCTGCGCAAGCTCGCCGAGGCCGGGTGGATTACCGAGGAAGCGCCGGAGGAGGGCGCGGTGCCGGCCGGCGCACGCTCCCGACGGGGCAAGCGCGTCTACCGGCTCACCGCAGAAGGCAAGGAGCACTTGGCCGAACTGCTCGAGCAGGTCGGCCCGGCTGCCTTCGACGAGGAGGGCTTCGGGGCACGGTTGGCGTTCTTCGCCCAGACCCGGTCGGACATCCGGCTGCGGATCCTGGAGGGTCGACGCCGCCGCGTGGAGGAGCAACGGGACGGGATGGCCAGGTCGCTGGCCACCACCCGGCAGCGCCTCGACAGCTACACCCTGCAACTGCAGGAGCACGGCCTCGAGTCGGTCAACCGTGAAGTGCGGTGGCTGTCCGAGTTGATCGACAACGAGATCGACAACGAACGGTCGGCAGGCCCGACCGATTCCACCACCTGACTCAGTCAGACCACCTCACGAAGGAGGACCCATGGGTTCGCATACCTCAAATGGCGACCAGCCGACGAGCAATGACATCCGCGTCGCCATCGTCGGCGTCGGCAACTGCGCATCGTCGCTGATCCAGGGCGTGCACTACTACGCCGACGCTGACCCGTCCGTGCGGGTGCCCGGACTCATGCACGTCCAGTTCGGCCCGTACCACGTCAGCGACGTCAAGTTCGTCGCCGCGTTCGACGTCGACGGCAAGAAGGTGGGCCAGGATCTCGCCGAGGCGATCGTCGCCAGCGAGAACAACACCATCAAGATCTGCGACGTGCCGCCCACCGGTGTGACCGTCCTGCGTGGGCACACCCTCGACGGACTCGGCGAGTACTACACCGACATCATCGACGAGTCCGACGAAGAGCCGGTCGACGTGGTGCAGGCACTCAAGGACGCCAAGGTCGATGTGCTGGTTTCCTACCTGCCGGTTGGCTCCGAGGTTGCCGACAAGTTCTACGCGCAGTGCGCCATCGACGCGGGCGTCGCCTTCGTCAACGCGCTGCCCGTCTTCATCGCCAGCAACCCGGAGTGGGCGCAGAAGTTCACTGACGCCGGGGTGCCGATCATCGGTGACGACATCAAGAGCCAGGTCGGCGCGACTATCACCCACCGGGTGCTGGCGAAGCTGTTCGAGGACCGCGGCGTCGAGTTGCTGCGCACCTACCAGCTGAACTTCGGCGGCAACATGGACTTCAAGAACATGTTGGAGCGCAAGCGCCTGGAGTCGAAGAAGATCTCCAAGACGCAGTCGGTCACCAGCCAGATCCCGCACGAGATGCGTGGTGCGGACGTACACATCGGTCCGTCGGATCACGTGCCGTGGCTGGACGACCGCAAGTGGGCCTACGTCCGGCTCGAGGGTCGCTCCTTCGGCGACACACCGCTGAACCTCGAGTACAAGCTCGAGGTGCACGACTCGCCGAACTCGGCCGGCGTCATCATCGACGCAGTACGAGCGGCGAAGATCGCCAAGGACCGCGGCATCGGCGGCCCGATCCTGTCCGCGTCGAGCTACTTCATGAAGAGCCCGCCGGAGCAGTACAGCGACGACGAGGCCCGCGACGCGGTCGCCAAGTTCATCGCCGGGGACATCGAGCGCTGATCGAGCAGTAGCGCACCAACACAGACGAAGGCCGGCCTGTCACGGGCCGGCCTTCGCTGTGTTCTCCGGCGATCGCAATCCTTCGTCCGAGCCAGGCCGGTCAGTTGAGCGTGGGGTCGGCCGGGTAAGTCGCGAGCAGCGACGCGGGGAACGGCTGGCGCTTCCACAGCCGCTTCCACAGATCATCCGGTTCGGCGCTGAACACCTCGGCTGCATCGCCGTTGACCACGTACCAGTCGTTGCGGGCAATCTCGGACTCCAGCTGCCCGGGCGACCAGCCCGCGTACCCGGCGAAGACGCGCAACTGCTGCGCGGCGGCGACAACGTCTGCGGTGTCCCAGTCCAGATCGACCAACCCGACACCGTGTCGACTGGCCCGGATCCCGCCGGTCGGGATGAGGTCGTCCGGCGCCGGCACCCGGGCCAGGCAGAGCGCGCCGTTCTGCTGCACCGGACCACCGCGGAACACCACGTCGGGATCAGTCATGGTGCCCTGCCAGGCAGGTAGCACCTGACCGACCGGCGTGTGCGTCGGGCGGTTGACCACGACGCCGGTGCTGCCGCCGTCCGGGTCGTGCTCCAGCAGGTAAACCACGCCGCGGGCGAAGTTGGGATCGGTCAGTGACGGCAGCGCGAGCAGCATCCGACCGGCTGCGAGCGACTGACCTGACGTCCCGGGCACACCCTCATCTTGCCGGGTGAGTGGTCGCCACGACTAACTCCACTGCAGGTTAAGCATGCCGGTGAGGGCACGCTCGCCGTCACCGGTGACCTGTATCGCGCGATCGGTGCCGATCCGCCGCACCCAGCCGGCCTCGACGAACCGGGAACACAGTGCCGCGCCCGCCGCACCGCCGAGGTGGTCACGGCGCTCGGTCCAGTCCAGGCACGGCCGCACCGTCACCCGGCGCGACGTCGCGAGTGCGTCCGCGTCGACTCCGACATCAGCGAACCAGCGCAGCCCCTTCGCCGTCAACGACCAGCCACCGTGCGTGGCGATCACGCCACGCGCGATCAAGCCGTCGGTTACCGATACCCCGAGCGACCCGGCGAGGTGGTCATAGCAGGTTCGGGCCCGGGCCAACGCAGCATGCTTGGTGACAGTGCGCAGTGAGGACTGCGGCACGGTCGACGGGGTGCGCCCGGCCAGCGACTCGACCAGCGCGGCGACATCCGGGCCAGCGAGCCGGACGTAGCGGTGCCGACCCGACCGCTCCTCGGCTACCACCCCGCCGCGCAGCAGGGTGTCGACCTGTTCCGACGCGGTGGACCGGGCCACGCCGGCGGTGGCGCCGAGCTCGCCGACGGTCCAGGCCCGGCCGTCCATCAGCGCGAGGCAGAACGCGGCTCGGGTCCGGTCCGCGAACAGCGTCGCGGTCCCGGCAAGGTCGTCGGCGACGGGCATGCCACCATTGTGGCCCCAACACTATTCGGCGGCGACCGAACAATGCGGTTCGGGATTCGACGGTCGGCACGCGCGGCGCTCCTCCAGACTGGATGACCACTCAACAGCCGGGCGTAGGTTGCCCGCGTGACCGTTGCAGCAGACAGCAAGGCGACCCTGCCGCTGCGATTCCCCGGATTCCGCAAGCTGTTCGTGATCCGGTTGGCCGGTCAGTTCGGTGACGGGGTGTTCCAAGCCTCCCTCGCCGGGGCCGTGCTGTTCAACCCGGAGCGGCAGACACACGCCGCCGACGTCGCGGCCGGATTTGCCGTCGTGCTGTTGCCCTATTCGTTCGTCGGACCGTTCGCCGGGGTCTTCATCGACCGGTGGCACCGGCAGCGCACCCTGCTCTTCGCCAACCTCATCCGCGCCGTGCTGGTGATCGGGCTGGCTGTCGAGGTGATCGCCGGTCTCAACGGCGTGGCCTTCTACGCCAGCGCCCTGGTCGTCATCTCGGTCAACCGCTTCGTCCTCTCCGCGCTCTCGGCCGGGTTGCCGCACGTGGTCGACGCGAGTGCTCTGGTCGGCAGCAACGCCCTTTCGACGACCAGCGGGGGCATCGCGGCCACCATCGGTGGTGCGGCCGCGATCGGGGTGCGCGCCATCTTCGATCCGAGCGGCGGCAACGTCGGGTACGGCGTCATCGCGATCTTCGCGGCGCTGCCTTATGCCCTCGCCGGGCTCGCGGCGACCCGGTTCGCGAAGAAGGCCCTGGGTCCGGACGCCACGGCGGTGGCAGCTCGGGAGACCGCGCTGGAGGTGTACCGCGGACTGGTCGCCGGCGCGCAGCACATCCGGTCCCGGCGGCCGGTCGCGCTGGCACTGGCGGCCATCGGGTTACACCGGTTCTGCTACGGGATCACGACGGTCAGCACGCTGCTGCTCTACCGCAATTACTTCCGCGACGACGGCATCCTGCGGGCCGGACTCCCCGGCGTCGGCCAGGCGGTGGTCGGTATCGGCATTGGCGCCGGCCTGGCCGCCGTCGCCACCCCGACGATCACCCGCCGCATCGGGCTGGTCCGCTACCCCGGCATCCTGCTGCTGATCGCGTCGGTCACTCAGATCACGCTCGGGCTGCCGTTCAAGATGTTGCCGCTGCTGACCGCGGCCGTGATCCTCGGCTACGTCGCGCAGGCGGTGAAGATCTCCGTCGACACCGTGGTGCAGGGCGGCGTCGACGACGAGTTCCGGGGCCGGGTCTTCTCTCTGTACGACACGATGTTCAACATCACCTTCGTGTCCGCAGCGGTGGTGACGGCGCTGCTGCTGCCAGATACCGGCAAGTCGGCCGTCGCGGTCGTGCTGATCGGCGTCGGGTACGCGGTGATCGGGATCGGCTACCTGACCCGGCGCAACTCCGAACTCAGTGGCCTTCGGACAGACCTTCCCGCCGCGCCCATGCAGTGAGCTCCGCAGCCGCGGCGTCGCGTCCGAGCGGCCCGCGCTCCATCCGCAGTTCGAGCAGGAACCGGTAGGCCTTGCCGATCGCCGGACCAGGCGGCAACGCGAGGATCGTCATGATCTCGGTGCCGTCGAGATCAGGGCGGATCGCATCGAGTTCCTCCTGCTCGCGCAGTTGCGCGATGCGCGACTCCAGATTGCGGTAGGCGAAGGCCAGCGTCTGCGCCTTGCGCCGGTTGCGGGTCGTCACGTCGGAGCGGACCAACTTGTTCAGTCTGGTCAGCAGGTCGCCCGCGTCGGTCACGTAACGGCGTACTGCCGAATCGGTCCACTCGCCCTCGCCGTAGCCGTAGAAGCGCAAGTGCAGGTAGACCAGTCGGCCGACGTCCTCGATGAGTTGCTTCGGATACTTCAGCGCCTTCAGCCGCGCCCGGGCCATCCGGGCACCGACGACCTCGTGGTGGTGGAAGCTGACTCTCCCGCCCGGCTCGAAGCGGCGAGTGTCCGGCTTGCCGACGTCGTGCAGCAACGCGGCCCAGCGCAGCGTTAGGTCGGGCACCTCGCCGCCGCCCTCCGCCTCGAGATCGATGGCCTGGTCCAGCACTTGCAGAGTGTGCGCGTAGACGTCCTTGTGCTGGCCGTGTTCGTCGGCAGCCATCCGCAGGGCCGGCAGCTCGGGAAAGATGACTGCCGCCATGCCCGTCTCGGTGAGCAACTCCAGGCCACGCCTCGGGCAATCGGCGAGCAGCAACTTGGTGAGCTCGGCCTGCACCCGCTCGGCGGTAATTCGTTCCAACTGCGGCGCCATCGCGACGATCGCCGCGTGCACCTCCGGCTCCAGGTGCAGCCCTGCGACGTTCTCCGCGCCGTTGAGCTGAGCGACGAACCGGGCCGCGCGCAGCATCCGTAATGGATCGTCTGCGAACGACTCCTCCGGAGCACCGGGCGTCTGCAACGTGCCGCGGGCCAGGTCGGCCAGCCCGCCGAACGGGTCGCTGAACTCCCGATCGGGCACCGAGAGCGCCATCGCGTTCATGGTGAAATCGCGCCGGCCCAGATCCTCCTCCAAAGAGGTGCCGAAAGCGACGGCCGGATTGCGCGACACCCGGTCGTAGCGGTCGGCGCGGTAGGTGGTCACTTCCACCCGGATGCCGTCGATCTCCGCGCCGACGGTGCCGAACTCGATGCCCATCGTCCAGGTGGCCGAGGCCGGCGGGGTGATGAGCTTCAACGCCTCGTCCGGATGCGCATCCGTGGTCAGGTCGATGTCCTCGCCGGGTCGGCCCAGCAGGGCATCCCGGACACTGCCCCCCACCAGATGAAGCTGGTGGCCGGCGGCGGCAAACCGCTCGCCCAGCGCGGCCACGGACGGGGGGATGGGGATCAGATCAGCCGGGGTCGTCATCGGCCCATCAGCGTACCGACGCCGGTGCGTGGCGATGACGCGCCAGGGCCGGACCGATAGAACAGGACACCCAACCGGTGGGCATTAACATCGGTGCCATGCCCGGTCAGTCCCCGTCCCGTCGCCGAAAGGTTGGCGCCCGCTCGCCGCAGCGGCGTCGCAACGGGCTGCGCCGGGTCGACGAGACCAGCGCCGGCGGGCTGGTCGTGGACCTGTCCGGGTCGGTCCCGCGGGGCGCGCTGATCGGCAAGCAAGACCGCCGCGGCCGGTTGCTCTGGTCGCTGCCAAAGGGCCATCTGGAGGACGGCGAGACCGCCGAGATGGCCGCGATCCGGGAGGTCGCCGAGGAGACCGGTATCGAGGGCGAGATCCTGGCCACCCTCGGCACCATCGACTTCTGGTTCGTCGCGGAGGGCCGGCGCATCCACAAGACGGTGCACCATTTCCTGCTGCGGGCCACCGGCGGCGCACTAAGTGACGCTGACATCGAAGTGACCGAGGTGGCCTGGGTGCCACTGCCGGACATCTCGTCGCGGCTCGCCTACCCGGACGAACGCGGGCTGGTCGAGACCGCCGGCCGGCTGCTCGCCGAGACGGCGTGATCCGGTGAGCTCGCGCAGCCCCGGAGTCCGGCGCGAACCGCTGGTCTCCGGGTTGGTCGCGCTGCTGATGGTCGCCGCCTTCTGCCTGGTCGGGATGGCGAGTGCCGCGGCCCGGCCCGAGGCGAAGGCGCCGACCCGAACCGCAGCGCCCACCTCGCCGATCACCGTGACTCTGCTCCGGGTGACCCCTCGCCTGCCTGATCCAACGCCGTCGACCGACCCGATCGTGTTCACCGCACAGATCACCAACACCGGTTCGGAGCCACTCGACAACGCCGTACTGCATTTGGAGCGCAGTCACCCGATCGTCCACGCGGACTTGTTGCAGGACGCAGTCGCCGGCAAATCCCTCGGCGACATCTGGGAGCCGCCGGTCGAGCAGACCGATGTGGTCGCCACGTTGGCCCCGGGGCAGAGCGTCACCAGAAAGCTGACCACGCTGCCCGATCCATCCGGCCTCTGCCTGTGCCAAACCGGTGTGTACGCGGTCGACGTCGTGGCCGCGGCGACCTCGAGCAGCGACGGAAGTCAGTTGCGCAGTTCGGCACGCACCTTCATCCCATCGTTCCAGAGCAAGCCGGCGCCGGTGCGGGTGAGCTGGGTCTGGCCACTCATCGACCGGCCGCACCGCGACGTCTCCCCGTCGGTGTTCACCGACGACGATCTGGCCACCTCGGTCAGTACGGGCGGTCGACTGGACCGGGCACTGAAGACGATCGAGCTGCTGCCGAACAGCATCCGAGTGAGTCTCGTCGTGGACCCGGAACTGATCGACGCGCTGTCGGTGATGGCCAAGGGATACACGGTGCGCACCTCGGCCGGCACCACGAAAGGCACCGGCGGGCCTGCCGCACAAGCCTGGCTGGACCGGCTCAAGACGCTCGCCCCGCGGGAGGATATTTCACTGACCGGGTATGCCGATCCGGACGTCGACGCAGTGGTGAACACCGGACTGTCCTGGTCCCCGTCGCTGGACCCGCAGGTCGCCGCCCGGGTCGTCAAGGTGCTCGGCCAGCAGAGCAGCACCGTTTCCTGGCCGGTCGGCGAGACGCTCACCGACCGTGGCCTCGACTCCGTCGTCGCGAACGGCTCGTCTCTGGTGATCCTGAAGGACAGCGTGCTGGCCAGCGGCACCGGGCAGTCACTCGCGCCGAACGCGCTGGCGCCCTTGCCATCCGCGGGCGGCAACGCGCATGCACTGGTCACCGACACCGGGATGGAGGCCAGCGTCACGAAGGCACTGTCCAGCGCGGGCGCGGCCAATCGAAATCAGCCGCTGACCACGCTGCTCGCCCAGTTGGCCGTGCGAGCCGCGGGGCAGCCGGATCAGTCGCATTACGCCGTACTCGTCCCGCCACGATCGGTGGACGTGCAGCCGACGCAGGCTGCGGCAGTGATCAACTCGTCCAGCCAGGAGGCGTGGGCCAAGTCGATCACTCCAGCGCAGGCACTGGCCACCGTCGAGCCAGTTGATCACGGGTCGCTCAAGCCAGCCGCTGTGAACGCCGCTGCCGGAGCAAGGATGCGCAAGGTCGCAGCAGTGACCGCGGCCGAGGACAGCTTCCGGGGTTGCCTCGCCAGCGACGACGCCGCGATCCTGCTGGCAGGCTACGGACCGGCGATCCAGCGCGCTCAGTCGAGTGCGTGGCGCGCCGACCCGGTAGGCGGCACCGCCTACGTGGGCACCATCACCGCCGGAATCAACCGGCTGCGCGCCGGTATCCGACTCGTCCAGCCGCCGAACTCCCAATACACGCTGGCTTCCAGCGACGCACCCCTCTACATCACGGTGGAGAACTCGCTGGCCCGCCCGGTCCGGATCCGGATCCGGGTCACCCCGGCGCTCGGAGTGCAGGGGTTCAGCGCGGCACCGCACGGCGCGCAGACGATCCCGGCGGCCCGCGACGGCAATCCGACCCGCATCACCATCAAGGTGCCGGCCCATGTCGAGCGCACCGGCCGGTTCCGCATCACCGTGCAACTGGAGACGCCCAGCGGTGGCGCGCTCGGGCGGGCCGTCCCGTTGAAGGTGCGCAGCAACGCATTCGGCACGCTGGCGCTCTGGATCACCGGCATCGCTTTCGCGATTCTGGTGCTGGCCATCCTCATCCGCCTGCTGCGCCGAGTGCGCGCCCGGCGACGCAAGCGGCCGGTGCCGACGATCGCGCCGGCGACGTGACCGGGCCGGACCAGCATCCATGGATCTTCCCGTCCACGGACTGGAGCGAGCCGGCCATCTACCGCGGCGCGACGCCCGCGCAGACCCAGGTTGCCGAACCGGCCGCCCCTTCGTCGGACGATCTGGAGCTCGGCACTCCCGGGCACCTGGCCAGGAACAGCGCTGAGGTCTGGGGCGCGACGACCTACTCCGGGCCACGCCGGCACCGCCCCGCTGCGCATGTCGCCCCGGTCGCGATTCCCGATGCGCCGTCCACGCCGGATGCCGCGACGCCCGCGACGGATGCTGCGGGTCCTCTGGTCACCGACCAGCCATCGCCCGACGCGCCCGCGCCTCTCGACACACCCGCTCCGGCCGCCACGACTACCGGTGCCTCGGTCGGCGGCAGGGCCGATCGCAGCCTGCTGTCCAGCAGTCGGACGATGGCGATCGCCAGCCTGGCCAGCCGGATCACCGGCTTCCTACGAAGCGTGGCACTAGCCGCCGCCCTCGGCGTGACCACCTCGCGGGTTGCCGATGCCTACAACATCGCCAACGCGCTGCCCAACATGGTGTACGAGCTGTTGCTCGGCGGTGTGCTGTCCAGCGTGATCATCCCGTTGGTGGTGCACGCCCAGGAACACGACCCGGACAAGGGCACCGCGTACACCCAGCGGCTGCTGTCGGTCGCCGTCGCCTCTCTCGGCGCTGCCACTCTGGTGGCCGTGTTCGCCGCGCCACTGCTGGCCTGGGCCTACGGCGGCAACCACGACCAGCGTGAGCTGACCAGCATCTTCGCCACGCTGCTTCTCCCGGAGATCTTCTTCTACGGGCTCGGCGCAATGTTCACCGCGATCCTCAACACCCGCGGGGTGTACGGCGCTCCCGCCTGGGCCCCGGTGCTGAACAACCTCGTCACCATCGCCACGATCGGCGTGTTCGCGCTGGTGCCGGGACCAAAGGAACTGACCACCACGACCATCACCACCACGCAGATCCTGGTGCTCGGCATCGGTACCACCCTGGGCATCGCGCTGCAGGCTGTGTTCCTGGTGCCGTTCCTGCGCCGGATCGGCTTCCGGTGGCGTTGGCGGTGGCACGCCGCGCAACACGACACCGGCCGGATGGCCGAGGTCCGCCAGCTGGCCGGCTGGGTGCTCGGCTACGTCGCCATCAGCCAGGTCGGGCTCTACATCGTCACCCGGGTCGCAAACAATTACCAGGGTGGTCCGACCACGTTCGCCTACGCGGACCTGCTGTTCCAGGTGCCCTATGGAATCCTCGGCGTCTCACTGCTCACCGTGCTGATGCCGCGGATGAGCCGCTCCGCCGCGCGTGGCGACACCGCCGGCGTGGTGGCCGATCTCTCCCTCGGCGCCCGGCTCTCGGCTGTCGGCCTACTGCCGGTGACCGCCGGGCTGATCGTGCTCGGTCCATCCCTGACAACGGTGCTGTTCTTCTATGGCCGCACCGACCTCAGCGACGCCCGGCATATCGGCATCGTGCTGGCCATGGGCTCGTTCGGCCTGCTGCCGTTCGCCCTGGTGATGCTGCAGATGCGCGTCTTCTACGCCACCCGCGACGCCCGCAGCCCAACCATGATCAACGTCTTCATGATCATCACCAAGGTAGTGATAGTGCTGATCGCCTCACAGGTGCTGGACGGCCGGCACGTCATCGAATCCCTGTCGGTGGCCACTTCGACCTCCTACCTGGTCGGCGCCATCGTCGGGCACCGGATGTTGACCGGCCGATTCGGCTTCCTCGGCTTCACCGAGGTGGCCCGGACGGTGGCCCGAGTGGCCGGCGCCGCTGCGGCCGGCGCTGTGGTCGCCTACGTCATCGTGCTGGCCAGCCAGCACGCGATCGGCACCGGACGCGGCGGCGCGCTGCCAGCGGTGCTCGGCGGTTCGTTGATCGGCGGCGCCGTCTATGTCTTCGCGGCGCGAGCCCTGAAGGTCACCGAACTTCAGGAAATCGTCGGCTCGCTACGTCGCTGAGAGCCCCACCGCGAGCACAGCGCGCGCCGGAATAGCCGCCGCCCTAGGATCGTTCGAGCGAGCGCAGTACTTATTGGATGGGAGCATCGCGTGAGCGAGGAATCGCGTCACCAGAACATCGACGCCGGTACCAATCACCACAACGTCATCATCGTGGGGTCCGGCCCCGCCGGATACACCGCTGCGCTCTACACCGCACGCGCCGACCTCAAGCCGCTCGTCTTCGAGGGCAGTCAGTACGGCGGCGCGCTGATGACGACCACCGAGGTGGAGAACTTTCCGGGCTTCCCCGAGGGGATCATGGGCCCGGACCTGATGGACCAGATTCGCACCCAGGCTGAGCGCTTCGGCGCTGATCTGCGCACCGACGACGTCACCGGCCTGGAACTGGGCGAGGACGTGAAGGTGGTCCGCACCCACTCCGGTGAGTTCACCGCGGACACGGTCATCCTGGCGATGGGCTCGGCGTACAAGAAGCTCGGCGTCCCGCGCGAGGAGGAACTCTCCGGCCGCGGCGTCTCGTGGTGCGCGACCTGTGACGGCTTCTTCTTCAAAGGTCAGGACATCGCCGTCGTCGGCGGCGGCGACACCGCGATGGAGGAAGCCACCTTCCTCACCCGGTTTGCCCAGAAGGTGACCGTCATCCACCGCCGCGACGCGCTGCGCGCCAGCAAGATCATGGTCGACCGCGCCGAGGCGAACGAGAAGATCGAGTTCAAGTGGAACAGCGAGGTCGTGGGCCTGAGCGGAGAGCCGACCGTCAACGCGATCACCATCCGCGACACCCAGACCGGCGCCGAGTCCGAGCTGCCGATCGGCGGCCTGTTCATCGCCATCGGCCACGACCCGCGCAGCGAGTTGGTCAAGGGCCAGATCGACTTGGACGACGACGGCTACATCCGCACCGAGGGCACCTCGACGCGGACCAACATCCCGGGCGTCTTCGCGGCCGGCGATGTCGTCGATCACGTCTACCGTCAGGCCATCACCGCGGCCGGCACCGGATGCCAGGCCGCACTGGATGCCGAACGATTCCTGGCCGCTCTCGAGTCACCCGCCACTGCGTGACCCGCAAGGCGGGAGGGAATCCGCCGGGCCCACCTGTGGTTACACCTGATGTCAACGCAAGCAAGCGAGGAGAACCCTGTGAGTGAGAACACCAAGAAGGTCACCGACGCCAGCTTCGACGTCGACGTACTCGGCGCCGATGGCCCGGTGCTCGTCGACTTCTGGGCCGAGTGGTGTGGACCGTGCCGCAAGGTCGGCCCGATCCTCGAGGAGATCGCTGCGGAGTACCCCGAGAAGATCACCATCGCCAAGGTGAACATTGACGAGAACCCGCAGATCGCCAGCAATTACCAGATCATGTCGATCCCGACGATGAGCGTCTTCTCCGGCGGCAAGGTCGTGAAGTCGATCGTCGGCGCGAAACCGAAGGCCGCTCTGCTGGCTGACCTCGCCGACTACATCGGCTGATCCTCGCCACACATCAGAACCACCGCCAGGCCCGACCGGCCAGGCCGCGCTGCACGACCAGCGCCGGCTGCCAACCGGTCGGGCCTATTGCGTCCCGCAGCGCCAACCCCGGGACTCGGCGCGCGACACGCGGGTGCTCCAGTCCGCCCAGGCCAGTAGGGCACAATGGGCCGGTCAATGTCGACGCGGTGACTTCGCTCCCGCCCGGCGTCCCCCTGACTGCGAGGACGGCACCCGGCCCATGGACCTCCTGCGACGCGGCTCGAGTGGCTCCGCCGTCGCCGAGATCAGGTCGGTCATGGCCGGCCTCGGGTTGCTGGACAACACCGACTCCGGCCGAGCCGAGAGCTTCGACGTGGACTGCGAACTGGCAGTTCGCTCGTTTCAGCAGCGCCGTGGCTTGGCCGCCGACGGTCAGGTCGGCATCGAGACCTACCGGGCCTTGACCGCTGCCCGTTGGCAACTCGGCGACCGGGTGCTGCTGCACAATCCGGCGGCACCGCAGGTCGGCGACGACGTCGCCGCGCTGCAGACCCAACTGCTGGAGATCGGCTACCCGGTGGGCCGCGCCGACGGATCCTTCGGACTGGTCACCGAGCAGGCGCTGCGCAGCTTCCAACGCGACCTCGGCCTGGTGGCCGACGGCGTCTGCGGGCCCGCCTGCCTGCGCTCCCTCGCCCAGCTCAAGCGACGAGTGATCGGCGGCCGCCCACAACTGCTGCGCGACATGCTCGCCGTCGCCGACGCCGGGCCGAACCTGTTCGGTCGCCGAGTCGTCATCGATCCCGCCCGCGGCGGGGACGACGTTGGCCTGCACCTCAACGGGATGACCGAAGCAGACCTGATGTGGGATCTGGCGACCCGGCTGGAGGGCCGTCTCACCGCGGTCGGCGTGACGTCCTGGCTCACCCGCGGCCCGACCAACACAGCTAGCTACGAGGACCGGGCCCGCTTTGCGAACACCCAGCGAGCCGACCTGGTGATCAGCCTGCACCTGGATGCGTCACCGTCGCAGCGGGCCAATGGCGTGGCCACCTACTACTACGGCGCGGGCGAATCGCACTCGACGCTCGGCGAGCGGCTGGCCGACCTGGTCCAGCGGGAGATCGTGGCCCGCACCCGCCTGCTGGACACTCGCACCCACGGCAAGACCTGGGAGTTGCTCAGGCTGACCAGCATGCCGGCCGTCTGGGTCGAGATCGGCTACCTCACCTCGCCCGCGGACCGGGCCAAGCTGCTCGATCCGGCCTTCCGCGACGTGGTGGCCGAGGCGATCCTGGTGGCCGTGCAACGCCTCTACCTGCCGAAGGAGAGCGACCCGCCCACCGGCGTGCTGCGGATGCCCGCTTGAGCTTACGGTCGGCGGGCATGCAGTCGTCCTGCTTTCAGACTGTGGATCGCGCGCTCGTGTCGCTCAGGCGGGGCTGGGCGTCGGGGTGATCGTGGCCAGCAACCGCTCGATCGCGTACTCGACGTCTTCCTTCCACGACAACGTGGTGCGCAGTTCCAGGCGCAGCCGGGGGACCCGCGGATGCGGCCGGACGGTCTTGAAGCCGACAGAGAGCAGGAAGTCGACAGGTAGCAGGCACCCTCTGGCGGGCTCGTCCGGGCCGGTCGGACGAGCCGTACCGAACGCCTCGACCGCCTTGATCCCGCGCTTCACCATGTCCCGCGCAACGCCCTGCACCAGCATCCGGCCGAATCCCTGCCCGGCGAACTCCGGCCGGACGGACGCGGACATCAGCAGCGCCGCGTCCGAGCTCACCGGAGAGGTCGGAAACGCGACCGACCGGGGGACCATCGCGGGCGGAGCGAACAGCACATGGCCGGCCGCGACACCATCGACGTAGAGGACGTACCCGCAACTTCCCCACTCCAATAGCACGCCGGAGACCCAGGCTTCCTTCTCGATCTCGGTGTCGCCAGTGGCCTGCGCACGTTCGGCGGCAGCCGGTTCGAGTTCCCAGAACACGCAGCGGCGGCAGCGGTAGGAGACGTCGCCGAGATTGTCCAGCGTGACGCTGACTAGGCGACGGGACATAGGAAGGACTCCGGGGCAGATCTTCTCGAGTACGGGGTGCGCCCAGCCAGGCTAGCCCTGCAAGTACCCGGCGAGGAAGGTCCCGAGCCGCCCGATCGCGTCGGTGAGATCGTCGGCACGAGGCAGAGTCACGATCCGCAGATGATCCGGCTTCGGCCAGTTGAATCCCGTTCCCTGAACCAGCAAAACATGTTGCTGGCGTAGCAACTCGAGTACGAACTGCTGATCGTCGACGATCGGATACCGCTCGAGGTCGATCTTCGGGAACGCGTACAGCGCACCCTTCGGGGTCACGCAACTGACGCCGGGGATGGCACGCAGCGCAGCGAGCGCGGCGTCGCGTTGCTCGAGCAACCGACCACCCGGCAGCACGAAGTCGTTGATGCTCTGCCGGCCGCCGAGCGCTGTCTGAATCGCATGCTGCGCAGGCACATTGGCGCACAACCGCATGTTCGCCAGGATGCTGATGCCCTCGAGATAGCTGGTCGCATGTGCGCGCGGGCCGGTGACCATCATCCACGCCGCCCGGAAGCCGGCCAGCCGATACGCCTTCGACAACCCGTTATAGGTAAGGGTGAAAACGTCCGGCGCAATGATCGAGAACGGGGTGTGCGTCGCATCGTCGTAGAGGATCTTGTCGTAGATCTCGTCAGCCAGGACGACCAGCCCGTGACGCGCCGCGAGGTCGGCGATCACGCGCAACACGTGATTGGGGTACACCGCACCGGTCGGGTTGTTCGGGTTGATGACGACGATCGCCTTGGTGCGCGGGGTTATCTTCGCGGCGAGGTCGGTGAGGTCCGGCAGCCAGTCGGCCGACTCATCGCAGAGGTAGTGCACCGGGGTCCCGCCGGCAAGGCAGGTCGACGCGGTCCAGAGCGGGTAGTCCGGCGCGGGAATCAGCACCTCGTCGCCGTTGTCGAGCATCGCCTGCAGGGACAGTTGGATGAGCTCGCTGACCCCGTTGCCCAACCAGATGTCGTCGGGCGAGGTGATGTCCAGTCCTCGCGATTGGTAGTGCTGCACTACCGCGGTGCGCGCCGAGAGCAGCCCCTGCGAATCCGAGTAACCCTCTGATGCCGGCAGGTTGCGGATGACGTCGACGAGGATCTCCGCGGGCGCGTCGAAGCCGAATGGCGCCGGGTTGCCGATGTTCAGCTTAGTGATCTTGTGGCCGGACTCCTCGAGGCGCTTTGCCTCCTCGAGCACCGGTCCGCGGATGTCGTAGCAGACGTCGGCGAGCTTGCGTGATTGGGTGAGCAGCACAGGGCAAGTCTGGCAGAGCAGCCGAGCGGGTTGACGAGACCTTGCCAACCGTCCACCACCAGAGGGGGAACGCAACCGTGGAGTTCGCCGAAGTCGTCAGACGACGCCGGATGGTCCGCGCCTACCAGACCGACCGGCCGGTACCCCGGGAGGTGCTGGAGCGGTTGCTTTCCTACGCGACGCATGCACCGTCCGCAGGGTTCTCGCAGGGTTGGCACTTCCTCGTGCTGGAGCGCCCCGCCGACCTCGCCGCGTACTGGGCAACGACGACCTCGGACGGCGATCCGGCCGACGACGACTCCTGGTTGGCCGGCATGCGCAGCGCACCGGTGCTGGTCATCGCCTTGTCCGACCGCGAGGCGTACCTGACCCGGTATGCCGAGCCGGACAAGGGCTGGACCGATCTGGACGAGACGCGGTGGCCCGTTCCCTACTGGCACATCGACACCGGGATGGCGTCATTGCTCATGCTGCTCGGCGCGGTCGACGAAGGCCTGGCCGGTTGCTTCTTCGGAGTTCCACCGGAGCATCACGCGGCCGTCCGTGAGCAGTTCGGCGTTCCTATCGGGCTGGTCCCGGTCGGCGTGGTCAGCGTCGGCTACCCGGCCACGGACGTGAGGTCGCCTTCCCTGCGCCGCGGTCGGCGCGGACTGGACCAGGTGCTGTCGGTCGGCAAGTACGGCGACGCCTGGCGGTGAATTCGATTGCCACGAGTGCTTGCATCGGGGCAACGCGGCGTGGGGCCGACTCAGCCGGTCGGTTGCTCCGGCGGGCGAGGCAGGCCCCGCGCCACAGTCGGCGCCATCAACCCGACGATGCGCTCAAGGTCGTCGATGGTGGCGAACTCGACAACAATACGCCCCTTTCGTTTCCCAATGTCTACTTTAACCCTGGTATCGAAGGTGTCCGACAGCTTCTCGGCCAGGTCCGCAGCGGCCGGCGCGACGAACCGTCGACCTGGGCTACGGCGCGTTGCCGGCTTGTTCAGCCCGCCGTTGGTGACCGCGACTGTCACCAGCTCCTCGGTGGCACGCACGGACAAGCCCTCAGCGACGATCCGGCCCGCCAGTTCGTCCTGATCGTCCGCGCTCGGTAAGGCAAGCAGGGCGCGGGCGTGCCCGGCTGACAGCACCCCGGCCGCGACCCTACGTTGTACCGGCACCGAGAGGTTCATCAGCCGGATGGTGTTGCTGACATGCGAGCGGCTGCGCCCGATCCGTCCGGCCAGCTCGTCATGGGTGACGCCGAATTCCTCAAGCAGCTGTTGGTAGGCCGCGGCTTCTTCCAACGGGTTCAGCTGGGCGCGGTGAATGTTCTCCAGCAAGGCATCACGCAACAATGCCTCGTCGGCGGTGTCGCGCACGATCGCCGGGATCGCGGAGAGACCGGCAGCAGTGGCCGCACGTAGCCGCCGTTCGCCCATCACCAGTTCGTAGTTCGCGCCGACCGGCCGCACCACGATCGGCTGCAGCACGCCGAATTCGCGCACCGAGTGGGTCAGTTCGGTGAGCGCGTCCTCGTCGAATACGGTGCGTGGTTGCTTCGGGTTCGCCGTGATCTGTTCGACCGGGATCTCGCTGAATCGGGCGCCAGGCGTTTCCTGCAACCCGACCGAGGCGTCGCTGCCGGTCACCGTCTGTGTCGGCGAGTGCTCCGCCTCGTCGTGCTGCGGCGTGGCGTCCTGCGACTCCCCCGGCGATGCCGCCGTCGGGATGAGCGCGCCGAGCCCGCGACCGAGGCCGCCGCGTCGTCTGGACGTCACGATGTCTCCTTCTCCTGGCCCGGACCGGTCCCCGCGGCACCACGCTGAGCGATCTCCCGGGCTGCCTCCAGGTAGCCGATCGCGCCGCGGGAGCCGGCGTCGTAGGTGATAACCGTCTGGCCGAAGCCCGGCGCTTCAGACACGCGCACATTGCGGGGGATTACCGACTCGATGACGAGATCGCCGAAATGGTTGCGTACCTCGTCGGCGACCTGGTCGGCCAGGCGGGTGCGCGCGTCGTACATGGTGAGCAGCACCGTACTTACCGCGATCTGCGGGTTCAGGTGAGCGCGAACCAGGTCGATGGTGCTGAGGAGTTGAGCTAAGCCCTCCAGCGCGTAGTACTCACACTGGATCGGGATGAGTACCTCACGGGCAGCCACCAGCGCGTTCAACGTGAGCAGCCCGAGTGATGGCGGGCAGTCGATCAGGATGTAGTCAACGTCCTGCCCGAATGCCTCCACCGCACGCTGTAGTCGGAACTCTCGAGCGACCTGGGAGGTCAACTCGATCTCCGAGCCGGCCAGGTCGATGGTGGCCGGGATGCACCGCAGCGTCGACGCAATCGAGACGGGAGCGGTCAACTCGTCCAGTGGCCGACCGCCGAGCAGCGCGTCATAGATCGACGGGGTGCCGACGGAGTGGTCGACGCCCAACGCGGTGCTCGCGTTTCCTTGCGGGTCCAGGTCGATGACCACAACTCGCAGACCGTGCAGCGCCAGGGCGGCTGCGATGTTCACCGCAGTAGTGGTCTTACCGACTCCGCCTTTCTGGTTCGCCACTGTCATCACCCGACGATGCGGCGGGCGGGGCCAGGCTTCGTTGCGTACGTTCATCACGTGGACGGCTGCGGCTGCTTCACGTGCGATCGGCGTGTCCGGTGTCGGTGATGTTTCACGTGAAACATGGTCCTCGAAGACAGGCAGGCCAGGCCGTGTTTCACGTGAAACATCGGCCCCATCAGTCGCTTCTGGCGGCACAGGATCAGTCATGACGTCCTTTTCCCGGTGACCCTGCCGTCCGTCGGATCACAACCACTCGGGTGGGTAGCTCGACCATACCGGTCCCACACTGTGCGATCCGATCGATCCGACCGCCCAACCGTGCCACCGTGACGCGATGCTGCTCGACCTCGATATCTGCCCGGACGCCCTTGATCGCGAGCAAGTCACCACCGCGCGCCAACAGCGGCAAGCACCACCCGGCGAGCCGATCGAGTGGAGCTACGGCTCGCGCCGTCACCCACCGAGCCGGTCCAACGCGATCGCGCACCTGGAAGTCCTCGGCCCGTCCACGGACGACGCTCACCTGATCGGTAAGAGCGAGCGCGTCGACTGCCTCCGTTAAAAATTCGGCACGGCGCAGCAGTGGCTCGACGAGGTCGATTGTCACATCTGGACGGACGCAGGCCAGCACCAGACCGGGTAGGCCGGCGCCGCTGCCGACATCGACCGCGTGTGCATCCTGCGGGAGCAGTTCCGCGACAACCGCGCAATTCAACAAGTGTCGGCTCCAGATGCCGGGTGCCTCCCGCGGTCCGATCAGTCCGCGCTCGACCCCAGGGCCGACCAGCAGCGCGGCATACCGTTCGGCGATCGGCAGCCGGTCCCTGAAGAGGGACTCGGCAGCTATCCGATCCACCCCTTCTGGTCCGACCACGGAGTCGGCCGCGTCCGGCGCCGAGCCGGGCGGCACTGGCTAGCCCTCTGGGTGGACGACTACTCGCCGCTGCGGCTCTTCGCCCTCGGACTCGCTGCGCACCCCGTCGATACCCGCGATGGCATCGTGCACCACCTTCCGCTCGAAGGGATTCATCGGCGCCAGCCGGGCCGGCTCACCGTTCTCCTTGACCGTCGATGCGGTCGACTCCGCCAACTCCGTGAGCTGCGCGCGCCGCTCCTGGCGGTGCCCGCCGACGTCGAGCATCAATCGGCTGCGTACGCCGGTCTGCTGCTGGACGGCCAGCCGGACCAGTTCCTGCAGAGCGTCGAGCGTGGCGCCGTTCGCACCGACCAGGCCGGAAAGGTCGTCGCCCACGACAGCCACGATGGCCCGGTCGTTCTCGACATCCAGGTCGATGTCGCCGTCGAAGTCGATGATGTCGAGAAACTGCTCGAGGTAATCGGCGGCGATGTCGCCCTCATGGACCAGGCGCTCCTGACCTGTGCCGGGGTCATCCGCCACTTCATCGTCGATCACTGCCTCGTCGATCACTGCCTCGTCGATCGGGGCGTCTACCGCGGTCGTGTCTTCGCTGCTCACCGCGTTCCTTTCAGTTCATCCGTGCCGCATGCGCACGGGAGCGGTCCGCCCGACCAAGCCGGGCGGAAGTGTGGGATCAGCGCCGTTTCTTGCGATTCTGCGCAGGGCGCCGGTTGGCTGGCCGGGCGCCCGGGCGGGGCACAGCCGAACCGTTGGCACTCCCGTTGGCGCTGCTAGTGGAGCTGCCATTGGACGAGGGTTTTCCACCCGTAGCGGCGGAGTCACCGTTTGCGCGCAAATTGCGCATCGGTTTGGCCCCCGGCGCGGGCTTGGACGCCGTACCCGCCGAAGTGGGGGCCGCCGCGGCGACCGCATTGGCAGGCACGTGCGGGTGGTACTTGTAGATGTAGAACTGCTGCAGCATCGTCCACAGGTTGCTGGTGAACCAGTAGATCAACACACCCAGCGGGAAGATGAAACCGGAGAACAGAACCGAAACCGGGATGAAGTAGAGCATCGCCTTTTGAATCGTGGCGGCGGTGCCTTCTGGCGTCGTAGTGGCGTTCTTCATCACCTGACGCTGGGTGATGAACGTGGCTGCCGAACTCACAATCACCAAGAAGATGGTGACCGAGCGGCTGGCACCGAGGCTGCCACCCAGACTGGTGATCTTGTCCGCGGCGTCGTGGAACGACGTGGCCAACGGAGCGTCGAAGAGTTTCGCCTTTGCTGCACTGAGCGTCTCGGATCGGGAGAAGCCGTACAGCGTCAGGTGATAGGTGTCGGTTCGGTGCGCGGAGTTGGCAACGTGGCGCAACACGTGGAACAGCGAGATGAAGATCGGGAACTGCAGCAGCATCGGCAGGCAACCAGACAGCGGGTTGAACCCCTGATCCTGTTGCAGCTTCATCATTTCCTGCTGCAGTTGCCGTCGATCGTTCTTGTACTTGGCGCGCAGCTTCTGGATCTGTGGCTGCAGTTCCTGCATATGCCGCTGATAGTGGATCTGCTTGATGAAGAAGCGGAACAGCAACAGCCGGGCCGTGATGACCAGCAGCACGATGGACAGCGCCCACGTCAGCCCGCTGTTCGTGTCCATCCCGATGGCGCTGAGTAGCTGGTGCCAGCGCAGCAGAACCCATGAGACAGCGGTATAGAGGAAGTTCAGCACTGTGGGCGGTCTCCTATGCAGCCGGTCGCGAACGCGGCGGACGCGCTGCCGGGTAGCTCGTCGGTTCGGCAGTTGACCGTACTGCCCCTGCTCGGGCCGATCTGCCGATCACGCTCTGATCAACGAGATCTGGGACAGGATCGTGCCCACCACGGTGGAACGGATGGCAACGCATGATGCGGCGGAAGGCCAGCCAGCCGCCGCGCAGCGCGCCGAAGCGGCCGACCGCTTCAGCGGCGTAGGCGCTGCAACTCGGGGTGTACCGACACGACGGCGGAAGCGCCGGGCTGAGGTAGTTCCGGTAGCCGCCGATCACGGCGAGCATTGCTCGGGCGCCCACCGACCGGGATCGAGGCTGCGTCATCGGGATGCTCGGTCTGCGGTGGATCGGGTCAGTGCGGCCAGCCCGGAGTCGAGTTGCCGACCGAGCTCCGCGGAACCGAGCTCGGCGGCGGAGGGTTTGGCGCGGATCACCAGGGCTGCGCCGGGCGGTAACTGTGGGATCCGTTCGGCAAGTTGGGCACGCAGCCGGCGCGACACTCGATGGCGCACGACGCTTCCGCCGACTGCCCGACCGACGATAAGGCCGACGGTGACCGGCCCAGGCTGAGCCACGGTCGGGCCAGCGAAGTGCAGCACGAGGGCTCGGCGCCCGGTGACCCGGCCGTGCCGGATCACTCGGGAAAACTCCTGGGAGGAGCGCATCCGATGCGCCGCCGGCACCATGGCGGTTGCCGGCGTCAGGCCGACAGCTCGCTGCGGCCCTTACGACGACGGGCAGCGAGGATGCCGCGGCCGGCACGGGTCCGCATGCGCAGCCGGAACCCGTGGGTCTTCGACCGGCGGCGGTTGTTCGGCTGGAAGGTCCGCTTGCTCACGGTGACGACTCCAAGAAATGACGATGCTTCAGGTGGCCGGTCGAAGCGCCGATGCGCACCGGGCCTGTGGGCGGTCGAGCGGCGGGCCGCGTTCGACCCAGGACCCGTCTACGGTACGGACCGCCGGGTAGCGCGGTCAAACCCGCGTCTCAGTGGTTCCCGACGCGCCCAGCCAGCATTGTGGATAACGGCTGGGCGCTGTTAGGTTTTGGCCTCGGTCCACCGTAGGTCCGACCAGCATCACGACGTCGGACCGGTGATTCTGCCCCGAAACGTCCGGTTGGCCGGTCGGCTCGGTTCGGTCCGCCGTATTTGATCCACAAGTTGTGGATAACTCTGTGGACGACCGCTGGCAGCTGTCTACTGATTGCTGGCCGGGAGCCTCGGTGTAGCCAGGCGGAACGACGCAGGCGATAGGCGCGGGAAGGAATCAGGGCAGGATGGCTGAATCCCAGGATCTCGCAGACGTCTGGCACCGTGTCGTCAGTCGGTTCGACGACCAGACGGTACGACCCCAGCATCGCGCCTGGCTCGGGCTGACCCGCCCGGTCGGACTGGTAGAGGACACCGCGCTGCTGGCAGCCCCGCACGACTTCGCCAAGGAATACCTAGAGAACTCGCTGCGCCCGATGATCTCGGCAGCGCTGACCGAGGAGCTGGGCCGGGACATCCAGGTCGCGGTGACGGTGCAGCCGCCGGACGAGTCCGTCGAGCCCCCCTTCACCCAAGCCGACCGGGTCGACGAGAGCAGGTACGACCCAGACGGCCAGGACGACGGGGCCGAATCGCACGGCTATGTGGGCCCGGGCGGCTGGTCGGGGTTGCCCGACGGCCGAGCCGGAAGGCACGCGATCAAGCACGGATCGGTGCTGGCCGCCTCCGACGCCCGGCTCAACCCCCGCTACACCTTCGACACGTTCGTCATCGGCTCGAGCAATCGGTTCAGCCACGCTGCCGCGGTCGCGGTCGCGGAGCAGCCGGCGAAGGCTTACAGCCCGCTGTTCATCTACGGCGACTCCGGACTGGGCAAGACGCATCTGCTGCACGCCATCGGGCACTACGCCCAGCAACTGTTCCCAGGCCTGCGGGTGCGTTACGTCAGCAGCGAGGAATTCACCAACGACTTCATCAACTCGCTGCGGGACGACAAGATGCACGCGTTCCAGTCCCGCTACCGCGAGATCGATCTACTGCTCATCGACGACATCCAGTTCCTGGAGCGCGCCGAGCGCACCCAGGAGGAGTTCTTCCACACGTTCAACACGCTGCACAACGCGAACAAGCAGATCGTCATCAGCTCGGACCGCCCGCCGCGGCAACTGTCCACGTTGGAGGACCGACTGCGTACCCGCTTCGAGTGGGGCTTGATCACTGACGTGCTCGCGCCCGACCTCGAGACCCGCATCGCGATTCTGCGCAAGAAGGCCGCACAGGACGGGCTGAACCCGCCGCCGGAGGTGCTGCAGTACATCGCCGAGAAGATCCAGAGCAACGTGCGGGAACTCGAAGGTGCGCTGATCCGGGTCACCGCCTTCGCCAGCCTCAACAAGCAGGCCGTCGATGTGAAGCTCGCCGAGATGGTGCTCAAAGACCTGATCGGGGAGTCGGACCGTCCGGAGATCACCGCGGCCATCATCATGGCCGTCACTGCGGAGTACTTCTCGGTCTCTTTGGACGACTTGACCGGCAGTTCACGCAGCCGAGTGCTCACGACCGCTCGGCAGATCGCGATGTACCTCTGCCGCGAACTGACCGACCTGTCCCTGCCGAAGATCGGCCAGACCTTCGGCGGCCGCGATCACACGACGGTGATGCACGCGGAGCGCAAGATCAGGTTGCAGATGGCCGAACGGCTCTCGGTCTACAACCAGGTCACCGAACTCACCAGCCGCATCAAAGCCCGTGCGCGGGCTTAATGGCCAATTCCTATGGCGCCGGCTTCGCAAGCTCAGCCGAACGCACCTGCCTGGACCTACGGTCGGCAGGGCCTTGCTCACGGCGCCGGCTTCGCTGGCGTAGTTCAGGCGTCGCCGTCGGAGAGTTTGAGTAGCCGATCGAGAATGTGGGCACCGTCGGCGCGCAGCCCGTTGTGCTCGTATTCGTTGGTCAGCCAGGGCCGCAACCCGCGAACCTGGCCGGCCGTCCGTTCTGACAACTCCCTGTCGACGTACGCGTCGCGGGCGTAGATCGCGGCTGCTGCAGGGACATCATTGGCGCGCAGCACCTCCGCGTCGTAGAGCCGCGGCCACTGCACCTGCGCCAATAGTTCCGCGGCCTCGGCCAGTGGCTGCAGCGCGCCGTACTCGGCGAACATCCACGGGAAGACGTGCTCACCGGTGAACAGAGTCGGGTCGCTGGCGTAGTCCTCGGGCAGCACGCGCTGCGCCGACCAGGCGGTGACCACCCCGTCGGCGTAACAAGCCTCATGGATCGCGGCGTAGATCGGATGGGCCGCGAACGGCAGAGCCGCGTCCACGAGATGAGCGAACAGCGGCGACTCCGGGTCCAGTTCGACGATCGACCGCAACTGCGCGGCTCCGTCACTCATGCCGAGGCTCATCCCGATCTGGCGGAAGCGGCGCGACGTGAGCAAGTCACCGCCCGGCAGGGGGATCGGATCCACCCCGAGCCGGACATGCAGTTCCCGGACCCGGTCCCGATCGAGGTAGCGCGCGTAGTACCCCTCGTTGCGGCCGCGCATCGTAGCGTAGGTCCGCCGGTACGCCTCGTCGACGTCTGCACCGATCGGCGGCAGCCCGCCGGTGAACAGTGCGCGTCGTAGTGACTGCGGCGCGATCGACAGATAGGTGAGCACGCAGAACCCGCCGAAGGACTGGCCGAGCACGCTCCACCGGTCGACACCCAGCGCCTCTCGGACGAGTTCGGCGTCCCGGACGATCGAGTCCGCCCGGAAGTGCTGCAGATAGGCGGCCTGGGCCGACGCGGACATCCCTGGCAACCGGCCGACCGGTGTCGATCGCCCGGTTCCACGCTGATCCAGCATCAACACGCGATGGTCGACCAACGCCCGGTCCAACCAGCCCGGCGAGGTCGGGAACCGGGTCGGCCGCGGCGCCTCCGAGCCCGGGCCGCCCTCGAGGAACACCAGGAACGGTCGGTCCCGGCCGTCGCGCTCGGCGACCTCCCGGGCGAACACGGTGATCTGCTCACCGTCCGGGCGGGCATGATCCAACGGCACCCGAAGCTCGTGGTCGATCAGAACAAGGCCCGGAACGTTGATCTCGGTCGGCATGAATTGATCGTGTCATCCCGCTCCGACGAGCGAGGCTTAAATCCCCCGGTAACGGATCCACACCTGTGCAGGGGCCTGTGGATGTAACTGTGGGTTAACGCACAGTCCATGGGGATGACACTGCACGCGGGTGAACCGTCCACCGAATTACACGATCCAGACCCAGTTGCGTCCACCGCTCGTCCACAACCCGACACGCCGCCGACCTGGCCGAATCGCCGTTTCCCACAGTATCCACACCGGTGAAGATGACTACTGCAAGGATCTCTACAGGAATTCAAGAACCACACTCTCCCGCCGCGCTGCCTGTGGTGGGCATACTGTCCAGTCCCACCAGAGCGATGAGTCGGCGGCCACACCGGTCGGCGGCGAAGGAGACACAGATGAAGTTCCGAGTCGAACGTGATGCGTTCGCCGACGCCGTCGCCTGGGCGGCACGCAGCCTGCCGGCTCGACCCACCGTCCCTGTGCTGGCCGGCGTGATGCTGGTCGCCGGCGACACGTCGCTGTCGGTGTCGACGTTCGACTACGAGGTTTCCGCGCAGGCCGATGTCGACGTCAACGTCTCCGAACCTGGTCAGGTGCTCGTCTCCGGCCGCCTTCTCGCCGACATCACCCGGGCCCTCCCGGCGCATCCCGTCGACCTGGCAACCGAAGGCTCGCGGGTGACGATCAGTTGTGGTTCGGCCCGGTTCACGCTGCCGACGATGCCGATCGAGGACTACCCACGGCTGCCGGCCATGCCCACGACAGCCGGCACCGTCTCCAGCTCGGTGTTCGCCCAGGCGGTCGCGCAGGTCGCGGTCGCCGCCGGCCGGGACGACACCCTGCCGATGCTCACCGGTGTGCGGATGGAGATCGACGGCGAGCGGCTCACCCTCGCGGCCACCGACCGTTACCGGCTGGCCGTGCGCGAGCTGACCTGGCACCCGGCCGACCCGAGCGCGGAAAACGTTCAGGTGCTGGTCCCGGCCCGAACGCTGGCGGATGCGGCAAAGAGCCTGGTCAGCGGTGAGGACGTCACGATCGCGCTGTCCAGCAGCGGGGTCGGCGAGGGGCTGATCGGCTTCTCCGGCACCGGCCGGCGCACCACCACCCGGCTGCTCGACGCGCAGTTCCCGCCGTACCGGTCGTTGCTGCCGAACGAGTTCGCGATGACGGCCGAGATCGACACCCCAGCTCTCGTCGAGGCGGTCAAGCGGGTGTCGCTGGTTGCCGACCGAGGCACCTCGGTGCGGATGGACTTCACCGAAGGGTCGGTGGCACTGTCCGCCGGCGGCGAGGACGAGGGTCGGGCCGAGGAGCAGCTCGAGGCATCGTTCGACGGTGCCGACCTCACGTCGGCGTTCAACCCGTCGTTCCTGCTCGACGGGTTGTCGGCACTGGACGCCGGCACGACGCGGATGTTGTTCACATCCGGTTCGAAGCCGGTCGTGCTGCGCCCGGCCGGTGAAGGCGCAGGTGCGTACACGTACCTGATCCAGCCGGTTCGCCTCCCCGGATAGGCCCGGTTTGACGGCGCGTGATGACGTTCATCCGGCGGCGGTAGCGTAGGTCTGTCGCATCGGGTGTCGGCATCGGAGGACAGCGTGGAAATCGGACTCATCGGACTGGGCAAAATGGGCGGCAACATGGCCCAGCGGCTGCGCAATGCCGGGCATACCGTGGTCGGCTACGACCGATCCCCGGATTCCAAGCGCGACGTCGCCTCACTCGAAGAGTTGGCCACCGCGCTCACCGCGCCCCGCGCGGTCTGGGTGATGGTGCCGGCCGGCGCGCCGACCGACGAGACGATCGCCAAGCTGGGCGAGCTGCTCTCTGAGGGCGACATCGTCATCGACGGGGGCAACAGCAAGTACACCGACGACCAGCGGCACGCCGGCGAGCTCGACAAGAAGGGCGTCGGCTTCGTCGACTGCGGAGTCTCCGGCGGGGTGTGGGGGCTGCAGAACGGCTACGGCCTGATGTCCGGCGGCTCCGACGAGAACGTCGCCAAGGTTCAGCCGATCTTCGACGCGCTCAAGCCCGAAGGCGATTCCGGCTACGTACACGCGGGTGAGGTCGGCGCCGGGCACTTCGTCAAGATGGTCCACAACGGCATCGAGTACGGGATCATGCAGGCCTACGCCGAGGGTTACGAGCTGATGGCCGCGACCCCGCTGGTGCAGAACGTCACCGACACGATGGATTCCTGGCGCGAAGGCACGGTCATCCGTTCGTGGCTGCTCGACCTCGCGGTCAAGGCGCTGCGCGAGGACCCGGGTCTGAGCAAGCTCAAGGGCTACGCGCAGGACTCCGGTGAAGGACGCTGGACGGTCGAGGCGGCGATTGACAACGCGGTACCACTGCCGGTCATCACCGCAGCACTGTTCGCCCGATTCGCCTCCCGTCAGGACGATTCCCCGTCGATGAAGATGGTTGCCGCGCTGCGCAACCAGTTCGGCGGGCACCCGGTCGAAGCGACGGGGTCGAACGAGGCACCGGCCACCGCCTGATCAGCGCCGGCACCGACCGATCGCCGCAGTTCAACCGTGTACGTCCGTCACCTGACGCTTGCCGACTTCCGTAGCTGGCGGCGCGTGGAGCTTGCCCTGGAGCCGGGTCCGTGCGTCCTGGTCGGACCGAACGGCCAGGGCAAGACCAACCTTGTCGAAGCCATCGGCTATCTCGCGACGCTGGGCAGCCACCGTGTCTCCGGTGACGCGGCGCTGATCCGCAGCGGCGCAGCACAAGCGATCATCGCCGCAGCCGTCGTGTCCGCCGGCCGAGAACTGGTGGTCGAGGTCGAGCTCACGGCGGGGAAGGCGAACCGGGCGCGGCTGAACCGAGGCTCCTTCGGCCGGGCCCGAGACATCCTCGGTGCAGTGCGGACCGTGCTGTTCGCGCCGGAGGATCTCGCCATCGTCCGCGGCGACCCCGGCGAACGGCGACGGTTCCTCGACGACCTCCTGGTGCAGCGCACGCCGCGGCTGGCCGGGGTGCGAGCCGACTACGACAAGGTGTTGCGCCAACGCGTCGCGCTGTTGAAGAGCGCCGGGCACAGTCGGCGATCCGGGGGCGGCAACGACCTGCGCACCCTCGACGTCTGGGACGAACATCTCGCCGAGCACGGCGGTGCCTTGCTGGCCGCTCGCATCGATCTGGTGGCCACCCTGCGTGATCCCGCTGCGGCTGCATACGCCCAGGTCGCGCCCACCTCCGCACCGCTCACGCTGCGCTACGCCAGCACCCTGCCGGCCGTCGACGCCGGCGAGACGGACGTCTCGGTGCTGTCCGCAGCGCTGCTGTCGGAGCTGGCCCGGTTGCGCCCGCAGGAGGTGGACCGCGGCGTGACGTTGGTCGGGCCACACCGCGACGATCTGGAGCTTCGGCTCGGTGAGCTGCCGGTGCGCGGATATGCCAGCCATGGCGAATCGTGGTCGGCAGCATTGGCACTGCGCCTCGGCGGCTACGACGTGCTGTGCGCCGATGGCGCCGAGCCGATCCTGATCCTCGATGATGTCTTCGCCGAACTCGACGGGTCACGCCGGGCGCGCCTCGCCGAGGTGGCCGGACACGCCGAGCAGGTTCTCATCACCGCCGCGGTGGCCGAAGATGTACCCGAGGCGCTGCTCGGAGCACGCTTCGACGTCGACGACCAGGAGGTGCGCCGTGTGCTGTGACATTCCCACGACATTTCCGCAGCTCCGCAGGCGTCGCTGCGGCCCGGACCTGGACCTACGGTCGGCCCGGCCGTGAGCCGACCGCCACGCCGGGCCCCCGGCAATGCCAACGAAGGCGACTATGACGAGCCGGAGGCCGAGCCGGAATCGGACGACCTGAACGAAGGCCATGAGGGCGCGGAGCCGGCGAGCGGGATCGATTTGGCTCGGCAGGCGTTGGCCGGAGCGCAGGTGGGCTCGACAGCGCGCCGATCGACGGAGACCCGGTCGGCGCGCAAGCGCCGGATGAACCGCTCGGCCAACCTGAGCGCCGGACGGTCCGGGTACTCCGGGCCGGGCGCGGACCTCCGCGACCCGCAGGCCGCCGGGACCGTACTCGGCGGGATGCTTGCCGAAATGGGCTGGCAGCGGCCCCTCACCGAGGCGCGCATCTTCACCGACTGGGCGGCGCTGGTCGGGGATGAGATCGCCGCCCACTCACAGCCGGAGTCGTTGCGCGAGGGTGAACTGCGGGTCAGCGCCCAGTCGACCGCCTGGGCGACCCAGATCAGAATCCTCAGCAGCCGATTGGTGGCACGCCTGACCGCGCAACTCGGCCCGGGCGTGGTCAAGCGAGTGATTGTCAGCGGTCCGGCCGGCCCGACCTGGCGGCACGGCTACCGGACCATTCCTGGCGCCCGTGGCCCCCGGGACACCTACGGCTGACCGTTTTGCGGTGATGCGACCGGTACTGAGCCGGTGTGGTCGGCGCCGCTGAGCGCCTCGAATGGCCGGCCTAGCGAGTCACACCAGTACCGGGACTCCGCCCCGCCACTGCCCGTCACTCTGCGTCGTCCACAGCCGTGTTGCGCGGCCCCTCTACGTGCCGTCAGGGACTAGACTGGAGAGGTTGCATCGGCGCGGAGCGCGTGAGCACCAGTCTCCGCGCCGATTCGTATGTGTGAGCTAGCTGGACCGGCCGAACACCGGCGGGCAGCGGATGAAGGGATGTGCCTGTGGCGAAGCCGAAGGCTTACGGGGCAGAGTCGATCACCGTTCTCGAGGGACTGGAGGCGGTGCGCAAGCGGCCCGGCATGTACATCGGGTCGACGTCGGCCCGTGGCCTGCACCATCTCATCACCGAGGTCGTCGACAACGCCGTGGACGAGGCGTTGGAGGGGTTCTGTGACCGGATCGAGGTAACCCTGCTCGCCGACGGCGGCGTTCGCGTCGTGGACAACGGCCGCGGCATGCCGGTGGCGATGCACGCACAGCAGAAGAAGCCTGCCGTCGAGGTCATTCTCACCATGCTGCACGCCGGAGGGAAGTTCAACAGCGACTCCTACGCCGTCTCCGGCGGTCTGCACGGTGTCGGCGTTTCGGTGGTAAACGCGCTGAGCAAGCGCCTCGAGGTGGACATCGACCGGGACGGCTATCACTGGAGCCAGCCCTACGTCGACCAGAAGCCGGCTGAGCCGCTGAAGCGGGGCGAGAAGACGACTCGAACGGGCACCACCGTCACCTTCTGGGCCGACGACTCGATCTTCGAGACCGTCGAGTACTCGTGGGAGACGATCACCCGTCGCTACCAGGAGTACGCCTTCCTCAACCGGGGCCTGACCATCGTGCTGCGCGACGAGCGCCCCGCACAGGTTGCAGACGGTTCGGACGAGATTGCCTCACCGACCGCCGGACGGGAGATCACGTACTGCTATGCGAACGGAATCGCCGACTTCGTCACGCACCTGAATGCCAGCAAATCACCGATCCACAAGTCGGTCATCTACTTCACCGAAGAGGACAGGGAGCGCAAGCTCTCCCTCGAGATCGCGATGCAGTGGAATGACACGTACTCCGAGAGCGTGCACACCTTCGCCAACACGATCAACACGATCGAGGGCGGCACCCACGAAGAGGGATTCCGCTCTGCGCTGACCACCGTGGTGAACAAGTGGGCGACGGACAAGAAGATCCTCAAGGGCGACGAGAAGCTGACCGGCGACGATATCCGGGAAGGCCTGGCTGCGATCGTCTCGATCAAGCTCGGCGAGCCGCAGTTCGAGGGTCAGACGAAGGGCAAGCTCGGCAACTCCGAGGCGAAGTCGTTCGTGCAAAAGGCATGCAACGAATGGCTGGCCGACTGGTTCGAGCGCAACCCGAGTGAGGGTCGCATCATCGTCACCAAGGCGAGTTCGGCGGCGCGAGCTCGCAAGGCCGCGCAGCAGGCTCGCCAGATCGCCCGGCGCAAGGGCGCGCTCGACGGCGTCGGGATGCCCGGCAAGTTGTCCGACTGCCGCTCCACCGACCCGGAGCGCAGCGAGCTCTACATCGTCGAGGGCGACTCGGCGGGTGGTTCGGCGAAATCCGGCCGCGACTCGCTGTACCAGGCGATCCTGCCGATCCGCGGCAAGATCATCAACGTCGAGAAGGCGCGCATCGACCGGGTGCTGAAGAACACCGAGGTGCAGTCGTTGATCACCGCCCTGGGCACCGGCATCCACGACGACTTCGACCTGGCCAAGCTGCGGTATCACAAAGTGGTGCTGATGGCCGACGCCGACGTCGACGGCCAACACATCACTACGCTGCTGCTCACGCTGCTTTTCCGGTTCATGCGGCCACTGATCGAGCACGGGCACGTCTACCTGTCGCAGCCGCCGCTCTACAAGATCAAGTGGGGCCCGAAGACGGCGCCCGACTACGCCTACTCGGAGCGGGAGCGCGACGGGCTGATCAAGATCGGCGTCGAGGCCGGCCGCAAGCACCCCAAGGACGACGGCATCCAGCGGTACAAGGGCCTCGGTGAGATGAACGCGACCGAGCTGTGGGAAACCACCATGGACCCGGCCACCCGGGTGCTGCTGCAGGTCACCCTCGATGACGCGGCGACCGCCGACGAGCTGTTCAGCGTGTTGATGGGCGACGACGTGGAAGCACGGCGTGGCTTCATCATCCGCAACGCCAAGGACGTCCGCTTCCTCGATATCTAGAGCTCTTCGGACTACGACATACACGAGAGGTACCGATAGATGACCGACGTGACTGTGCCGCCGACCGGCGGGGATCGCACCGAGCCGGTGGACATCCAGGTCGAGATGCAGCGCAGCTTCCTCGACTACGCGATGAGCGTGATCGTGGCCCGGGCGCTACCCGACGTGCGCGACGGGCTGAAGCCGGTGCACCGCCGCATCCTGTACGCGATGTTCGACTCGGGCTACCGGCCCGACCGCGGCCACGTGAAGTGCTCGCGCGTCGTTGGCGATGTGATGGGCAACTACCACCCACACGGTGACACGGCCATCTATGACACGTTGGTGCGGTTGGCGCAGCCGTGGTCCATGCGGGCACCGCTCATCGACGGCCAGGGCAACTTCGGCTCGCCGGGCAACGATCCGGCCGCCGCGATGCGGTACTGCGTCGCCGGGGACACCCGGATCGCGACCGAGGCGGGCGAGGTGGCGATCGCCGAACTCGTCCCCGGGGTAGCGGAGAACAGCACCACCGACGTCGACCTCAAGGTGATCGGCCGACACGGCCAGCCGGTGAACGTCAGCGCTTTCCACCACTCTGGTTCACACCCGGTCGTGACGGTGCGCGCCGGCGAGCACAGCGTCACCTGCACGACCAACCACCCGCTGCTGACGCTGGGCCGGGTACACGGCCAGCCGCGGCCGGTGTGGGTGTTGGCCGGCGAGCTAACGAGTGAGCATGTTCTGATCCGTCGGCTGGCGCGCAATGCATCGGTGCTGCCCGAGCTGCCCACGCTGCCGGACCTGACCGAGATCCACAGCGCCGACCCGTCGCGGCACGTCGCCGACGACGGTGGTGACCCGCGGGCCTTCACGTTTGCGCCGGTCACCGAGGTGACTCCGGCCGGCATCACGCCGGTGTATTCGCTGCGCGTCGACACCACGGACCACGCCTTCCTGACCAACGGATTCGTCAGCCACAACACTGAAGCCCGGCTGACTCCGCTGGCCATGGAGATGCTGCGCGACATCGACAAGAACACCGTCAACTTCTCCGACAACTACGACGGCCGCTCACGAGAGCCGGACGTGCTCCCGGCGCGGTTCCCGAACCTGCTCGTGAACGGCGGCGGCGGCATCGCCGTCGGCATGGCCACCAACATCCCGCCGCACAACCTGCGCGAGGTGAGCGCCGGCGTGCACTGGGCGTTGGAGCACCCGGACGCCACCGAGGCGGAGTTGCTCGCCGAGCTGCTCACCCTCATTCCCGGTCCGGACTTCCCGACCCGCGGCCTGATCGTCGGCCGCGATGGCATTCGCGATGCGTACAACACCGGTCGTGGTTCGATCCGGATGCGGGCGGTCGTCACCGTCGAGGAAGACAACAAGGGCCGCACCATCCTGGTGGTCACCGAGCTGCCCTATCAGGTGAACCCGGACAACCTCGTCGAGACGATCGCGGATCTCGCCAAGGAGGGCAAGGTCGCCGGCATCGCCGACATCAACGACGAGTCCTCCGACCGCATCGGGACGCGCATCGTCGTCGCCCTGAAGCGCGACGGCGTCGCAAAGGTGGTGCTGAACAACCGCTACAAGCACACCCAGTTGCAGACCACGTTCGGTGTGACGATGCTGGCGATCGTCGACGGCGTGCCGCGCACATTGCGCATCGACCAGGTCATCGCGCTGTACGTGAAGCACCAGATCGAGGTCATCGTCCGGCGCACGCAGTATCTGTTGGACGAGGCCGAGCGGCGCATCCATGTGTTGCGCGGATTGCTCAAGGCGCTCGACCAGCTCGACGCGGTCATCGCCTTGATCCGCAACTCGCCATCGGCCGAGCAGGCCCGGTCCGGCTTGATGGGACTGCTCGACATCGACGAGGTGCAGGCAACAGCGATCCTTGATCTGCAGCTGCGTCGGCTGGCCGCGCTCGAGCGGCAGAAGATCCTCGACGAGCACGACGAGATCGCCGCGCAGATCGACGACTACAGCGACATCCTCGCCAAGCCCGGTCGGCAGCGTCAGATCATCGGCGACGAGCTCGCCGCGATCGTGGAGAAGTTCGGCAACGATCGCCGCACCCGGCTCATCGCCGACGATGGCGACATGTCGATGGAAGACCTCATCGCCAAGGAAGACGTGGTCGTAACGATCACCCGTACCGGCTATGCCAAGCGCACCAAGACCGACCTGTACCGGGCCCAACGCCGCGGCGGCAAGGGCGTGCAAGGCGCGTCGCTGAAGCTCGACGATCTCGTCGACCACTTTTTCGTCACGTCCACGCACGACTGGATCCTGTTCTTCACGAACAAGGGGCGGGTGTACCGCGCGAAGGCGTACGAGCTGCCCGAGGCGAACCGAAATGCGCGGGGCCAGCACGTCGCCAACCTGTTGGCGTTCCAGCCCGACGAGAGCATCGCCGAGGTCATCACGATCAAGGACTACGGCGTCGCGCCCTATCTCGTGCTTGCCACCCGCGAGGGCTTGGTGAAGAAGAGCAAGCTGACCGATTACGACTCGAACCGCTCCGGTGGAATCCAGGCGATCAACCTGCGGGAGAGCGACGAGCTCATCGACGCGGCGCTGATCAGCGCCGACGACGACCTGGTGCTGGTGAGCCGCAAGGCGCAGTCGATCCGGTTTAAGGCGGACGATGACACGCTGCGGCCGATGGGGCGCGCTACGTCCGGTGTGATCGGTATGCGCTTCTCCGGGGATGACCAGTTGCTGGCCATGGAGGTCGTCGTCGAAGGCGTCGAGATCTTGGTGGCAACTGAGGGCGGCTTCGCAAAGCGGACCCCGATCGCGGAGTATCCGTTACAAGGGAGAGGCGGGAAGGGCGTGCTCACGGCGCGTATCGTCTCCACCCGAGGTGGGCTGGTCGGCGCCGTTGCCGTCCGGCCCGACGACGAGATCTACGCGATCACGTCAAACGGCGGTGTGATCCGCACCAGTGCCGGCGAGGTCCGTCGGGCACAACGGCAGACGATGGGCGTGCGGCTGATGAATCTGCCCGAGGGCGTGACCCTCATGGCAATCGCCCGCAACGCCGACGAGCCGGACGATCAGGAGTAAGGATGACCGAATCCAGGCACGGCGGCGCCGATCCGTCCCGCGAGCACGACCCGCTGGCGACGACCACCACGTTGCCAGCCGTCGGCGCGGGGCCCGGCCCTGACAGCCCGGGGCCCTACGACGGTGGTTGGGAGCAGAGCCCAGCCGGCTCGCACCGCCAGCCTCCGGCCGCGGCGGTGAATTCGTCGGGCCAGGACGGTGTCGCCTCCTATCGGGTACCTGAGCCGGTTGGGCAGCACCAACCGGTCGCGTCCTTCCAGAACGGCTACCCGGGGCCCGGCCAGGAGCCGAACACCGACGAAATCCGCGCCGCGCTCACGCCCGGCGCTCCGGCCGCCGAGCCGATGGCAGCGCCGATGCCGTCCGGGATGCCGGCCGGCGCTCCAGTTGCGGCGGCCGGCGGTGCTGTCGCAGGAGCGGCTGGCGGTGCCCGCGCCGCTCGCCCGGCGAAACGCGCTGCCGCATCCCGCGGTCCGCGCCGGACCGGTGAACGCGCGCCACGACGAGCACACCTGCAGCTCAAGCACATCGACGTCTGGTCGGTGCTTAAGCTGTCCTGCGTGCTGTCCTTCGCGCTCTTCTTCGTCTGGCTGGTCGTGGTGGGCGTGCTCTACGGCGTCCTGGACGCGACCGGCGTCTTCGACAAGGTCAACCAGACTGCGCAGACGGTGAACGACAACAGCAAGGACGTCGTCACCCCGAGTCTGGTGCTGGGTGGTGCTCTGGTGATCGGCGTCATCGACGTCGTCCTTTTCATCGTGCTCTCGACGATCGGTTCGGTCGTCTACAACCTGTGCTCCGACCTCGTCGGCGGCGTGGAGCTCACCCTTTCCGAACGGGACTGACCCGGCCCCCGTCCGGCGAGGTAACCCGGTTTGGAGCGGGTGCCGGGCCCGGCTAGGCTTGCGCAGTTCCATTGCACACCCGGGCCTGTAGCTCAGCTGGTTAGAGCGCATCCCTGATAAGGATGAGGCCGGAGGTTCAAGTCCTCCCAGGCCCACGGCGTAGGACGCGCGTAGCGTCGGTGCGTCCGGGTTTCCCCGGCTGTGATGATGAGGAGAGTGTCATGAAGAAGCTGGTCATTCTCGGCGCAGCCGTCGGCGGTCTTCTGGCCATCAGCCGACGCAAGAAGGCTGCTTCGGCCGATGCGGCGCTCTGGAACGAAGCGGTGAGCACCGCCGGCGCGGCACGCAGCTGACACCCCCCGGGGGACGTAGCTCAATTGGCAGAGCACCGCCTTTGCAAGGCGGGGGTTAGGGGTTCGATTCCCCTCGTCTCCACCAGTAAAAATAGGCCCTTCAGCGCACCCGCGGCGCATCTGCGGGCAGTTGTGCAGCCAAGCCCTGGGATAGCTGGCCCATCGCGTGTCCGTAGCCCACTCCGTACTCGGTTTTGAGCCAGTTGACGAGCTGCATGTAGCCCTCGAGCTGTGATGTGGCGATGAGTTCCATCCAACAGCTGATTGGCTTCCCATACCGCTTCTCGATCGCGGGAAAGCTAATGCGTGCTCGCCCCGTTGGAGTGGTCATCCGTGAATCCTTCCGGTCTAAATGCGATGACTACGAAGTCTCGCTGCTGCCAGGTCAGAAGTGCCCGCGGTGCCGACGAAGCACGCCATCGGCACCGAGAGAGTGAGGTCACCCACGTTCGTACTTTGCTCGTTCACGCAGTCACCGTATGAAACTGAACTGAACAAGATGTTGGGTGGATCCCAGGGGACGGGAGGGCCTACGTAGTCGGCAACCCCGACTGAGAACACGGCGTCTTCGGGAGCCGTGAACGACTTCTCCGCGAAGTGCTCGGCAAGAAGCCATCCCCTGATCGCGCCCGTCAGATCCGGCGGGTTGCGGTGCCGAGTCCAGATCACGCGAGCGCCTGGCCGACACATGGCAGGTAGCTGCCGAATCACCTTCCGAACATCAGCGTCACTGATGTTCCCGAACACACCGGCCAGGATCACGAGGTCTGCAGGCAGCGCACCCGTATACGCCGAGACGGCCCCGGCATCGGAGCACCTTACTTCGATGCGATGCAGTCCTGCCGCTGCGATCTGATCCTGGGCCTGCGAGCTGAGCCTGCCATCCCATTCGATCAAGACGCCGCTGACCCTGTCGCGGTCTTCGCGGTCGGCTAGTACTTGCAGTAGGTCTCTACCGTCACCAGCACAGATACTCAACACAACTGGCTGAGCAGGAGCCTCCGTGTCCAGCCACGTGTCGATATGACTCTGAATGATGGCCAGCCGTCGCGAAAACGACGAGGCATTGTCCTGATAGGACTGATGCCACTCCTGCCAATCCATACCCGCCTCCTTTCCCGTTGAGTATGACCATACATCGAACCGGATGGTTCCGTTCCGATTCCTGCTAGTGTCTGCCCGCCGCACCAGAGGCGACACCGATATGGATGGCCCGCGGCCGACCAGGGCCTAGATGAGGGAGACGAGTATGGCGGGCGGCCGAGGGTCACCCTCCGTACGAACCAGCAGAATCATGCTCGCTTGGCTGTTTCTCGGGACCTTTGCAGTTGGCAGCGGCGAGCTTCTGGTGGCCGGTCTGCTCAATCTAATCTCCGGCGACCTTCGAGTCTCGGTACCCGCAGCCGGTTTACTTGTAACTGCGAACGCGGTGGGGCTGGCGGTCGGGGGGCCTATCCTTACGGTGCTGACGCTCGGCGTCAGGAAGCGGCGGCTACTGGCCTGTGCGCTTGCGGCGTACCTCCTCGCAAACCTCACCCCAGTCCTCATTCCGAACTACCAGCTGTTCCTTGGCGCCCGCGTATTTGGTGGGGCCGTCCAGGGCTTGTTTGTCGCTGCTGCGTTCGGTGCTGCAGCCGACCACGTGGCGCCGGAGCGCAGAGGACGAGCCGTTGCCGTGATCCTGACGGGGTTCACGATCGCGGCGACAGTGGGTGTGCCAGCGGGCACACTGGCGGGTCAAGCAGTCGGCTGGCGGGGCTCCTTCACAATCGTCGTCGTCCTGACGGCGCTGGTGTTGCTCGCAGCTCCGATGATGCTGCCGACACTCGAGGCCTCAAAACGAACCGCCGGCCATGTCAAAGATGCCTTCGCGCCAAAGGTGCTCGCATTGCTCGGACTCGTAGTGCTCATCTTCGCCGCAGTCAGTTCAGTCCTGACGTACATCGTGCCGCTGCTGCGCAACGTCACGGGTGTCTCGGCGTCGACTGTCAGCGTATTTCTCTTCGTTTACGGGGTCGCGAGCGCTGTGGGGTCAATCGGAGGGGGGCGCTTGGCCGACGCCAACTCATCTCGGACCTGCATGGTCGGAACTGTCGGCCTCACAGTCTCACTGGGTGCGCTGTACGCGTCGCGAGCGATCCCGACGCTGGTTTTGCTAGCAATCCTGGCGTGGGGCCTGTTCGCATTCGGTATGGGCCCTGCCCTGCAATACCGGGTCATCGGTTTGGCCGGCGCAGCGAAGGACCTCGCTGCTGCGCTTCCCGCGTCGGCTGCGAATTCGGGGATCGCCATCGGCTCGGCGGTGGGCGGTGCAGCGATCGCCGCACTCGACACGAGTGCAGCAATCGCTGCCGGCCTCAGTTTCGCAGCACTCGCCGTCTGCTCGGCATGGATGACGAAAGGCCTTGAGTGACGGTGCTGACTGCTACTTCGAGGACTCAGGAGGGATCTCGGAGAGGTGCTGCGTCACTGCGCCGGCCAGAGCCTCAGCCGACGGATTGTGGTCCTGGCCCGGCAGGATGCCACGCTGCGCGCGCGGCAGTGCCGCTGCCAGCCGATCGGCCGCGGCGGCAAGCCCGGGTGAACTGTTCCCACCCGAGTAGATGCTCACCGGAACAGCTACTTCTGACCATCGAGCGGCCCAATCGGAGTCGGTGTTGACATCGTCCAGAGCCGAGAAGTCATAGACCAGGGTGGGGGCCGCCGAACACATTCCTGGCCACATCGGCGAGTGCGCCATTCCGTCCACGGCTTGAGCTGGGACTCCGACGATGTCGACGATGTTGTAGCGCATCGCGCCGTCATAGTCACCCCGCTCAAGGAAGCTCTTGATGACTTCGATTTGGCCGGCCTTGCCGGAACCTGGGAAGAACGGCGGTTCGTACAAAACTAGGCCGGTCAGGCCGATCCCGGCCAGTGCTGCCTGGAGGCCCAGCGTCGCACCGGAGGAACTGGTGTACACGGTGGCCGAACCCCCGGCAGCTGCGATCAGCGCCGCAAGATCCTCGACTTCCCTCTGGAGCGTCCAGGGTTGCGTGTCTCCCGATCGGCCCCGGCCGCGACGGTCGAAGTCGATCGCGGTGTACCCGTCGGCCGCGAGCAGACGAGCCGCCTCTGTCGTGCGCTGGTCGATTGCCCGATGCTGAACCGCACCGCCCACGAGGATGACGGCGGGACCGTCCCCGTATGCGTCGAAGTCGATTGGGGTGCCGTCGACCGATGTCACGGTGGTCATGTGCTCTGTCCCTTCCCTCGCGTGTGCTGTGGTGGCGTACCCTACATGAATCGGAACGGATTCATCCGGTTCGCCTCTGTTAGTGTTCTCCCATGCCAGCGAAGGGAGCGGCCCCCCGCTCCCCCCCACTCAGAGGGCGACAAGCAGAGGCTGCAGTACACGACATCGCGATCATGGACGCCGCGTTCACCACCTTGACCAGTAATCCGCGGGCCACGATGGCCGAGATCGCAGAACTGGCCGGCGTAGGCGTCGCATCGCTCTACCGGAGATACCCCACGCGCCAGGAGCTTGCCCATCAACTCTGTCTACGAGCTATGGACTCGATTTCGGCAGCCGCCGATGCATGCCGTCTCCAGCTCAAGGACCCCGCTACCGAGCCGTGGCCGGAGTTCCTCGGATTCATCACGGCCGCGATCGCGGCTGGCGCCGGAGCGATGCGGGCCCTGGCTGGGACCTTCGACGCGGGCCCGGACCTCTCCCGCGCGGCAGCACAGATGAACAAAGCCATTCAGCAGGTCGTTCGCCTGGCTCAGCGACGCGGCGCCGTGCGAGAAGACGTCACCGCCGCCGATATCACCCAGTTCTTCGAGATGCTGCGGGCCATTCGGGCAGGCACTCCGCAGCGAAGCGATGAACTTCGCCAGCGCTACCTTCTACTGTTTAGTGGAGCGTTGCGAACGGTTCCGGTGCGCCATGAACTGACCGTCGCGGCTCCTCGTTGGCAGGAGGTCAGCGCGACTTGGAACAAGCCCGCAGCGACAGCGCCCGGTGCTTGGCCGACCTAGGCCACCACGTACTGGCTGGTCCGACGACAGCGAAACCTGACAGACCTGAAACCAACGCCAGGGAGCACCAGGCCCACCAAGGAGCCTGTAGTCGACTGGCTTGAGCGGCGCGATCGTTAACAGAAGCTCTATACCGTAGACCGTGAAGAGCGACTCGCGGTCATCGCCGTCGGTTACCCGGCGAGTGAGGCCAAGCGCCCGCCCACGGTAGTTGAGGTCCCCGGAGAGGCGGGAAATTCGCCGGTGGACCACTCATCAATCGAGCGGCCGAGCATCGAACCGTGCCCGCTCGCGAACGACTGCAGCCAGTGACGCGGCAGGTGATCGGCAATCAGCGATGACGGGCCAAGTACGGTTCGGCTGGCGCCGAACCGTTCCGCGCTTAACCTCCGAGCTATGACGACGCCATCTGAGCGCGATGCTCCCGAAACCGATGACAGAGATCCTGCCAAAATCATTCCAGACGCCGTTCAGGAGGTCACCCGTCTCGCGGCCACCTGGCTTGCATGGGATGGAATCGGCCGGTACGGCGACGGCAATGTATGGACTCCGCACAAGGCGCTCCGCCGTGTGAACGACCACCTGCTCGATCACCTCGCCGAAATCGAAGCCGTGCTTGCCGGAGTCCCTTCGATACCCGACACCTGGCACGGAAGGACACTGACGCTGGATTCGGACTGGGCGCGTTTCACTGAGGCCGACCTCGACGAATGGAGCAGCAGGCTGAACCGCTTCGCATCGCTCTACCGAATCCGGGTCGGGGCGCTCTCCTCAGCTGCGCTCGATCTGCCACGGCCCGACTCCTGGACTATCCGACAGATCATTCATCACGTATCGAACGTCGTCTACTACGCCCATCAACTCGGCGACCTGACAGCTGGCACGGTCCCAGTTTGAACGACGGCACTCGACACGAGCGAAGCGATCGAAGCGGTCCCGCCGATTCAGCTATCACCCGACAATGTCAGGCCGCGATCTCTTGGTGATACTCGGGGCCCCACTCGGACTGCTCCCTTTGGCACCCGGGCGGTCGCAAAAATCGACCACGGCGCGCACCACTCACTCGTGCGCAATCTCGCTCGGGTGGGATCCCTACTTGACCAGCGACCACGTCGATCGCGGCCTGACTGCGAGGGAGCCTCACGCCGAATCTCGTCCGCCGTCATTGCAGCTGGCTCCCGCAACTCAGGCGGGTCGCATTCGTCCGGTTCGTTAACCACGGTCGTTTGATGGTGTGGATGTGATGGGGTCCCACGCTGCCATCGCACAGGTGACGATTTCTTCTAGAGTGGCGCGGTCTGCTCCATCGCGGGCCTGTAGCGAGAGGCCCTGCACGACGGCGGTGTAGTAGCGGGCGATGGCGTCGATAGTGGCATCCGACGCGATGACATCACCCTCGGAGACGCCGCGAACGAGTCTTTCTCTGATGGCCGCGAGCACTCCACGCCGTATGTCGGCCAGAAACTCGCGGACATCGTGGTTTTCGACTGCACCGGTTGGCGCCGCGAGGACCAGCATGCAGTAGTGCGGTGAGCCGTGACCGGTTATTTGATCTGCCGTCGCGCGCAGCATGGCATGGACGGCAGCCCGGGCGGTCGAGTGCTCGACCAGAGCGCGCCTGGGGGGCGCTCCGGCGGTCGTCCCGTAGAGCATCATGACCTGGCGAAAGAGGTCCGACTTGCTGCCGAAACAGGCGTAGATACTGGCCGAGGCGATCCCCATCGCCTCGGCCAGGTCGTTGAGCGACGTTCCCTCGTAACCCCGTTCCCAGAACACGTCCAGCGCTTGCCACAAGGCGATGTCGGGGTCGAACGTGCGCGGCCGACCGCGGGTAGCCATCGAAGTGTCTCCGTCGATTGTTTGTCGATCGATCGAGTTTACGTTGACGTGGTCGGGTCGCAGGTGCCATGATTTATTTATCGATCGACAAACAAGCGAACGGGTTGGCATGAATATCCCCAAGATGGCGCACCACCACGGCGCGAGGGTGACCGCGGTGGCTTCGCGGGACGAACACGAGGTCGCGCGAGCGCTCCGGGTCGGCCACGTCAGCGACTCCCGCGACACGGACATCGCGGCCCAGGTGATGCGCCGGACCGATGGCGCGGGCGTCGACCTGGTCCTGGAGTCGGTAGGTGGCGCACGCCGAAGTCGAAGCTCGAGCCACCGCTGGCAAACCTGCATTCATGCCATCAGCAAGACTTCCAACTCGCCGACGAACGGAGCTGCAACGTGACTATCGAGAACACGACGGTACTTGTTACCGGGGCCAACCGTGGCATAGGCAAAGCGCTGGTCGACGAAGCGGTCGCGCGGGGCGCAAAAGGGGTCTATGCCGGCACCCGCCAGCCCCTCACGCACCCCGATGCGCGAGTGACCCCGTTGATGTTAGATGTCACCGACCCCACCCAGATCCAAGCGGCCGTCAGCGGGGTCGATTCCCTGGACGTTCTGATCAACAACGCCGGCATTATGCTGCCTGATGACCCGCTCAGCCCAGCAGTGCTTGATCGCCACCTGGCCGTGAACCTCTTCGGCTCTAGCGCCATGACCCATGCGTTCCTGCCCAAGCTGATCACCTCGCGTGGCGCTGTCATCAACCTGTTGTCGTGCGTCGCGCTCGCTCCGTTGCCAATGTTCACGTCCTACTCAATTTCAAAGGCGGCAGCGTTCTCCTTGACCAAGACGCTTCGAGCTGCCCACGCTTGGCAGGGCATCAGTTTTCACGCCGTTCTCGCAGGCCCGATCGACACCGACATGACAAGTGAACTCAAAATCCCCAAGACGTCCCCAGATGTTGTCGCGCGAGCCATCTTCGACGCGGTCGAGATCGGGGAAGAGGACATCTTCCCCGATCCCGGCACAGCAGCGTTGGCAGAGCTCTGGGCTGCTGGCGCTGACAAGACCCTCGAGCGCCAATTCGCGCAACTCTTGCGAGGAGACGCTGCCATCGCATGAACCGGAACACCACGGCCCATCATCGAGACCGACGGCGGGTCATCATGCCCACGCCACTGTGCGGTCGGGAAGTGTTTCCGCCGATGATCCACTCGCCGACCACGACGCGTGCCTCGAGCTCGGTGTGGACAGTTCTCCGTTGAGCAGTTCGTCGCGAACCGAAGCGTTGAAGCGTTCAGCGCCGAGCGCGGCTACTTGTCATCGCGCTGACGCTGCTGGCCGCGTCCGTGATCCCCGACATCGTCGTTGCCTTCTTCTGTCCGTGGTGTTGGCGGCTGCTGTCTGACGCCGCCAACCACGGCCGGTAATCGCCGCGTCTAGGTGATCGTCAGCTCCTGGCGCATTCCGTCGGCGTAATGATTGGGGAGGTTGCACACCAGCTCGTAACGACCCGGCGCCAAAGTCACGGTCACCCACCCCACAGATCCCGAGGTCAGGCCCGAACCCGCTCCGCTTGCACAGCTGCTGGACGCCTCACCGACACTGCCGGTTTCGGAGACCTCCCCGTCTGATCCGACGACCCGCTGCCCAGCTGCCGCTCTGGGCGCAAGGGGGAGGATGACCAGCTCGTGGGTGCGCCAGCCGACGTTGGACACGATGAGGCTGATCGTGCCGGCCGGTTCGGTGGTGGGCGTCGCTTGCAGGCGCATCTGCGCCCCCATCGGTGCGATGCCGCTCATCATCTGGGTCATGCCCATGTCGCCGAGATCCACCCTTACCGTCTGGCCCGGTAGCGAGGTCGGGGCCGAGCAGGTGAGGGCGGCGGAGTGGTATTGCGTATCGCCGCCCATCATCGGCGAGGTCCCTGAACTGCTCGTTGAGTCGCAGCCAGCAAGTGCCATGCTCAACAGTGGGATGCCGATGAGCGGAATTCGCAACCGCGGCCGTCTGATCATTTCTGCATTTCATCATCGCGGAAGTGGTCCGGGCAGGGGCGAAGGTCACCTGCACCGCCACCCGATAGACCGGGAATCTCGCGGCGTCAGAGGCAGGTGTAGCGGGAAAGGGGCCAACGCACGACTTCAAGGAGTATTGGTAACTGTGCCCTCGCGACGCATCGTGCTCGCGCCCGCAGGCAGGCTAACCGCCCACCCCACCGGCAAACTCACCGCTCGCCGGCACCGGCGGCGGGCAGAGCGGCGATCCCAAGCTGGACCTCCGCGGCGGCCGGTTGTGGTTCATCGGCGCCATCGCCCCGGGCCGGACCGTGCAAGCAACCCTGACGCTGCGTGCTATCGTTTCGCGTACTACGGGAAACGGAGTAACGAGATGGCGAGACGCAGGGACGAAGTGGCGTGGTCGGATCCAGCGCTTCTGATCTTGGGGAGTTTGGCATCGGGACCCAAACATGGGTACGCGATCGTGCAGGACACCGAGCAGACAGTGGGGATCACACTGGGGCCGGGCACGTTGTATGCGGCGCTGGCTCGTCTGGAGGAACGCGGGCAGGTGCGGGCATTGCCAGGGGAGGATCGGCGTAGGCCCTATGAGATCACGGCAGCCGGGTCGGCCGTGCTGACCGAACGCCTGGAGGCGATGCGCAAGTTCGCCGTCCGCGGTCTGGCTCAGTTGCGAACGGCGCAGGCATGAAGCGGCTCTCCGATGTCGCCCTGCGCGCGTACCCGCCGTCGTTTCGTGCCCGATACGGCCAAGAGCTGGCGGCGCTTGTCGATGACCTGCCGGCTTCTTCGCGAACGACCGCCGATCTGATCCTCGGGGCGATCCGCGCGTGGATTCGTTCGCCGTTTCCCAGCACGCAACGCCGACTGCAAGCCACTGTGGCAACAACCTGGGTCGCGTGGTGCGCCGGATTTCTCGTAGCGCCGGCGATCAACCGGGCGTTGCTCGACCCGCCGTCGGCCGGTGCATCCGGCACGGTGCGGACGCTGCTGAATGCCGCTTCCGTGTCGTTCTTCGTCGGTTGGGCACTCGTGCTGCTCGGTGCTGGACCAGTAGTGCTCGGTGCGCTGATCCCAGCGGTGCGCGCACACGCCTGGGCCGCTGTGCGTCCCCTTCTGCCGACGGTCACTTTGGGGCTACTTGAGGCGATCGGCCTGCTCTGGCTGGGGTCGACCTCCGCTGCACGGACGGCTCATCTGTCGGGGTGGCTAGTTGTCGAGACCGTGCTGTGGCTGATCGGGTTCGCGGTGTTCGTCTGCAGCTTGGGCGTCGGACCGGCACTGTCAGTTACGCGACTCGAGCCTCGTGCGCAGGTGCTGCGCATTCCGACGCTGCTCACTGTTCTGGTCGCTCTGACCCTGACCGCGCTTACGGGCTGCTCGCTGGCCGCGGCAGTGATTGCTGGCGATGCCACCCTCGTCAGCAGCACGGTTCCCGTCGCAGTCGCCCTTTCCGTCGGGTGCCTGGCTTCGTTGACCGCGGTCGTCACCTCCGGGCGCGGAGTACACGCACTGCGCTCGACGTAGCCACGGCCGCGCGAGGGAGCCGTAGAGCGGCGGCTCCCGAGCCCTGGCGCGCGGTGACGATACCGAGACCATGCCGAGGCATCGCCCGGTCGCGACTCGAATCTCGATCAAACCCCTGAGCGAAGGCAGGTCATGCAGCCATCCACTGTCAGCGTCCCAAGCCGTGCCCTCATCTGCGCCGATGGACTGTCGAAGCGGTACGGGCGGCGCCGGGCCGTCACCGACGTTGGCTTCACCGTTCATTCCGGGCAGGTGTGCGCGCTGCTCGGCCCGAACGGCGCCGGCAAGACGACCACCATGCGGATGCTGGTTGGGTTGTCCCGTCCCCACCACGGCAGCGCTCAGATCCTCGGCCAGCAGGTCCACCTGGGAGCCAGCGTGCTCAGCCGCGTCGGGGTTCTCATCGACGGGCCAGCGTTCGTGCCGCACCTGACCGGGACACAGAACCTGCGGCTGTTGTGGACGGCCACCGGACAATCATGGCCGCCGCCTGCCCTCGACGATGCGCTGGATCTGGTCGGACTGGGCGACGCCATCGACCGGAAGGTCAAGGGCTACTCGATGGGCATGCGGCAGCGATTGATGCTCGCGCAAGCGATGATGCGCGCCCCGAGCGTGCTGATCCTGGACGAGCCGGCCAACGGTTTGGACCCGGCCGAGGTGCAAGCACTGCGCCAGCGGCTAAACACCCTGGCGTGCAGCGGGGCGGCGGTGTTGGTCTCCAGCCACCAACTGGCCGAAGTGCAACAGCTAGCCACTCATGCTGTCGTCCTGAACCACGGGCGGCTGATCGCCGACGGCCGGCTGGACGACCTGCTGGGTGACGTCGACACCTACCGATTCGAGGTGGACGACCCGATACGAGCGGCCGTGATACTCCGCGCCCAACCCGCCGTCACGACCGTCACGGTTCAGCATCCCGGCGTGACCGCCACCGCGTCAGATGCTGATTCCCGCGAGCTGGTCCAAGCACTGGTCGCCGGCGGCATCGGCATCACCACGGTGCAACAGGTGCGCCGGACGCTGGAAGAGGCGTTTCTGACGATGACCGAGGGAGACGACCAGCATGCTGCGCGTTGAACTGACCACCCAGCTCTGGCGCATCCGAACCATGATCGCCCTGGCCTGCCTGGCTGCTGTCCCCGTTGTCGCCGGACTGGCGACCGCATCGCATGCGGGTCACCGCAACGGCACCCAGGGCGGCTTGTTCGGCGCGGGGACGTTCTCGGCGCTGAATCACACGGTGGCGAGCCTGGATTTCATCGCACCGTTGTTGCTGCCGCTGACCGTGGCTCTGCTGGCCAGTGCCATCGGCTCGGCCGACCGGGAGTGGGGCACGTTGCGCTACCTGTACGTGCAGCCAGTGAGCCGCTCACGTCTGCTGACCGGCAAGCTCGGCGCCGTCCTGATCGTCACCGCCACAGCCACCGGGTGCGTTCTGCTGGGAGGTTTATGCATCGGACTCGTACTCTTTGGCTGGCATCCCTTCCACATCATCGGCTCGGCAAACCTGGCCACCCGCGAAGCACTCGCCAGAATTCTCGCGGCCAGTGGCTACACGCTGCTCTGCATGCTCAGTATCGCGGCGATCGCGTTCGCCCTCGGTCTCCTTCTGCCTCGCGGTGCCGAAGCCCTCGGCATCAGCGTTGCTTTCGTGATCGTCGCCAGCATCCTGGACGGCCAGTCCAACCTGCACGCTCTCGCCGCAGTTTTGCCGATGCACTATTGGCAGAACTGGACTCAACTGTTCGAGACCGGTGGCGCCGCCCACCTCGGTGGCGGCGTTATCGACCAAGTCGCCACCATCGTCATCGCCATCGGCGTCTCCATCCTCGTGCTACTGAGGCGAGATCCCGCGGCGTGACAACCAACGCACGACCACACGGTCCGTGATCTATCGGGTAGCCCGCTTGCGGATCGGCCGTGGCTGGGGTGTGGGGCTGTTTGGCGGGTCCGCCACGACGACAGTGGTGTTGGCGGCGGCTTTCGCGGCTAGCGTCCATCTGGTTGGCGGCCAGGGCGCCGCCCTCCAGCGCCGTAGTTCTGCAAGCGCTCCGTTTAGTCGGCGTCGCAATCGGTCGATGCGCCGAGCAGGCGCGTGTTGAGCTGCGCGCGCAATGTGAGCATTCCGGCCGCCGGAGCATGCACCTCGAGCCAACCCTGCGACCCGGCGTCGACACAACCAGTGCCCGCGGTGACATGCCACAGGTTGCTCGCCCTGATCCGGACTAGGCTGGCCCCGGCCCGGCGAAACGTGATGTCGAACGACGCTGGGCCCAACCGAGTGATGCTCGCCGGCCCAGAGGCGAGCGGCTGACCACCCACGACCGTCCACACCGTCCAATTCTGGTTGGACCACACCTGCCGCAAATAAGGCGGCGGATGTGCCAGCAGCCGACCCTCTGCCTTGCCCCCCTCGTCCAGCGGGACCGAGGGAAGGGCCACCAGCGAGACGGCGGAGTCGCGCAACCAGAGCAGGTATTCGTTCGGGGTGAGCGGCTCGTACAGCACAGAGTTGTACTTCAGGTCGGTCTGGCGCTCCCAACCACGCGCCAGAGGGAAGTGCGGCGCTACCCGCGCCGACTCCCAGTGCGCCCGGGTGAACGGGATCTCCAAGCGCCCGGAGGTGGGATTCTGCGAATCGAGGAAGCTGAGCAGCTGGGTGAAGTAGACCGCGTTCTGGGATGGGTCTCTGGCGCCTTGCGCGATGGCACTGGTCAGCGGCACGAACGGCCAGAGCAGCGCAGCGACGGCGACCAGGACTCCGCGCAGTAGCTTCGTACGGCGGGCACCGTTGAACAGCAGATAGCACGCCAGTGGGAGTGCAATCAACTTGCCGATCCGGTCGACGTTGCCACCGATCGGGTTGGGCGTGAGGAATGCCAGAACCCCGACCACTGCGTAGACGGCGGCGAATCGTCGCAGCATGCAATCGGCGCGGGTCGTCACCAGCAACGACCCAATGCTGAAGCCGAGCACGCCGATCAGGCTCTGCCACGGATACGGGTCGGGTCCGGCGGCACCGCCAACCACCCCGGCAACAACCGAGCCGGCAAGCCCAGCGCTCAATGGCAGTGCCCGACGCCACGAGAACCGCACTGCAAGCGATGGAACAGCCATGAGCAGGAATACACCGGCGAGTGGGCTCGCCAGCGACGCAGCTGCGGCGAATACCCAGACCACCACGGTTCGCTGCCGGCTGAGGGCGACGAGCGCCCACAGCGCGAGCGCCACGCCGAGCAGGAAGGGAACCTGGCCGATGATGAGGCTGCCGCTCAGGATCGCTGCCACCGCGATGCTGTACCGGCGGTGCCGCGCCACCTCGTCGCTCGGCAACAGAAGTCCCGCTGCCCAGGCAGCCGCCGTCACTGCCAGCAGCCCGGTGACCCGCGCCCCGAGCACAGCCGAGACAATCGGGTACAACACCGAGTATCCGGGCAATGCATGGCCGCCGTACCACTGGTCATTCCAGACGTGCAGGCTGGCATGACCGGCCAGGCCGGCGCGGAACTGCTGGGCCGGCCAGTCCGGTCCCCATCGTGCGACCAGCACGACCAGAAGGGCGCTGACCGCAGTCAGGGCGGCCGCGAGCGACGAGGGCATTGACAGTGCCCGCCAAGCTCTCAGCAGCCCACGAACACCCACTGCCTACCCCCCCGACGCGACGATCGCGGATGCCGTGCCGCTCGAATGTTTGACGGCCTCCGTTGGGTCCGAAAACATGATGGCACTACCAAGATGTGAATCTGGCTGGTCGACGACGAGGTGAGAGCCGGTCAGAACCGGTGCGCGCGGCGTAGCGAGCGGGGTCGTCCATCGGGGTCGTAGACGATCCGGTAGAGGGGCGTCGCCCACGCCCGCGTGCGGCGGTTCAGCTGCGGTGCGGCGTAAGCGCGCACCCGGCCTGGTGGGCGCGGCTGCGACCGGTCGCTGTCATACCAGCGTTGCAGCCGCGCGGCGCTCTCGGCGAACGCGGCGAATCCTTCCACCGGGTCGATCAGGTCAGCGTCGTCATCATCGGCGCGGTCCAGGTGCTCGCGCGCCAGACGCAGGCGCAGGTTGCGGGCGAACGCTCGAGCGCCGTCGCCGAAGCGATCAACCACCTGCGGGGCGCGGGCATCCCGAGCGTCATCGATCACCGCGCAGGACAGTTCGGAATCGTGCGTCCAGGATCGGCGGTTGATGTTGTCCGATCCCACCGACGCCCAGACATCGTCGACGACGCACACCTTGGCGTGCACGTAGACGGGAGTGCCGGCGTGATTCTCGATCCCATAGACAGCTACCCGCTCGTCACCCGCGTCGCGCAGCATGTTGAGCGCCTGCACCCGTCCGACGAGATTCGGTGGCAGCGAGAACCTTCCGTCCTGATCGGGATGATGCGGGATGACCGCGATCAGATGCAACGCAGGGTCGGCGCGTAACGCGGCGGCGAAACAGCGCACGACGTCCGTGGCCCAGAGGTATTGATCCTCGATGTAGATGAGACTGTGCGCTCTGGCGACGACCTTGTCGTAAGCGTGCGCCACGCTGCGTTCGCCTTGTGGGGCGAACGGGTAGCCGCGGCGCCGGTCGGGGTAGGTCCGCAGCAGCTGCACCGCCTTCGTCCCGCGCGGCTGCGGGTCTGGCAACCGTTCTGGTAGCGCGCCCGGTGAATCGTCCTCGTGGCGCAGCAGGTCGCCGAACCGGTCAAACGGGTTGCGAGTCAGCGGCGCCGGATCTTCCCATCGCTCACGGAACACCGTCTCCACGTCGGCAACAGCCGGCCCGCGCACCGCCAGCTGGATGTCGTGCCAGGGCGGTCTGGAGCCGTACACCTTGGCCATCGGTTGCCGCTGCCGGTCGCCCCGATGGTCTGGCCCGTCGAGGCGACTGTGGCAAAGGTCGATACCGCCCACGAAGGCAACGTCGAGCTCCGGTCTGCCTGGATGGCGGAGCACGACGAACTTCTGGTGATGCGACCCGCCGGGACGAACCCGCATGTCCCGCAGACACTCGCCACCGGCCGCCTCGATCGTCTCACCGAGATGCCGATTCTCCTGCTCGCTGAAGGCGAACCGGTCGAAATGGGAGCGCCACACCAACCCTTTCACCACGACGCCGCGGCCGGCCGCATCGGCAAACACTCGGGACACCTCAGTGCCCGGACCATCCATCATCTGATCGGGGTCACCGCGCCAATCGGTGAACAGCAAGACATCGCCAGAAACCATTTCTGCGACGGCCCTTCGCAGCTGAGGCAAGTATGCCGCCCCGTGCACCAGCGGTTCGACTTCGTTGCCGGCTGACCACGAGCTGCCGTTGGTGTGGCGCCTATCCAACACAGTTTCCGGGTTGCCACGTTCGGCCGGAGTCAGAAACCACTCGGATGCGCCCACTGGCCCATCTAACCGTCGTCGTCCGTCCGCGCCCAGGGCGACCTAGCCAGGCGACCTAGCCAGGACGAGCAGTGAACGGCGCCTAACGCTTGTCCGAGCTAACGTCTCCGGAGGACCTGCGGCGCGGAGCAGCGCAGCGCGTTGAGTTCGACGATGACCGTTGAGCCTTCGTGCCGGCGACGCTGGACGCGGGCGGCCCGCCGGCTCGTCCCATTGACCACCATTCACCATTCACCATCACTGACCGGGACGGCCGGGCTCCACAGTCCGATGCCGTGGGGTTTAGTTGCCCGGTCGTTGCGAGCGGCCCATTGCGTTCGCGATGCGAAGGCCGTCCATGTAGTCACGGGTCCGGACCAGCTCGCCGTTGCGGACGCGCAACACCAGTACGCCAGGGAAGGCGAACGGGGCGCCGGTCGCGGTGTTCAGGCCGGAGAGAGTCTGTTCGACAACGAGGGTGTCGAGATCGGCAGTGTCATGGATCTCGATGTCAAGGAACTGCTCAGGTCGCGCAGGGCTGGCCGACCAAGCGCGACCATATGCCGCCCGGATCTCATCTCGACCCGTGTAGCGCTCTGGCATTCCGGGAAACAGGAATGGAATCTCATGAACCCCATCGGCCGAATAGAGATCCGCTAGGTCCTCGGCCGACTGGTCAATGACCGCCCGCTGATATCGACCGAGGACATCGCGCGCCGTTCGGGCGGGAGAGCCGATCGACATGAACGTCCCCTTCGCGAGTTCCCAGCCGAGCATCACCGGGTACAGATCGCATCCGGGCTAGAGTATTCTCAACCGTCAACGCCTAGACTGTCAAGATGTTGACTGACAGCCCGTATCGAAGACTTCTGCATCATCTGCACCGTGCAGCCCTGCTCAATGAACGATTGGCCGACCGTGAACTCACCGGCGCCATCGGTGTCGGCCGAACCCAGTTCCTCGTCTTGCGCACGGTCCACGAAGCGCCGGAACTAGCCGCGTCGCAGCAGATGTTGGCCAACCACCTGGGACTCACCAAGGCGGCTGTGAGCCGCCACATCATCTCCGCCGAACTACAGGGCTGGCTCACCACCAACACCGAGCATTCACGACGCGAACACTCGCTTGCCCTGACCACTACCGGCCGATCTTTGATCGCCCGCGGACGGGTTGTGCAGGACGCGGCCGAGCGCCGAGCCATCCAAGCCCTCAGCGCGCAACGGCTCGACGTGACCGCCGCGACCCTGTCAGAGCTCTCGGCGATGCTCGAACGGCGCCTCGCGTCGCCACCGGCCCGATAGTCGATGGCGAGCTCAACCGGTAAACGCATCTCGCCGGTATCGGTGTCGGATCCAGCGAGGAAGGCGTACGCGCCGGGTTCGCCGGCGTCCCTGTAGCGCACGGCGGCGAGCTGACCGAGAGTGGAGGCTGGATCTTGGGACGGCGTCGACGCCGGTTGTAGGCGGGCTCCTCGCGGGAACCCTCATAAACACTTGAGCGTCGCCGTAGCGTCGGCAGACTCAGGGATACCCGTCGAAGGAGGCACGCGTGCCATTCACCGATTCGAGCGAACCTGTTCCCCCGGAGTTGAAGACCGAAGAGTTTGCCTTGCGTCCGATCGTGGCCGACGACACGGAGATGGACTACGCCGCCGTGATGGAAACGCGTGAGTACCTGCGGTTGTGGCAACAGTCGACGTGGCCCGAGGACGACTTCACGGTGGAGGCGAACCGGGTAGATCTCATCGATCTCGAACAACGCCATGCCGCGCATCGCGCGTTCACCTACACGGTGCTCGACCCAGACGGCACCCGATGTTTGGGCTGCGTCTACGTCTTTCCCACGACCGCCACGTTCCTCGCGAAATCCACGGTGACCCCAGTCGGTGACGACGAGTGGGCGGACGTGGATGCCGTCATCTTCTTCTGGGCTCGTCTGTCCCAGATGGCGATGGGAATGGACGAGCGTCTGCTCGCCGCGCTCCGTGCGTGGTTCAAGGAGGAGTGGAAACTCGAGAGAACCGTCTACGTCACGAGTGAGCAGTTCACACAGCAAGTGGATCTGATGGACCGCACCGACCTGAAGCTGAAGTTCGAACTGCTCGAGCCCGGCGCGCCGAGAAAGCGTCTCGTCTACGGCTGACTGACCGCATGCCATCGTCGGCGATCGCTGAGTTCGGGTGCCGCGTACGACAGGGAGCGCGTAGTGAACGAGAGACGGTCTTCCTTCCTCAATGGGCCGTTCCCGGAAGGCCGTTGGCGCCCACAGTCAGTCGAACACAATCTGCGATCTCGACCGCGATGACCAGTCTGGTGTCGGTTTCGATAGACGCGACTCGGCCTTCAATTTCGACAATGACGCCGATGATGATCTGTCGCACCGAGAGAGGATGCGCTAACACGGTGTCACCGATGGCGACTGACGCGTCCCGGCGTCTGTTTTCTTCGATCGGCATCTTGGATTGTTGAGGGTAAGTTCGGGAACTCAAAGGCGGACGGTTCGAGGAAGGATCCTGTCGGCGTACGCGCGCCGGCCGTGCGGCCTGCGTCACCGCATTGATCGCGGCCCAGGGCATGATCGGCGCCTCCCAGGAGTCGTGAGGAGTACTGCCTCTCCCGCCGCGATCCACTTCCGTACAGGGTAAATTCTGCTCCGCGTTGCAGACGAGGTAAATCAACCGGTAATCGTGCACATGCGCGGTGGTCCGCAAGCGGTTCTGCTAGCCGTCGTCGAGTGCGAAGCGAAGGTAGCGATCGGCTGATCGGCGTAGGGCGCCCACTCCGTCGATGTCCACAACGCGTCCCCAGAAGGACGCGTAGATACGTTCAAACTCGTAGGGCTGCAGCAGCCCAAGCGCGTGCCTGATCAGCCGGGGACGTTCGGGAATGTGATTCGGGTAGCTGTACAGAAAACTCGTCCAACGCCGGTCCATCGGGACCTGGATGATGTCGCCGGTCAGCAGCGCCCCCATCCCGGCTTCGCCGTCCTGCCAGTGCAGCACGGTGCCACCGGCGAAGTGCAGACCCGCATTGATCAACGTCAATCCCGGAGCCAGTTCGTGGGTGTCCCCCGTCCAATGGACTACGGCCGGATCGGGTCGGCCCACCCATTGCCTGTCGGCGGCGTGAAGGTACACGGGAACGTCGAATGCATCGCTCCACTCGATCATCGAGCCATAGAAATGTGGATGGCTGATCGCGATGGCGCTGATCCCACCCAAGGCGTCGACCTGTGCCACTAGGTCGTCATCGAGATAGGAGAGGCAGTCCCACAGGATGTTGCCGGCAGCGGACTGAACCAGCAGCGCCCGTTGACCCACAGCGAAGCTGGGTTCGATGCCGATGCCGATAATGCCCGGGCCTTCTTCGGCGATTCTGCCGCGGTGACCGGCCCGGCCCATCTCGGCGAGTGTGGTCCAACGCTGTCCGTCCCAGCCGACGTACTGTCGCTCATCTTGGCAAACCGGGCAGTCCTTGCGGGGAGTCCCGTACTGCACACCGCACGTCTGACAGATCGGCAGATCCGTGGTCAACAAAACGCTCCTTCTGAAACTGGATAGAACGAACGACGGTGCAAGTTTGGCACCTCACTAAGAGCCGGGTACCGCGCGCCTGCCTGGCCACTCTGCCTCAACGACGCGCCACCGCGATTCTCAAGAGCAGAGACTCGGTGCGGTGATGAACGGGCGCGACGATCGCCCAAATAGCCCGCGACCATCGGCGCTCGAAGCGAACGAAGGTCGCTGCGGTGAGGTTCCTACCCTCAACGCGCAGAACCTTGTGGGCCGTGATGAGAGCCGAGCAGGCCTCCAGCGCGAGCCAGTCGGGCGCCGTTGATTGGATCTTCCACCCGAGTACATGATCTGGCGATCCACGGTGGCCGAGCCGTAGACCGAGGATCACTCTCCAGCCGCATAGGACGAACCACCGCAACGCTCTCGGCGCTTCCTCCAAGGTGATGCGCGCCCACCGCCCGGGAGTTAGTGATTGGGTGCCGACCCTGACCTGGAACGCAGACGCGTAGTCGGGGTCCGCGAGCGTGTTGGCTGCACGGATGATCTCGGAAAGCGGGACACGAATTGCCCGGTCGACCCCTTCCTGCTTCACGGCGACGAGTGTGCACCCCCTTCCTCGCCCCGACTTCCGTGCGGTCGACGAACGCCCGTCCAAGACCGGGCGAGCTATGCGGAAGCTGCGAGCACCGCGAAGACGTCGATCATGTCGTACGCAGAAGCGAAGTCGGGCGCATGGAAACCCACAGTGAGCGGGGCCCGTTGTTCGACCCCCGGAATCATGCAGGCCCGTTCGGTCATGTGCGGGCGCAGCAGGTCGACCTCGAGATCGACTAAGCCGTCAACCCGCAGCGGGCGGATGTCATCCCGTGCTCTGAGACCTGCCTCGGCCGCGGCTTCGATGCGTGCGCATGCTTCATCAGGATGCAGACTCTCCGCAGCGCGATTGCCGAACGCCCACTTGACTACGGCAGTCGTGATTCCCGGCACCACGGATTCCGCTTCCCGGGCCAGGGTCTCGTCACCGGTGGCAAGCACGGGTAGTGCGTCGAAGTGCGCGGCCAGCGCCGAGTTGAGGCCGGCTTCGCCGAGCTCCATCCCATTGCATCGCACACGTGCGATGGTGCCGCCGCTCACCGTGTGTGCAAGGACCGACCGGGTGGTGCCCGCCTTGCCGTGGTAGCCGACCAGGCACACAGCGTCGACGCCGGCATCGATGCCGGTCAGCATTCCGTGGGTTCGCGGCGCGCCACGCAGCAGAGTGCAACGCCGATCAAGTCGGTCCGGAAGGATATTGCGATACCCGGCATGAGCGTCGCAGACGACGACCGACGCGCCCGAGTCATAGGCCAGAACACCCCGCACGGCGGCGCTGGCCTCGTCGGTCATGTACCCGCGGTTGCGCTCGTACTCCGCGTGCCCAGGGCTGATGTCGTCAGGTGCTACGACGCCGGCCACGCCTTCCATATCGACTGACACGAGCACCCGCATGAGACTCCTTAACGATCGAAAATGAATCCTAGGACGGCTGGGGACCTGCCCATGTTCGAGGTAGGCGAGCAAGCGCCGGTTGTCATCCTCAGATTCGGGCCGTGCGTACTCCCCGACAGTCCAGTCGCAAGTAGGTCACAACCGATCGGGCCCTGAGCCGCTGGGTACGGCGGGACGCCCAGTTCTAGGTCGGCGCGCTCTGATCAGGAGTCGTCGTTGCGGAAGATCTTGATGATTCCCTCGCCGTAGGGCTCCCGGGTGCCGTCCTCGTACAGGTAACGGGAGTCGTCCTCGACGTCTCGAGACCGGACCGAGAACCGCCAGAGGCCAACTCCCACCACAGTGACGACGAGGATGAGCGGTAGCCAGCCCCACATGTTCGCCCCCTTCGCCGGGTGAAGGTCCAGTGTGCGCCTTCCTGGCCGTTCCAGCGCCCTACTCCCACTCCCAGCGGATGGCCTGGGCGGCCGGCAGCGCGCTTTCCAGGCTGAAGTGTGCGGTGTTCTGCGCCGTCATGCCGAGCTCACTGACGATCTGTTCCCGACCGCCCAGACGGGCGAAGCGGACCCAGTAGCAGCGCACCGGCAACATCGCCGGATCGAACTCCGCCTGCAGCACGTAGGAGTGCACCGGGTTACGAAAAACCCGCCCAGAGGTTGTCTCATCACTCGTCCAGGTAGTGGGATGGGCCTGCACCCCGGTAACGGGGAGGACAAATCGGTAGCCGAAGAGGTGCGTCTCGCCGGACCGCAGCGAGCGGTCCAGCAGGAGTTCGAACGCCGCCAGGCTTGCTTCGGGCAGATACCGCCGGCGTCCGACCCGGCAGTTCTCCAGGTCTGCCACCTCCACCTCGCGGACATCGACGTCCGGGTTCGCTCGATACAGGGACACGATGCGGTCCGCACCGTCCTCCCTGGCCCGAACAAGGGAGCGGGTGTGATGCCAATCCTTTTGGCGGTTCGCGCCGATCTTGAACGTCTCGAAGACCGCCACATCCTCGACCTTGCTGTTCTCGCGCCTCGATCCCGCCGCGAGGACGCGCTGGACGGCCTCGACGTCGGTCCACATCTCCGACCATTCGAGTCCACCCGGGCGGTAGCCGATCCATCGGCCGCGCGGTCTCGGCGGCCCCAGCAGGCTGCTGAGCGAGTTGGGCGGAAGTCCGAGGATCTCCTCCAATGACCGTAGCGATTCAATGGAATCCGGACGTTCCGGGCGTCTGCGCCCCTGTTGCCAGTAGCTCAGCGTGGACCGGCCGATGTGGTGCCCGCGCTGTGCCAAGTGGTACTCGACGCGGGCCAGAGTCAGGCCGCTGGCGGCGATCGCCAACTGCAGTGCGCGGTCGAACGGACCGGTGCGTAAAGCCTCTGCCACCTCGGGTCGTAGCCGACGTGATCGACGTTCGCCGCTGGTCGGTGCCGTCACTGGTCAGCCGAATCAATAATGTGACGTACACATATACGTGTCGCTGCCCGCAGGCTCATCGTTTGCACGGGCGGTGGGGCGTATCCCCTGGATTCCTGGCCGCTCGAGCACCAGCTAGGGTATATTCGGGATGGAAACACGTTCACACCATAGTCCTTGTTCACAAATTTGAGTCAAGAGGCCTCCGGCGGCTTGTATGCCGGCCGGGGACCGAGCAAACTCTTGTTCAGCAAGGAAACGGTGACGGTCTGTAGCAAGGTTCGCAGACAGCCGAATCCCCCCGAAACACGACGAAGGAGTTCGCCACCATGACCACACAGACGCAGCGCCTGCGCCGCCTGGCGGTTGGTGTAGTGGCCACGCTCTCCATCGTCGGCCTCGGTGCCGGAGCGTCAACCGCAGCCTCGGTCTCCGCGAAGGACTGGGTCGGCCACGCAAACAGCACGACGGTCTCCGCAAAGGACTGGGTCGGCCACAGATAACTCAAAAGCTTCCAGTTCATGCCCAACGCCCCCGGGCACGAACTATTGGCTGAGGCGAACCGCCGTTTCCCCGCAACGCCCCCGCGGGGAGGCAGCGACAGAGTCGCCCCTCCACAGCAGCGGGGCTGACCATCCCCCAGGTCGGCCCCGCGACAATACGCAAGAGAATGGCCCGGACGTTCTCAGACCGTCCGGGCCATTCTGTTTTCCTCTTGCGTTGCTGCGGTTAGCCGGTTGCGTCGGTCTCCGAGGACTCCGAGGACTCCGAGCGGGCGGCCGGCCGGGGTACTGAGCGGACCGGGGCGGTGACCGGCCCCGGCTCGTTGCCGCGCACCTTCTTCACCACCACTACTGCCAGGCCGGCGATGGCAGCAAAACCGAGCACCTTCTTGGCGCGCGATCCGCGCTTCTTCTGCGCCGGGCGCACCTCGGACACCAGCGCAGTGGCCTTCGCGCCGGCGCGCTTCGCGTTCTTGCGGGCCTTACGGGAGGTCTTGTCCACGAGCTTGTTCGCGTTCTTGCGTTCGGCCTTCGCTCGCTTGGCCGCGCGCCGACGCCGCTTGCCCAGTTCGTTGACTACTGCACCGACCTGCTCCTGGGCGACGGAGAACTTGTCCCCTGCGGTCTCCCCGAGCGCTGCGACCGTCGTGCTCACGCCCTCTGCGACGTCATGTGCGGCGGACTTCGCGGAATCGCCTGCCGTCTGCAGGGCGTCGGCGACTGTGCCGTGCGACCGTCTGGACTTCATGGGTGGCTCCTCTCGTGGAGCGGATCTGTCGCGGTGGCGCCTGAGAAAATTACTTCTCATCCGACCCGGTACATGGCTAACTGCTCATGTCGACCCTAGTGCTGTTGCAGGTCCAGGCCAGTACTAGGTGGATGATTGCGTTTCCCGGCTCCCGGGTCGGTGCGGCATGGGAGGATGTGAAGGCCGATCTCACCGCGTTCCACGCGGCTCGGCAAGACCTTCCGACGCAAAGGAGCGCCTCGCCTCGTGTCCACGACTCAGACCGCCACGTTGCACACGTCTGCGGGGGATATCCGGCTGAACCTGTTCGGCAACCATGCTCCGAAGACAGTCGCTAACTTCACCGGCTTGGCGTCCGGGGCGAAGGAGTGGACCCACCCGAAGACGCGGGCAAAGAGCACCAACCCGCTCTACGACGGGACGATCTTCCACCGTGTCATCCCCGGCTTCATGCTCCAGGCCGGCGATCCGATCGGCACCGGAGTCGGCGGCCCGGGGTACGAATTCGCCGACGAGATCCATCCCGAGCTCGTGTTCGATCGGCCGTACCTGTTGGCGATGGCCAACGCCGGCCCGAACACCAACGGTTCGCAGTTCTTCATCACCGTCGGTGCGACCGCGTGGCTGAATCGCAAGCACACCATCTTCGGCGAGGTCGCCGACGCCGATAGCCGCGCCGTCGTCGACACGATCGCAGCCGCGCCGACCGGCGCCAACGACCGCCCGCACACCGACGTGACGATCGACTCGGTCACCGTCGACCCGTCGTGACGGCATGTCCATGGTGGATCGCGGGTCCGGGGGTGACCGGACGGAGATGACCTCGGCGTCGGAACCCATAGCGGCGGCCGAAGGCATGGCCTTCTGCTATCGGCATCCGCTGCGGGAAACCGGCGTTCGATGCGTCCGTTGTGGCCGGCCGATCTGCCCCGACTGCATGCGTCCGGCCTCGGTGGGCTTCCACTGCCCGGACGATGTCGAGCTCACCGCCCGGTTGATGCCGGTGGTGCGGACCGTTGCCGGAGCACCCGCCCGCGCGGCGCGGCCGCTGGTCACCTGGTCGCTGATCGCGCTGAACGTCGCGGTGTACATCGGCACGGTGATCGAGGCGGGCGGGCGGCTGGATCACCCGGCCGCCGCGACGGGCAACTCGATCTTCCATTCCTGGCTGCTGCAGCCGGCCGCCGTCGCGCGCGGCGGTATGGAATTCCAACGCCTGCTCACGGCGGCCTTCCTACACGTTAACCCGCTGCACATCGTATTGAACATGATCGCGCTGGCAGTGGTCGGACCGTTCGTCGAGCAGGTCCTGGGCCGGTGGCGGTTCCTTGCGGTGTACCTGCTCGCGGCGCTCGGCGGCTCTGCGGCGGTGTACGTGTTCGGCAATCACTATCAGCCGGTGGCCGGCGCGTCCGGAGCCATCTACGGGCTTTTCGGCGCGGCGTTCGTCCTGGCTCATCGCATCAGACTGGACATGCGAGCGCTGCTGGCCACGGTGGCACTGAACTTCTTGCTGACCTTCTCCATCGCCGGAATCTCGACCGAGGGACACATCGGCGGGTTCATCACCGGCGGGCTGGCAGCAGCAGCGGTGATCTGGCTGCCCGCCCTGCTGCCGGAACCCATCCGCACCAAGCGTGCGCTGGCCGTCCAGGTGGCCGGCCTGTTACTGATCACCGCCATCGTGGTGATCAGTGTCGCGATCCGGACCGCTACCTTCCCCGGACCTGCCTGACCGCACTCACGCGGGTGTGCGGACTGCCTCGATCAGCTCGGCCACGTCCTGCGGGTCGGCGTTCAGAGCACGGCGGCTCAGCACCGCGAGCTGCTCGCCGGCGTCGATCTCGAGGGTGGCGGAAGAGAGTCCGAGGCGCCGCCGACGGTCGACCCTGATTGCCTCGATCTGGGCCCAGGTATACGTGGCCGTCAGCGTCGGGGAGTGAATCGTCAGCCCGGCGGCGGTGACCTTCAGACGTGGCGACCAAATCAGGTCGGTCGCACACAGCGCGGCCAGCATCACCGCGGCTATGCCATAGATCAGCTTGCCCTGACGATCGCCGCCGGAGGTCAACCAGAGCACGACGAATCCGACCCAGACGGTCAGCATTCCGGAGGCGAACAGCCGGTTCGGGCTGAACGAGGCCAGCACTGCCGCGCCAGGGTGGTCGGAGTTATCCACCGGTGTGGACAAACCTGGGGAGAACTACACGCGTGTAATCCGTACCGCGACGCAGTCGCGGACCAGGTTGACCGGGCGCGCTCAGCGCCACCGCACCGCCATGACCAGGCCGACCACCATGAACCCGAAGCCGATGGCGAAGTTGTACGCGCCGATGTTCTGCATCACCGGTACGTCCTCCCCGTCGATGTAATAGACGGCGATCCAGGCGAGGCCGAGCACCAGGACGATGGCCATCAACACCGGGTACCACGTCGGGCTGGGTGCCGCGGCCTTGGCTGCGGCGGTCCCCACCACGCGCGTCGGCGGCGTGTAATCCGACTTCTTACGCACCTTGCTCTTGGGCACTGTTGCCTTCCTCTGCCAGCTTGTTCCTTCCCCGGCGCAACCGAGTGGTCGGTGCGGCGGAATGGAACCGTCGCGGGTAGCGTAATCGCCCCGAGCAAGTCGCGGGATATCTCCCGCCGCGTACTGACAGGAGACGGTCTGTGCCGAGCGCGGCGTGGCGGACGCTGGTGCCGGTCGTCGCGCTCGCCGCCGGCTTGCTGTTCGCCACCTCGGCCCGGGCCTCGCACGGAACCGACCTCCGTGGCAGTTCCACCGCAAACCTCGTCGACCTGGTCCGCTCCGCGCAGGCGAAGGCAACCAAGTTGAGTGCATCCGCGCGGACGCTGGACGTGGACGTGCAGCAGCGCACCTCGGTGGTCGCGTCGTCGGACACCGGTGTGGCCGCACAACAGCGGCGCAGCGACAGTCTCGAAGACCCGGCCGGCCTCGTAGCCGAGCGGGGACCTGGCCTGGTCGTGGTGCTCGACGACTCGCCGCGCAAGCCCGATCCGGGGATCGACGCGAACAACTACGTGATCCACCAATCCGACCTGCAGGCAGTGGTCAACGCGTTGTGGGCCGGTGGCGCCGAGGCGATGTCGATCTCCGGACAGCGAATCATCGCCACCAGCGCGGTGCGCTGTGTCGGGAACACCCTTTTGATCAACGGCCAGTTGTTCTCGCCGCCGTTCCGGATCGAGGCGATCGGCCCGTCCGACACAATGCGGGCAGCGCTGGACCGGTCCTACGGGGTCAGTCTCATCCGGCAGGCAGTGGATGCCCTAGGCCTCGGCTTCTCCGTCGACTCGTCGGATGAACTGCACTTGCCGGCCTTCGACGGGACCGTCGGCCTGAGCTATGCGACGGTGCCCTAATGGCTGACGACGAGGACGCGGCGGTCGGTAGGCACGCCGGCAACGGGACCCCGGCCGCGGATGCACCGCACGCGCGCACCGGCGGCGACGTGGTGCGGTTCTTCGCCCGAGGCGTCGGGCAGACCCTCATCACCGCTGGACTGGTGTTGCTGCTGTTCGTGGTTTACGAGGTCTGGGTGACGAACATCTTCGCTCACCAGAAGCAGACCCAGGCGCGCAAGCAACTCGCCCAGGTGTGGTCGTCGGGCAAGGATCCGCTGAAGGGCCAGGACAAGCTGCAACTGCCCGCCGGGACGCAGGTCGTCATCCCGCTCGGCGAGGGGTTCGCGAACATCTACATCCCGGTGCTGGGCAAGGACTTCGCGTTCCCGGTCGTGGAGGGCACCGACGAGGCCGACCTGGAGAAGGGGGTCGGGCATTACACCGGTACCGCGATCCCCGGCCAGATCGGTAACTTCTCGGTGGCCGGACACCGGGTTGGCAAGGGTGAGCCGTTCCTCAACCTGGACCACCTCAAGCCCGGCGATGCGGTGGTCATCCAGACGGCGTCCCACTGGTACGTCTACAAGGTGCTCGGCAAAGGCACCGACCTGGCTGCCACCGACACGCAAGGAGTGCCGGGTCGCGAGATCGTCACCCCTGACCAGTCCCAGGTGATTGATCCGGTACCCGGTCATCCAGGACTCTCGCCGACGCGTGCCCTGATGACGATGACCACCTGCCACCCGAAGTACAGCGCGACGGATCGGATGATCGTGCACGCGGCACTGTCCCGGGCAATCGCGAAGTCTGGCAAACGCACGCCCAAGGAGATGGGGGGCGACCTCTAGCTATGTACACCTGGATCTGGCGGCACCTGCCCGGCGGGCTGTCGCTGAAGCTGCTCGAGACTTTGCTGTTGGTGGCCGCGGTGGCGGCTCTGCTGCTGTTCGTGATCTTCCCGTGGGTGGAGCCGCATCTGCCGTTCAACAAGGCGACGGTCAACCAGTGACTGCGAAGCCTCCGAAAGGCCGGCGGGTACTCGTCGTCGACAACTACGACAGTTTCGTCTACAACCTGGTGCAGTACCTCGGGCAGCTCGAGATCGAGGTCGTGGTGCGCCGCAACGACGAGATTGCACCGGGCGAGCTGAGCGGACTCGGTCTCGCCGGCGTACTCATCTCTCCCGGGCCGGGCACCCCGCAGGATGCCGGGCAGAGCATCCCGCTCGTCACACGGTGCGCGGCTGACCGGCTACCACTGCTCGGAGTGTGCCTGGGCCACCAGGCGATCGGTGCGGCGTTCGGCGCGGCCATCGTCCGAGCACCGGAGCTGTTGCACGGCAAGACCAGCGAGGTCAGCCACGACGGCAGTGGCGTGCTTATGGGGGTGCCCTCACCGGTCACGGTGACGCGCTACCACTCGCTGACGATCGACGAAGCGACGCTGCCCGCGGAGTTCATCGTGACCGGGCGGACCGCCTCGGGCGTCGTGATGGCGATTCGGCATGTCGAGCTACCGATCGACGGGGTGCAGTTCCACCCCGAATCGGTCCTCACCGAGAGCGGTCACCTGATGCTGGCGAACTGGTTGAGGCGATGCGGGCTGGCCGTTGCCGATGAGCGCGTTGCTGCGCTGACCGAGGAAATGCGGAGAGTCCGCTGCGCAGCCTGGACCACCGATTCTGCCGTGCTCCCGGCCTGACCCGGCCTTCCTCTGACATCCAGGTCACGGCGCCGATCACCAAGGCGCCGATGAGTACCACCAGTCCGATCCCGCCGAGCATCGCGATCGTCTCCATGACCTGACCCTTCGTATGGTGACGAGGTCATGGCACACGGTCAACTTAGGTTTCGGCAGTGTTTTGGATGAATTCTCACGGCCAGTAGGGCATCCTCACGCGGTGCTCACGGGCCGGCTACGCCGACCCGCTTGCCAGACCTGCGCGACCAGTGGCACCCCTGGGCGGTAGGCGAGGTGGATGTAGCTCGGCGCGGCCAGCTCTACCAGGTCGGCGCGGAGGCCGACCGCGATCCGGCCGATGTCAGTGCGGCGCAGCGCTGCGGCACCCCCGGCAGTCGCAGCGCGTACCGCTTCGGCGGGACTCATCCGCATCTCCCGGACGGCCAGCGCGATGGCCAGCGGCATCGACGTGGAGTACGCCGAGCCGGGGTTGCAGTCCGTGGCCAGCGCGACCCCGGCGCCGGCGTCGAGCAGCCGCCGCGCATCGGGGTACGTCGCCCTGGTGGAGAACTCCGCCAGCGGCAACAGGGTCGCGACGGTCTGCGAACCGGCCAGCGCCTCGATGTCTGCGTCCGAGAGGTGTGTGCAGTGATCGGCGCTGGCCGCGCCGAGGTCGACGGCAAGCTGCACGCCCGGACCCTGTTCGAGTTGGTTCGCGTGCAACCGCACCCCGAGGCCGGCCGCGGCACCGGCCGCGAGCACGGTGCGGGCCTCGTCCTCGTCGAACGCGCCACGGTCACAGAAGGCATCGATCCAGCGGCTGTGCGGCGCGCAGACCGGAATCATGTCGTCGACGAGCAGGTCCAGGTAGCCGGATCGGTCCGCGGCATATTCAGCGGGAACGACGTGTGCGCCGAGGAAGGTGGTCTCCGGGGTGAACCGCTGGGCGATCTGCACTGACCGCAGCTCGGTCGCGGTGTCGAGGCCGTACCCGGACTTGCACTCGAACGTGGTGACTCCGCTGCCCAACAGCTCGGCGGCCAGGTGGCTCACGGTGGCCGACAACGCGCCGTCGGAGGCGGCCCGGGTTGCCGCCACGGTCGTGCCGATCCCCCCTGCGCTGTAGGGCGTTCCGGCCATTCGCGCGGCGAACTCGTCACTTCGGTCGCCGGCGAAGACCAGGTGCGCGTGCGAGTCGACGAATCCCGGCAACAGGGTCCGGCCGCCGAGCGAGTGCGCCACATCCGCAGCGGGAGCACCCCGGGCAGCGCCTACCCACGCGACGTGATCGTCCTCGATCAGCACCGCGGCATCGGCGAGCTCGCCGAGCTCGTCGTCCTGCGTAGCGAGTAACCCGATATCGGTGAGCAGTTGGGTGGGCACGTCTCAGCCGGCACTGGCCTTGGCGGCCGCCTTCATCTGTTGCTTGTACGCACGCACCTTGACCAACGATGTCGCGTCGGTGACGTCGGCAACCGACTTGTAGCCGGCGGTGCCGTAGTCGCCGGCTGCTTGCCGCCACCCTTTCGGCTGCACGCCACTTTGCTTGCCGAGCAGTGCGACGAAGATCTTCGCCTTCTGCTCGCCGAAGCCGGGCAGCGCATCGATGCGCTCGCGCAGCTCCTTGCCGCTGGTGACGCCGGACCACACCCTGGCCGCGTCGCCGTCGTACTGGTCGACGATGATGCGGCACAGCTCCTGGACCCGCTTCGCCATTGCGGCTGGGAAGCGATGCAGGGCCGGACGCTCCCGGAACAACGCCTCGAGGTCGTCCGGGTCGGTGCCGGCGATCACTGCGGCGTCCAGCCGGCCACCCATTCGCTCGGCGAGCACTGCCGGTGACGTGAACGCCTTCTCCATCGGGATCTGCTGGTCGAGCAGCATGCCCATCAGCAAGGCCAGGGGATCGCGCTCCAACAGGTCGTTGGCCGCATCCGTCGTCGCGAGGTACATGCGCCGATCTCACCACACCGTGGCGACGCAGGGCAGCCCGTTTCCCGGGGCCAGTTCTCGACCGGGCGGTCCGCAGGCATACTCCGCACATGCAGATGCGAATCACCGTCCGAGCCACGCACCTGCTCGCTCGGCGCAGCAGCAGTAAGCATCCGAACCTGCACATCGGTCTGCAAGTACGCCAGGACGCGGAAGGCCTCGTGCCCGCCGACGCCAGCAGCGGTGAGTGGACGGCCGAGGTACTGGTGATCGAGCAGGACGGCAGTCGGGACTTCCGCGGCCCGGCCGTGCACGGCAAGCGTGGCGAACGGTTCCTATACCTCAGCTACGGCGACGTCATCGACGGCTCGTACACCATGAGCGGCCGGGCCAAGATAATGCTCGAGGACGCTCCCGAGGCGGATGCAGTCACCGTGACCGTCGTAGTGAGCGACGACAACGGCCGGCTGCGCACCGCCAGGCTGCGGCCACCGGTCGCCGGGTGGTCCGTCGACTGATCGGCAGGTGCGCTAACCCCCGTTGGTCATCGGGATGCGCACGTCGCGCTCGGCGGCGATCTCGCAGGCGCGGTCGTAACCCGCGTCCACGTGCCGGATGACGCCCATGCCCGGGTCGTTGGTGAGCACCCGCTCCAGCTTCTGCGCAGCGAGTTCGGTGCCGTCGGCGACGCTGACCTGGCCGGCGTGGATCGACCGGCCCATACCGACGCCGCCGCCGTGATGGATGGACACCCAGGTGGCCCCACTGGCTACGTTCACCATCGCGTTGAGCAGCGGCCAGTCAGCGATCGCGTCGGAGCCGTCGGCCATCGACTCGGTCTCACGGTACGGCGAGGCGACCGAACCACAATCGAGATGGTCGCGTCCGATGACGATCGGCGCGCTGATCTCGCCGTTGCCGACGAGCCTGTTGAACTCCAACCCGGCCTTGTCGCGCTCGCCGTAGCCGAGCCAGCAGATCCGCGCCGGCAGGCCTTGGAATTTCACCCGCTCCTGGGCCATCGTGATCCACCGGTGCAGCGACTCGTTCGCCGGGAACAGGTCGAGGATCGCCTTGTCGGTACGGGCGATGTCCTTCGGATCGCCGGAGAGCGCCGCCCAGCGGAACGGGCCCTTGCCCTCGCAGAACAGGGGGCGGATGTAGGCGGGGACGAAGCCGGGGAAGTCGAACGCGCGTGAGTAGCCCGCCAGCTGCGCCTCGCCGCGAATTGAGTTGCCGTAGTCGAAGACCTCGGCACCCTTGTCCATGAAGCCGACCATCGCCTCGACGTGCCGGGCCATCGATGCGCGGGCCCGGCCGGTGAACTCCTCCGGCTTGTTCGCCGCGTACTCGTGCCAGTCCTCCAACTCGACGCCGATCGGCAGGTAGGAGAGCGGATCGTGCGCCGAGGTCTGGTCGGTGACGATGTCGATCGGGGCGTCAGCAGCGAGTGCCTGCGCAACGAGCGAGCCGGCATTGCCCAGAACTCCTATAGACAAAGGCTTTCTGGCATCACGGGCCTCGACGGCAAGGTGCAGCGCGTCATGCAACGAATCAGCCTTGACGTCGAGATATCCGTGCTCGATGCGACGGGCGATGCGCGACGGGTCGACGTCTATGCAGATGGCAACACCGTCGTTCATGGTGACTGCGAGTGGCTGCGCACCGCCCATCCCGCCGAGACCGGCGGTGAGCGTGATCGTGCCGGCCAGGGTGCCGCTGAACCGCTTGGCGGCCACGGCGGCGAACGTCTCGTAGGTGCCCTGCAGGATGCCCTGGGTGCCGATGTAGATCCACGAGCCTGCAGTCATCTGGCCGTACATGATGAGGCCGAGCTTCTCCAGACGCCGGAACTCCTCCCAGTTGGCCCAGTCGCCGACCAGGTTCGAGTTCGCGATCAGCACCCGCGGCGCCCACTCGTGGGTGCGCATGATGCCGACCGGCTTGCCGCTCTGCACCAGCAGCGTCTCGTCCAGCTTCAGGTCCTCCAGCGATCGGATGATCGCGTAGTAGCTCGGCCAGTCGCGAGCCGCCTTGCCGGTACCGCCGTAGACGACGAGGTCTTCGGGACGTTCGGCCACGTCCGGGTCGAGGTTGTTCTGCAGCATCCGCAGAGGCGCTTCGGTCTGCCATCCGCGGGCGGACAGCGTGCTCCCGTGCGGGGAGTGGATCGTCGGCATGCCCTCATCATGGACCGCCCGGCTCTGGTCTGACGAGGGGCCTGACGGGGCATTCGCGCTCGGGTCGATAGTTTTGCGCCGGCACAAACCGCGCCCGTTCGCCTTCGGCCGGGCTCAGGTATCCGAGACGGTTTTGGCCGCCCAGCGCGCTATGTGACGGCGGGTGGCCAAAAGCGTCAGGCCAGCGGGGTGGGCAGAGCAGCGTTTGCCGCCTCGACGGCGGCGCCGGTGCGGACGTACCCGACGGCCAGCTCGATCTCGGCGGAGAGGAATCGGTCCGGCCCGGGCCCGGCCACCGTCTCGCGCAGCCCGGCCACAACTGCACCCGTCGCAGCACCGGGCAGCAACGGCGCCCGCATGTCCAGTGCCCGTGCCGCGGTGAGCAGCTCGATCGCCAGCACCCGGGTCACCCCGTCCACGACCCGGCGCAGTTTGCGCGCGGCATTCCAGCCGAGTGAGACGTGGTCCTCCTGCATCGCCGAGGACGGGATCGAGTCGACGCTGGCCGGCGCGGCCAGCCGCTTGCACTCGGCGACGATTGCGGCCTGGGTGTACTGCGCGATCATGTGCCCGGAGTCGACGCCCGGGTCGGCGGCCAGGAATGGCGGCAGCCCCCGGGACCGGTTCGCGTCGAGCATCCGGTCGGTGCGCCGCTCGCTCATCGAGGCGAGGTCTGCCAAGGGGATGGCCAGGAAGTCCAGCGCGTAGGCGACCGGCGCACCGTGAAAGTTGCCGTTCGACTCGACCCTCCCGTCGGAGGTGACGACCGGGTTGTCCACCGCCGACGCAAGCTCGTGCGCCGCGGTGGCGCGGACGAAACCAAGCACGTCGCGGGCCGCCCCGGCCACCTGCGGCGCGCACCGCAGCGAGTACGCATCCTGGACGTAAGTGCAGTCATCAGGGTCGGCGTGTGACGCGACGATCGGCGAGCCGGCCAGCAACGCCCGCATGTTCGCGGCCGCCACCGCCTGTCCAGGCTGCGGGCGCAGGTCCTGCAAGTCGGCCGCGAACACCCGGTCGGTGCCGAGCTGGGCCTCGACGCTCATCGCCGCGGTGATGTCCGCGGTGCGCAGCAGCAGCTCGGCGTCGGCAGCTGCGAGCAGCAGCTGCCCCAGCATCCCGTCTGTGCCATTGATGAGCGCCAGGCCCTCCTTCTCGGCCAGCTCGACCGGCTGCAGTCCGGCCGCGGCCAGCGCGTCCGCCGCCGGGTGCAACGCAGCGTCCGCGGTGCGCACCTCTCCCTCGCCCATCAACACCAGCGCGACGTGTGCGAGCGGCGCCAGGTCACCGGAGCAGCCGAGCGAGCCGTACTCGCGGACCACCGGGGTGATGCCGTGCTCGAGCAGGTCGGCGAGCAGCTGAGCAGTCTCGGGACGGATCCCCGTGTGCCCGGTGGCCAGCGTCGACAGCCGCAGCAGCATCATCGCCCGGACGACCTCGCGCTCCACTTCGGGGCCGGAGCCGGCCGCGTGTGAACGCACCAGCGAACGCTGCAGATCCTTGCGCTTCTCGGCCGGAATGGAGGTGGTGGCCAGCGCCCCGAACCCAGTCGAAATGCCGTAGTGCGGCACCGAGTCGCTCGCCAACTGCTCGATCACCGATCGGCTGGCGGAGATGGCAGAGATGGCCGCCGCGGCGAGCTCGACGCCGGCGCCGCCTCGGGCCACGGCGAGTAGTTCGGCTTCGGTCAGTGCCCCCACGTCGACGCTGACGCGGCCTGGTGTGTCGGTCATCCGCCGAGCGTTGCACATGTCGCCGGTACGGTCAGTAGCCGGAGCGTCCGACCTGCCTGGAGGAACCACCATGTCCGCGGATGACGACCTGCAGGTGTTCGGGGTCGAGGTGTCGGATGTGTCTGCGGTGGGTGAGATCCCACCGGAGCCGCCACGGCGGCTGGTCGGTATGTACTCCGCACCGCGGACAGTCCTGGTGGCGACGGTCGCGTGGCTGGGCTGTGCGCTGCTGTCACTGCTCGCCCCGTTCCTGACCTTCTTCCAGAGCAGCTTCAGCAGCGATGGGTTTCGGGCCAGGTTCTGGTACACCGGCTGGGGCACGGCGCACATGACGAGCAGCAGCACCGATGGCGCGTCGATCGAGGCGGGCAATGGCCACAGCACACGGTTCGGTATCGCTCTGGCAATCGTCGCGATCGTGTTTCTCGCCGTCGCGCTGAGCGTCCACTTCGTCGAGTCGGTATGGCCTTTGCTCATCGGACTGCTGGCTGGTGGCTGCCATGTCGGCGTGGCAGCAGTTGTGGTTCTGGACGCCACCGCCTTCCTGTCCGGGAGGGGTGACGGGTCCCACTACTCGGTCGGTGCCGGGGTCTATCTCGTCAGCGTCGCCACGCTGGCGGCGCTGGTCGGATCCGCCGCCGCAGTGATGACGGTGGCCAGGGCGCTGCGCCGTCCACCGGTAAGTGCGGACTAGGTTCGACGACGTGCGCGCCGTCGTCATCACCAAGCCGGGTCCGCCCGAGGTACTCGAGGTCCGGGACGTCCCCGACCCGGTGGCTGGCACCGGCGAGGTCCTGCTGGACGTCGCCGCCTCGGCGATCAACCGGGCCGACCTGCTGCAGCGCGAGGGCAACTACGCGCCTCCGCCAGGGGCATCCCAGTACCCGGGGATGGAGTGTTCCGGCACCATCGCGGGGCTCGGTTCCGGGGTGACCGGCTGGACCGTCGGGCAGCAGGTGTGCGCGCTGCTGGCCGGCGGTGGGTACGCCGAGAAGGTCGCCGTCCCGGTCGGCCAACTGCTACCCGTCCCGGAGCGGATTTCACTGGTGGACGCGGCCGCACTGCCGGAGGTCACCTGCACGGTGTGGTCGATGGTCTTCGATCGCGGTCGGCTGCAGCCGGGTGAGACGTTCCTGGTGCACGGCGGGACGAGCGGCATCGGCACGATGGCCATTCAGCTGGCGCACCGGCACGGCGCGACGGTCTTCGCCACCGCCGGGTCGCCGGAGAAGGTGCGAGCGTGCCGCGAGCTGGGCGCAGACGTCGCGATCAACTACCGTGACGAGGACTTCGTCGAACAGGTGATGGCAGCGACCGACAAGCGCGGCGTGGACGTCATCCTCGACAACATGGGCGCCGGATACCTGCCGCGCAACGTCCAGGCGCTCGCGATGGACGGCCGGCTGGTGGTGCTCGGCCTGCAGGGTGGGACTAAGGGCGAGCTGGATCTGGGTCGGTTGCTCGCCCGGCGCGGCACCGTCACTGCGGCCAGCCTGCGGGCGCGTTCGATCGAGAGCAAGGCTGCGATCGTCTCCGCGACGCAGGCGTTCGTCTGGCCGGCTCTGGAGACGGGCGAGGTCAAGCCGGTCATCGACCGGGAATTGCCGCTCGCCGACGTCGTCGAGGCGCATCGGCTGGTGGCCTCCAGCCAGCACATCGGCAAGGTGCTGTTGCGGGTCCGCTGAGCGCCCGATCCCGCCGCCGGGGAGAATGGGCGCCATGAGTCAGCCGCACGGAGGTCCGTCCGAAGAAGTCGTGCTCGTCCCCGACAACGTCGAGGCCATCAGCAAGCAGGTGGAGCAGCCCGCGAAGGTGATGCGGATCGGGACGATGATCAAACAGCTGCTCGAGGAGGTGCGTGCCGCACCGCTGGACGAGGCCGGCCGGGCCCGGTTGAAGGAGATCCACCAGGCCTCGATCCGCGAGCTGGAGGAAGGCTTGGCGCCGGAGCTTCGCGAGGAACTGGACCGCCTCAGCCTGCCCTTCGACGAGGACCACGTGCCCAGTGAGCCGGAGTTGCGTATCGCCCAGGCCCAGTTGGTCGGCTGGCTGGAGGGGTTGTTCCACGGCATCCAGACGGCGCTGTTCGCCCAGCAGATGGCCGCCCGTGCGCAGCTGGAGGAGATGCGTCGGCGCGCGTTGCCCGAGGGCGCCCATCCAGGCATGCCGGGGATGATGATGCCCGGCGGCGACGGCCTGACCGGCGACGGCACCGGACAGTACCTCTGAGCTACTTGCCGTTGCGTTTCGTCTTGGTCTTCCCGTTCGGGCTGTTGTCGGTGGTGCTGGTGCCGCCGGGGGTATCCGTTCGGGTGGTGTCGGGCGTGGTGTCGGGCGTGGTCGTGTCGGGCGTCGTCTGGTCGGGCGTCGTCTGGTCTGGGGTCGTCTCGGGCGTGGTGTCGGGCGTCGTCTGGTCGGGCGTCGTCTGGTCCTGGGTGCTCGGCGTCGTCCGGGGCGACGTCGAGCGGGACGTGCTGGCCGGGGTGGTTTGGTTGCCCCCGCTGGGTGCGGGCCGGAGCGCCACGATAGCGACGATGAGCGCCGCGGCGGCGATGACCGCCACCACCAGGATCACCACCGGCAGCCAGTTCGTCCGCGCGCGACGCGGCGGAGGTGGCAGCGGTAGCGGCACCGGTCGCGGCGGTACCGGTGGGCGCAGTGCGGTGGCCGGCGCAGTGGCGTTCGCCGGGGCGGCGCTGGTCCCACCCTGCGGCGGCACGACATTGCGGCGCACCGGCACCCGGGCTCGCCCTTCGAGAACGCCCAGAACCACCGATGCGCTGGGGCGGCTCGGCGGATCCAGCTGCGTCATCGCAGTGAGCAGTTGCGGCCACGGAGGCGGCAGGTTGGCCGGCACCCGCGGGTTGCGGTGCAGCCGCGCTGCGGCCGACTGCAGCGGCGGGCCGTCGAACTCGCGATGGCCGGTCAGCGCCTCGAGCATGACCAGACCGAACGCGTAGACGTCGGTGGCCGGACCGACCTCCCCGCCCCGGGCCTGCTCGGGGCTGAGGTAGGCCGCGGTTCCCACGACCATCTTGGTCTTGGTGATACGACCGGCGCCGAGTCGCTGCGCGATGCCGAAGTCACTCAACTTCGGAACGGTGCGGCCGGTCTCGTCCTTGCCGAGCAGGATGTTCGCCGGCTTGACGTCGCGATGCACCAGCCCGCGAGAGTGCGCTGCGGCCAATGCGCCGGCTATGCCGCGGGCGATGTCCTTGGCCTCGGCGGCAGTGAGCGGGCCCTTGGTCAGCCGCTGCGCGAGTGTCGGGCCCTCGACCAGCTCCATCACCAGGTAGGCGTGCCCGATGTCGCTGTGGGTGGCGCCGCCGGGTGCCGGACCGTGCCGGGCGTCGAGGAAGGCCACCAGGTTCGGATGGTTCAGCTCGGACAGCGCCCGGGTCTCGGCCTGCTGACGGGTCAGCGCGACCGGGTCGTCGATGTCGTCGTCGAAGATCTTGACCGCGACGACACGGTCCAGGCGCTCGTCCAGCCCGCGCCAGACCTCGGCCATTCCCCCGCGGCCGAGTTGCGCCAACAAGCGGTAACGGCCGTCGAGTACGGCGCCGGGGCGCAGCGGTGAACCTCGCGGCATTTCAGCAAATCTACCGGCGCCGCGTACTAGGTTCCGCCACGCGCTGAACTCACCGGTTCAGGATGGCTTCGATCAGCGTCGCTACCGCGTCCTCGTCGTTGCTGACCAGGGTGTGCCCGGCCGCGGCGAGCGCGTCGGTGTGCGCGTTGGCCACCGCGAAGGAGTGCCCGGCCCACTGCAGCATCGGGATGTCGTTTGGCATGTCGCCCACCACGGCGACGTCGGCGACGTCGATGCCGTGCTCTGCTGCGATCGTGGCGAGCCCCGTCGCCTTGGTGATGCCCGGCGCGGCGATCTCCAGCAACGCCGACGTCCCGGACCGGGTGACGCTGGCCAGGTCCGCGATCAAGGCCGATGCCTCACGCAAGAACTCGTCGGCGTTCTCGTCGCGGTTCTTCGCCAGTAACTTCACCGCCGGCTTCGACACCATGTCCGCCAACTCGGCGCGCTGGGTCGCCGGCAGCGGACGGCCCAGTCGGTCAGTCGCCGGTTCGATCTCCCAGTCGTGGCGATACTCGGCCTCGTAGGCGAACTCGAGCCCGTGCTCGACGCCGAAGCGCACCTTGGGGAAGGCATCCAGCAGGATCTCCGTGAGCGTCGCCAGTAGCTCCGGCTGCATATCGTGCCGGCTGACGATGCGCTCGGCGTCGAGGTCGTAGAACAGTGCACCGTTCGCGGCGACAGCGATGCCGGACAGCCCGGTCGCGTCGGCCACCTCGTGCAGCCAGCGCGGTGGCCGGCCGGTCACCATGACAACGGGCAGGCCGGCCTCGCGAGCGTGCGCCAACGCCTCCCGGGTGCGCCGCGAGACGGTGTTGTCGCTGCGCAGCAAGGTGCCGTCGAGGTCGGTTCCCAGTAGCCGGATCGGGGCGGTCGCGCTCAGATCGGGGGCGCTCACGGAGCGGTCAGCACCTCGCGGCCACCGAGCCATGGCCGCAGCGCGGTCGGAACGTAGACCGAGCCGTCCGGTTGTTGGTGATGATCGAGCAGGCAGGCGATGGTGCGCGATACCGCGCACATCGTGCCGTTCAGCGTGGCGACCGCCTCATTGCCGGACCCGCCGCGGCTGCGGATGTTGAGCCGGCGCGCCTGGTAGGTCGTGCAGTTACTGGTCGACGTCAGTTCCCGGTACGCCTCCTGCGACGGGAACCATGCCTCGATGTCGAACTTCCGCGCAGCGCTGGAGCCCAGGTCGCCGGCGGCCACGTCGATCACCCGGTAGGACAGCTCGAGCGCGTCCATGAACTCCTGCTCCCAGGCCAGCAGCCGGCGGTGCTCGTCCTGCGCCTGGTCCGGCGTGACGTAGGAGAACATCTCGACCTTGTCGAACCAGTGCACCCGGATGATGCCGCGGGTGTCCTTGCCGTACGAACCGGCTTCGCGGCGGAAGCAGGCGGAGAAGCCGGCGTAGCGCAACGGCAGGTCAGCGGCGTCGAGAATCTCGTTCGAGTGATACCCGGCCAGCGACACCTCGCTGGTGCCGACGAGGTACAGGTCATCCTCGGCCAGCTTGTAGACCTCGCTGGCATGCGCGCCGAGGAAGCCGGTGCCCTCCATGACCTCCGGTTTGACCAGCGCCGGTGCGATGACGGGCGTGAACCCGGCCCGGCCGGCATGCTCCATCGCCAGGTTGACCAGCGCCAGTTCCAACTGTGCGCCGATGCCGGTGAGGAAGTAGAACCGCGAGCCGGAGACCTTGGCGCCGCGCTCGGTGTCGATGGCCTTCAGCGCGCTGCCGATCTGCAGATGATCCAGCGGCTCTGCGACCACAGGTGGTTCGCCGAAGTGATCGAGGACCACGAAGTCCTGCTCGCCACCTGGCGGGACGCCGTCCTCGATGAGGTTGGGCAGCGTGAGATGCGCCGCGCGCAGGGCCTCGGCCGCCTCGGTCTCCTCCGCCTCCGCGTCCTTGACCTCGGCCGACAGCTGCTTCGCCCGATGCAGCTCTGCCTCGCGCTGGTCGGGCGCTGCCTTGCTGACCTCCCGACCGATGGTCTTCTGCTCGCCGCGTAGCGAATCGGCGCGGGCGACGGCGGCGCGGCGGCGGTCAGCGGCAGCCAGCAATTCGTCGACGGCGGACGGGTCGGCGCCCCGGGCGCGTTGCGATTTGCGTGCTCTGTCGGGGTCGTCGCGCAGCTGGCGGAGGTCGATCACCACCCCAGGTTATCTGGCCCCGGCCCGTTCATTCTTCGTTCGCGTGCCGCCGATACGTTCCCCGGCGGCACCAGACCCGTCGCCTGCCCCGGAGGGCGCTATGAACGTCTCGTTCCTCGTCATCGTGGTGATCATCACCGCGCTCGCGTTCGACTTCACCAACGGCTTCCACGACACGGCGAACGCAATGGCGACCTCGATCGCCACCGGAGCGTTGAAGCCGACGGTGGCCGTGATCATCTCCGGCGTCGGGGTGTCCTGGATGCAGGGTCACGCAGACGAGGACGGAGCCGGCCCGGCCACAAAACGAGCCGATCCGGCGGCAGTATGGCCCGACCAGGCACCATGGACGGATGCTGCAGGTTTCGCCGGAGCGATTCGAAGAGCTGATCGGCGAAGCGCTGGACCGAATTCCGCCGGAGCTGATGAAGGAACTCAACAACGTCGTCATTCGGGCTGCCGACCAGCACCCGGAGAATCCGCACCTGCTTGGGCTGTACCACGGCGTCGACCTGACCCGCCGCACCCACGACTACACCTGGGCGATGCCCGACGAGATCACCATCTACCGGCTGCCGTTGCTGCGGATCTGCGGCGACGAGGACGAGCTCGCCCATCAGGTCGCGGTCACCGTGGTGCACGAGGTCGGCCATCATTTCGGTATCGACGACGCCCGGCTGCACGAGCTGGGCTGGGGCTGACTGTCGGATTTCCGCCGCGCGCGGTCGATGCGCGGCCGTCTGGGCCGCCCTGGGTGCGGACGCGGCAAGAATCCGACACGTGGCAGGGTGGGTCTGGTCATTTGTTGTGTCGAGGGCACAGAATGAGAGCGCTCTCACAACAAGCGCTCGACGGCTTCGATCCGAGGAGTTCATCCACATGACCGACGCTCGCCCGCTCGCAGTCCAGCTCTATTCAGTGCGCGATGCGTTGGCGGCCGACCAGACCGGCTCGCTGGCTCGGCTGGCCGCGATGGGGTTCGGCGCCGTGGAGCCCTTCGGCGTCGGCGGGGGTGGCGCCACAATGGCCGCCGAGTACGCCGCGACTCTGCGCCGGGACCTCGACGCGGCGGGGCTGATCGCCCGCTGGTCGCACGTCGCGGCTCCACTCGACACGCGCACCGACCAGGTGCTCGACGCCGCCGAAGCGGTCGGCCTCGAGGTGCTGGTGATCCCGTCCCCCGGCGCGGTGCCCGGCGTCGCCGGTGACCCCTTCGACGACACGGACGCCACCCTGCGGCTCGGCGAGCGGCTGGCCGAGGCAGCGGCGAACGCGAAGAGTCGTGGTCTGCGGCTGGCCTACCACAATCACTGGCGCGAGTTCAGTGTGCTGCCGGACGGGCGCACCGCCTACGACGTGCTCGTCGGCGCCGCCGGTCCGGACGTCGAACTTCAGGTGGACATCTACTGGGCGCAGACCGGCGGGCAGCGCCCGGCCGAGGTGGTGGCGAAGTACGCGCCGCAGGTGCGTTCGCTGCACGTGAAGGACGGCTCGGCGCAGGACGGCGTCGATCAGGTCGCCGCCGGAACCGGGTCGGTCGATCTCGCTGGGGCGATCGAGGCGGCCACCGCAGCGGAGTGGCACGTCCTGGAGATCGACATCTGCGCCGGCGACGTGTTCGACGTCATCGAGGCCGGCGCCCGTTGGGCCGTCGATTCCGGTGCGAGCACCTGGTCGGTGGGGCGATGAGCAAGGCAATCAGGGTCGCGATGGTCGGTTGCGGCAACATCAGTGGCCAGTACCTCGATGCGATCGGTGTGCTCCCCGACCTGCAGTTGGTTGCCTGCGCCGACGTGGTGACCGAGCGGGCAGCGGAGGTTGCCGCGCAACACGAGGGCGTCCGCCCACTGAGCCCGGCCGAAGCGGTTGGCGCCGACGATGTGGACGTGGTGCTGAACCTGACCATCCCGACCGTGCATGCGGAGCTGGCTCGCACTGCGCTCGCGGCGGGCAAGCACGTCTATGGCGAGAAGCCGTTGGCCACCACGGTGCGCGACGGCCGGGACGTGCTGTCGGTGGCCGGGGACGCGCGGTTGCGGGTCGGCTGCGCGCCGGACACCGTGCTGGGCACCGGCCTGCAGACCGCCCGGGCCGTTCTCGATCGCGGTGACATCGGTCGTCCGGTAGCAGCGACCGCGTTCTTCACCGGCGGCGGGCCGGACAACTGGCACGGCAATCCGGCGTTCTTCTACCAGCCGGGCGCGGGGCCGCTGTTCGATCTCGGCCCGTACTACATCAGCTCGCTGGTGACCCTGCTCGGGCCAGTGCGCCGGGTCGTCGGGATGGCTCGCGCGTCCACACCGCAACGCCGGGTCGCCGAGGGGCCGAATGCCGGATTGGTCATCGACGTCGAAGTGGATACCCATGTCTCGGCGTCACTCGAGCATGCGAGCGGCGCCATCTCGACGTTGATCACGTCGTTCGACGTGCGCGGCGGTTCGACACTGCCGCGCATCGAGGTCTATGGCGAGAGCGGCTCCCTGGGCGTCCCTGATCCGAACGGTTTCGACGGACCGGTGAACCTGCGCCGGGCCGGTGACACCGACTGGACCGAGGTCGCTCCGCTGGCCGGCTACCTCGGCGGCGGCCGCGGCATCGGCCTGGCCGACCTGGCCCGGGCGGTGGCCGCAGGCGAGCCGCACCGGGCCTCCGGCGAACTCGCTTTGCACGTGCTCGACGTGATGGAGTCGGTTATTGCCGCAGCGCACGCCGGCCAGGCGGTCGAGCTGTCCACCACCTGCGAACGACCGGCCGCCGCGCCACTCATCGATCTCCGGTTGACCGCCTGACCAGCGGTCCCCCCGCCACTCCGTCCACGATTGGGGATGACATGCCACGCAAGCACACCTTGTTCACCGGCCAGTGGGTCGACCTGAGCCTCGAGGAGGTCTGCCGGAAGGCCGCCGACTGGGGCTTCGACGGGCTGGAGATCGCCTGCGATCCGCGGCATCTGGACGTCGAGCGAGCGGCCTCCGATCCGGCCTATGTCGCCGAGCGACGCGCGATCCTGGACCAGCACGGCCTCGGCTGCTGGGCGATCTCCGCACATCTCGTCGGGCAGAGTGTCTGCGACGACCCGATCGACTTCCGGCACAAGGCGATCGTGCCGGCCGGTGTGTGGGGCGACGGCGACCCGGAGGGCGTCCGGCAGCGTGCCGCCGAGACGATGAAGACGACCGCGCGAGCCGCGAAGGCATTCGGGGTCGACGTCGTCGTCGGGTTCACCGGCTCGTCGATCTGGCCGTACGTGGCGATGTTCCCGCCGGTGCCCGATGCCGTTATCGAGAAGGGCTATGCGGACTTCGCGACGCGGTGGACGCCGATTCTCGACGAGTTCCAGGCGCAGGGTGTGCGGTTCGCGCTGGAGGTGCACCCGTCGGAGATCGCCTACGACTACTGGACGTCGGTGCGCACGCTCGAGGCGGTGGACCACCACCCGGCGTTCGGCTTCAACTGGGACCCGTCGCACATGATGTGGCAACGCGTCGACGTGCGCTCGTTCCTCTGGGACTTCCGCGAGCGCATCTTCCACGTCGACTGCAAGGACACCCGGGTCGTGCTCGACGGACGCAACGGCGTGCTCGGCTCGCACCTGCCCTGGGGAGATCCGAGGCGCGGCTTCGACTTCGTCTCGGTCGGGCACGGCGACGTGCCGTGGGAGGCGTGCATCCGGATGCTGAACTCGATCGACTACTCCGGGCCGATCTCGGTGGAGTGGGAGGACTCCGGGATGAATCGCGACGATGGGGCGCCGTCCAGCCTTGCCTTCCTGCGGGGACTGGACTTCGCGCCGGCCGAGGGCCGCTTCGACCAGGTCTTCGACGCCGCCGACTGACGAAGATGATCAAGGCGAGACGAGGGCTGTAGCGCCCCTCTCGCCTTGATCATCACCCGGACCGGGCGGTGGCACCCTGGGGCGGCACCTAAGGTGGGGCGGTGACCGACCCGGATCGTCTGCCGATCAAGATGCTGCACGACCGCGTGCTGGTGAAGATGCCCAAGGACGAGGGCGAGCGCCGCTCCTCGGGCGGGATCCTGATCCCGGCGACGGCGCAGGTGTCGAAGCGGCTGATCTGGGCCGAGGTGCTGGCCATCGGCAACCACGTGCGTTCGGTGGAACTCGGCGACCGGGTGCTGTTCAGCCCTGACGATCGGCACGAGGTCGAGATCACTGGCGAGGACTACCTGCTGCTGCGCGAGCGCGACATCCACGCCGTCGCCGCGCGCCGCATCGACTCCAACACCGGTCTCTACCTCTGACAGACACCGCTCATCCCCGCCATGTCCCCCGCCCTACTTCTGGCGATGATCAAGCCCCGGTGTCGCGGACGGAGGCGAGCCAGGCGGTTGCATCGGCAAAGTCCGGATCGCTGCGGCCGATGAGCACGGGACCCTGTACTCCGTCCGCGCGCGGGTAGGAGCCGAGGAAGCGGACGTCCGCGCAGATGCGGTGGATGGCGGCCAGCGCGTCGCCGACGCGGGCGTCGCGGATGTGTCCCTCGCAGTCGATCGAGAAGCAGTACTGCCCGAGCCGGCCCTTGGTGGGTCGCGACTCGATGCGGGTGAGATTGACCCCGCGCATCGCGAACTCGGTGAGGATCTCCAGCAATGCGCCGGAGTGGTCCTCGCGCAGGTAGGCGACCAGCGTGCTGCGGTCGTTGCCGGTCGGCGGCCCGGGTCGTCCGGCACGGGTCAACAGCACGAAGCGAGTGACCGCGCCGGGGTGGTCGGCGATGTCGCGGGCCAGGCTCACCAGCCCGTACCGCTCGCCCGCTGTCGGTGGCGCCACGGCTGCGTCGGCCTCCCCCGAGGCGACCAGACCGGCACCGGCGGCGGTCGATCCGGCTGCTGCATGGTGCGCGCCCGGCAGGTTGGTCAGCAGGAATCGCCGCACCTGGGCTTCGGCGTGCGGATGGGTGGTGATGGTGCGGATCTCGTCGAGGGTCGTGCCCTCCCGGACGAGCAGATCGAACTCCACCGGCAGGTAGGTCTCCTGCGCGATGGCCAGCGACTGCTCGCCGTTGGCAAGTTCGTCCAGCGTCGCAGGCACGGCGCCCTCGACGGAGTTCTCCATCGGCACAAGGGCCCCGTCGGCTGCGCCGCTGCGGACGGCATCGATGGCCAGCGTCACCGTTGCCATCGGCAACTGTTCGGTGTCGGCAGCGGCCGGAATCCTCAGCAGCGCGGCGTGCGCGAACGTGCCGACCGGACCGAGGAATGCGTAGCGAGCAGGCACCGCGTCAGGCTATCCCGCGATGACTTCGGGAAATTGGTCGCCACAGCAGGCAGTTACCCGAGATCATCGCGGTGGTCAGGAGGCGAGCGCGGCTTTCACTGCCTGCTTCTCCTCCGGCGAGAGCTCGACCTCGCTCACTCCCCCGGTCACCGGCTTGGCGTACATCCGCGTATCGCTGCGTCCGGCGATCGAGGTGAGCGCGATGCCGTCGCCGTGCCCGTCCAGCAGAGCCACGCTGAACGAGAGCCGACCGCCCATGTCGTCGAAGGCGTCGAATCGGACGATGGCCACGCGGCGCAGTGCGGTGTCGGCCGTAGTGCCGAACGAGCTGACCGCTTCGTCGAGTTGGGCGCGGGCGGTGGCCGAGTCGGTGTCGATCTTCGCGCCGGCCGCGCGCAACTGCTCGACCAGGGCCTTGCGCTCCCCCGCCAGCACGTCGCGCCAGCCGCTGACCTCCTTGCGCAGTTCGGCCGTCTCCGATGCATGCCGGCTCGTTGCTTCGAGGAATGACTCGCCTCGTGCACCGCCGCGGCCGAGGAGCCCCACGCCTCGACGGATCCGGCCCAGAGTGCGCAACGCGAGCAAACCGGCGAGCAGAGCCAGCAGGGCGACGGCGAGTGCGGCACCGGCGAGAATCGTGCTCACGGCGCCGACTCACTCACACCGCCGGACCCTACTGCCCATGGGTACGGCAGAATCGAGACTTACATGGGCGCGTTTCTGGCAGCGGCGGCAATCGCGTTCGTCGCCATCCTTCTGGTCGAGCTGCCGGACAAGACGCTGGTGGCGACGCTGGTGCTGTCCACCCGCTACCGCCGCCGCCCCGTCCTGATCGGGGTGGCTGGTGCGTTCGCGATCCAGTGCGCGATCGCGACGACGGCCGGCGGGCTGCTGCACCTACTCCCCCACCGCGTGCTCGAAGCGGTGGTCGCTGTGCTCTTCGGGGTGGGCGCGGTCCTGCTTATCCGGGAGAGCCTCGGTGCCGACGAGGACGCTGAGGACACCGAAGCCGATCCGGACTCCGCGCAGACCTCCGACCGGAGAATCATTGCGATCTCCTTCGGCGTGCTGTTCGCGGCCGAGTGGGGCGACGCGAGCCAGTTGGCGACCGCTGGTCTGGTGGCGCGTTATGGCGAGCCGATTGCGATCGGGGTCGCGGCGTTCATCGCACTGATGGCAGTGGCAGTGCTGGCGACCATGGTGGGCCGCGTGATCCTGCGCCGGGTTCCACTGCGCTGGATCCACCGAGCCGCCGGCCTGCTGTTCGCGGCGTTCGCCGTGATCGCAGCCGTGGCCGCCATCCGCGGCTGACCCGACCTGCTCGGAGGCTTGGGTGCAGTATGCATAGAGTCAGCTAGATTTGTCCGTGAAACTGAACAGTGTGACGAGATAGTTCGTAGCATCTTGTGTAGGCGAGCCCGTGCGGTCACCATGGAGCAATGACGCAGACCCATGCTCGACCCGATTCGCCGAGCGACACCCGGACCGAGGACGAGCGCCAGGCCGATCTGACGCTGACGCAGCTCAAACAACTGGTGGGCCTCGTCGAGTACGACGAGAGCACCGATCCGTTCCCGGTGACCGGTTGGGATGCCGTCGTGTTCATCGTCGGCAACGCCACTCAGACGGCGCATTACTACCAGACAGCGTTCGGCATGGAACTGGTCGCCTACAGCGGCCCGGAGACCGGCAACCGTGACAACAAGAGCTATGTGCTCAAGTCAGGATCGTGCCGGTTCGTCATCAGCGGCGGCGTCTCTCCGGACAGTCCCCTGCTGGACCACCACCGCGCGCACGGTGACGGTGTCAGCGACATCGCGCTCGAGGTGCCCGACGTCGACAAATGCATCGCGCGGGCCCGCAAGCAGGGCGCCACCGTGCTCGTCGAGCCGCACGACGAGTCCGACGACCATGGCACGGTGCGTATCGCATCGATCGCTGCCTACGGCGACACTCGACACACGCTGGTGGACCGCTCGAAGTACGACGGCGTGTATCTGCCCGGCTACCAGCCGCGTACGTCGCAGTTCGTCAAGCGGCCCGGCGCACCGAAGCGGATGTTCCAGGCACTGGATCACGTGGTGGGCAACGTCGAGCTCGGCAACATGGATCAGTGGGTCGAGTTCTACAACCGGGTGATGGGCTTTGTGAACATGGCGGAATTCATCGGTGACGACATCGCCACCGACTACTCCGCGCTGATGAGCAAGGTCGTCGCCAACGGCAACCACCGCGTCAAGTTTCCGCTGAACGAGCCGGCCATCGCGAAGAAGAAGAGCCAGATCGACGAGTTCCTCGAGTTCTACCGTGGCCCCGGCGCGCAGCACCTCGCGCTGGCCACCAACGACATCATCGGCACCGTCGATGCCATGCGCGCCGAGGGCGTCGAGTTCCTCGAGACGCCGGATTCCTATTACGAGGACCCAGAGCTACGCTCCCGCATCGGCAAGGTTCGGGCGCCGATCGAAGAGCTGCAGAAGCGGGCCATCCTGGTCGACCGCGACGAGGACGGCTACCTGCTGCAGATCTTCACCAAGCCGATCGGGGACCGTCCGACCGTCTTCTTCGAGCTGATCGAACGGCACGGGTCCCTAGGTTTCGGCAAGGGCAACTTCAAAGCCCTGTTCGAGGCGATCGAGCGCGAGCAGGACCTGCGCGGGAATCTCTAGACCGCCGCAGGGCACCATCCGGCAACGCTCCGCGGCCGGATGGTGCCAGCAGTCGGCTACGGGTAGTTCTGGGTTACCGACTGCTTCCACAAGAGCGTGGTGAGGCTCGCGGTCTTCAGGTTCACCTTCCACGTACCGCCGCGGAAGTGCAGCGATTCGTCACCGTTGATTCCGTAGGCGAAGTTCAAGAACTTGCCCTTGCCGCAGGCTTGGAAGGAGTGCGTCCAATCCTGGTTGCCGTTCGTCAGGTGATTGATCTTCACGATGGCGCACGATCCGTCGTCGGACGTGTCGTACACCGTGCCGGAGATTTGCCCCGAGGACGGCCCGTGCGGTCCGGTGTTGCTGTTGGCGAAGGCCCACGTGACACCGCCCCTGAATTGCGCGCCCACGATCGCCGTGTCGATCCCGCAATAACGGATCGCCGTGCCTGCCTGAGGATCCATGATGTGGCAGGTGGTGGTAGCGCCGGACGGCGCGGCACCGGCCAGGCCCAGCGCACCCAGCGCGATGGCGATCAGGCCGCTGATGACTACTCGTTTCATTCCGACCTCCTAGAGGGAGTTGCGGCAGTCTCGATCACCGCCGCGCCTTCGACGTTAGGGCGGTCCCGAGGCGCAGTGGCCGATCTCGATCAACCTCGATCAGCCGTTCGCCGGATTGCACCGACGGCACCGATGCCCCACCCCGGAAGCACCGGCTAGGGTCGGGATCGTGACGGTGAAGTTGCGCGACGTGCTCGCGTCGATGCCTGCGTACGTGCCCGGCCGGACGGTGCCCGGTTCGATCAAGCTGGCCAGCAACGAGTCGGCCTATCCGGTACTGCCGCATGTGGTGCAGCGCATCGCCGACGTCGCGGCCAACGGCAATCGGTATCCCGACGCCGGGTCCGTGCAGCTGACTCAGACGCTGGCCGACCGGTCCGGACTGCCCGCCGACCGGGTGGCGGTCGGCTGCGGGTCGGTGGCGCTGTGCCAGCAGCTCGTCCAGGTGGTCGCCGACGACGGCGACGAGGTGCTCTACCCGTGGCGGTCGTTCGAGGCCTATCCGATCATCACGATGGTCGCCGGTGCCCGATCGGTGCAGGTCCCGCTGCGGGCGGATCAGAGTTTCGATCTCGGCGCCGTCGCGGATGCGCTCACCGACCGCACCCGACTGGTGTTCCTCTGCACGCCGAACAACCCGACCGGGACGGTGGTGTCTCCGGCGGAGCTGACCGAGTTCCTGGACTCGGTCGCGGAGACGACGCTGGTGGTGATCGACGAGGCCTACCGTGAGTTCGTCACCGACCCGGCCGCCGCGGATGGACCGCAATACCTCGACCGGCCGAACATCGCCGTGCTGCGCACGTTCTCGAAGGCTTACGGGTTGGCCGGATTGCGCATCGGCTACGGCCTCTTCGGTGACCCGGCGGTGGCCCGCGCAGTGAACCAGACACGCATCCCGTTCGGCGTCTCCCAGATCGCGCAGGAGGCCGCACTGGCCTGCCTCGAGCCAGAGGCGGAGAAGCAGCTCCTCGCCCGGGTCGAGGAGGTCGTCGCCGAACGGTCCCGCGTACGCGATGCGCTGCTTGCCGATGGATACGACGTGCCGGCCACGCAGGCCAACTTCGTCTGGCTGCCGCTGGGTGAGCGCACAGTGCAGTGGGCCGCCGGCTGTGAGGAGCGCGGCGTGATCGTGCGAGGCTTCGCCGGCACCGGAGCGCGGGTCACGGTGAGCACGATCGAGGAGAACGACCGCTTCCTGGCCGCCGCCCACGCGCTCGCCTAGACCCGCGATGATCACGCAGAAATTGAGGCTATAGCGACGAAAAGTGCGTGATCATCGCGGCACGAGCGGCTAGCCAATCCGAGACGCGCCGGATGAACATTGCCTCCGAGTCGACCAAGGAGGGCGGTGCATGCAGCACGGTGTATCCACCACCCTGCAACTGTGCATCCCTATCCAACGTGCGCCGCCAGCCTTCGCGGCCGAAGTGATACTCGGCCCCGTCGATCTCCAGGATCGCCTTCATCTCGTCCCACAGGAAGTCGGCGACGAAGCGACGTCCGCTGACAAGCACCTCGGCGTTCTGCCGAAACCCGGTGATCCCGTTCCGACGCAAGTTCGATGCAGCGCGGGCCTCTGGTGCTGACCTCGCGCCGTCACAAATCTCCGCCACAGCCGTGCGGAACGCCTTCGAATTCTTCCGTGCGGTGATGGACAGCTGCGCGCGCAGGTCCTCGGGCGCGCAGAAGCCCCGCTGAACGGCATCGGCGACAAGCGCCCGGACGTCGTCAAGCCGCCGAAGCTCCAGCGCTAGGTCTGCGACGGCACGGGGTACGGGCGCCACGTGCAGGCCCGCGGCGACGACCGGCTCAGGCAGGTGCGGCACTCGTCTGAGGCGAGCCGGTGGCGCGGAGCGAACGCCCTGGCCGTACGGGATGAGCACCAGGATCGAGTCAGCCATCGCGGCCCGAGGCAACCGGACGCCATGACAGCGCAGTGCCGCGGCGCCGCTCAGCACCGAGCGGGACCCGGAATGAAGCAGCGCCGCGCGGAGCCAGTCCGTGTGCCGGGGCTCCTGACGGGTGAGATACACCCCAGGGAAGAGGATCACCCAACGACCGCGCGCGATCTCCCATCGGGCAGCAGCATCGGACACCTCCAGCGTGCCGAGCTCGCAGCGATGGACCACCCGCGGAAGGCAACGCACCGATCAAGCATCGGGCATCGGGAGCCACCGTAGCGGTCGAGACGTCCGTCTGTGGAAACCCAGATGATCACGCGGAAATCGCTGCTATGACGACGAAAAGTGCGTGATCATCGGGGAGGTTGGGGGCTGGCGGCGCGGACGGCGTCAGCTACTGCGGTGGGGACGGCCGGGTCGAAGACGCTGGGCACGATGTAGGACGCGTTGAGCTGCTCATCGCTGACGCAGTGGGCCAGGGCGTCGGCGGCCTGCAACAGCATCGGTGTCGTCACCTCGTGGGCCCGGGCGTCGAGCAGGCCGCGGAACACTCCCGGGAAGGCAAGCACGTTGTTGATCTGATTCGGGTAGTCGCTGCGGCCGGTGGCCAGGATCGCGGCGTAGGCCCGGGCGGCATCGACGTCGACCTCCGGGTCCGGGTTGGCCAGCGCGAAGACGACGGGGTCCGCCGCCATGTCCGCGATCCACTCCGCCGGCAGGATGTTCGGTGCGCTCACCCCGACGAAGACGTCCGCCCCGCGCAACGCATCGTGCAGGTCGCCGTGCCGGGCGTCCGGGTTGGTCCGTTGCGCCAGCGCGTGCTTCGCGCCGACCAGCCGATCGTCGTCCGGGGCCAGGATGCCTTCGCGGTCCCAGACCAGCACCTGCTGCAGGCCGGCGGCCAGCATCAGGTCGACCACGGCAGTGCCGGCCGCGCCGCCGCCGGCCACCACGACCCGGGTCGCGGACATGACCTTGCCGACGCACCGCAACGCGTTGGTGAGCGCGGCCAGCACCACGATCGCGGTGCCGTGCTGGTCGTCGTGGAAGACCGGGATGTCCAGTTCGGCGCGCAGCCGGCGCTCGATCTCGAAGCACCGCGGCGCGGAGATGTCCTCCAGGTTGATGCCGCCGAAGCCGGGGGAGATGTGCCGGACGGTCGCCACGATCTCGTCAACGTCCTGGGTGTCGAGGCAGATCGGCCACGCATCGATGTCGGCGAATCGCTTGAACAGAGCAGCCTTGCCCTCCATCACCGGCAGCGCCGCGCCTGGCCCGATGTTCCCCAGCCCCAGCACCGCCGAGCCGTCGGTCACCACGGCAACGGTGTTGCCCTTGATCGTCAGGCGGGTGACGTCCTCCGGCTTGGCCGCGATCGCCAGCGATACCCGCCCGACGCCCGGCGTGTAGGCCATCGACAGGTCGTCGCGAGTCTTCAACGGCACCTTCGACTGGACGGAGATCTTGCCACCGAGGTGCAGCAAGAAGGTCCGGTCGCTCACCCGGTAGACGCTCACGCCGTCGATCGATTCCAGCGCATGCACGATCTCTTGCGCGTGGTCGCCGTCGGCCGCCGAGCAGGTGACGTCGATGGTGATCCGATCGTGCCGCGACTCCGAGACGTCGATCGCCGTCACCACACCGCCGGCCACCCCGACTGCCGTCGCGATGACGCCGACGACCGCTGGAGCCGGGTCGGCGTAGAGCCGAACCGTGATCGCATAGGAGGCGCTCGTCGGAACAGGACGCTGGCGAACAGGAGGGGTCTCACTCATGACGCTCATCCTGACACGCTCGACGCGCACCCCCTGCCTCTCGTGGCGAGGCGCCGCGGGTGGGACGATGGGAGCACCAATCCGCATTGTCAGTCACGACGAGGTGACCCGAACGTCATGAGTGAGGCTTCTGCCCACCGCTCCGACGACGACGACAAGACATTCGTTCGTCGCTACCTGGCCCACGTGGCCGCCGAACTGCCCAACCGCACCGAGGACGAGCAGCTCGAGATCGCCCATCAACACTGGCAGCTCGGCCGAATACGGCAGTCCGGTGACATCCAGATCCGGGTGCGAGACATCGACGGTGACACCTCGGCCGTCGAGATCGTCACCAACGATGCGCCGTACCTGGTCGACTCGATCCGCAGCGAGCTGAAGATCACTGGCCACCCTGCACAGAACGTGCTGCACCCGCTGCTGGTGCTGACCCGCGACGCCGACGGCATGGTCGACGAGCTGTCCGACATCGACGACACGGTGCCGCAGCCGGAAGGGACGAAGACCGAGTCCTGGATGTACATCGAGCTCGGCCGGATCTCCCCGGACGAGAAGGACGAGGTGATCAGCGATCTGCGCCGGGTCATCACCGACGTACACTACGCGGTGAAGGACGCCCCGGAGCTCTACGCGCTGATCCGTCAGCTTGCCGATACGCTCTGCGCCGACCCCGGCCCATTCGACCGCGCCACGAGCAACGAGGCCGGTGAGTTGTTGCGCTGGCTGGCCGACGGCAACTTCATGATCCTCGGCCACGCAGCGTTCAGCGCGAATGACTTGGCCCGCTCGGCCGCTGGGCACCACGGCGAGTACCAGCTGCGCGGCGTGCTGCGCGGCGCCGCTCAGGTCACCCCGTTGGAGGTGCTGCCGGCCTACCGCAGCGGTGCGCCGGTGGTCGTCTTCAAGTCGCCGCTGGTCTCGACTGTGCTGCGCGCCGCCCGGTACGACTGCGTCACCGTCGTCGAACCGGGTGACGGCTCGGGTGCCCGCATCCATGTGTTCCTCGGTCTGTTCACCACCGCCGGCGACGGCACGGTGGCCCGGGTCCCAGTGGTGCGTCGGCGCATCGAGGAGGTGCTGAAGCGTTCCGGGCTGCGCGCGAACAGCCACAGCGCCCGGATGATGGTCTCCGCGCTGCGCACGCTGCCCCGCGACGAGCTGCTCGAGGCGGAGGTCGGCGACCTGCTGAACCTGGCAACCCTGGTGGTGAACCGGGCCGAGCGCGGTGGCGTCGGAGTGTTCTCCCGCGTGCACCTCAACAACGACTTCGTGTCGGTACTGGTCTATCTGCCGGAGGAGCGGCTCGGCCCGGACTCGCGGCGGCGGGTCCGTGAGGTCGTCGCCGAGCAATGGCCCGGCAAGTTGCTCAGCCGCGACGACACGATCAGCGATCTGGGCCTTGCCCGGATGCACTTCCTGATCGCCCTGCGGCCGGGTGAGCCGGTACCCAATCCGAACTACCGGGACGTCGAGTCGCGGATCACCCAGGTCACCCGACGGTGGAGCGACGACCTGGCCGACCTGATCGCCCTGCACGATCCGGAAGACACCAGCGGTCGGCTGCTGCGCCGCTACGACCGCGCCTTCCCGGAGGCGTACAAGGAGGATTACTCGGCCGCCATCGCCGTCCGGGACATCGCCTCGATCGAGGCGTTGCCCGATCAGGACGGGTTGGGCTTCGATTTGTGCGACCCGGAGCCGGGCGATCCGGCCGACCGGCGGTTGAAGCTGCTCCGCACCGGTGGGCCGATCTCGCTGGCCAAGGTCTTGCCGATGCTGTCCCATCTCGGTGTCGAAGTGCTCGACGAGCGGCCTTACGAGGTCGACCGGATGGACGGGTCGCCCGCTTGGATCTACGACTTCGGCCTGAAGACCCCGTCCGGCGCGCAGCTCTCGTCCGAGCAGGTATCGGACATGCTCGAGGTGCTGCGCCGGCTCTGGGGCGGGGACGTCGAGCAGGACGGGTTCAACGGCCTGCTATTGCGAGCCGGTCTCACCTGGCACCAGATCGTGGTCGTGCGCGCCTACGCCAAGTATCTGCGGCAGGCCGGCTCGACTTTCAGCCAGGGTTACGTCGAGCAGACACTGTTGGACAACCCGCAGATCACCCGCCAGCTAGTCGAGTTGTTCGAGGCTCGATTCGACCCGGCCCGGGTCGCCGATCCGCAAACAGTGGATGTAAAGCCGCAGATCGACGAGATCCTCGAGTCGATCGGCACTGTCTCCAGCCTCGACCAGGACCGTATCCTGCGCTCGCTGCTCGGCCTGATCACCGCGACGCTGCGCACCAGCGCCTATCAACCGAACGCTGATGGGCAGCTGCGGGTGGAGATCGCGTTCAAGTTCGACCCGAAGCACATCGACGATCTGCCCGAGCCGCGCCCGCAATTCGAGATCTGGGTGTACTCGCCGCGGGTCGAGGGCGTGCACCTGCGCTTCGGCCGAGTGGCCCGCGGCGGGCTGCGCTGGTCGGATCGGCGCGAGGACTTCCGCACGGAGGTGCTCGGGCTGGTGAAGGCGCAGATGGTGAAGAACGCGGTCATCGTGCCGGTGGGCGCGAAGGGCGGGTTCGTCGCCAAGCAGCTGCCTGACCCGGCCGCCGATCGGGATGCTTGGCTGGCCGAAGGAATCTCCTGCTACCGGACGTTCATCTCCTGCCTGCTGGACATCACCGATGACTACGCGCACGACCCGGTCAGCGGGGAGCAGATCGTCATCCCGCCGAAGCATGTGGTGAGCTACGACGACGCCGATCCGTATCTCGTCGTCGCAGCAGACAAGGGCACCGCCACCTTCTCCGATATTGCCAACAGCATCGCGGTGGACCGAGGCTTCTGGTTGGGCGATGCGTTCGCCTCGGGCGGGTCGGCCGGCTACGACCATAAAGCGATGGGCATCACCGCCCGCGGTGCGTGGGAGTCGGTCAAGTACCACTTCCGCGAGCTCGGGCGCGACGTGCAGAGCGAAGACTTCACCGTCGTCGGCGTCGGCGACATGTCCGGCGACGTGTTCGGCAACGGCATGTTGCTGTCCGAGCACATCCGGCTGGTGGCCGCCTTCGACCACCGGCACATCTTCCTCGACCCGGATCCCGATGCGCAGCAGTCCTACCCGGAGCGCCGGCGGATGTTCGACCTGCCCCGCTCGTCGTGGGCCGACTACGACCGCAGCCTCATTTCCGAGGGCGGCGGGGTGTTCCCTCGGACTCAGAAGTCGATACCGCTGAGCACGCAGGTCATCGACCGGCTCGGTCTGCCTGCCTCGACATCGGTCCTCACCCCCGCGGAGTTGATGCACGCCATCCTCGTCGCCCCGGTGGACCTGCTCTGGAACGGCGGCATCGGGACGTACGTCAAGGCGAGCAGCGAAACCGACGCGGAAGTCGGCGACAAGGCGAACGACGGGCTGCGCGCCAACGCCAACCTGCTGCGCTGCAAGGTGATCGGCGAGGGCGGCAACCTCGGGTGCACGCAGCTCGGCCGGATCGAGTTCACCCGCGGTGGCGGTCACGCCAACACCGACGCGATCGACAATTCCGCCGGCGTCGATACCTCCGACCACGAGGTGAACATCAAGATCCTGCTGGACCGGGTCATCGCCGCCGGCGAGCTACCGGCCGACGCCCGCAATGATCTGTTGGCCGGCGCCACAGACGAGGTCGGCGCCGACGTGTTGCGGGACAACTACGAGCAGAACGTGCTGCTGGGTGTGGAGCGACGGTTGTCCGTGCCGATCCTGCCGGTCTACCAACGCCTGCTGAACGATCTCGGCAAGCGTGGCCTGTTGGATCGTGAGCTGGAGTTCCTGCCGTCGGACAAGCAGATCCGGCAGATGGAGGACGCGGGGCTGGGCCTGGTGTCTCCTGAGCTCGCGGTGGTGGCCGCCTACGTCAAGATCACACTGACCAAGCATTTGCGGGCCTCCGACCTGCCGGCGGACCCGTGGTTCCGGCGGGCTATCTCCGGCTACTTCCCGGCGTCCATCTCCGCGCGCTTCGACAGAGATCTGGACACCCATCCGCTGGGTCCGGAGATCATCACGACCTGCGTCGTCAACGACATGGTGAACCGGGCCGGCACTACGTTCGCGTTCCGGGTCGCCGAGGAGACCGGCGCCGATGTCGCGCAGGTAGCCCGGGCATATACGGTGCTGCGCGAAGTCTTCGACCTCGAACGGCTCTGGTCGGAGGTCGAGGCGTTGGACAACGAGGCTCCGACGGTCGGGCAGGACGCGGTCTATTTCGAGCTGCGTCGTCTGCTGGATCGCGGCACCCGCTGGTTGCTCGATGTGCGCTACCCGATCACCGACATCGCGGCTGAGATCGAGAGGTACCGGCCGGTCGTCCGAGAGCTGTCGCAACAAGTACCGCACTTGCTCCGCGGCAGCGAGCGAGAAACGCTCTATGCCGAGGTCGATCGCCTTGTGGGCAACGGGATTCCGCGCGATCTCGCGCTGCGCGTCGGCATCCTGCTCAGTGCGTTTCTGCTGTTGGACGTCGTCGAGATCGCCGACTCGACGCGACGGCCGGCAGCAGAGATCGCCGAGTTGCATTTCGCGCTGTCGGAGAAGTTCAGCGTCGACAAGATGCTCACCGCCGTCACCGCTCTGCCCCGCGACGACCGCTGGTCTGCGCTGGCCCGGGCGGCGCTGCGCGATGACGTGTACACCGCGCTGTCGGCGATCACGACTGCGGTGCTGCACTCCACCTCGCCGGTCGACTCGGTCACGGATCGGATGAAGGAGTGGGAGACGGCCAATGCGGAGCGGGTAGCGCGCACTCGGTCCACCGTCGACGAGGCGCTCAACCGCGAGGCGGTCGATCTGGCCACCCTCTCGGTGGCGTTGCGGGTGATGCGAGGTCTGCCGACCTGATCGGGTCGGTCAGCTGGCGGTGGCCGCGCGGGTGCTGATCCGGGCCCACACGGTCGTGGTCGCTTCGCTGGCATCGACACCCCACTCGTCGGCCAGTGCGGCGACGATGGCCAGGCCGCGGCCGGTGGTGTCCTGCAGACCCGCCTCGCGGATCTCCGGGACGGTGTCGGACCCGCCGTCGGTGACTGAAACGACGACCCCCTCGGAGGTCACCGCCCACTCGACCTGCAAATGGCCGGACGGTAGCGCGCGGGCATGCCGAACGGCGTTGGCGACGAGTTCGCTGGCCAGCACCGAGCTATCCGAGGCCACGTCAGCATCGACTCCGACGCGGCCCAGGTCGTAGGCGAGGTTGCGGCGGACGGTCGCGGCACTGGCGGCGGTATCGAGCACCCACAACACGCCCACTGCGTCACCTCCACCAGAAGTTGAATTTTCAACCCATCGTGGCACAGCCGACTGCCCGGCCGAAGCGTCGGCATACCCGGCGCACATCCGTACCAAACCGCATCCGGCCACGAAGATCCAGAAGGCGGCCCGGATTGCTCAGATGATGGGGTAGCGGAGGCCCCGGGCGCGCAGCACGTCCTTGGATCGGTTGGTGATGATCGCATCCACGCCGAGATCGAGGGCTAGCTCGATGTCCGCCGGCTGATCGACCGTCCAGACGTACACCTGGTCGCCCGCCTCGTGCGCCCGGGCAACCACGTCCGGGTCCAGCCTCAGCAGCTTCAGGCTCGGCCCTACGATCCGGGTGCCGGTCGGCGGCGGGTCGATCGGCGGCTTCTTCTGGAGGTAGACCGTCGGCAGGTTGGGGGCGAGCAGTCGGACCCGGCGCAGCGCGGTCGAGGCGAAGCTCATCACCGCCACGAGTTGCTCCTCCGGCGGCTTGCCGCGGCCGTGGCCGAAGCGGCGCAGCGTGCGGACCAGTTCCTTCTCGACCAGTCCGGCGTAGCGCGTCGGGTGCTTCGTCTCGATCGTCATCCGGACCGGGCGACCGGCGTCGGCGGCGAGGCCGAGCAGCGCGTCCAGCGTGAGCACGCTGCCTTCCGGCGACACCCGTTCGGGCTTCACACCCTCGAGATAGCCGTCCTCGGCGATCAACTCGTCGGCGGAATCGGGCCAGTCGTGCTTCCACGATGAGAAGTCCAGCCGCTTGAGTTCGGCCAGGGCGAAGTCGCTGACCACGCCGGTGCCGTTGCTGGTTCGCTCGATGCGCCGGTCGTGCACGCAGACCAGGTAGCCATCCTTGGTCATCCGCACGTCGCACTCGAGGCCATCGGCGCCGCCGATGATAGCCGCTTCGTAGGCTGCCAGGGTGTGTTCGGCGATCTCTGCAGAGTCTCCGCGATGGGCGATGATCCACGGGGCCGATGCCTGCCGTGGCTGCACAGGATCGGCGTGCGAGGCCGACCAGCGCTTCACATGTCTATCCTGCACGACCTGGATGGTGCACGGCAGCGCCCCGCCGACTCATTGGCAAACGTAATGAGCAGCGGGCGCCCTATACGACCGCAGGGGGCTGAGCGGTCTCGCTGATCATCTGCTTTCCCGCGGCGTCCCAGGCGAGCATGCCGCCGGTCAGGTTGGCGGCGTTGTAACCCTGCGCGCGCAGCCAGGCCGTCACTTGCGCAGAGCGGCCGCCGACCTTGCACACCACGACAACGTGCGCGTCCGGAGTGACCGGGCCGGGGTCGTAGCCGAGTCGCTGCGGCACCGACATCATCGGCATGTGGACGGCGCCGTCGATGTGGCCGGCCACCCACTCCTCGTCCTCGCGGACGTCGAGCAGCACCGCGTCGGCCGGCAGGTCAGCGACAGAAACAGAAGGCACAGGCTCCATAGGGAAACCGTACTGGCAGCGGCAGGGGGCAGTCGGCCGAGGTTGGGTGGGACTTCCCGGGTCAAGCGTTCCGAAGCCGCGCGGACGGGACGGACGAACGTCGCCTCAAGCAGCGCGATCAGTTTGCCGAGGTGTGGGAAGCGACTTCCCGGGTCAAGCGTTCCGAAGCCGCGCGGACGGGACGGACGAACGTCGCCTCAAGCAGCGCGATCAGTTTGCCTTATTTGAGGAGGCGGGAGAGGCGGCGGTCGGCCAGTTCGCGGCCGTCGGTCTGACAGGTCGGGCAGTACTGGAACGACTTGTCCGCGAACGACACCTCATGCACCGTGTCGCCGCAGACGGGGCAGGGCAGCCCGGTGCGCCCGTGCACCTGCATTCCGCTGCGCTTCTCTCCCTTGAGGGTGGCGGCCTTCTGCCCGACCGACCGGGACACCGCGTCGGTGAGGACGGTGCGCATAGCGTCGTGGAGGCGCTCGAGTTCTGCCTCGGTGAGCTTGCGGGTGTTCTTGAACGGGGAGAGGTGCGCGGTGTGCAGGATCTCGTCGGAGTAGGCATTGCCGATCCCGGCGATGACCGACTGGGTGGTGAGCACGCCCTTGATCTGGCCGCTGTGCGCGCGCAGCACCTCCCCGAGCTGCTCCACATCCAGCGCGGGGTCGAGCGCATCGGGACCGAGCCGGTCGACTCCGGGCACTTTGGTGGGGTCGTCGACGAGGTAGACGGCCAGCCGCTTCTGGGTGCCCGCTTCGGTGAGGTCGAAGCCGGCTACCGGTCCGCCGTCGAACTCCGGTGCCAGGTGCAGCCGGAAGGCCAACGGTCCTTTGCCCGGACGTGGTGGCGCCGGGGACAGATTTTCCCGCCACTGCAGCCACCCGGCCCGAGACAGGTGAAACACCAGGTGCAGACCGTCGACGTCCAGATCGAGGAACTTCCCGTGCCGGCCCGCACCGGTGACGGTCAACCCGCCGAGGGCCGTCAGCGGGGGATCGACGGTCTTCAGCGCGGTGAAGGCGGCGACGTCTGCGCGCATCACGGTGCGGCCCACCGCGCGATCTCGTAGGAACGCGGCGAGTGCCTCGATCTCCGGCAGCTCCGGCACGCTGCGAGCCTACGACGTCGCCCCGGCAACGCGCTGCCTCACTTCAGCGGGCCGGTCAGCGGGGAGACCAGCCAGCCGACCAGCACCGCCCCGCCGATGAAGCAGACCAGCTGGGCCACCGTCCACAGCGCGCTGGCGCGCCCGGCCGCCGCGTAGTCGTGTCGTGGTGGGGTGGGCGCTGCCTTCATCGCCGTCCACGCGAGATCCGCGCGCAGTGCGCGGCGCGGCATCCACCACACGTTCACATACAGATATCCGGCGGCCACCAGATAGAACAGCAGCGAGCTGGCGCGGAACTCACGGGTCACTGCGGCGACGACGACGATCCCGGTGCAGATCAGAACAGCCAGGAATGCAACGAGATAGCACTGCAGCCTCGTATTTATCCGGGACATTGCGTTGTCGGTGCGTTGTAGGCGAACCCAGCGAGAGTCGGCCACGCCGGGCGCAGCCTGCGCGGCCGCCTTGATGGTGAACGGGAGGTTGGCCGGGTCGATCTCCGCGGCGCCTCGCCAGTAACCGGCCAGCCGCGCGCCGGCGAGCCCTTGGGCGTGCTGGTCGATCAGTTGGTGGCGCTGCGCTTCGGAGAGGTTCTGGTAGTGGCCGATGACAGCCTGCTTGCGACCGGCCACCCGCCCACGCAAATACCCGAGAGATGGCATCCACAGATGGTAGGAGTTGCCGGGCAGACCCTCGGTACGTCGACCGGCTGATCTGGGAGCAGACTCGCAGACATGACTGAGTCGCAGCTGATCCAGGTCGACACCGACGCCGGGCCGATGCCGGTGCACCAGTGGCTGCCGCCGGGCGGCACTGGCCCTGGCTTGGTACTCGTCCAGGAGATCTTCGGGGTGTCCGACTACATCCGCCAGCGGGCCACCGACCTCGCCGCGCTGGGGTATGTCGTGCTTGCGCCGGAGTTCTACTGGCGACTGGCGGATGCCGGGGTGGACGAGTCACAGCCGGACTTCCTGCAGCAGGCCATCGCAGTGTCCGCGCGCATCGACTGGCCGGCGGCGGTGCGCGACGGGGTCGCCGCGCTGGAGCACCTGCGACACAGCGAGACGACGACCGGGGGAGTCGGGTTGATCGGCTTCTGCTTCGGCGGCGGGTTGGCGTTCAACATTTCCGCAGTCGACTCGCCGGACGCGCTGGTGAGCTACTACGGTTCCGGGTTGCCCAATCTCCTGCATCTCGCGCCGTCGGTCACCGCGCCGAGCCTGCATCACTTCGGCACGGCCGACGACTACCTCCAGGCAGACACCGTCGCTCAGATCCGAGACGCGATCTCGCGGCCCGGGGTGCGAATCCAGCTGTACGAGGGCGCCGGACACGCGTTCGACAACCCGCGCCCGGCGTTCCATCACGCGGCCGCGTCAACCGATGCCTGGGAGTCGACGGTCGCGTTCCTGGAGTCGGTACTGCCGACGGCCTTCGCGGCCTGACGGTTGCGCCGCGTCGTCACCAGCCACATGCCGGCTGCAGCGACGACCAGCCCGAGCACCGCGGCCGGTCCCACCCGGTGGCCGAGGATGGGCCAAGAGGCGATGGCGGTGACGGCGGGCACCACGAACAGCAGGCTGCTGGCGCGGGTGGCACCACGGCTTCGGATGAGCGCGATCAGCAGCAACGGGCCGCCGACGCCGGCGATCGTAGCCAGCCACAGGAACGACAGCAGCGCATGGACGGTGAGCGGGATCCGCAGGGAACCGTCGAGCGGAGCCCAGACGGCCAGCACGGCGATGGCCGCGCTCACCTGCACCGAGGCGAGTGCAGCCGGGCCAGCCGTCAGTGACAGCCGGCTCTGCAGCAACGTCCCGAGAGTGAGCCCGAGCAGGCCCAGCACCGTCCAGGACAGCGCCGCAACACTGGGCGGGCGCCCGAGTCGGTCGGCGAGCGTGACGACCACGCCGACGACGCCGAGCGCGATGCCGATCCACTGCGGGGTTGACAGTCGGTCCCAACGCAACGCGGCACTGCCCAGCGCGACGAGCAGAGGCGCGGAGCAGGCGATCAGTGCGGTGGTCGAGGCCGGCATCCCTGCTGCCAGACCGATGTAGAGACCGCCGAACTGGACACCGAACATCAGGACACCGGTGAGCGCCACGGGTGCCAGCTGGCGGAACCCCCGAGGCCATACCTCCCGACGGATCCGAGCGATGACGCCGAGGACTGCTGCAGCCACGACGAACCGCCAGAGCGTCAGGCTCAACGGAGCGATGACCTGCGTCGCGATCGAGCCCACCACGTAGCCGCTGCTCCATATCAAGATGAAGAAGATGCCCAGCCGGTCCATACGTAACGACTTCATACGTTACATCGTCGGGCGTGACACGTAACATGTCAAGGCGTTACAGTGAGGATGTGACCAACTTTCGCTCCGGGTACGGCGCGACATGGCTCGACCTGCTGGCCACCGTGCGCAACCGCTACAAGCCACAGTCGATGACGGACTACCTCGCCGACCCGGCCGCACTGCGCGCGTGGCTGACCGAGCACGACCTGCAGCCGACCGGCGCGGTTACCGATTCCGATCTGTCCCGCACCCGGGAATTGCGTGAAGCGTTACACCGGACGGTTCTGGCAGTGCTCGCCTCGACTGGGCCGGCCGCCTCCGACCTGCGATTGATGGACGCGGCGCTGGCAGCGGACCGGCCGTTGCGGGTCAGACGCACGGCCGACACGCTGAGGGTCGCGCGCCCGGTGAGCGTCGACGAGGCGCTGGCCCGGCTCACGCGGCAGGCCGTCACGGATCTGGCCGATCCACAGCGCACGTCGTTGCGGTCCTGTGGCGACGACGTCTGCTCCGGGGTATTTCTCGATCCGACCGGCCGCCGCCGCTGGTGCTCCGACGAGTTGTGCGGCGTCCGGCACCGGGTCCGCGAGCACCGGGCTCGGGCCCGAGCTGCTCGCTAGCCCGCCGAACGCACCAGGTCGGCGAATCGGGTGGCGATACCGCGGCAGACGTCGGCCGACGCAGCCTCGTGCGCCCGAGCCGTAGCGACCACCTCGTCCGCATCGAAGCCCGCTTCGCGCACCGACTCCGGCGCCCAACCGGCTACCCGGTCAGCACCGACTTCGGGGTGGAACTGCACGCCCCAGGCTCGGGTGCCGAGCCGGAACGCCTGGACCGGGCAGGCTTGGCTACTGGCCAGCAGCACCGCATCGGGGGGCAACGCAGTAATCGCGTCGACATGATGCTCGATCGCGTGGAAGGCGCTGGGCACCTCGTCGAAGAGGGCGTCGCCGGCTGACTCGGGACGTCGGGTCAGCGCGGTACTGCCGAATTCCGGCGTTCCGTGCCGGCCTTGCACCTGCCCGCCGCGGACGTGCGCCAACAGCTGCGCACCCAAGCAGATCCCGAACGTGGGCAGACCGGCATGCAGGGCCTCGACGGCCGCGGCGCGCTCGGCGGCCAACCACGGCCCGCGCTCGTCCTCGTCCGGCAGCAACCCGCCGCCGAGCATGACCAGCGCCGCAAACCCGTCCATCGATCCGATCACGTCGCCCTCGTACGCCCGGACGATCTGGAGGCGGAGCCCATCGGTCAGCCACCATTCCGCGAACCGACCCAGCCCAGAATCAGCGGAGTTCTGCACCACCAATACCGGTGCCGCGGATGCCGTACTGATTCAGGCGTCCTTCGGGAAGGCCACCCCGGTGGACTCGTGGCAGCGGTAGCCGTTCGGGTTCTTGGCCAGATACTGCTGGTGTGGTGCCTCGGCATAGTAGAACTCGCCGGCAGCGGCGATCTCCGTGGTGACCTGGCCGATTCCGCGGGCAACGAGCGCTTCGGAGTAAGTCTTCGCGACCTGCTCGACGACCTCGCGCTGCGCCTCGTCGGTGTAGTAGACGGCCGACCGATACTGCGTCCCGATGTCGTTGCCCTGGCGCATGCCCTGGCTCGGATCGTGCGTCTCGAAGTGAGTGATCACCAGATCGCGGTAGCTCACCACAGAGGGATCGAAGACGACCAGCACGGCCTCGGTGTGCCCGGTGCGGCCGGTGCAGACCTCGTCGTAGGTGGGGAACGGGGTGAAGCCGCCGCTGTAGCCGACCGCGGTCGAGTAGACACCGGGGATCTGCCACATGATCTCTTCGGCACCCCAGAAGCAACCGCTGCCGAACACCGCAGTGGCCAGGCCGTCCGGGAATGGCGGCACGATCGGGTGGCCGTTCACGGAGTGCGTCGCCGGGACGGTGAACGGGTAGGCCGGGTGCCCCTTGAGCGCTGATTCCGGATCGATCATCTGCGTCTTCGTGCGGGTGAACAGCATGCATCCAGGCTACGGAGGTGGGCCGGCTCGCACCACCGGTGGCGATGCGCGCCGGCCGGGCTACGGTGCGTGGATGCGAGCCATTCAGATCACTGAGTTCGGCGGTCCCGAGGTGCTGGTCGTGCGTGACGTACCCGATCCGGTACCCGGACCCGGGCAGCGGCTGTACGACGTGACCGCCGCCGGGCTGAACTATGCCGACACCCATCAGGCCGAGAACTCCTATCTGGCAAAGCAGAAGCTGCCGCTCACGCCCGGCGCGGAGTTCGTCGGCGTGGACGCGGACGGCCGTCGGGTAGTGGGGCTGGTCGATTCCGGGTCGTACGCGCAGAAGGTCGTGGCCCACGACGCGATGACCTGGGAGATCCCGGAAGGTGTCTCGGACGGCGCCGCACTCTCGGCGGTGTTGCAGGGCGTCACCGCCTGGCATCTGCTGCACACCTGCGCGCACGTGCAATCGGGTGAGACGGTCGTCGTCCATGCTGCAGCCGGTGGCGTCGGCACGATCGCCGTGCAACTGGCGAAGGCGGCCGGGGCGCGGGTCATCGCCAGCGCGTCGACCGAGGAGAAGCGCGAGCTGGCGCTGTCGCTGGGCGCCGACGCTGCGATCGATGGGGACCCAGGCGGGCTGATCCGTGCGGTGCGCAAGGAGAACGGTGGCAAGCGCGTCGACATCGTGTTGGAGATGGTCGGCGGTGAGACGTTCGACCGGAGCCTCGAGACACTGGCGCCGTTCGGCCGGCTGGTGGTGTTCGGGATGGCCTCACGTACGCCGCCCACCCCGGTGGATCCTGGAGCGCTGATGGGCCGCAGTACCGCGGTGATCGGATTCTGGCTGGTGCACTGCATGCAGGATCCGCAGCGCTGGATGCGCGGGCCGGTGCAGGAGTTGCTCGACCTCACCGCGTCGGGTGCGTTACGGCCGGTGATCGGCGGCGAATACGACCTCAGCGGGGTCGCGCAGGCGCACCGAGATCTGCGCTCTCGGGCGAGTGTCGGCAAGCTGGTGCTGCGGCCTTGACCACTCGCCGATGATCTCGCCGCCGGCGGCGCTGGCCGCCGAGTTGGCCGCGCTGGCCGGTGAGGTCGGCTCGGCCCGGCTCACCGCGGCGGTCGACCGGCTGGGCAGTGCCTACCGCGCGGACGGCGTTCCCGGTGGTGCGCTGCGCGACGTCGACGCGGCCGCGTATGGCGTCTACCGGATGCCGGCGACCTATGCCGCGCTGCGCGCTGCGCTGGGCCAACTGGCCGCCGCAGATCCGTCGTTCGCGCCCCGCTCCGTCGTCGATCTCGGCGCCGGAACCGGGGCAGCGCTGTGGGCGGTGGCCGACCTGTGGCCGTCGATCTCGTCGCTGCACGCGGTGGAGCAGGACCCGGCAATGACGGAGGTGGGTCGTCGACTCGCAGCTGCCGGCGCCCTGCCTGACGTGGACTGGCAGGCGGGCAGCGTGGTCGCAGCCGCACTGCCGGCGGCAGATCTGGTGATCGCGGGTTACGCATTGGGCGAGCTGGACGCGCCTGATCGCGATGGCGTGCTGGCTGCCGTCGCGGCGGACACCGTGGTGGTCGTCGAGCCGGGTACACCGCGGGGCTTTACGAACGTGCTGGCCGCGCGGGGCGCTCTGATCGAGTCCGGACGATCCGTGGCCGCTCCGTGCCCGCACTCCGATGCCTGCCCGATGGCCGGCTCGGACTGGTGCCATTTCGCGGTCCGGCTGCCCCGGTCCGCGGCCCAGCGCCGCGCCAAGGGCGGCGAGCTGGGCTACGAGGATGAGAAGTTCTCCTTCGTCGCGGCCAGTCGTCGACCGGTCACGCCGGCCGCCGGGCGCATCCTTCGCCACCCGCAGCGGCGCACCGGCCATGTCGGGCTGCGGCTGTGCGGCGCCGACAGAGCCACCTCAGACGTCATCGTGAGCAAGCGCAACAAGGAGCTCTACCGGTCCGCCCGCAAGGCGGACTGGGGAGACGAATGGCCACCTCGGCCATGACGATCGTGTGAGCATCTGACGGTCCAGGGCGTCGAATCCTCACAAGATCGCTGGTGGGGACGGCTGCCGCCGGGGTGGCGGTTGCTTGGTCAGGACGTAGTCTTGGGCCATGACGCAGTGGGGACTGGAAGGCCTCTTCAACCCGGCCAAGCGGCACGTGGAAGAAGAGAAGCGCCGACTGCAGGCCACTCGCGAGGAGATCGGTGACTCGTCGGGTGGCCACCGAATCGACCTCGAGTCCGGCAAGGTGACGATCCGCAAGCGGGATGCCCCAGAACCGGCCAAGGCACCGAAGCGCAAGGCTCTGCAGGCCGCCGAGGCGAATAAAGCGAAGACGGCAGAGCGGACGCCCGCGGAAGCGCGCGCAGCGGCCCGGAAGGCGGCGTCGACCGGCGCCAAGAACGGCACCTCGACAGGCACGGCGGCCAAGAGCGGGACCAGCAACGACGGCCGGTCGTCCCAGCGCCGCAAGTCAGCGCGCTGAGCCCAACCCGGGCGGTGTTCGCGCCGAGCTCAGGCCACCGCGGCGCGGTCCAGCATGGCGTCGACATCGATCAGCCCGGCTCGCTCACCAGCCACCGCGGCCGGCGGCTGGGCAATGCGGGTGGCGATGAATCCGCGAGCCACCGCGTCCGGCGCGGTGCGGATCAAGAGCGATGCCTGTAGACAGCGGGCCAGCAGTCCGGCGATGGAGCGGGCTTGCTGCTGCCCGAGCGCAGGATCGGAGGCCACCGCGCGCATCGCGTCGCGGACCCCGACCACGGCTGCGTCCAGGTCGGGATCGGCGCCTGCCGTGGTGTTGAGTTCGTCGCCCAGCGCACCGACGCTGGCCTCGTCTCGGCCGGCGGCGCGCACCACGTCGAGTGCGATGACGTTGCCGGAGCCTTCCCAGATCGAGTTGAGCGGCGACTCGCGAAACAACCGCGGCAGCCCGCTCTCCTCGACGTAGCCGTTGCCGCCGAGGCACTCCAACGCCTCACCCACCACCGTCGGAGTTCGCTTGCACACCCAGTACTTCCCGACCGCGACGGCCAGCCGCAGGAACGCCTTCTCGTTGTTGTCGACCGCGTGCGCGAGGCGGACGAACAGCGCAGTCGCGGCCTCGGACTCGACGGCGAGATCGGCCAGCACCTCACGCATGAGGGGCTGCGAGATCAGCGGGGCGCCGAACGTCGAGCGATGCCGGGCGTGGTGCATCGCCTGCGTCAGCGCCGCGCGCTGGGTTGCCGCGGAGCCGATCACGCAGTCCAGCCGGGTCATCGTGACCATGTCGATGATGGTCCGTACCCCGCGGCCCTCCTCGCCCACCAGCCAGGCGGTCGTGTCGTCGAACTCGACCTCGCTCGACGCGTTCGAGCGGTTGCCCAGCTTGTCCTTCAGCCGTTGCAGCAGGAACGGGTTGCGGTTGCCGTCCGGAAGCACCCGCGGCACCAAGAAGCAGGACAGGCCCTGCGACGCCTGGGCCAGCACCAGGAAGAGGTCACACATCGGCGCCGAGCAGAACCACTTGTGGCCGGTCAGCGTGTAGCTGCCGTCCGCGTTGGGTTGGGCCGTCGTCCGGTTGGCGCGCACGTCCGAGCCGCCCTGCTTCTCGGTCATCGCCATGCCGGCCAACAGACCGCTCTTCGTCTGCGGCGCACGCAGCCCGAAGTCGTAGCTAGTCGAGGTCAGCAGGGGTTCGTACGTCGATGCCAGCTCCGGGCTGTGCCGCAGTGCCGGGACGACCGCGTACGTCATCGAGATCGGGCAGCCATGGCCCGCCTCGACCTGGCCCCACACGAAGAAACCGGCGGCCCGGGCGACGTGCGCGCCGGGCGTGTCCGCGCGCCACGGTGCGGCATGCAGGCCGGCGCCCACCGCGACGCTCATCAGCTCGTGCCAGGCCGGATGGAACTCGACCTCGTCGATGCGGTGGCCGTAGCGATCATGGGTGTGCAGCACCGGTGACACCGCGTTGGCCACCCGGCCCCACTCCTGCGCACGCTCGGTACCGGCCAGCTCGCCGAGCCTGTTCAACGCAGCATGATCCGCGCCGACCCGGCCGGCGAGGGCCTGATCGGCGCGGAACAGGTTGACGTCACGCCACAGTGGCGGAGTGTTGACGACCTCGTGCGTCGGCATACCTGCAGTGTGACTGATGGGCCGGCGAGCTGATCGCCCGGATCAGGTGCCGCTGCCCAGCTTCACCGACGCGGTCGCGCTGCTGCTGCCGCGGGTGTAGTGGATCGTCACCGTCCGGCCCGGTGCGTAGGACCGGACGATCGCGACGAGGTCATCGGCGTTGCTCACCCCGCGCGGAGTCGACCGCAGTGACGACGTCGCCGGCCTTCAGGCCCGCGCTCGCCGCGGCGGATCCGGCGGTGACCGCCTTCAGCGTGGCGCCGGTCGATGCGGTCATGCTGGCGTCCGCCGCGGTGACCCCGAGCTCGGCGTGCGTCGCCTTGCCGTTGCTGATCAGCTCGCTGGCCACCCGGGACGCCTCGTCCGCGGGGATCGCGAGGCCGATGCCGATGCTGCCGGACTGGGTGGCCGGCTGACCGGGCACCGTCACCCCGGAACTGTCCGTCGAGGCGATGGCCGCGTTCACCCCGACCACCGCACCGTTCAGGTCGACGAGCGGACCACCGGAGTTGCCCGGGTTGATCGCGGCATCGGTCTGGATCGCGGCGAACACGGCCTGGTTGTCATCCCCCGAGCGGACCGTGCGCGCGGTCGAGCTGACGATGCCTGAGGTGACCGTGTCCGAGAGCCCGAGCGGTGCGCCGACGGCGACGACCGTCTGGCCCACCGTGAGATTGCTGGACGAGGCGAACGAGGCGAACGAGGCCACGGTGAGTCCGGTGAGGCTGGTCTTGACCACCGCGAGGTCGTCAGTGGTGTTCCGAGCGACGATGGTCGCGGAGGCGCTGCGGCCGTCCGCGGAGACAACGGCAAGCGTCGGCTGCGGCTCTGTGCTCTTGCTGTACGGAGGATGTGCGACGCCTGCGAGTCGTGGCTCTATTCGGCCGGCTCCTCGAGGTCCCAGCTCCCGCCGTGGGCGCGTTGCATCAGATCGGCGAGCACCTGGCTGATCACCTGCGGAAAACCGCCGACCTGCACCATCACGCTGAAGCTGGTCGCTGTGACCGCGTCCTCGGGCAGCTGCGGATCCAGCACCATCTGCTCGCTCATCGTCATCACCTGACTGGCCAGGCCGCGCGCCGCGAGGAAGGCGGTCATCTTCGAGACCTCTTCCTCATCGACGGTCTGCAGGAAGATCTGCCCGCTGACCCACCCCGTGACGTCCATCAACCCATCAAACACCGATTGCCCCGACTCGCGGTTACCGGGTTGCGGCACGTTCCGCCCCTATCCTGCAGAGCATGCAACGTAAAGGCGCAGCACCGGTGGCGTTCGTGGCGGCACTGGTCAACCTCATCATCGTCGGCGCCCTGGGCAACCAGTGGTATGTCGAGCATGTGGCCGACAAGCAGGCCAGCAACGGCGCGAACCGCATCCTCAAGGGTGTGCCCGCGGCGTTCCGGTGGCGCTACAGCCACTGGAGCGGGGATCACGGGCTGCGTCTCGGCGAAGTGGTCGGCAGCGGCGCGCTGATCGTGCTGGTGTTCCTGCTGACGTGGATGATCATCCGTGCGCAACTTCGCCCGCGTGGCTTCTTCGGCGCCGGCTTCGCGGTCTGGGGCGGGGTGCTGCTGAGCGCCGTCGTCGCGTCCATGATCGGCACCTTCGTCTCCTACCCCGGGCTGTATGGCAAGGCGCCCAACCCGCTCGGGACGACCCGGTTCTGGTGGTCGGTGCTGGAGGGTCCGAGCGCCCAGGTCGTGCTGTTCGGGCTGCTCGCCGGCCTGATCACCGGGTTCGTGTGCGCGATGATCACGGTGACCCAGGGAGTCGACTCCGACGAGGACGACGAGGACGACGCGCCGCGCCCGGAGGATGCGTTCTTCCCGCCGCGGGCCCCGCAGCTGACGTCGCCGGCGGCACAGGTGGCGGCAGCCAGTTACGGCCCCGGGCAGTCCGCCGGGTTCGACGGCAACCCGGACCTTGCCGATTACGGCTGGTCACCGGAAGAGGCCGCCACGCGCACCCAGGCGCTGCCCGAGCAGGGCTTCCGCACCGCTGACCGGTTCAGTGCGCCGGCCGCACCGGGGTCGCCCGCCGCCGAGGAGGAGGGCACGAAGCGCCACCCGCTCTACGCCGAGCCGCGACCCGAGGCCGCGCCGGCCCCGGCCGACGAGCGGCCGGTCGATCCGACCCAGGAGATCCCAGTACGCGACCCGTCGAGGTCCGGGCCGATGCCGCGGTACGACTCCGGCCCGCCGGCTGCAGAGGCGCCGGCGCCGCCCGCGCCGCAGCAGATGACCGGGGCTGGCGGCGTGCCGCCGATGCCGGCTGATCCGGCGGACACCACCGCCCAGACGCCCGCCGCCGAGCCGGTTGCCCCGCCGCAGCAGTCGACCGAGCCCGGGCTCAGCGATCCGACACCGACCGCCGAGCAGCCGCGCGTCCAGGACGACGGCCCACCTCCGCCTAGCTGATCGGGATGCGGACCAACTGCGGATCGTGATCGCTGGTCTGGCCGGTGAACTCAGAGTTGATGTGCACAACCTGGTACTTCACCTTGCCAGCGCCGGCGGTGACGAGAAGGTGATCGAGTGTCTGCGAGATGCCGTCGTAGACGTAGGTGTATTGTTGGTTGGTCGGCAGCGTCGTGATGAGATCGGTCAGGATCTCCTTGCCGCGAGGTGACGCGGTGCCGGTCTTCAGCACCTGCAGTGCCGGGCTGAACTGGTAGTCGTTCAGGTCGCCGGCCACTACCACCGTCGCGTCCTTGTTGATCTTCAGCACGCTCTGAGTGAAGTCGTGCACCAATTTGGCCTGCTGCTGACGCTGCACCTCCGAGGAGCGGGCCGGCGGTTGGTAACGGCCGTCGGCGTTCTGGTCGCCCAGCTTCGAGTCGAAGTGATTGGCCACCACGATCACGCTGCGGCCATGGAACAGGAACTGCCCGGCCAGCGGCTTGCGGCTGGAGTCCCAGGCCGGGTCGGTCGGGGCGATGCGTCCCGGCGACTGGGTCAGGTACGGCTGACCGCCGTAGTTGACGACGCCCGTGGCCGAGGTCGACGTGGCGTGCCCCGAGTCGACGAACGAGACCCGGTCGGCGTTGAAGAGGAATACCACCCGGATGTTGCCGCCGGGCTGGCCGCCGTCCTTGTCGTTCACCGGGTCGATCTCGCGCCAGGAGTACTGCGGGCCGCCGGCCGCGGCGATCGCCGCGGTCAGCTTCAGCAGCGTCTGGTCGGCGGCCACCACGCCGTCGTCGGTGGCCCCGTCGTTGTCCTGCACCTCTTCGACGGCGATGACGTCGGGTGCGGTCAGGTTTGTGACGACCCCGGCGGCGAGCGCGGCAAACTTGCTGGCCGGGTCGCTCGGAGCCAGGTTCTCGACGTTGTAGGTCGCCACCGACAGCTGGTTCTTGCTCTGCGGCGCGGCGACCACCGGCGCCAGGTGGTTGTCCTGGGTGCCACCGACAGTCGTCGCGGCGATCGTGTAGCCGCCGAACAGCGACCAGTCGACCGGCCCGATCGTGGCGCCGGTCAGCACGTCGCCGACGTTGACCTGCGGCGCCGCCGAGGCCGCCGGGGCGATCTCGATCCGCCCGGCCGGGGCAGTGGTGTAGCTGGTGATGACCGACCCGCCGCGCGGCGTCCTCTGCTCGTTCGGTTTGGTGGTCACGTACAGCTCGCCGTACTGGTCGGTCGGCCCGATCACCCGGGCGTTGTCGACCTCGACGCGCATGCCCTCGTGGGCCTCCCAGAAGTCCAGCGCCGAGCGGGCCGGTGTGATCGGGGTGTTCTCGATGTTGCCCCCGACGTAGGGCGCGTACAGCTTCGGCACCGTGTTGGGCTTGAGCAGCACCGGCGCGGGCAGCGCGTTGCCGTGGCTCAGCACGGTGACTCCGCTCTGGGTGATCTCAGTGGTCGACAGGCTGGACGTGGTGGACACCGTGTCGCCGCTGTTCAGCGGGTAGTAGTCCTTCACCGAGCCGGCCACCAAGACCGAGTCGCCGACCGCGACCGAGGGTGAGCTGGTGAAGACGAACAGCGCCTCGCTGGTCGCATCGTTGCTGTCCGGGCTGGTGCTCTGGATCCAGTAGCCCTTGCTCGACCCGCTGCTTCGAACGCCGGTGACGATGCCGGGGACCCCGGTGACCGTATCGCCGTCGTGCGGCGAGACCCAACTGGTGCCCTGGATGTCGTGGATGGCCAGCGGGCCGGGTTCGGTGCCGCCGCCGGTCCCACCCCCTCCGCCACCCGCATTCGCCGCGCCCGGAGTGGGATCGCCGCTGGCGAAGTCGGCCGAGTTGTTGTCGGTGTCCGCCGCGCTGCTGCGCTGGTCGGACGTGGTGTTGCTCAGCCCGGGCGCGTCAGTGCCCTCGGCGACGACCGCGTTGCCGTAACCGACGAGGTCGACGACGTTCGGGTCGGCCGCGCAGGTGGCGGCGGTCTTGCAGGTCAGCAGCGTGGTGGTCTTGACCAGCGCGACGGTGCCGGCCGAGCCGGACATGTTGATAGTGCCGGTGGCCTGGGTGGCGGGCAGATCCTGGGTACCGCCGGCGCCGGCAGCCTCACCGATCAGGTAGTAGCCGCCAGCGGTGATCGCCCCGGTCAGCGCGGTCGCCTGCCAGAGCGTGCTGGCTCCCGGGCTCGCCGAGATGTACTGCACCGACCACCCGTCCACGGTGAGCGATGCGCTGCCCCGGTTGGCCAGCTCGATGAAGTCGTTCGTCAGCGTGGCGCCGGAGTTGCCGCCACCGCCGTACACCTCGTTCACCACCCCGCCGGTCGACGCGGCGGCGGCCGCGGGGGCGAGCACACCGAGCGTGCCCGCCGCGACCAAGGCGACGGCGCCCAGCAGCGGAAGGGCCTTGCGAAGGCGGCGGGGTGTCTCGGACGGTTGCGGAACGGGCTGCGGCACGACGCGCTCTTCTCGTCGGGGGGACGGGGGTCACCTCGCCTGCCGGTGCGACGGCGCTGCGGGGTCGTACCGAAGGATCGTCCACCGACCTGTGCGTGGCAACCGGCAGAGTTTGCCTATTGCGCGAGCACTGGATGTCGTGCCGATGCCAACCCGCGGTTCTGGCTAGCCTGATGGATGATGATCGAGACCGCGGAAGTCATAGTCACCAGCCCGTCCCGGAACTTCGTGACGCTTCGGATAACCACATCCGATGGCGTCACCGGGGTCGGTGATGCGACGCTCAACGGCCGCGAGCTGGCGGTGGCCAGCTATCTGCGCGAGCACGTGGCGCCGTTGCTGATCGGCCGGGATCCGCACCGCATCGAGGACACTTGGCAATATCTACATCGCGGTGCCTATTGGCGACGTGGCCCGGTCACGATGGCAGCCATCGCCGCGGTGGACATGGCGCTGTGGGACATCAAGGGCAAAGTCGCGGGGTTGCCGGTCTATCAGCTGCTCGGCGGTAGCAGCCGGGACGGTCTGCTCGCCTACGGCCATGCCAGCGGTGGGGACACCGCCGAGGTACTTGATTCGGTGCGAGCGCATCTGGCCGAGGGATACCGGGCGATCCGCGTTCAGTCGGGCATCCCCGGACTCGGCTCGGTGTACGGCGTCGCGACGTCGTCCCGCAATGCGAAGGGCCGGTACGACTACGAACCGGCGCAACGCACGGCCCGCCCGGCCGAAGAGGTTTGGGACACCGGCGCCTACTTGCGGCACGTGCCCGGTGTCTTCGAAGCCGTACGCGCCGAATTCGGGCCGGACCTGCCGCTGCTGCACGACGCGCACCACCGGCTCACGCCGCTGCAGGCCGGTCGGCTCGGCCGGTCGTTGGAGCCATACGACCTGTTCTGGCTGGAGGACTGCACGCCGGCGGAGAATCAGGAGGCGCTGCGCCTGGTGCGGCAGAACACCGTTACTCCGCTGGCCATCGGCGAGGTATTCAATTCCGCGTTCGACTACCTCACCGTGATCCGCGAGCAACTCATCGACTACGTGCGCTCGTCGGTGACCCACGCGGGCGGGATCACGCCGATGCGGCGGCTGATGGACCTCGCCGCGCTGTATCAGATCAAGTCCGGCATGCATGGGCCCACGGACATCTCGCCGGTCGGTATGGCGGCGGCGCTGCATCTCGGCCTGGCGCTGCACAACTTCGGCATTCAGGAGTACATGCCGCACAGCCGGCAGACGCTGGACGTCTTCGACACCGGATTCACCTTCGTCGGCGGCCTGCTGCACCCAGGCGAGCGCCCCGGCCTCGGCGTCGACATCGACGTCGAAGCCGCGGCCGGCTTCCCGTACGAGCCCGCGTACCTGCCGGTGAACCGGTTGCGGGACGGAACCATGCACGACTGGTGAGCAGGGCGCACCGTCGGGCATTCGACCGGCGGGCGCGCGCGGGATGCGGTCGGTACCGTGAGAGCGCATGGAGGAGTTCCGAGCGCGCAAGGTGGTCGACGCACTGCGGGACCGCGGCACGAACGCGAACCTGGCGAAGGTCGGCGTCTATCAGTTCGGCATCACCATCGCACTGCCCAGAGGGCGGGAGGCGATCTGGGATTCCGACGGGACGGCCGGGCTCGAGGCGCAGGTGATGCGCGACGGGATGTTGGTCGGCTTCGTGCCAGTCATCGAGGGCTCCGAGGATTTCGATCAGGACCAGGTCATCGACGCGATCGTGCGTACCGACTACGACCAGCCGATCGCGCGGCGTACCAAGACGGCACCGGCCCCGACCGCACCGCTGACCCGTCCCGGCGGGGTGTTCCGGCGCTTCTTCGACGGCTTCCGCTACCGCTGACGGCCTGGTCAGTCGTAGTGCTGGAAGGCGGGCCAGAGCTGCCGCCACTGTTGGCGCGGGTCGGTGCAGATCGCTACCGATTTGCCCTGCTCCTCGTTGTCGACGCCGGTGCCGCTGTCGAGGTGCGCTTTCACGACACAACTGCCGAACTCGCTCCGAGCGACCGATAGCGCGTCACCCACCACGACAGCGGTGCGCGTCGAATCCGGCGGGCGGGCGTCGAAGTACAGCTCGTTCTGCCCGCTGTAGGCCTTCGGCAGGCCAAGGCCCGGGCCGTATCGGGTGACTGCGCCGGCCTCGCCGTAGTTGCTGGCGATCACCACCGTGATGGCCTGCTCTGCCGGGGTGAGGCTTCGGTAGACGGTCGCGATCTGTCGCACATACGTCGGCCAACCGATCTGGTCGCCAGCGGTCTGGTTGATGCCGGGGATCGGGGTGTTGGCGAGCATCGAGGCGGGCAGCAGGGGTAATGCGATCAGCACGGAGACGACCCCGTTGAGCGCGAACAACCCGACGGTGGCGCGTGGCCACCACGACTTTGCCCGGTGCAGGAAGTCGGCCGCCGGGACGCACCCGATCGCGTAGATCACCGTCAGCAGCCCGAACGGGTAGTAGAACTGCGCACCGATGATCTCAGTCAGCACCACCAGCACGAGGAAGCCGATGCCAAGGAATCGGATCGGCTGCCACTGCCGGCGCCGCAGCAACGCGACGAGGCCGGCGATCCACACCGGTGCCAGCGGCGGTCCGAGCAACAGGATCTGGAACGGAACCACCATCGGGCGGGTAACGCCACCGTTGTTGCGGGCCAGCGCCCGGCCCATCGTCAACTGCGGCCAGTGATGGGTCGCCTGGTAAACGAGATTGGGCGCCCCGATGACGACGGCGAGCAGGGCCGAGCCGAGCACCCACTTCGAGGTGAGCAGGCGGCGTGGTCCGACGATCGCCAACGCGACTGCCAACGACAGCAGCAAGCCGGCGATGAGCAGCTTGTTGTACATGCTGACCCCGGTGACGACGCCCGCGCCGAGCCACCACCGCGGCTGATCGCGGAGCACCGCACGGATGATCAGCAGGAGGACCAGCGGCCACACGACGAGGTCCAGCGAACTGGTCAGGAACACGTGCCCGAACAGCAGCGGCGCCGATGCCGAGGCGTAACCCCACGCGCACAGCGTCTGGGCGAGCCGGCCACCGCCGACCTCCCGGGTGATCAGCGCGACGATGGCCACCGACGCGGCCGCGCACAACGTCGCCGGGATCCGCACCGCCCACGGCTCGTCCGCGATCTGGCGGAACAAACGTGCGATCAGGGGAGTGAGCGGCGGCTGATCTACGTAGCCCCAGGCCGGCCGCAGCATCCGGAAGTACAGCTCGTCGCGGTGGAAGCCGTAGCCGTTGCTGACCGCGGTCAACACCACCGCGATCGTCGCGACTGCCGCGATGACCGGGCCTCGCGCGAGCGGCGGCAGCGTGCTGCGACTGCTGTCGTCGCTCACGCGGGTGCGGTCGGGCATCGCCGCAACGTACCGTCCGCGCGGGTCACCGCGACGTGCCTGTGGGAGGGTCGACCACTAGTACGAGTTTTCCGCGCAGGTGGCCGTCCTCGCCGACGCGGTGCGCCTGCGCGATCTCGGCGAGCGGGAAGGTCTGCGCGACCAGGAGCGAGAAGCGCCCGGACTCGATCAACCCACCGATCTCGGCAAGCGCGTGGAGCGCGCGGCCGGCGTCACCTCTGCTGAACCTCACCCCGTGCTCTTGCGCGCCGCCGAAGTCAGCGATCGTCACGACGTGCTCCGGGCCGCCCGCGAGCTCGATGAGCTCGGGCAGGACGCCGCTCCCGGCGACGTCGAGCGCGACGTCTACGCCGTCTGGCGCGAGCCCGTGCACCCGATCGACGAGGCCCTCTCCGTAGGCCACGGGCTCGGCCCCTAGGGAGCGAAGGTAGTCGTGGTTCGCCGGACTGGCGGTGCCGATCACTCGCGCACCGCGCACCACAGCGAGCTGAACCGCGGCGCTGCCGACGCTTCCGGACGCGCCGTTGACGAGCAGGGTGCTGCCACTCGCGACGTCGAGCTGGTCGAGCGCGCGGGTAGCTGTCTCGATGGCGGCCGGCAGCGCGGCAGCTCCGGGGAAGCCGAGCGAGGGTGGGATCGGCGCGTAGCAGGCCAGCACCGCCAGCTCTGCCTGGGCTGCTTCCGCAGCGGAGAAGCCGAACACGCGATCGCCGACGGCCACGTCCGCAACGCCCTCGCCGAGCTCGTCGACGACGCCAGCCGCCTCGTGGCCGATGGTCTGCGGGAGCTCCTCATCCATCAGGCCCTTGCGCTTCTTCCAGTCGCTCGGGTTAATTCCGGCCGCCCGCACCGCAATGCGGATCTCGCCGGGGCCCGGGTGCGGATCGGGAAGATCCACGATCTCGAGGACCTCCGGCCCCCCGAACCGGCTGAAGCGGGCCGCTTTCACCATTCGCTCCGATCTCCGGGGGTGTCTCGCTCGCTGCGCGAACCACAGTCTGCCAGCCTCGCTGGCCTGGCCTGGCCTGGCCTGGCCTGACCGCAGCGCCTCGTCCGGGCAGCGCAGCGCTAGGCGGCGGGTTGGGTGTCGTGCATGCGGTTGCGGATGGGTGTTCGCTCTGGATCAATCCGATCTTCTGATCGCTTTGTCGGTTCCTCGCGGACCCCTCGCTCCGCGTCGGGGGCCACTCTGAACCGAACCCCTCGCGTCGCTCGGCCGCAAGCGCTCCTCCGTCGCGCGCGGGCGATCCGCTCTTCGCGCAAGCGCTCATCCCCGTGTAGTCGCAGCCGGCCATCACGCAGCCGCCGTCTCTGGCGGTGAGGGCTCGGCGTTGCATGGCCGACGCGGTGCGGCGGGTCCGGCCGTAGCCGAGGATGCCGTCGGTGTCGATCACGACCGGGATGATGTCGGCTTCGCCGGCCAGGCGCAGTGCTTGGTTCACGGTGAGCT
>JBPCMU010000014.1:0-8289 GCA_051001975.1 Jatrophihabitans sp.
CAGATGGTCCATGGAGTTAGTGGCGGCAGGTGGCCTCCGGCCGAACCAAACAGGGAGGGATTCGACTTGTGGACGAGCGAGGGGCGCTTCCTGAGACATTTGGAAAGCGCCCCTCGCCCTAGCTGCAGTTACTCCGGCCTACTTCAGCTCTGATCCTTGATGTCACCGACAAGATCGATCTTGCCGGCCACCTGCTTGTAGAGGTTCACCGTCGCCTGAGCAACCTCGCCGTTCGAGGCGAACTTGATCTGGGTCGTGATGCCCTTGAAGTCGAGGGCGACGATCGCGTCCTCGACGGTTGCCCGAGTGATCGGGCCCTTGCTCGCCGCATTCTTGTAGGCCTCGATCATCGCGTTGGTGGCGTCATACGCCTCCGGCGAGTAGGTCGACGGCGGGGTGTTGTACTTCTTCGTGTACGCCGCGGTGAACGCCTTGGCCTCAGCGGAGGCGGTCGACGCGGTCGCGTCGAGGCAGCCGCAGGAGAAGTACCAGCCGTTACCCGATGCACCGGAACCGCTGGTGAACACGGTCGACTTCACACCGTTGCCACCCATCGAGATGCCCTTGTAGCCGGCCGATGTCAGCGCCTTGGCGAACAGAGCGGCCTGCGCGTCATACCCGCCGTAGAACATCGCGGTCGCACCGGACGATGCGACGGTCTGCGCGATTGCGCCGTAGTCCTGCGTGCTGGCCGCGACACCCTGACGGGTGACCTTTACGCCAGCGGCAGTGAGCGTCTTCGAGACGACGTCTGCGACGCCCTTGCCATAGACACTGGTGTCATCGACCACGAAGACCTTCTTGTTCTTCTTGGCCAGCCACGTTGCCGCCGCAGTGCCCTCGACGTTGTCGGTCGGGACGATCCGGTGGAAGGTGGTGAAGCCCGAGCTGGTCAGGTCGGCGTTGGTAGCCGACGGGCTGATCAGACCGAGGCCGGCTGCGGCGTACGCCTTGCCGGTGGCCGAGGTCGGGCCGGAGAAGATCGGGCCGACCACGCCGACGACGCCATTGTCCTGGATCAGCGTCTGTGCCGCGGCCGGTGCCTTGGTCGCATCACCCGCGTCATCGGACTGCAGCACGGCGAGCTTGAAGCCGAGATCGTTCTTCGCGTTGGCCTCTTCGACGGCGAGGTTCACGCTGTTGATCTCGTTGATGCCCAGCTGCTGGTTGTCGCCGGACAGCGCGCCTTGGAAACCGATCTTGAATGTCTTGCCTGCGTTGACGCCCGCGCCGCCGCCGCTGGAGCTTCCTCCACCGCCGAGACCTCCGGACTTCCCCCCGTTGTTCTTCTTGCTCGAGCAGGCGGCGAGTGAAACCACCGCTAGCGCGGCCACCGCACCGATCGCAAGGACCTTGCCGATTGACTTTCTCTGCACTGCTGTTGCCCCCTCAAGCCGGGTTTCATGGTCCTGGAAGCCCCCGGAGACGCTTCCAGCGTGACCGGAGGCTAGTGCACAGCAGGTTACATCCGAAAGCCGCAGCACCAAGTGTGTCAGGTCGTGACCGAATCTCCACCGGATATGTGATCGACTTTCAACGACCGCCCTCGGTCTCCAGCACCAATTCGGCGACCGCTTTCATGGTGGTGCGCTTGTCCATCGCGGCCCGCTGGATCCAACTGAACGCCTCCGGTTCGGTCATTGTGTGCACCGACATCAGCACGCCCTTGGCCCGCTCGACGAGCTTGCGCGTCTCCAATCGCTCGTGCAGGGAGCTGACTTCGGACTCCAGCGCGACGATCTGCGCAAAGCGTGATCGCGCCATCTCGATCGCCGGCAGCAGGTCGCGCTTCTGGAACGGCTTGACGAGGTAGGCCATCGCCCCGGCATCGCGGGCACGCTCGACGAGATCGCGCTGACTGAACGCGGTGAGGATGACCACTGGGGCGATCCGCTCATCGAAAATCAACCCGGCGGCGGTGATGCCGTCCATCACCGGCATCTTGACGTCGCAGATCACCAGATCCGGGTGCAACTCTCTGGCCAACTCGACGGCGCGTTGCCCATCCGGTGCCTCGCCGACGACGTCGAAACCCTCTTCGGTGAGCATCTCCCGGAGGTCGAGGCGGATGAGCGCCTCATCCTCGGCGATCAGGACCCGGATCGGCAGGGTCTCGTCACCCGGCCGAGACCCTGCAGTCACTGGGTGACCCTCTCCGGTCGATTGGCGTGTCGGAGGACGAGCCTAGCCGGGCTACGATGTTCGCTGCGCCAGCCCCTGTGGCGGAACGGAATACGCGATGGTCTCAAACACCATTGTCGAAAGACATGTGGGTTCGAATCCCACCGGGGGCACGAACCCGTCTCACCGACCGGATGCATCGTCTTTTCGGTATCGCACCACGATCATGGCAAGCACGCCGGCCGATCGCCACCTTCACCACGCCGACGCTGAGGTTGAGCCGCTCATTCGGCGCGGCTCCAACGGCGATAGGTTCATTCGGTGAGCGCCGCCCCGCACATGTCGTCCGAGGAGTTCCGTCGTCACGGCCGCGAGGTGGTCGACTGGATCGCCGACTACTACGAGCGGCTGGAGTCGTTCCCGGTGCGCTCGCAGTCCGAGCCCGGATCGATCCGCGCGGCCCTGCCCGAGCATCCACCCGTCGAGGGCGAGGGCTTCGACGGTGTGCTCGCCGACCTGGACCGGGTGATCCTGCCGGGCATCACGCACTGGCAGCACCCGTCGTTCTTCGCATACTTCCCGGCGAACTCGTCCGGACCGGCCATCCTCGGCGACCTGCTCGCCTCCGGACTCGGTGTCCAAGGCATGTTGTGGAGCACCTCCCCCGCGGCCACCGAGCTCGAGACGCATGTCCTCGACTGGCTCGCCGAACTGCTCGATCTGCCCGAACAGTTTCGATCCACCGGAGTGGGTGGTGGCGTCATTCAGCACAGCGCCTCGGACGCAACCCTGGTGGCCTTGCTTGCCGGGCTGCACCGGGTGAGCGGCGGCGCGACGGAGCGAGACGGTGTCGGGTCCGGCCGGTACGCCGTCTACACCTCGCACCAGACGCACTCGTCGGCGGAGAAGGCCTGCCGGGTCGCCGGACTGGGTGCGGCAACGGTGCGCAAGATCGATATCGACCCGGCCACACTGGCCGCCCGCCCGTCACACTTGCGCGAACTCATCGAGAATGACGTGGCCCGCGGCATCGTGCCGGCACTGGTCGTCACGTCGGTCGGCACGACCGGCACCGGAGCCGTGGACCCGGTCGCCGAGCTGGCCACGATCGGCCGGCAGCACGGCGCCTGGGTGCACGTCGATGCGGCGTGGGCGGGGGTGGCCGCGGTGTGCCCGGAGTTCCGCTGGCTCAACGACGGGCTGGGCCTCGTCGACTCCTACGCGACGAATCCGCACAAGTGGCTGCTCACCAACTTCGACTGCGACGCGATGTTCGTGGCCGACCGGACCGCACTGGTCGCCGCCCTGTCGATCCTGCCGGAGTACCTGCGCAACGCGGCGACCGAGTCCGGTGCGGTGATCGACTACCGCGACTGGCACGTGCCACTCGGCCGCAGGTTCCGCGCGCTCAAGCTGTGGGCGGTGATCCGCTGGTACGGCGCCGAAGGGCTCCGCCAGCACATCCGCGGGCACGTGGAGCTGGCGCAGCACTTCGCCGCGAGGGTCTCGGCCGACGAACGCTTCGAGATCGTGGCGCCACATCCGCTCGCGCTGGTCACCTTCGCGCTTCGGGCCGGCGATGCAGCAACCCGCGAGGTGATGGAGCGAGCCAACGCGAGTGGCGAGATGTTCCTGACCCATACCGAGGTCGACGGCCGGGTAGCACTGCGGCTGGCCATCGGAGCACCCGGCACCGAACAGCGGCACATCGACGCCGCGTGGCAACTGCTGTCCGATCTCGCCCGCTGAACGTTCTTGGCCGCCGAGCCCTCTATACGCCAGCCGACGGCCGACACCGTCAGGTGGCGAGGCGCATCATGCCTTCCTGGATGCTGGTCGCCACGTGCCGGCCGTCCTGGGTGAAGAAGCGGCCCTCGGCCAGCCCACGGCTGCCGGATGCGGAGGGCGACTGGGTGTCGTAGAGGAACCATTCGTCGGCTCGGAACGAGCGATGAAACCACATCGCGTGATCCAACGAGGCCACCACGAGCGGGTCGAATCCCCAGGAGAGTCCGTGCCGAATCAGGACCGAGTCCAGCAGATTCAGATCGGAGGCAAAGGTCAGCGCGCAGACGTGCAGCAGCGGATCGGCGGGCAGCACGCCGTCCGCGCGCATCCAGATGCGGTGGCTCTGCTGTTCACGCGCCCCCTTCGGCCGCTGTACCCACGGCGGGTCGTCGACGTAGCGAAGGTCGAACGGTCGCGGGATGCGCGGCAGCGGGCCGAGCCGGTCCTCGTACCCGGCGTAGCGCTCTGCGAGGGTCGGCAATGACTCCGGTGTCGGCACGTCGGGCATCACACTTTGATGATCGAGGCCGGGCTGGTCGAGTTGGAACGAGGCCGAGAGGGTGAAGATCGGCTCGCCGTGTTGCACCGCGACGACGCGACGCACGGAAAAAGACCGACCGTCGCGCAGCCGGTCGGTCATGTAGATGATCGGCACCGCCGGGTCGCCGCCGCGCAGGAAGTACGAGTGCAGAGAGTGCACCGAGCGATCGGTGTCGACGGTGCGGCCGGCGGCCACCAACGCCTGACCGGCCACCTGACCGCCGAACACCCGCTGCATGGACACCGTCGGGCTCACGCCGCGGAAGATATCCTCCTCAATCGTCTCGAGATCGAGCAGCTGAACGAGTCCGTCGACGATGCGCTGACCACCAGGAGCGAGACCCGGGCCGCTATCGGTCATGCCGCAGGACGTCGCCGAGATGGTGCACCCGGATCGTGTTCGTCGCCCCGGAGGTAGACGGTGGCGTACCGGCGACTACGACGACGATGTCCCCGGGTCGGCAAACCTGACGCTGCAACAACGACGAGTCGACCTGGCGCACCATCTCGTCGGTGGTCTTCACCGTCCAGACCAGGTACGCGTCGGTCCCCCACAGCAGCGCGAGCTGGCGTTGCACCGTCTCCTCCGGAGTGAAGGCCAGCAACGGTGCTTCCGGGTGCAGCCGGGCCAGCCGGCGCGCGGTGTCGCCGCTCTGGGTGAACGCGACATACGCGCGCGCGCCGAGCGCCGTACCGATGTCCAGCGCAGCCTTCGACACCGCACCCGCGGGCGTGCGCGGGTTGTGCCGCAGCGCCGGAGCGAACGACTCACCGCCCTCCTCGGCTGCGACGACGATGCGGGCCATCGTCGCGACGGCCTGCACCGGGTACTGCCCGACGCTGGTCTCACCGGAGAGCATCACAGCGTCCGCCCCGTCGAACACCGCATTGGCGACATCCGACGCTTCCGCGCGAGTCGGCCGCGAGTGGGTGATCATCGATTCGAGCATCTGGGTGGCGACGATGACCGGCTTGGCGTTCTCCCGGCAGGCCTGCACCAACCGCTTCTGCACGGTGGGGACCTGCTCCAGCGGCAGCTCGACGCCGAGATCGCCGCGAGCCACCATCACGCCATCGAAGGCACGCACGATCTCTTCTAGTCGCTCCACCGCTTCCGGCTTCTCGACCTTGGCGATCACCGGACGGTGCACCCCGACCTCGTCCATGATTCGGTGCACCAGTTTGACGTCGTCCGGGCTACGCACGAAGGACAGCGCGATGAAGTCCACACCCAGGCGCAGCGCGAACTCCAGATCCCCCTCGTCCTTCTCCGACATCGCCGGGACGCTCACCGCGACACCGGGTAGGGACAGTCCCTTGTTGTTGCTGACCGGGCCGCCCTCGGTGACGTCACAGATGACGTCGACCTCGTTCTCGACGCTGACCACGACTAGTCCCACGTTGCCGTCGTCCACGAGCAGCCGGTCGCCGGGCTTGGCATCGCGGGCCAGTTCCTTGTAGGTCGTGGACACCCGGTCGTGATCGCCCGGAACGTCTTCGACGGTGATGCAGATGCGTTCTCCGGTCTGCCAGACGACCGGGCCGTTCTCGAACGTGCCGAGGCGGATCTTCGGGCCCTGCAGGTCGGCGAGGGTGGCTACGTTGCGGCCGGAGGCGTCAGCGGCATGACGGACCGCATGGAACCGGTCCGCCTGCTGGGCCTGTGTCCCATGGCTGAAGTTGAGCCGGGCGACATCCATGCCTGCCTCGATGAGTGCCCGCACCCTCTCCGGAGGGTCGGTAGCAGGGCCGAGGGTGCAGACAATCTTTGCGCGACGCGTCACACCGCAAACGGTATCGGCCAGGGCTGTGCGGCATCGAGTCGGGCGGCCTGGACTGGCTATCGGCGGCCGACTGGCAAGATCGAGAGGTGTCCTCCCCCTATCGAGTCAGCATGGTCTGCACCGGAAATATTTGCCGCTCGCCGATGGCTGAGGCGGTGCTGCGCCAGCGTCTGGGCGACGCCGGGATCCACGACGTTGTCGTGGACAGCTATGGCACCGGCCCTTGGCATGTCGGTCAGAACGCCGACCCGCGCGCGGTGGAGACTCTGCACGCGCACGGCTACGACGTGGCGCACCGGGCCCGCGAGGTCACCGCCGCCGATCTCGGTGAACACGACCTGATGATCGCGATGGACCGCAGCCACCTCGACGAGCTGACCTATCTTGCCGGTGACCCGGCCGCGCCGCCGGAGATCCGGCTGCTCAGCTCGTTCGCGGCCAGCTGGCCGGCGGACACCCTCAACGTGCCCGATCCCTACAGCGGCGGCTTGGCCGGGTTCGAGCTTGTCCTCGATCTGGTGGAGCGGGGCGCGGACGGCGTCGTCGAGTTCCTCCAGGCGCGCGGCTGAGCCGATGCCGCTGCCATCCGACCTCGACCTGCTCAAGCTCGAGTGTGATGTGCGGGACGCGCCAGAGTCGCCAGGCCGGGACCCGATCCCGGCAATCGCACAGTCCTCGCCGTAGAGACCGACGAGTGGTCGGCCCTCGTGCTCGGTGCGTCCGGGCCTTGGGCGATGCTGCTGGACGGGTCACGGGTGAGCAGCATTTGCCATACCGCCCGCGATCACCCGGCCGGTGTCGAGGCCGGAACCTGGACGGATCCGGATTATCGCGGCCGCGGGCATGCCGCCACTGCCACTGCCGCCTGGGCAGCGCTGCCTGCGATGAGCGGACGGCACATCTTTTACAGCACGACGTCGGACAACATCTCGTCCCGCCGCGTGACCGAGCGGCTGAACCTGCGGCTGCTGGGCGATCTCTGGTCGATCGGTCGCGCAGGCGACTGACTGCTCTGACAACAGAGTCAGAACGGCGGCGGGTCCGGATCGTCGACTGGTTCGGGTGGCGATTGCGGTGGCCTGAGGTCGACGGTGGTGGGTAGCGGGTCGGGGCGGGTCTGAAATTGATGGCCGGTGGGACTGGTCCAGGTGGTGGATCCGTCGGGTTGTCGTTGGGGGTGCCAGTCGGTTTGGTGTTTGCAGCGGTGGTGCCTGCGGCAGAGCGGGTGCAGGTTCCCCTCGCAGGTCGGCCCGCCGTCCTTGGCGGACCGAAGATGATCCAGGTCGCAGGCGACTGCTGGGCGGGTGCAGGAGGCGAAGGTGCAGGTCTGGTCTCGGGCGATGATGAACGCCGCCAGGCGTGCTGGTGGCCGGTAGGTCTGCCTGCCGTAGTCCAACAGCCGGCCGTGGTCGTCGGTGATCAGCCTGCGCCAGGTGCCGGTCTCATCGTCGGCGATGCGGCGGGCCATTTGGGCGGGGATCGGTCCGTACCCGGCCAGCTCGCCGGGCTGCTCATCCAACCCGAGCAGCGTCGATGCTGCGACGGTCAGTTGCACCGCCGGCCGGGCGCCGTGGCGGCGCGTCAAACACGGGTCGCCCAGGATCGTCTCGGCCATCGTGACGAGTGCGTCGGCGCGGCGCTGATCGGCGGTCCTCGGGTCGCCGCCTTTCCCGAAGATCGTCTCGCCCGCCAGTGAGTCGATCGCGGTCATCAGGGAAGCGGCACCGTCAGTGGGCAGGTACGCCCAGACAGAGCTCATCCCATGCGGCTCCGGCGTACACACCACCCGCCGCTCCACGAGAGCGTCAGCATGCTTCTCCTCCTCACCGGCCGGATCGAGTTGCAGGACCGCGCGGGTGACGGACTTCCGGAACTGCGCCAGCGTCTGCTCACCACCGCGCTCCAGCACCCGGTCCTCCACCGCGCGCGCCACCTCGGGGTCGAGGCCGATGACAGCGGAGGCCAGGTAGTCGGCGTGCCGGGCGGAGATCTGGCCGGCCCGCAACGCAGCGAGCGTCGCGGTCAACGTGGTGGTGAGCAACTGCGCTCGGTGGAC
>JBPCMU010000015.1:0-14611 GCA_051001975.1 Jatrophihabitans sp.
GATGTTCCTGCTGCATCCCGTCGGGGAGGTCTTCCACCGTTGAGGTGATCACTCGGGCCTGCTCCGCGGACAGTTCCCCACGAGCTTGCGCCGCAGCAGCCACCGGGTAGAGCGGTGGCAGGACCTCACCGGTGACCTGCCCGCGTACCCCGAGCCGTTCCGCTGACCGGACCCGGCCGGTCGCTTCCCGCACAGATACCCGCAACACATCACGTAGCAGCGCCGCGGTGGAGCGGACGCAGTGCCGCTCCGCTAACCGCCGGTTCTCCATCTCACCCACCAGCAGGTGATCGACCACCGGCAACCGCCGGCGGTGCTCCTCGAAACGCCGCAGCACGTCGAGGACCTTCTCATCGGACAACCGGTAGAACTCAGCGCCGGACAAGGCCGCGAGACCGTCATCGATCAGGCTCATCGAATGATCGATGTCTGTGTCTGTCGCGACCCCTGTCATGCATCTGATTATAGAGAGGGCGACCGACAAAATCCGTGGAACGTAGTGGTTGTGGACAACGCCGAAGCCTGTGGATAACGGTTACGCTATAAGCATAAACAACCACCCAGCAGCGTCACGCGGGCCCAAGCCCAACTCTCCGTCGGCGCGCAGTTTGTCCGACAAAAGAATTACAACCCGACCGCCACCCAGCAGCACAACGCAAGCCCGAGCGCAGCGATCCGTCGGCGCGCCCTTCGTCCGAGAACAGCACCACCACCAACCCACCCGCCACCGAGCAGTAGACCGAACTGGCCACCCAGCGCATGGTCGCTTCGCAATTGCCCAAGCCGTGTCGACGCGAGGATCACCCGGTGGTGCCTTGTTCCGACTTCCAGCGCCGGAAGCCCTCCTCGCTGGCGCCGACTCGCCAGTACCCGGACAGCGATACTCGATCCCGGCTCAGCCCTCGCTCGGTGAGGAAATACGACCGCAGTGCTTTGAGCAGTCCCGACTCGCCATGTACGAACACCTGGACCTGCCCGGCGGGCCATTCCCACGACCGCACCGCATCGGCGATCAGAGTCGTCGTCCCGGGTGCGGCGTCGCCGCGATGCAGCCACGTGACGTGCAGGTCCGCAGCCGTCGCGAGCGGCACCTCGCCCTGCGGGCCGTCGACCTCGACGAAGGCGCGTACCGCAGCGCCGTCAGGCATCGCCTCGATGGCAGCGCTGATGGCGGGGAGCGCGGACTCGTCGCCGGCGAGGAGATACCAGTCAGCGTCGGCAGACGGGTGATAGGCACCGCCCGGACCGAGCAGGTGCAACGTGTCACCCGGCTGCGCGTTCATCGCCCACGGTCCGGCGATGCCCTCGTCGCCGTGGATGACGAAGTCGACGGCCAGTTCGCGGGCGTCGGGGTCGACCCAGCGCACCGTGTAGGTGCGCACCACCGGCCAGTGCTCGGCCGGCAGCGTCGCGCGCACCGTCTCGAGGTCGAGCGGTTCGGGGTACTGCGCGTCCGGGTGCAGGAACTGCAGCTTCACGTACTTGTCGGTGTGCTCGTTGCTGCGTTCGACGAACGCGTCGAACGCCGGCCCGCCCAGCACCGCCCGGCGCAGGTGCGGCGTCAGCGTCTCGGTGCGCTGCACCTGGAAGGCGAGTGCGAGGCGCTTGCGAGGTGTGCCAGAGGTCATTCGGTGGCTCCCGATGGCGGTCAGCGGAGCGCGTCGGCTAGGTGTACAACCAGGTCGCAGCTTCATGCTGCCGCACGGTGGGTCGCGGTCCCGAGGCCGGGCTGCTGCTCAGCCGGCGATGGCACGGGCCGCGGCCTCGGCGAGCGCGGCAAGGAACCGGTCCTCACTCACCTGCAGCGGATGTTCGTCGAATACGTCGGTCATGATCCAGTAGTGGCTGACCGCCGCCATCAGGACAGCGGCTAGCGCGGGCACGTCCACGGACTCGTCGGCGGTCTGTGCCTGCAGCCACGTGGTGAGCCCGGCATGGACGCGACGCAGTTCGCTGTCGCGGACCCGGGCCAGCAGATCGGGGTGATCGGCCAGGTCGCGCAACAACATCCGGTTCAGGTCGCGCTCGCACTGAAGCCGGCGTAGCCCGGCTCGCGCTACGCCCAGCAGCCGCTGTGGCAGCGACGTATCGCGCCCGACATCGGCCGGCTGGAGGAAGTCCGCCAAGTCCGGACCGGCCTGCACCTGGCTGTCCAGGCCTTCCTCCAGTAACGCACGCTTGCTCGCGAAGTGGCGGTACAAGCCGCCTGCCCCACCGGACAGACCGGCAGCCTGCTCGATCTGGGCGATCGTCGTTGCGCGGTAGCCCTGCCGGCCGAACAGGTCCATCGCGGCCTCGAGGATCCGTTCTCGGGCCGGCCTATCAGCGCGGCTCGGCACGGCTCAATTCATAGTGCAAGGTGGTCCAGCCCTTCCGCCGGTGCATCCACGGCACGATCCGGCCGTGGAGGACAGGGTATTTCCGGGCCAGTGCCTGCCGCGCGCGGTCCGCCTCGGCGCCGGTGAGCAACCGAGCGGTGGCTGGAACCGAATCCGACTTCGGCTTGCCGCGCAGCGTGCTGGGCGCCACCGTCACCTCGGGGAAGTTCCGCAGTCGCTTGGCTTTGCCCGCCACGTCGTAGGTACGGAAGTACGCCTTGCCGTCGGCCACAGCCAGGCTCACCGGCGTCGCCACCCACGAACCGTCTCGCTTCCGGGACTTCAACAAGATCGTCTTCCACTTGCTCCAGTCGACTGATTCCGATCCAGGCGTAGTCATCTCGACTCCCCAATGCGTAGATAAGTAAGTAGTTACTTACGATAGCAGCGACGCGTACCGGTAGGAGGTTGGGGCTACGACTGGGTTCGCGCCGACGAACGCGGCTGACGAGATCTAGGCGCTCTTCGTGGCCGGCTTCGACGAGTTCGAGGAACTGGACGAGCTGGACGACGCGGCCGAGTCGCTCTTTGCAGCGGCCGGTTTGCTGTCCGACTTCGCCGCGGCGGAGGTCGAATCGCTCTTGCTGTCGGACTTGCTGTCGCTCTTGCTGTCGGACTTGCTGTCCGACTTCGTCTCGCCGCCCGGTGACTCGCCCTTCGTCGCGCCCGCCTTGTCTCGTGCCTCCTTGCGGCTGTCGTTGCGGTAGAAGCCGGATCCCTTGAACACGACTCCTACGTTGCCGAAGACCTTGCGCAGCCTGCTGCCGCAGACCGGGCAGACGCTCAGCGCGTCGTCGGTGAACGACTGGACCTGCGCAAAGGTGTGCCCGCACTCCGGGTTGGTGCAGGCGTACTCGTACGTGGGCATCGATCCTCCGGAAGCTCCCGTTCCGGAAACTCCGGCGGGACACCAATTCTGGCACTCGGCGCCCGGGACTGCCAATTGCCCCGGCAGGGCTGTTCCTACTAGTGGGGCCCAGTCAGATGACGAGCCGGAGCAGCGGGGTCCCGTCGGTCAGCCGGATCTCCATGGACGCGATTTGATCGGCAGGGATCGACAAGTCCTGTTCGAGTCGCACCGTCTTGCCGGGCAACGGTTTCCACTGCGGGCCTTGGTGCGCCACGCCGTCCTTGGTGATGACGACCAGGTCGTAGGGGATCTGGACCTTGTAGCCCTTCCCCTCCGAACAGTGCATCACGACGCGGGTGCCCCAGGCGACCTGTTCGACAGTTGCGGACGCCGCGATCCCGTTGATGCCGGGCAGCGCGTCGAACTGCCGAGTGGCGACCGGCGGGCGGGACGCCCCGGTGTCGTTGTGCTCCCAGATCGTCCAGCCCAGTCCGACGAGTGCGACGACGCAGGCGGCGACGGCGGCACCGGCCAGACCGATCCGCAAGCGCGACCGGCGCTGCTCCTTGGCCGCGCTGGCGACCAGCCGGGGCCACAGCAGGTCGGGCATCGGCGGCGGTTCGGCGACCATTGCCGCCGCTACCCGGGCCAGCAGGCCGGGCAGCCCGGCAATGTCCTGCACCGACTCGCGGCACTCCGCGCACGTGGTCAGGTGTTTCTCGTAGCTGCTGCGCTCGGTGGGCGACAGCGCGCCGAGCACGTAGGCGCCGTCGAGTTCGGCCATCGGGCAGTCGCCGCCGTCGCTCGAACTCACCGGGTCACCCCCATCTCGTCGAGGGCATTCTTCAGCGCGCGGAGCGCGTAGTGGCAGCGGGACTTCACGGTTCCGGCGGGGATGCCGAGCTCGGCGGCGGCCTCGTCGACCGAGCGGCCGCGGTAGTAACAGGCCACGATGACCGCGCGGTGATCGTCGGAGAGCCGGTGCAAGGCATCGGCCACCAACCAGGATTGCAGGATCTCGTCGGTGCGGTCGGCGACCGGTACCTGTGGGACGTCGTCGGTGGTGATCTCGTTGCGGGAGCGGCTGCTGCGCCATTCGTCGATGACGATCCGACGGGCGACGGTGAACAGCCACCCGCGGGGGCTGCCCCGCGATTCGTCGAGGACCTGCGGGTTGCGCCAGGCGCGCAGCATGGTTTCCTGCACGACATCCTCGGCTCGGGCCCTGTCGCCGTTGGTCAGGCCGAGCACGTAGGACCACAGGGCAGGCGCATGACAGGCGTGCAACTCGCGCAACAGCTCGTCGGTCTGCCCGATCGTCACCACCCCACCCTCCACTCCCTACTACACGGCGTGGGGGCGCCGATGGTTCAGCGTTCGGACGGGGGACGGTGCCGGGCCAGCGGCGACTTGATGTCCAGCCAGCCGTCCGGGGTGACCGCTGCGTCGACCGGACGGTCCCAGGACTCCGTCGGCACCGAGTCGAACAGCTCGCCACGATGCAGCAGGGCGACGACCAGCACCGCGTCCGGGACGCGGGCCAGCACCCGGTCGTAGGACCCGCCGCCCCGGCCCAGGCGCATCCCTTGTCGGTCCACCGCCAGCGCCGGCACCAGCAGGACCGTAGCCGAGGCGACCGCTTCCACGCCGAGCGTCGTGGATTCCGGCCAGCGCAGCCAGTCGAGATCGTTGTCCGGGCGGGTCAGCGGTACCAGGATCGACGCGCCCCGGTCAGCCAGGCCCTCGAGCAGCCGGATCGACCCGGGCTCGGCGGGCAGCGGTTCGTAGCCGAATACCCGCCGCCAGGTCGATCCGGGATGGGCCGCGCCGTCCACCCGGTCCAGGACATGCCGGCACACCGACTCGCGGGCCGATTCCAGCTGCTCGGCGTCCAGCGCCCGGCGGTTGTTCAGCAGATGCTCACGCAATGCCTGCTTGGCAGCCGCAGCGTCCTGGGGATAGCTCACCCCGATAGTGTCTCGTTATGCCTGCCCCCAGCGCGAGTCAGCCCGCCCCGCGTGCCCGCAAAGCCGTCATTCCTGCAGCAGGGATGGGTACCCGATTCCTCCCGGCCACTAAGGCGGTCCCCAAGGAGCTGTTGCCCGTCGTCGACACTCCGGCGCTGGAGTACATCGTGGCCGAGGCGTCCCGCGATGGGCTGAAGGACCTGCTCGTCGTCACCGGGCACGGCAAGGATGCGATCGCCGACCACTTCTCCCGGGCACCCGAACTCGAAGCTGCGCTGGAAGCGGCCGGCAAGACGAAGGCCCTGGCCGATGTGCAGCGCTCCACCGACCTGGCCCGACTGCACTTCGTCCGGCAGAACGAGGCGCGTGGGCTCGGCGACGCGGTCTCCTACGCCGAGTCGTTCACCAGCGGCGAACCGTTCGCCGTGCTGCTCGGCGACGACATGATCCATCAGGACGACCAGTTGTTGCACCAGATGCTGGACGTGCAGGCCGAGCACGGCGGCATCGTGCTGGCGCTGGTCGACGTGCCGCGGCAGGACATCAGCCGCTACGGCAGCGTTCAGCCGGCCGACGGCGCCGATCTGTCCGCCGACGTCATCGAGATCGTCGATCTGGTCGAGAAGCCGGCCGCCGACGAGGCGCCCAGCACGCTGGCGGTGATCGGCCGGTACATCCTGCCGCCGGAAATCTTCGATGCGATCCGCTCGACCGTTCCTGGCGCGGGGGGCGAGATCCAGCTGACCGACGCGATGCGGTTGCTCGGCCAGCAGGGCCACCCGGTGCACGGAGTGGTGTTCCGCGGCCGGCGCTTCGACACCGGCGATCGCCTCGATTACCTCCGGGCGGTGGTGGAACTGGCCACCGAGCATCCGGATCTCGGGGCAGACTTCACCACATGGCTGCGCGAGTTCGTCGGCGCTCTCGGCGACGCGTGAGGAGAACGCATGAGTGACGACGAATCCCCGGCGTCCGAGCCGACCCCTGTCGATCCGGTGGATGCCGAGGTCGAGCAGCGGCCACCGTCGCCGACCCCGGTGGACACCAGGCGCAGTGTGGACGACCAACTGGCCACCGTGCTGGCCGGCATCGCCACCATCGACCCGATCGAGCTCACCCTGCTGGACTCGCAGAGCCTGCTGCTGGCCGAGGACATCCGCGCCGCGCGGCCGTTGCCCGGCTTCGACAACTCCGCCATGGACGGGTACGCCGTGCGCTCCGTCGATATTCGAGATGCCACTACGGCGAGCCCGGTGACGCTGCCGGTCGTCGGCGATGTCGTGGCTGGCGCCCGATCGGTGTCCGGGATGGGCCCCGGGCTGGCGATGCGCATCATGACCGGTGCGCCGATCCCGGCCGGCGCCGATGCAGTGATCCCGTTGGAGGAGACCGACGGCGGTGTGGCCCGGGTGAGCGTGCGCAGTTCGGTACGCACCGGCGACAGCATTCGACGGGCCGGGGAGGACCTGGCTGTCGGGTCGATCGCACTCGCCAACGGCGCCGCACTCGGGCCGCAGCAAATCGCACTGCTCGCCGCGATGGGCCGCGATCACGTCCTGGTCCGGCCACGGCCACGCGTGCTGGTGGTATCGACCGGTAGCGAGCTGGTGGACGTCGGCAAGGAACCTGGCTTCGGGCAGATCAACGATGCGAACAGCTATCTGCTCACTGCCGCCGCACGCGATGCGGGTGCCTCGGCGTACCGGGTCGGCATCGTCCCGGACGACCACGAGCAGTTGATGGACGTGCTCGAATCGCAGTTGCTGCGCGCAGACATGATCGTCACCAGCGGCGGCGTCAGCATGGGTGCCTACGACGTCGTCAAGGAGGCACTGAGCGAGGTCGGCAGTGTGGAATTCACGCAGGTGGCGATGCAGCCCGGCAAGCCGCAGGGCTTCGGCCACCTCGGCCCGAACCGGACGCCGATCTTCTGCCTGCCCGGCAACCCGGTCAGCTCACTGGTGTCGTTCGAGGTGTTCGTCCGGCCGGCCATCCGCAAGCTGCTCGGCAAGCGGCGCCTTGAACGTGCGACGGTGCCGGCCGCCGCGTTGGAGCGCATCCCCAGTGTCCGCGGCACCCGGCAGTATCGGCGTGGTCTGTTGCATCGCGAGCTGGACGGCACGTACAGCGTCTCGACGGTAGGCGGTCCGGGGTCGCACCTCATCGCCGCAATGGCCTCGTCCAACTGTCTGATCGTCATCGACGAAGATCTCGACGAAGTCGTACCCGGCTCCCGCATCCCGGTGATCCCATTGCTGCTTTCGCAGCGCTGAGGCACACCATGGCCACTCATCCCGGCTACCCGGCGGAGCTGCGCGCCGGGCCGGTGCTACTCCGTCCGCCGCGGCGCCGCGACGCAGTGGAGTGGAGCCGGGTGCGCACCAGCAACCGGGAATGGTTGCAGCCGTGGGAGCCGACCTCGCCGTCCACGTGGCAGGCGCGGAGTTCGACAGCGTCATGGGCTGCGTTGCTGTCCACGCTGCGCGGGGCCGCCCGCGCCGGAACGTCCATCCCGATGGTCGTCACCTATGGCGGGCGGCTGGTCGGGCAGGTCAATGCGTCGAACGTCATCCGCGGCGTGCTGCGTTCCGCATCGGTCGGATACTGGGTCGACGCTGCCGTCGCCGGTCGCGGTATCACGCCCACCGCGGTCGCATTGATGATCGATCACCTGCTGGGGCCGGTCGGATTGCACCGCGTCGAGATCAACATCCGGCCGGAAAATGCAAACAGCCTGCGCGTCGCGGAGAAGCTCGGGTTGCGCCGCGAGGGAGTCCACGAGCGGTTCCTTGACATCGACGGTGGATGGCGTGACCACATCACGTTCGCGATCACGTCGGAAGAGGTGACTGCCGGGCCCGTGTTGGCCCGGTTGCCAGTCCTGCCGCCGCTGCCCGGCTAGCCCGGATCGGACGGGGCGATGGAGACGACGACATCGCCGGTCTTTCGCTCCGTCTCGACGTACCGGGTCGCCTCGACGATCTGCTCCAGTGGATAACACCGGTCGATCACCGGGTCGTACTCCCCGGACTCGAGGAGTGTTCTGAGGAAAAGCACGTCCTGCTTCCGGTACTCCGGCGTCGGAAATGCAACCCGCCGCCGCGAGGTCCGCGCGGTGAGCAGGGCGAGAAGTGGGTTCTGGCACAGAAAACCGAGGTCCGCGCTCATGAAGAGGCCACCGGGCGCCAATGCCCGGCGACACCGCCGGAACGAGAGCTTTCCGACGGCGTCGAAGACGACGTCGTAGGCCGCGCGGTCTGCGGTGAAATCGCGCACGGTGTAGTCGATGACCTCGTCCGCGCGAAGCGATCTCACAGCCTCCACGTTGGGGTGTCACACACCGCGGTGACGTGTGCACGGAAGTGTTTCGCAAGATCTCCGCGAGCCGCAGCACGTCCGGCGACCCGTACCTGGTGTGTACCACTGCCTTCATCGCGTCACGTTCCCGAGCGGGATCGGTGTGGACGTCGGATCGGTCCGCTGTAGCTCCATCCGCGGCCGGCTCGGAAGAGTTCAGCCGGCTTGCCGCCCGCCGCGCCCGGGCGCGCGCGTCGCCCGGTCGGGATCACCCAGTTACCGTCGGCGATGATGCTGCGCCGGAAGTTGGCACCGTCGAGCTGCACGCTCCAGACCGACTCGTAGACCGCGCGTAGTTCGGCCAACGTGAATGTCGCGCCGACAAATGCGGTCGCGATGCCACTCACCTCGAGCTCGACACGGACTCGCGCGATCGCATCACGTGCAATCGTGTGATGATCGAAGGCCAGTTCGAGGCGTCCGGCCAGGACATCGGCCACCGGAATGAGTGCGGCTTCGGCTGCGTCGGTCCCAGCGACCACCGCACCGACCTCGCGAAGCACCGCGAGATAGGCGACGGTAACGACGTTCATGCGCGGGTCGCGACCGGGATCGCCGTAGCTGGCGAACTGTTGCACTGACATCGCGGCGTCGACGCCGGTTTCCTCCGCGAGCTCTCGCCGTGCGGCTAGAAGCAAGTCAACTAAAACATCTTGCCGGGTGAGCCTGCCCGAGCTGCCAGCAGAACCGAATGACCGATGCGACCCGCGGCGCAGCATCCTCGGCAACGGTTCGGCGACTGCGCTGGTCCTGGGATAGGGCGGGAGCTAGCGTCACCTGGGTGCCCGCCCCGGATCGCCGTCGCAGGACTGCGCTCGCCGTCGCCGTAGCGGCGGCGGGGTTGGCGCTTGCCGCGGTTGGGCTGAGCGCGCGACCGCGGATTCGGTTGCGAGCGAACGTGGATGCGATCAGCGGCAGCGCCAGTGCGGTCATTTCGATGGTGCTCATCGTCGCCGGCGTGGTCTGGATCGTGCTGCTGATGGTGACTCGCGCAAAGGGCGGACAGGCACGTCCGCCGGCCGCTCCATGGCGCCGGGTCGCGACCTCGTTCGGTGCTCTGGTGGTCATCGTGTTCGTGATCTCACGGCTGCATCTGCACCCGGCCAAGGCGCCGCCGGCGAAGCAGGGCGGTAATGGTAAACCGGCGCAGGCTGCGGCCGGGCCGGTCCATCACCACGGTGTCGACGTCTATATCTGGATGGGCGTTGTCCTGCTGGTGACTGCCGTGGTGGTCGCCATCGCGATCAGGCGCGCGCGCCGCGAAGCCGCGCTGGCCCAGCCCGATCCGGACGAGCGCGACGCCTCACCATTCACTGCCGCCGTCTCGGCGTTGACCGGCGATCAAGACCCGCGCACCCTAGTCATCGATGCGTATGACGCGATGGAAGGTGCTCTGGCGCGACCAGTGCGTGCGCGGGCGCAAGACACCCCGACCGAGTGGCTGGAGAAGATCGCCCAGGAGCGGCCGTGGCTGCGCAGGTCGGCCGCCGAGCTGACTGCGCTGTTCGAACGTGCCCGGTTCTCGCAGCTGCCGGTCACTGAGTCCGACGCGCTGCGGGCTGCTGACCTACTGACCGGGATGGACGCGGATCTGCGGCCGGAAGTCGGGGCACAGTGAGCAGGGAATTCGTTCGTTGGCTGGCGCGTCGCATCGCGATTCTGACCGTCGTCGCCGTCATTCTCGGCGTGCTGTTCGGCGAGGGCGCGGTGGTGATCACCGTTGGCGTCGGCTGGGTTATCGCTCTGCTGAACATGCGGCTGTCGCTGCCGCCGCGTGAGCTGCCCCCGGTGCCGCGGGTGCCGCCCGACCCGCTCTCGGAATGGCCGTCGCTGGACCACGTGGCCAGTGAGTTGGCGTGGGCGCGGACCTCGCAGCGGCACTACGATCTCGGTGCCCGCAAGCTGTTGCAGCGAGCTGCCGCGGCACGACTCGACCAACGCGCCGGCATCGATCTGTGGACTGCCCGGGACCGGGCGCGAGCTGAGAACCTGATCGGGCCCCGACTGTGGCCACTGATCGATCCGGCCCGGCCTGTGTCCAGTGACTCTCACTCGCGCGGCTTGCGCGGTCAACAGGTGGATGCATTGCTCGACCGCTTGGAGACACTGTGACCAGTGATCCGGATCGGATGATGCAGTGACCGAATCGATGAGCACGACGACGGCCCGAGACGTGGTGCGCGCAGTCTGCGACGAGGTCGAGCAGGTGATCGTCGGCAAGCGTGGGGCGATCGAGACGATCGTGCTCGGTGTGCTCGCCGACGGGCATGTCCTGCTGGAGGACCTGCCCGGGCTCGGCAAGACACTGCTGGCCCGGTCGCTGGCCAAAGTGCTCGGGCTGACGTTCTCGCGCATTCAGTTCACCCCGGACCTGCTGCCCAGCGACCTGACCGGCGCCGCGACGCTCGACCCCGCAACTGGCCAGTTGGCCTTCCGTCCCGGGCCTGTCTTCACCCAGGTGCTGCTCGCCGACGAGTTGAACCGGACGCCGCCGAAGACGCAGGCTGCACTGCTGGAGGCGATGGCCGAAGGGCAGGTCACGGTGGACGGGCAGACCCGGCCGCTGCCCCGGCCGTTCGTCGTGCTGGCCACCGACAATCCGATCGAGTACGAGGGCACGTATCCACTGCCAGAGGCGCAGCTCGACCGGTTCGTCGCCCGGGTCCGGCTCGGGTATCTGTCGCCCGGCGACGAAGAGGAGCTGGTGCGCCGCAGCCTGGCGCATCGAACCGACCCGGTCGCGTTGCGCACGGTGATCGGCGCGGACCAGGTCCTCGCGCTGATCGCAGCGATGGATGCCGTCGACGTGCATGACGACATCACCGCGTACATCGTCCGACTGGTGAACGCCACGCGAGGGCACCCGGGTGCCGAGGTCGGTGCCAGCCCGCGGGGCAGCCTCGCGCTCACTCGAATGGCTCGCGGACACGCATTGCTGAGCGGCCGCGACTTCGTCGTCCCCGAAGACGTCAAGGCGGTCGCTGTCGCGTCGCTCGGGCACCGCATCGGCGTCAAACCCGAGCTGTGGGTACGCCGGCTCACCGGCGACGACATCGTCATCCAGGTGTTGGACGAAGTGGCTACGCCGCCGACTCGGCCGGTGGCACCGGCCGTGGTGGCCGAACGACGGTGACGGCCTCGATGCCGGTGCTGGCCGTTGAACAGCGGATGCTGGCCCCGCCGCGCTGGCAGATCACACCGCTGGTGCGGGTGGCCGCCTCACTCGGGGTGCTGGTCTGCTTCGCCGCTGCGCTGACCGGCCGCGGTGAACTGGTGGGGCTGGCGGTGCCGGCCGTGCTGTGGTTGGTGGTGGCCGGCGTCGCGCGGCGTGCCGAGCACATCGACGTGCGGTGGCAGTTCGACGTGAGCCGGTGCACCGAAGGCGATCTCGTCCGGCTCACGGTGAGCGCCGTAGCCGAGGGAGCGCGGGTGGGTGCCCGGATCCTGCCCGACGCCCTGGTCGAAGTGATCGACGGGCCGACCGGGGGAGCGGAACCGGGCTCGTGGGACTGGACGCTGCGGGTGCCGCGCTGGGGCTTGGTGCGGCCGCGATTCGAGATCGCCGTCACCGCTGCCGGCGGTGCGTGGCAATCGTCGCAAGTGGTGCGCAGTCAGGGCTTCGTCGTCGAGCCGGCCTTCGAGGGCACCCAGGGAACGTTCCGCGGAGTGCGCAGCCGGCCGTCCTACGGCGAGCGGCCGGTGCGGACCAGCGGTGCCGGTAACGAGTTCCTGGAGGTTCGGCAGTGGGCGCCGGGCGAACCCCTGCGCCGGGTGCACTGGCCCGCCACACAGCGCACCGGGCAGCTGCACGTCGCGGGGATGGCTGCTACCCGCAACCAGGACGTGGTGCTCGTCGTCGACAGCTCGTCGGGTAGTCCGTCGGTCACCGCGGCGGTGCTGGACCGTGCCGCGCGGGCGGCAGTCACCTTGGCTCGCGCGCATCTCGCTGCGGGCGACCGGGTCGGGCTGGTGTGCGCGTCCCCGGACCTGCACTGGGACAAGCCGGGATCCGGCCGACGGCAGTTGGTGAGAATCGTCGACGTGCTACTGGAAGCGCGCCGGTCGCACGGGTTCGTCCGGCCGGTCCTCGATCGCCTTCCGTCGACGGTGCTGACCCCCGGTGCGCTGGTCGTGTTCCTCTCGCCGCTGCTGGGCGACGACGCCACCGCGATGATCGCCGGTACTCGTCGGCGCGGTCACCCGACCGTCGTGATCGACGTGCTCGACCGCGAACCGCAGCCGACCGGGAGCGCGGAGAACCGCCGGGCGCTGCGGCTGTGGCGGCTGGAGCGATCCGCGGTCCGGTTCGAGCTGGCCGGCCGCGGTGTGGTGGTGCTGCCCTGGCCGGCCGGCCAACCGCTTGCTGGTGTGCTCGCCGCCACTGCAGCCCGGCCGATCGCCGCGGCGGGACAGCCGATGCGGACGGGCACCCGGTGATCCGCCGCGGCCTGCTCGGTCTGTGGTTGTGGGTGCGCGCTCGTGCCCTGCCCGAGCGGGTGGCCGTCGTGCCCGCAGCGATAGCCGCAACCTGTGGCGTCGCGGTTGCCGTTGTGTCCGCCGAGCAGTTGTCGTCGCGGTGGCGGTTGCTGCTCGTCCTGTCGGTATCCGGTTGCGCGATCATCGCGGCGCTGACGCGCTGGCTGTGGATCACCGCTTTGACGATCGGTGGCGTCATCGGGGCACCGGCCTTCGCCGTCCACGAATCGGGCTCGACGCACATCGGTGCCATCGCACTGCTGCTCACCGGCTTCGTCTTCGCCGCGCACTGGCCCGGACCCGCGGCCGTGGCCGGCCCGTCTGTCGCGGTGACAGTGGTGGGCTTGCCGATGGCTGCGCTGGTGGCATCGCTGTCCGGGTTCGGCCATCCGGCGGCCGCTGTCTTCGTAGTCGGTCTGATCGCCGTGGCCGTCGCGATCGCCGTCGCGCTCGGGCCGTCGTTTCGCTGGATGCAGTCCGGCCTGACGGTGCCGCCGCCGAAGCAACACCGTCGGTAACCCGCCGCGAGCGCCCGACACGCCGTCGCACGTGCCGGGATCCGGCGGTTGCGCTGGATACCGTGAGCCCACCGTGTGACAGATGGGACTGGAGGTGCGATGACGTCACCCATGCTGACCGTGATCGTGCTGGCGGTCCTGTGGTTGATCGTGGTGGTGCCCATGGTGCTGCGCCGCAACGACGAGCGCGCGGGCGAACGGTCCGTGGCGCGCTTCGGTTCTGCGATGCGCGCTCTGGCTTCTCGTCGCGCCGCCCCTCGCGACCCCGATGACGCGCTCGCTGTACTGCCGCGCTCCGGGTCGTCGGCCGCGACGCTGACCGTGCCCAACGCACGGCCCGGCGGCTCCGTCTCTACGCGCCGTCCCGTACCTGCAGCGAGGGAGTCTGTGATGTACCCGCCCGATCGACAGGACCTGTCCGAGGCGCGACGGCAGATGCTGGCGCGCCGTCGCCGCTCGCTGACCGTACTGGGCGCCGGCACCGTGCTGTTCTTCCTCGTCTCGCTGGTGATCGGAGGCGCTGCGTTCTGGACCGTCGACCTGCTCTTCGTCGCCGGCCTGGCCAGCTACGTCTGGTTCCTGCGTACCCAGGCACTGCGCGATCGCGACCGCCGGGAGAACCGGCTGGCCCGGGCCGGCAGCGTCCCCGTGCGTGGCTATGACGCGACCGCGGCACCGAACCTGGTGGCCCGCCCGGAGTCGGTCGTGCGCATCGATGAGGACGACGTGCACCTCGAGCACCTGGACACCGTCGACCTCACCGGCCTGTATTCCGACGCCGACGACGAGGAGCCGATCCGCCGCGCCGGCTGACCAGCGCGCTGCCGTTCGGCACGGCAGGACCGGCCTGCAACGCCTGATAACCTTGGCCGCTGGTCGGCGTCTTCGCGTCACCACCTAGGGGCTGTGGCGCAGTTGGTAGCGCACCTCGTTCGCAACGAGGGGGTCAGGAGTTCGAATCTCCTCAGCTCCACCACGCAGGCCCCAGTTTCTGGGGCCTGTGGCTTTTTCGGGTAGTTGCAGGACGCGGCTTGACCCCCATTTGACCCCCGAACGTGACGGCAT
>JBPCMU010000016.1:0-25572 GCA_051001975.1 Jatrophihabitans sp.
CTTCACCGGCTCCATCACTCCGTACGGGGTAACCCGCCCGGTCCGCCCGACGTTGACCCGGATGTCGAGCAGCCGGGTATTCACTTCTTCCGGCGGGTACTTGAAGGCGATCGCCCAGCGCGGCGCGCGGCTGGTGGAGCCGAGCCTGCGTTGAATGGCCAGCGAGTCGATCTTGACGACCACTCCGTCGATCTCGTGCTCGACGGAGTGCCGGTGTTCGCCGTAGTAGGTGATGAACTCCTGCACTCCGGCCAGGTCCGGGCGCACATCGGCGCTGGCCGCGGTGGGCAGTCCCCAGCCCTTGAGCTTCTCGTACCACTGCGACTGGGCGGTCACCTTCGGGCCGCCCTCGACCGCGCCGACGCCGTGCACGACCATCCGCAGCGGCCGGCCGGCAGTGACCCGCGGGTCCTTCTGCCGCAATGAGCCGGCCGCGGCGTTGCGCGGGTTGGCGAACGGCGCCTTGCCGGCCTCGACCAGCGACTCGTTCAGCCCCTCGAATGCGGTGACCGGGAAGAACACCTCGCCGCGGACCTCCAGGAGGGTCGGCACCAACCTGCCCTTGAGCAGCTCCGGGACCCCCTCGATGCTGCGCACGTTCGGGGTGACGTCCTCGCCGGTGCGCCCGTCGCCGCGGGTGGCACCGCGGACCAGGCGACCGTCGCGGTAGAGCAGGTTGATGGCCAGGCCGTCCACCTTGAGCTCGCACAGATAGCCGGTGATCGCCCCGGCATCGCGCTCCACCCGCTGCGCCCAGGCAGCCAGTTCGTCCACGCTGAACGCGTTGTCCAGACTGAGCATCCGCTCGACGTGTTCTACCGCGTCGAACGAGGTCGAGTAGGTGCCGCCGACCCGCTGCGTCGGCGAGGACGGTGTGCGCAGGGTCGGGTACTGCTCCTCCAACGCCTCGAGCCGCTTGAGCATCCGGTCGTAGTCGGCATCGCTCGCTGTCGGTGCGTCCAGGATGTAGTAGCGGTACTGGTTCTCGTCCACCTGCTGGCTGACTGCCGCGTGTTCGGCAGCGGCGTCGGCGGGGACCCCGGTCGCGGCGGCGGTGTCGCTCGACTCGGTCACGGTGCCAAACTACCGGCCGACACCGACGCTTCCGTCGCGCCGAGCGGGTCGCCGTACCGACGTCGGCGCGGGAGCTCGGCACTACGCTCGCGGCGTGCCGGATCACCCCGCCGTCCAACCGTTCCTGCATCATCTGGTCAGCAGCGTGCTGGCACCCGCGCTGGCCCTGTCGACGGCGGACGGGCAGATCGAACCCGGCGGAGTGAGCGGGGTGTACGTCGCCGACCGGCGCATCGTGAGCCGCAGCGTACTGCGGCTGGCCGGCATGACCCCGGCGCCGATGCGCGGGGAGTCGACCCAGCCCGGACTGGCTCGGTTCATCTCTACGCCACGCTCCCTCGGCGACGAGATCGCCGACCCCACTGTCGTCGTGGAACGGGTCCGCGAGCTGCAGAGCAACGGCGCCACCGAGACGATCACGGTGACGTCCTATGCCCGCACCACGATCGAGGCGACCGCTGAGCTGGCCGTCGAGTGCGACTTGGCCGACATCGCCGCGGTGAAGTCCGGCCAGCCGGCCGAGGCTTTGCTGCCCGCTGTGGTGACCGGCACCCTGCAGTGGGCGTCGGCCGAGGGCACCGTCGTGCTATCGGCCGACGCCCCGGCCGAGGTGTTACCAGCTGGGTTGCGCTGGCCGATCCGGCTCGCATCCGGCGAGTCGAGCCGGATGGTTGTCCGCTGGCGCGCTGACGGTGGACCGCCGCCGGCAGTCGTCGCCGCCGACCGTCTCGAAGCTGCCACCGCCGATCCGCAGGTGGACGCTGCGGACAGCCGATTCGGCCGGCTGCTGCAGCAGGGCTTGGCCGACCTTCGCGGGCTGGAGATGGCCGACGCAGCCGAGCCTGCGGACCGGTTCTTCGCAGCCGGCGCGCCGTGGTATCTGACGCTGTTCGGTCGCGACTCGCTCTGGTCATCGCGCTTCGCCTTACCGCTGGGCACCTCGCTGGCCGCCGGGACACTGCGGACGCTGGCCCGCCGCCAGGGCCGGATAGTCGACCCGGCGACCGTGGAGGAGCCGGGCAAGATCCTGCACGAGCTGCGCCGCGCGGCGAGCGTGCACGCCGGAGTCTCGGCCAACCGGGCCGGTCGGCCGGTCACGTTGCCGCCGGTCTACTACGGGACCGTCGATGCGACGCCACTGTGGATCTCGCTGCTGCATGACGCGTGGCGCTGGGGTATGCCCGAAGACGAGGTCCAGGCACTCGTCCCGGCGGTGTCGGCCGCGCTGGAGTGGGCGCGCACCTTCGGTACGGGTGACGACGGATTCCTGCGCTACATCGACCGGTCCGGGCACGGGCTGGCCAACCAGGGCTGGAAGGACTCGGCCGACTCGGTGCAGTTCGCCGACGGGTCGCTGGCCGACGGTCCGATCGCGCTGTGCGAGGTGCAGGGCTATGCCTACGCCGCCGCGCAGCAGGGCGCGGATCTGCTCGACGCGTTCGGTGTTCCCGGCGCGGCGCGGTGGCGCGACTGGGCGGCAGACCTGCAGGCGCGTTTCCGGGAGCACTTCTGGGTGTCCGACCCGAACGGTGACTACCCGGCGATCGCATTGGCCGGGTCCGGCCGGCCGGCCGACACGGTGACGTCCAACATCGGGCACCTGCTCGGCACCGGCCTGCTGGGAGCGGTCGAGAGCGAGCAGGTGATACGGCGACTGGCCGAACCCGACATGAACACCGGCTTCGGATTGCGCACCATGTCGGCGGCAGCAGCGCGATTCAACCCGCTCGGCTACCACACCGGATCGGTCTGGCCGCACGACACCGCGATCGTCATCGCCGGGCTGCGCAAGGTCGGTTCGACGTCGGCCGATGCGCTGGCCACCGATCTGATCCGTGGGCTGCTCGCCGCCGCATCGGCCTTCGACTACCGGCTGCCCGAACTCTTCGGCGGCGAGCAGGCGAGCGATGGGTGCTCGCCGGTGCCCTACCCCGCGTCCTGCCGGCCGCAGGCCTGGGCGGCCGCGACGGCGCCGGTGCTGCTGTCCGCGATCACCGGTATCGACCCGGACGTCCCCGGCGGCACCCTGCGCATCGCCCCACTCGCCCCCTCGCCGGTGGGTGCGCTGAGCGTCCGTGGTCTACCGGTCGGGGCGGACGTGCTCGACCTCGAGGTGACCGCCGGCGGCTCGGTGCGCGTCCCGCACTCCCCGGCCGGTCTCGAGGTCTTCCTCACCTGACCTGACCCCACCCATAAATGATGATCAAGGCGACCGGCCGCCTATAGCCGGCTGATCGCCTTGATCATCGCGGGAGGTGTGGGGGGCCTACAGGTCGGTGAGCGCCTGTGCGGTGTCGCGGACGGCGCGCATCGCGGTCCGGGCGTACACCTCACTCGCGCCGGCCAGGCCACATGCCGGCGTAGGAACTACCCGCCGCGGCAGGTCCGCGTCCGGGAAGCCGAGCGTCCGCCAGAGCGTCACGATCCGCTCACTCGCCCGGCGGTAGAGCGCATCGGCCGGCTCGTCCGTCTCGCCGGATGTCGGTACCGCGCCGAGCCAGAGATCTACGCCCACGTCGATCAGCTCACCGAGCACGTCGAGGTTGCCGATCTGGTCCAGGTCCACCGCGACCGCATCGGCCCCCGCGCGACGGAACAACTCCAGCGGCGCATCCGCGGCACAGCAGTGCACCACCCGAAAGCCCGCCGGCACGACCGCGAGCACGTCGGTCAGGCGCTGCTCGACAACGGTGTCAGCGACCGACCGGATGGTCCCGTAGCCAGATGCGGTCGGCACCCGGCCACCGATCACCCCGGGCACAGAGGGCTCGTCCAGTTGCACCACGACCCGCGCCGCGGGCAGCACTGCGCGCACCTTGCCGAGGTGCTCAGCCAGCCCTTCGGCGAGGGACGCGGCGATGTCAGCCACCGCGCCGTGGTCGGAGACGGCACGGTGTCCGCTGGGCAACTCGATCCCCGCCGCCAGGGTCAGCGGGCCGACACACTGCACCTTGAACGCGCCGTCGTAGCCCTGCGCCTCGACCGCCAGTGCGTCGAGGTCGTAGGCCAGGAAGTCCCGGGCCCGGCGCTGATCGCGGCCGGGATGGGCGGTGAACCGCCACCCGGACGGCTGGATCTCGACCGGCAACTCGGTCAGCAGCGCAGCGGTCCGGCCGATCATGTCCGCGCCGGGACCGCGGTTCGGTAGCTCCGGAAGGTGCGGCAGATCTGGCAACTCGTCCAGCACGAGGCGCAGCGCCTCATTCGGGTCGGCACCCGGCAGCGAGCCGATCCCAGTCGCCGCCCCGGGTGGCCACGGCTGGTCTGCCCTCGCCGGCCACGGCTGTCGAACCTCATCGGTCATGCCGTCACTTCACCACATCACTACTCCGGAGGTACCGTCGGGACGGAGGCCGACCATGCGATACCTACGCGTCATCTCCGCGGCGGCACTTCTCGCGCTGCTCATTGCCTGCCGCACCAATGACACGTCACTAACTCCTTCGACGGGTGCGGCCACCCACGCCACCTCGTCCGCGCTCGACCCGAAGCCGGTGACGCTGGGCTGCCAAGACTCGCACTCGCCCGACGGACCCATCAGCGCTCAGCCGCGCGATTTCCGTATCGGCCCGCTGTGGTGGGAGGGCGGCGCGGCAGTCGCGACCATGACACCTCAGGAGTACTTACCGCCCGACGGCCCGTCGAAGAATCAGCAGGGCTGGTATTTCTACAAGATGGGTCGGTCGGCAGCGCCACGACCGACGAGCACTGCTCGCTGAGTGCCGCGACGACGCTGATCGCTACAGTCCCAAGTGTCTCCCGAACCATTGACGAACGGAGTCTGCGTGCAGCTCGACGGCGTGCTCTTCTTCCCGGTCACCGCGTTCACCGCGTTCACCCCGGCCGGCCCGATCGACCTGTCGGTCTTCGCCGAGCACGTAGAGCAGGGCGTGGACGCCGGTGCCGGTGCGGTGTTCGTCGCCTGCGGCACCGGGGAGTTCCACGCCCTGGCGCCGGACGAACACGCACTACTGGTCCGGCGCGCCGTCGAGGTCACCGCGGGACGCGTACCGGTGATCGCCGGAACGGGTGGTGCGCTGCCACTGGCCGTGCAGTTCGCCCACGGCGCACGGACGGCCGGCGCTGACGGTCTGCTCCTACTCCCGCCCTATCTCGTGGCGGCGGTCGGTGCCGGGTTGGTCGAGTACACCCGAGCAGTGGCGGCCGCAACCGACCTTCCGCTGATCGTCTACAACCGCGGCGATACCCGCTTCGACGTGTCCGCCGCCCGCGCGGTCGCGGCGCTACCGACGGTGGCCGGCTTCAAGGACGGCAGCGGTGACGTGGAGCTGCTGCGTGAGCTGGTGCCCGCAGTCCGCGAGGTCGCCGCGGCGGCGGGCAAGGACTTCCAGTTCTTCAACGGGATGCCAACTGCGGAAGTGAGCGTGCCAGCCTTCCGCGAGATCGGCATCGACGCCTATTCCTCCGCCGTTTTCTGCTTCGCCCCGGAGATCTCGCTGGCCTTCTACCGTGCGGTCCACGACAACGACCGAGCCGGTGTCGAGCGGTTGCTGACGAACTTCTACCGTCCACTCGTCGAACTCCGGGACGAAGTGCCCGGGTACGCGGTCTCGCTGGTGAAGGCGGCAGTGCGGGCCACCGGCCTGCCCGTCGGCGGGGTGAGGGCGCCGCTGGTCGATCCCACCGACGCACACCTGGCCAGGCTCGACGAGATCGTTCGATCAGGGCGGGCGCTCGTCGCCGGTGCGCGATGACCGGCCTGCACATCACTGGCGTGCGGCTCACCCCCGTCGCCTTCGCCGATCCGCCGCTGCTGAACGCGGTCGGAGTCCACGAACCCTTCGCGCTGCGCACCGTCGTCGAGATCGACACCGACGCCGGCGTCACCGGTCTGGGCGAGACCTACGGCGACGACGGGCACCTGGCGCTCATGCACCGCGTTACCGCCGGGCTGATCGGCCGTGACTGCTTCGAGCTGACCCGGCTGCACGAGCAGATCCGTCGCGAACTCGGCGGCACCGCCCGGCAGGACCTGCACGGCCTGACCGGGATCTCCACCGAGACCGGCACCGCGGACCGGGTATTCGCCGGCTACGAGACGGCATTGCTCGACGCCCAGGGCAAGGCGCTCGGCCGGCCGGTGTCCGACCTGCTCGGTGGCCGGGTGCGCGACACGGTGCCCTTCAGCGCATACCTCTTCTACAAGTGGGCCGGGCACCCCGATGCCCCGACCGACGACTGGGGCCCGGCGCTCACCCCGGCGCAGATCGTCACGCAGGCAGAGCGAATGGTCACCGACTACGGCTTCGGCTCGATCAAGCTGAAGGGCGGGGTGTTCGAGCCGGCCGAGGAGATCGCGGCGATCCACGCGTTGCGCGAGCGGTTCCCGGAGCACGCGCTGCGTATCGACCCCAATGCGGCCTGGTCGGTGGACACGTCCATCGAGGTGGGTCGGGCCTTGCACGACACACTGGAATACCTGGAAGACCCCACCCCCGGTCTCACCGGGATGGCTCAGGTCGCAGCCGCTGTGCCGATGCCCTTGGCCACGAACATGTGCGTCGTGGACTTCAGCCACCTCGCGCCAGCGGTCGCACAGCGCTCCGTCGGGGTGGTGCTGTCCGATCACCATGTCTGGGGCGGCCTACGAGCATCCATCGACCTGGCAAGTGTGTGCCGGACGTTCGGCCTGGGGCTGTCGATGCACTCCAACTCGCACCTCGGAATCAGCCTGGCCGCGATGGTCCAGTTGGCCGCTTCGGTGCCGAACCTGACTTACGCCTGCGACACCCACTGGCCGTGGAAGCGGTCGGAGGAGGACGTCGTCGTCGTCGGCGCGTTGCGGTTCGTCGACGGTGCCGTGCCGGTTCCCGTCACGCCTGGTCTGGGCGTCGAACTCGACGCGGATGCGCTCGGCCGGTTGCACGAGCAGTACGAGCGGTGCGGCATTCGCCGGCGCAACGACACCGCCTACCTACAACGGTTCCAGCCGTCCTACCGAGCCGACGTGCCCCGCTGGTGACAGTGCGCTCGAGCTGCGACACAGGACACTGAGTCCGGCCGGGTCGATGTTGTCCTCCGGGGCGGCTGACTCCCAGAGCGGGTAGCAGAAGTAGTCGGCCATCAACCGAATGATGCACATCCGCCTGGGTCAGGACGCGGTGACTGCAACGCCCAGCTCCGCCGGGCCGGCCAGCAACTCGTTGCGCGGCAACACCCGCACCGTGTAGCCGACCGGTCCGGTGCGCTCCAACCGCACGTCGCCCTCGTAGCGGGCCACCCCGTTCGGCGCCTCGACCAGCTGCAACGACGCGGTATGCACGGCGCTGAGCCGATCCTCCGCGTCCACCGTCCCGAAGGCCGTTTGCACGTCGACGTCCTCCGGGCGCAACCCGTTGAGCTGAATCTCGGCGCGCAGTCGCAGCGTGCCACCCAGGACCGGGTCGCCGTCCACGAACGAATCGACATGCAGCACCCGGACCCCCGGCCAGGCCTGCAGCACGCCCGAACGCCAGGCCGCCAGTTCCTTCGCCGCGGCAAAGGAGTCAGCGCCGACGCGGCGCTCGGACACCGCGGCCGGGGTATAGAGGTGGTCGACGTAGTCGTTGACCATCCGGGTGGCCAGCACCTTCGGACCCAGTGTGCTGAGCGTGTGCCGGACCATCAGCACCCAGCGCTGCGGCAACCCGTTCTCGTCACGCTGATAGAACCGTGGTGCCACCTGGTGCTCGATGAGGTCGTAGAGGGCGGCCGACTCGACGTCGTCACGCCGGTCAAAGTCGGTCACGCCGTCCGCAGTCGCGATCGCCCAGCCGTTCTCACCGTCGAAACACTCGTCCCACCAACCGTCGCGGATGGACAGGTTCAGCCCACCGTTCAGTGCGGATTTCATCCCAGACGTACCACAGGCCTCCAGCGGCCGCAGCGGGTTGTTCAGCCAGACGTCGCAACCCCAGTACAGATAGCGCGCCATGCCGATGTCGTAGTCGGGCAGGAAGGTAATGCGGTGCCTGACCTGGGGATCGTCGGCGAACGTGACCATCTTCGCGATGAGCTGCTTGCCACCGTCGTCGGCCGGATGGCTCTTGCCGGCAATGACGATCTGCACCGGCCGGTCCGGGTTGAGCAGTAGAGCCTTGAGCCGGTCCGGGTCACGCAGCATCAGTGTCAACCGCTTGTAGGACGGCACCCGGCGGGCGAAACCGATGGTCAGCACATCCGGGTCGAACGCCGTCGCAGTCCAGGGCAGCTCGGCATCGGCCATGCCGCGCTCGCGCGCCGAGGAATGAATGCGCCGACGGATCTCCCCGACGAGCCGCTCGCGCAGCACCCGGCGCAACTGCCACAGGTCGGCATCGCTGAGCTTGTCCAACCCGCGCCACGGCCGGCCCGCGCCGAAGTCGTCGGCAGCCAGCTCGGTCTCCAGCACCTCGCCGAGCTCGCGGGCCATCCACGTCGGGGCGTGCACGCCGTTGGTCACCGAGGTGATCGGCACCTCGGACTCGTCGAATTCCGGCCACAGTCCGCCGAACATCCCGCGGCTCACCTGACCGTGCAACTTCGAGACGCCGTTGGCCCGCTGGGCCAGGCGCAGCCCCATGTGGGCCATGTTGAACATCGTTTCGTCCGGCTCCGCGCCGAGCTGCAGAACCCGGTCCACCGGCACCGCACCGAAGCCGGCGAAGTGGTCGGAGATCAGGGCGGTCGGGAAGCGGTCGATGCCGGCCGGCACCGGAGTGTGCGTGGTGAACACCGTGCCGGCGCGGACGCTCTGCAGCGCCTCGTCGAAGCTCAGGTCGTCGCCCATCATCAGCTCGCGGATGCGCTCGATTCCGAGGAATCCGGCATGCCCTTCGTTTGTGTGGAACACCTCTGGCGCCGCAGTGCCGGTGACATCGCAGAATGCGCGCACCGCCCGCACGCCTCCGACGCCAAGCAGCAGTTCCTGCACCAGCCGGTGCTCCGGGCCGCCGCCGTACAGCCGGTCGGTGACCGAGCGGGCCGCGACGTCGTTCTCCTCGACGTCGCTGTCCATCAGCAGCAACGGCACCCGGCCGATCTGGGCCTTCCACACCTGGGCGACCAGGGTCCGGCTCTCGGGCAGTGCCAGGCTGATCTTGACGACCTCGCCCTCGGCCCGGCGTAGCAGCTTGATCGGCAGGCCTTGCGGGTCGATCGGCGGGTAGTGCTCCTGCTGCCAACCGTCGCGCGAGAGCGACTGCCGGAAGTAGCCCGCGCGGTAGAGCAGCCCGACTCCGATGATCGGCACGCCGAGGTCACTGGCCGCCTTCAGGTGGTCGCCGGCCAGGATGCCGAGCCCACCGGAGTACTGCGGCAGTACCTCGGCGATGCCGAACTCCGGCGAGAAGTACGCGATGCTGCGGGGCAGGTCCGCACCCTCGGCCGTGGCCGCCCGGCGTTGGTACCAGCGCGGCGCGGTGACGTAGTCGCGGAGATCGTCGGCGACGTCGGACAGCCGGCGCTGGAACTTGCGGTCCTTGGCCAACGCTTCGAGCCGGTCGGCGGACACTCCCCCCAGCATCCGGCCAGGGTGGTTGCCGCAGGCTCTCCAGAGCTCCGGGTCGACGGACTCCAACAGGTCCTGGGACTCGGCGTGCCAGGACCAGCGCAGATTGCTGACGATGCCCGCCAGCGGTTCCAATTCGGCGGGGAATTTGGCCCGGACGGTGAGCCGGCGCAATGCTTTCACGCCGCGCAGCCTACCTGGCTCGGAATGGCTTACAGCCAGGAGTTCCCGGCATTTCACGTAGCCCAACGAGGTCGCTAGGGTTGGTTGGGTGGTAGGACGCCTGGGACTTGCCGATGTCACCCCTGTGGTCCGCGGCGGAGAGCTCTCCGCCCGTGCCGTAGTGGGTGAAGCCGTCCCTGTCGCGGCGACGGTCTTCCGTGAGGGACACGACGCCGTGGCCGCGAATGTGGCCTGGGCTGGCCCGGACGGCAAGGCCAGAGCGCGGGTCCGGATGACTCCGGGCCAGCCGGGCACCGACCGCTGGCACGGGTCGATCAGCCCGGACCGGCCGGGGTTGTGGACGTTCACGGTCGAGGCGTGGAGCGACCCGCTGCACACCTGGCACCACGCGATCACCGTCAAGATGGCCGCCGGACAGGACGCCGCAGAGCTCTCGAACGATCTTGCGACCGGCGCGGAATTGTTCGCCCGGCTGGCCACGTCGCTGCCCGCCGGTTCAAGGATGGCCGCGCGCAAGGCAGCGACTGCGCTGCGGGATCGAAAGAAGCCGCTGGCTGCCCGGGTAGGGCCGGCACTCTCGGATGAGGTGCAACGCCTGGCGCACGACCACCCGTTGCGTGAGCTGATCACCAGTTCCGACACCTACCAGCTCTGGGTCGACCGGCCTCGCGCTCTGTTCGGTGCCTGGTACGAATTCTTCCCGCGCTCCGTCGGCGCGGAGCTGTCCGTCGATCCAGGCACTCCCGCCAAGCCGGTCAGACACGGCACGTTCGCCGACGCCACCGGGCATCTCGACTATGTCGCGGACATGGGCTTCGACGTGGTCTACCTGCCGCCGATCCACCCGATCGGCCGGGTCAACCGCAAGGGCCCGAACAACACGCTGACACCTGCGGAGTGGGACGTCGGCTCGCCATGGGCGATCGGCTCGGCCGAGGGCGGCCACGACGCGATCCACCCGGCGCTCGGCACCGAGGCGGATCTGAAGGCGTTCATCATCCGGGCTCGCGAGCTCGGCATGGAGGTGGCGCTGGACTACGCACTGCAGACCGCGCCGGACCACCCCTGGGTAGCCAGCCATCCGGAGTGGTTCACCACCAAGCCTGACGGCACCATCGCCTACGCCGAGAATCCGCCGAAGAAATACCAGGACATCTATCCGCTCAACTTCGACAACGACCCGGAGGGCCTATACGCCGAGTGCCTGCGGGTGCTGCGGCACTGGATCAAACTCGGGGTGAAGATCTTCCGCGTCGACAACCCGCATACCAAACCGCTGGACTTCTGGCACTGGCTGATCTGGGAGGCCAAACGCACCGATCCCGACGTGCTGTTCCTCGCCGAGGCCTTCACCCGCCCGGCAATGATGCAGGCACTGGCCGAGGCGGGGTTCACCCAGTCCTACACCTACTTCACTTGGCGCACCACGAAGAAGGAGTTGACCGAATACGCGCTGCAGCTGGTGGACTCAGCGCACTACATGCGACCGAACTTCTTCCCCAACACGCCGGACATCCTGCACGAGTACCTGCAGAAGGGCGGCCCCGCCGCCTTCACGATCCGCGCGGTGCTGGCGGCAACGTTGTCCCCGACCTACGGCGTCTACTCCGGGTTCGAGCTGTTCGAGCACCGGGCGGTGCGCGAGGGCAGCGAAGAATACCTCGACAGCGAGAAGTACCAGCTGCGGCCACGTGACTTCGCCAGCGCCACTGCGGTCGGTGAGTCGCTCACCCCGCTGTTCACCCGGCTCAATGCGATCCGCCGCGACCACGAGTCACTGCACTGGTTGCGCAACCTGCACTTTCATGACGTCGAGGACGACAGCGTGATCGCCTACAGCAAGCGCGACGAGGCCAGCGGCGACACGATCCTGGTGGTCTGCTCGCTCGATTCGCACACGACGCATGAGTCGATGACCCGGTTGGACCTGTCGGAGTTGGGCGCCGAGCGGGGGCAAGGGATCGAGGTCCAGGACCTGTTGCGCGGCGAGGTCTACGAATGGGGCGAGCACAATTTCGTCCGACTCACCCCGGCGCATCCTGCGCACATCTTCTCCGTGCGGGCCATCTCATGAGCCGACCTGCCGAGAGCCGGCCGACGACAGAAACCTTGGGGGTGTCGGATCCGGAGTGGTTCAAGCGCGCGGTGTTCTACGAAGTGCTGGTGCGCGGCTTCAAGGACAGCAACGGTGACGGCACCGGTGACCTGGCCGGATTGACCGACAAACTCGACTATCTCGAATGGCTCGGCGTCGACTGCCTCTGGTTGCCGCCGTTCTTCCCGTCCCCCCTGCGCGACGGCGGGTACGACGTCAGCGACCTGACCGGCGTGCTCCCCGAGTTCGGCTCGGTGGAGGACTTCCGCCGCTTCCTCAACGCGGCTCACGAGCGCGGCATCCGGGTGATCATCGATGTCGTCATGAACCACACCTCCGACGCACACCCGTGGTTCCAGGCATCCCGGTTCGACCCCGACGGCCCGTATGGCGACTTCTACGTGTGGAGCGACACCGATACGAGCTGGCCGGAAGCCCGGATCATCTTCGTCGACACCGAACCGAGCAATTGGACCTTCGACCCAATCCGCAAGCAGTACTTCTGGCACCGCTTCTTCAGCCACCAGCCCGACCTCAACTTCGACAACCCCGCCGTCCAGGACGCCATTCTCGACGCGTTGCGGTTCTGGCTCGAGATGGGCATCGACGGGTTCCGGCTCGACGCTGTGCCCTACCTCTACGAGCGAGACGGGACGAACGGCGAGAACCTTGACGAAACGCACCAGTTCCTCAAGCGGGTGCGCAAGGAGGTCGACGCCAACTATCCCGACCGCGTCCTGCTGTGCGAGGCCAACCAGTGGCCGGCTGACGTAGTCGAGTATTTCGGCGATCCGGAGGTGGGCGGCGACGAGTGCCACATGGCATTCCACTTCCCGGTCATGCCGCGCATCTTCATGGCGGTGCGCCGTGAGCAGCGCTACCCCATCTCCGAGATCCTCGCCCAGACGCCGACCATCCCGTCCACCTGTCAGTGGGGCATCTTCCTGCGCAACCACGACGAGTTGACCCTCGAGATGGTCACCGACGAAGAGCGTGACTACATGTGGTCGGAGTACGCCTTCGACCCGCGGATGAAGGCGAACATCGGCATCCGGCGCCGGCTCGCGCCGTTGCTGGACAACGACGTCAACCGCATCGAACTGTTCTCCGCGCTGCTGCTCTCCCTGCCCGGCTCACCCGTCCTGTACTACGGCGACGAGATCGGGATGGGTGACAACATCTGGCTGGGCGACCGTGACGGGGTGCGCACCCCGATGCAGTGGACGCCGGACCGCAACGCCGGCTTCTCCACCGCCGAGCCGGCCCGGCTGTACCTGCCGGCGAATATGGCCTCGATCTACGGCTGCCAGGTCACCAACGTCGAGGCGCAGATGCGCAACACTTCGTCGTTGCTGCATTGGACGCGCCGGATGATCCAGGTGCGCAAGGCAAACCCGGCGTTCGGGCTCGGCACGTTCGCCGACATCGGCGGCAGCAACCCGAGCGTGCTCAGCTTCATCCGCCAGTTCGGCGACGACATCGTGCTGTGTGTGAACAACCTGTCCCGGTTCGCACAGCCGGTCGAACTCGACCTGCGCGAATGGGAAGGCGCCGAGCCGATCGAACTGCTCGGCGGCAGCCGGTTCCCGGCCATCGGCGAGCTGCCATACCTGCTCACCCTCGCCGGCCACGGTTTCTACTGGCTGCGCATCCCGCGCCCGGAACGCCAGGTCACCTCCGGCGTACCCGAGGCGCAGGCGCAGCCCTCTGACAGCGACACCGACAACCCGGAAGTAGGCCAGCCGAGCGCATGAACTTCCCTGCTGATGAATCCCACACAAGCGATCTCGCTGCCGCGCTGATCGCCTGGCTGCCCCAGCAGAGGTGGTTTGCCGGCAAGTCCCGGAACATTGTGGAGGCCCGTCCGACCTTGCTGGCGATCTTGCCCAGCGAGCCGGCCGAGGTGCGCCTCTGGTTGGTGGCCGTGCACTACCGCGACGGCGGCACCGAGACCTACCAGCTCCCGTTGCTGCAGCGCGAGCAGTTCGACGACTCGCTGGGTCACGCATTCGTGGGTGTGGTGGACGGCCGCTTCTGTTACGACGCCCTCTGGGACAAGAGCGCGACGCCCGCCTGGCTGCGCGGCATCGCTGCCGAAACGACCGCCGCACCGCTGCAGTTCCACCGCAACGCCAAGATCGACGAGATCCCCGTCGACGCGCCGAGCCTGGTGCTGTCCGGCGAGCAGTCGAACACCTCGGCGGTGTTCGGCGATTCGGCCATCATGAAGGTGTTCCGTCGGATCGAGAGCGGGCAGAACCCCGACATCGAGATTCACGAGGCACTCAGCAACGCGGGCGCGCATCACATCGCGCGCCTGCTGGGCTATCTGGATGCCGAACTGCCCGGCGGCGGAAGGGCCAGCCTGGCGATGCTGCAGGAGTTCATGACCACGGCGACCGACGGGTGGGAGCTGGCCAAGATCAGCGTGCGCGATCTGATGGCCGAAGCCGACCTGCACGCGGAGGAGGCCGGCGGCGACTTCGCCGGCGAGGCCTACCGCCTCGGTCAGACAACTGCGGCGGTACACACTGAGCTGGCCGCGGCTTTCGGGACGTCGACGCTCGGTACAGCCGAGCTGGCTGAGCGCGCCGCGGCGATGTCCGTCCGTCTCGATGAGGCACTGCGTGAGGTTGCCCAGCTCGAGCCGGCAGAGGAGGGGCTGCGGGCCACCTATCAGGCGCTGGCCGACGCGGCTCCACTGACGGTGCAGCGCATCCATGGCGACCTGCACCTGGGTCAGATGCTTCGCACCGCGCAGCGCTGGATCATGCTCGACTTCGAGGGCGAGCCGGCCAAGACCATTGTCGAACGGCGGGCGCCCGACTCACCGCTGCGTGACGTCGCCGGGATGCTGCGCTCGTTCGACTACGCGGCGAACCACCAGTCCATCGACAGCGGTTCCACGCCGCAGCGGGACTACCGCGCCCGCGAGTGGTCCGAGCGCAACAGCGACACATTCTGCGCCGGCTACGCCGAGGCCGCCGGGCATGACCCACGTGACCAGGCGACGCTGCTGGCCTCGTTCGAGGCCGACAAGGCCGTGTACGAGACGTTGTACGAGGCGCGCAACCGGCCGACCTGGCTTCCGGTCCCGGTTGCCTCACTGGACCGGATCGCCCATCGAGCGGAGGACAGCTGATGCCCGGACCGAATCCCGCGCCTGCGAGTGTGGCCGCGGACGAGCTGAACAAGCTCGTCGCAGGCGAGCACGGCAATCCGCACGGCGTGCTGGGCGCGCATCCGGTCGACGGCGGCGGCACGATCATCCGCACCCTGCGTCCGGAAGCAGATTCGGTGGTCGCCATCGTCGGCACCCAGCGGATCGAGCTGGCGAAGGTGCACGACGGCGGCGTGTTCGCCGGTGAACTCGCCGGAGCACCGAGCGACTACCGCCTCGAAGTCACCTACGGCGGTGGCAGCACCGCGATTGTCGACGACCCGTACCGCTGGCTGCCGACGCTCGGCGAGATCGACCTCCACCTGATCAGTGAGGGCCGGCACGAGACGTTGTGGACGGTGCTCGGCGCGCACGTGCGCAGCTACGACACCCCCGGCGGAGCGGTCAGCGGCACGTCGTTCGCCGTCTGGGCGCCCAATGCCAAGGGCGTCCGGGTCTCTGGCGACTTCGACTACTGGTCCGGCCGGGCGTTGCCGATGCGCACGCTCGGCAGCTCCGGGGTATGGGAGCTGTTCATCCCGGAGGTCGCCACCGGTACTCGGTACAAGTTCCAGGTACTGGGCAAGGACGGCACCTGGCGGGAGAAGGCCGACCCGATGGCCTTCGCCACCGAGGTCCCGCCGGCCACCGCGTCGGTCGTGTTCACCTCCGAGTACGAGTGGGCCGACGCGCAGTGGCTGACCCGGCGTGCCGAGACGACCTGGCATGCCGCCCCGATGTCGGTCTACGAAGTGCACCTCGGATCGTGGCGGCAAGGCCTCAGTTACCGCGAGCTGGCTGAGCAGCTGGCCGACTACGTCACCGCCAACGGCTTCACCCACGTCGAGTTCCTGCCCGTCGCCGAGCACCCGTTCGGCGGTTCGTGGGGCTACCAGGTGACCAGCTACTACGCACCCTCGTCACGCTTCGGCAGCCCCGACGATCTGCGTTACCTGATCGACCGGCTGCACCAGGCCGGCATCGGGGTGCTGGTCGACTGGGTGCCCGCGCACTTCCCCAAGGACGCCTGGGCACTCGCCCGCTTCGACGGGACGCCGCTCTACGAGCACCCCGATCCGCGTCGCGGCGAGCAGCTGGACTGGGGCACCTACGTGTTCGACTTCGGCCGGCGCGAGGTTCGCAACTTCCTCGTCGCCAACGCGATCTACTGGCTCGAGGAGTTCCACGTCGAAGGGCTGCGCGTGGACGCGGTCGCATCGATGCTCTACCTCGACTACTCCCGCAAAGCCGGTGAGTGGCTGCCCAACAAGTACGGTGGCCGGGAGAACCTCGAGGCCGTCTCGTTCCTGCAGGAGATGAACGCCACCGCCTACCGGCGGGTGCCCGGCGCCATCACCGTCGCCGAGGAATCCACCTCGTGGCCCGGCGTCACCAGGGCAACTCATCTCGGCGGGCTGGGCTTCGGCTTCAAATGGAACATGGGCTGGATGAACGACACGCTGTCCTACCTCAAGCGGCAACCGATCCACCGGCAATACCACCACAACGAGCTGACGTTCGCGATGATGTATGCCTATTCCGAGAACTTCGTGCTGCCGATCAGTCATGACGAGGTCGTGCATGGCAAGGGCTCCGTCGTAGGCAAGGTGCCCGGCGACCGCTGGCAGCAGATGGCCACCGTGCGTGCTCTGTACGCCTACATGTGGGCGCAGCCGGGCAAGCAACTGCTGTTCATGGGCTCGGAGTTCGCCCAGTACCGGGAGTGGAGCGAGAGCCGGTCGCTGGACTGGGACAGCCTCGCTGCCGCCGATCATCGTGGTGTGGCCCAGGCCGTCAAGGACCTGAACAACGCCTACACGTCGACTCCGGCACTGTGGTCGCAGGATACTGATCCGGCCGGCTTCCAATGGATCGACGCCAACGACCGCGAGGGGAACGTGCTGTCGTTCCTTCGCTTCGGCACGGATGGCTCGGCGGTGGCCTGCGTCGTCAACTTCTCCTCCACGCCGCACGAGGACTATCGCATCGGGCTGCCGAAGCCGGGGCGCTGGGACGAGATCATCAACACCGATGCCGAGCTCTATGGGGGGTCCGGGGTGGGCAACCTGGGCGGCGTCGAGGCGCTCCCGGAATCCTGGCACGGCCAACCAGCTTCGGTGTTGCTTCGGGTGCCGCCGCTCGGCGCGCTCTGGTTGCGCTACTCAGGCGCATAGCCGGGTTCAGCACCGTCCCTCAGCCGCACGCGTTAGATTCCGGTCATGGCGATCAGGCGCCGGGTCGAGGCGCGACGGGTGTACGAGCCGCGCATCGCCGGTGACGGCCGGCGGGTACTGGTGGATCGCGTCTGGCCCCGCGGGCTGCGTCGCGACGATCCGCGGCTGGACGAGTGGTGCAAGGACGTCGCTCCGTCCACGCAGCTACGCAGCTGGTACGGCCACCGTCAGGATCGGTTCACCGATTTCCGGCAGCGCTATCTGGTGGAACTGGACGACCTGACCCGGGCAACCGCGTTGGAGCACCTCGCCAGTCTGGCAATAGACGGCCCGGTCACGCTGCTGACGGCGACCCGCAGCCTCGAGATCAGTCACGCTGCAGTGCTGGCCGAGTTGCTCTGCCGCTGACCGCGGACACGAGGTCGCCGGGCTGACGCGCCAGTATCAGATGTTGCGGTATCCAGGTGCCACCCCCAGCCGAAGGCGGCGAGGGCAAGATCGGTCATCGGGTCGAAGCCGCGGTATGACGCGTCACGAACGGCAACCGATGGCGGCGCGAAGCACGGACGTCAAGTCCGGCAGGATTCCGTGTCCTTGATGGCGACGAGCGTCACGGCGTTCGTCCTTCTGTCATCGTGGTGGTCCGGCCCGCAGTCTTGACGCACACCAGCATGCACTGTGCGATTGTTTGATCGGTACGGAATTGATCGAGGGGGACGAGATGGCCGGTGGTGGGAGCAGGGTGCGCGCCGTAACGGTGCTCGCGGCAACGTGACGATCGATCCATGCACCCCTGCTGCACGACGACGACATCGAGACGATCGGCGGCAAGGCCGGCGTGCACACCCCGGAGACCGGCGACTGGGGCGACGGCTGCAACTACGACGTGGTCGCGTTGTTCGTGCACATGAGCCAGGGCCAGTTCGACTCGCACAGCGGTGCCGAAGCAGTCACCGATCTCGGCAACGAGGCCTGGCACGACCCGAAAACTCACACGCTGCGCGTTCGTGTCGAGCAGCAACGGTTCATCCTGCAGTGCAAGGTCTGCAAGCTGGGCGAGATGCTCACCCTGCACTCGCTGGCTCAAGAGGTCATCGACCGGCTACCGGGCCGGTAGCGGCTGCTGACGCGGCGGGAATGACCACACTCGTCAACTGGTTGTGCTGCATGAGAACATAGTTGAATCTTCTACTACCGGAGGACCTCATGCCCGCTGTCACCGCCGACACCTCGACGCTGCCCCGGCTGCACACCGCTGGGCTCGGCGACGTAGAGCGTTCAGTGCGTTCGATCACCACCGGGCCGAAAGGCTACGAGGGTGAGGGTTTCCCGGTCGTGCGGGCGTTCGCGGGCGTGCCCAAGCGTGATCTCGACCCGTTCGTGCACCTGGACCAGATGGGCGAGGTCGACTATGCCCCGGGCGAGCCGAAGGGCACCCCGTGGCACCCGCACCGCGGTTTCGAGACCGTCACCTACATGATGGACGGACGCTTCCAGCACCAGGACTCCCACGGTGGCGGCGGCATGATCGAAGACGGCGCCACTCAGTGGATGACGGCCGGAGCGGGCATCCTGCACATCGAGACTCCGCCCGAGGACCTGGTCATGTCCGGGGGTCTGTTTCACGGCATCCAGCTCTGGGTGAACCTGCCGGCGTCGCAGAAGATGATCTCCCCCGCCTACCAGAACCTCACCGGTGGCCAGGTCACGCTGGTGGCTTCCGACGACGGCGGCACGCTACTGCGGATCATCGTCGGCGAGGTGGACGGCAACAGCGGACCCGGTTCGACGCACACCCCGATCGCGTTCGCGCATGCCAGCATCCAGCCCGGCGAGACGCTGTCGACACCGTGGCCGGCGCACTTCAACGCTTTGGTCTACGTGCTGTCCGGCGAAGGCACCGTCGGTCCGAAGACCCAGCCGATCAAGCACGGCCAACTGGCTCTGCTCGGTGCTGGCGATCGGATCACCGTCGCGGCGAACGCGAAGCAGGATTCGAACCGCCCAGCCATGGAGGTTCTGCTGCTCGGCGGCCAGCCGATCGGCGAGCCGGTCGCTCAGTACGGCCCCTTCGTGATGAACACCGTCGAGGAACTGCAGCAGGCCATCGAGGACTTCCAGGCCGGACGGCTCGGCGTAATCCCGGCCGACGCGATCATGCCGCACGTTTCTTAACGATCGCTTCGTCGGTTGCTCGCGGACCCCACTCGCTTCGCATCGGGGTCCGCTCTCAACCGAACCCCTCGCTCCGCTCGGCCGCAAGCGCTCCTTCGTCGCGCGCGGCGATCGGCTCTTCGCGCGAGCGCTCATCGCGTGGTGTGGTAGCAGCGGCACCGCGGTGCTGAATGGCGCGCTCATCGCATTCGCGAGACGGCAGCGTCACGGGCTACCTCCCTCTCGGCATGGTGGCGCGCCGGCCACGGAAATCTCGGCGCTAGCTACTCATCCGTCGGTGCGCCCTGTGCTTTGCCGGCGCGACCGCGGCGTTGTCGGTCAGAAGAGGGCGTTGGCGAGCGTGCGACGGGCCGCGGGGACGCGGGGGTCCTCGGCGCCGAGAAGGTCGAAGTACTCGACCAGCCGGTCCCGGATCGGGTCCCGCTCGGCGCTCGGCAACGTCCTGATCAGGGCCAGCAGCCGCTGGAACGAGGCGTCCACCTCGTTCGCAGCGAACTCCGCGTCAGCGGCGGCGAGCTGTGCGGCGACGTCGGCCGGCGCGGCTGCGGCAGCGGCAACGGCGTCGGCCGGCACGGCTTCGACGCGGGCCAGGAAGCCGGTCTGCCGCAACGCCAACGCGGCCTCGGTGTTGGCCGGCTCCACGTCGAGGATCGCCTGATACCTCTGCGCCGCCAGGTCGTAATCGCCGGACTGCAACGCATCTTCCGCGTCCGCGAACCGTGGATCGCTCGGTTCCTCCACGACTTCGGCCGCCTCGGCGTCGTCAGCCGCCGGCGGTTGCCCCGGCCCGGTCAGGTTGGCGCCCTCGCCGGCCTGCAGCACGGCCGCGATGAACTCGCGAACCTGGTCCTCCGGGAGAGCGCCGGAGAATCCGGGGACCAGCTGACCGCCGATCACCGCGAAGACAGTCGGGATGCCTTCCACCTGCAACGCCTGCGCGATGCGTGGGTTCGCGTCGATCTCGATCGAGGCCAGCACCCAAGTTCCGGCGGCCTCGGTGGCCAGCAGTTCCAGCAACGGCGACAACTGCTGGCTGGCCTCGCTGCGTTCACTGCGGACGTCGATCAGCACCGGTACCTGGAAGGACCGGTCCAGCACTTCGGCCTGGAAGCTCGCCTCGGTGACCGAAACGACCGCGCTCGACGCGGTGGGTGGCGGCGCCTGAGCGGCGCGGGCCGCGGCGTCGGAGCGGGCCTTGACCGCGGCGAGATCGACTGCGCCGGACATGGCCGCAGCCATCTGCGGCGACGGGGGCGGTACTGCGTTGTTCCCAGCTGACATGACTCCATTGTTTCAGCACCCCGCCTTCCGCGTCAGCCACCCGGTCAATTCCCCGGCCGCCGCACCGTCGCCGCAGCTTGACGGCAACTTTGTTACCGGGTATGCATACTCGGTAACAAGGAGGTCATGATGTCCGTTCGCCAAGGTCTGCTCACGCTGCTCGACCGGCAACCGATGCACGGTTACCAATTGCGCCAGGAGTTCGAGGCCGCCACCGGCTCGACGTGGCCGCTCAACATCGGGCAGGTCTACACCACCCTGGCCCGACTGGAGCGCGACGGGTTGGTCACCGCCGAGGACGGCGAGGAGACCCAGCGCGTGTACTCGATCACCGACCCTGGCCGGGGCGAGGTGCGCTCCTGGTTCATCACCCCGGTGTCCGCGGAGGCGCCGCCGCGCAACGAGCTGGCGATCAAGCTCGCGCTGGCCGCCGGCACCTCGGGCGTGGACGTTATGAAGGTGATCCAGGTGCAGCGCACCGCGACGATGCTGGCGATGCAGAGCTACACTCGAGCCCGCGAGCGCGCCGGCACCGACCTGCCATGGCTGCTGGTCGCCGACTCGCTGATCTTCGCCGCGGAGGCGCAGATCCGCTGGCTGGACCACTGCGAGATGCGCCTGGCCCGCCACGTCCACGACACCACACCGACACCGGCGCTGGCGCCCGTGCCCGCCGCCCCATCCCGAGCAAAGGCCGACAAGCGATGAGCATCGACGCGCCCACCGACGAAGCGATCCTGCGCCTGCGCGATGTCACCCGTACCTACGGCACCGGCACCAACCAGGTGCACGCGTTGCACTCGACGTCGCTGTCCGTACGGCCGGGCGAGCTGGTCGCGGTGATGGGCCCGTCCGGATCGGGCAAGTCGACGCTGCTCGCACTCGCCGGCGGGCTCGACGCGCCCAGCTCAGGCGCGGTACTCGTCGAGGGCGTCGAGCTGGCAACTCTGAACCGCACCAAATTGGCCCAACTACGCCGGCGCCGCGTCGGGTACGTCTTCCAGGACCTCAACCTGATCCCTGCACTGACCGCGGTGGAGAACGTCATGCTGCCCCGCGAGCTCGACGGGGTCGGCGTCGCAGAAGCGCGCCGGGACGCGGTTGCCTCACTCGAACTGGTCGGCGTGGACGACCTGGCCGACCGATTCCCCGACGACATGTCCGGTGGCCAGCAGCAACGCGTCGCCATCGCCCGGGCCTTGGTCGGGGATCGCCGGCTGGTCCTGGCCGACGAGCCGACCGGCGCCCTGGACAGCAAGACCGGCGAGGACGTGTTGCGGGTGCTGCGGGCACGCTGCGATGCCGGCGCCGCCGGGATCCTGGTCACCCACGAAGCAAGACATGCCGGCTGGGCGGATCGCGTCGTGTTCCTCCGGGACGGTTCGATCGTGGACAGCAGCCAACCGGTCAGCCAGGTTGACGCGCTGTTGGCCGCTGCGGGCGGGGTGTGATGCTGGCCCGCTGGCGGGCGTCGTTGCGGCTGGCCCGTCGTGACGCGCGGCGCAATCCCGGGCGCAGCCTGCTGGTCATTGCGTTGCTGGCGTTGCCGATCTTCGCGCTCAGCGCCGGGGATGTGCTCGGCCGGACGATGCAGCTGTCGCCCACAGAGACTGCGCAGCGGACCTTCGGTGCAGCCGACGGCCTTGTGCACTGGAGCGGCGGGAAGGTCGTCCAGACTCCGAACGCCGCAAGTTGGAGCTCGGACTCCGCGGATACCAACGGCGCGAATTCGACTCCCCCGGTCGCCACCCTGCTGTCCCATCTGCCGACCGGCAGCCGGGTGATCGCCTACGCGCAGGGGGAATGGAAGGTGCGGGGCCCCTTCGGGGTGCGCGACATCCAGGTCAGCGACCTGCCGTACGCCGATCCGCTGGTGGCGCCGCTCACCCGTCGCCTGAGCGGGCGTGCGCCGCAACGGGCCGGCGACATCACCCTGTCGAAGTCGCTCGCCGCCTCACTCGGCGTGCACCTCGGCGACACTCTCTCCACGCTCGCTCCGGAACGCACCTACACAGTCGTAGGAATCGTGCGAGATACCTACTCACGGACCGGCGAGGACGCCTACGTCTCCCCCGGCTCGATCGCGAGTCCTACCGGCGCGTTCGTGTCGTCCGACGAGGGTTGGTACGTCTACTCGCCGAAGCCGATCACTTGGGCCAATGTGCTCGCCCTGAACGACATCGGCTATGTCGTCGCCTCCCGCGAGGTGGCCGTGCACCCGCCACCGCACTCGGCGGTGCCCGCCTACCGCGCCGGCCTCGAAAGCACCGGAACCTCGGTCCAGGCCGTGTCCGGCGCAGGATTGCTCGGCGGCATGATCGTGCTGGAGATCATCCTGCTGGCCGGACCGGCGTTCGCCGTGGGCGCGCGACGATCGCGCCGCACCCTCGGTTTGGTGTCTGCGGTCGGGGGCACCCGCGGCGACCTGCGCAACGTCGTACTGTCCAGCGGTGTCGTGCTCGGCGTCGTCGCCGGGCTGGTAGGTGTCATCGGCGGCACGGTCGCAGGCATATCCCTGTTGCCGGTGGCCTCCCGGCTCACCGACCGGGTGCCTGGACACATCGACCTGCGTGCCCTGGAACTCGGCGCGCTGGTGGTGATCAGTGTGGTCACCGGTCTGCTGGCCGCCTGGGTACCCGCGCGATCCGCGGCTAGGACGGACGTGGTGTCCGTGCTGCGCGGTCGTCGCGGCACAGTCAGGACCCCGAAAAGAGTGCCGCTGATCGGCGCGTTGATGGCTGCGGTCGGGGCCGCCGTCGCCATCGGGGGTGGCACCGCGACCCACAGTGCCAACGTCGTGCTGGCCGGCTCCATCGTCGCTGAACTCGGGCTGATCGCATGCACTCCTACGTTGCTCGGCCTGGCCGGCCGGCTGGCCGGCGCGTTGCCGCTCAGCGGCCGGATCGCTCTGCGCGACACGTCCCGTAACCGATCCGCTGCTGCTCCCGCCGTAGCCGCGATCATGGCCGCAGTCACCGGCGGTGTCGCCGCAGCCATCTTCGTCACCAGCGGGAACACCCACGATCGGCAGCAGTACCAGCCAAGCCTGGCCCGCAACGAGGCGTACACCGCGGGAACCCCGGTGGGCGGATCGGCCGCAGACGTGCTCGCAGCGCTACGCCGCACCCTGCCCGCCAGCGCCGCCATCCAGATCCGCGGGAGATCCACGGACCCGCCGCCCGCCGGCAAGCAGACAGTGGATGCGTACCCGCAGAGCCGCGGCACCAACGGCTACTTCGTGCAAGCGCTGCCCTCGGTCATCGTCGACGACGGCGCCGGAATCGACGTCATCGCCGGCCGGCACCTGCCCAATGCACTGGCCGCGCTGCGGGCGGGCAAAGCGGTTGTCTTCGACCCCAACCTGCTCGACAACGGACGCCTGACGCTGGGCATCGCGAAGGTCAGCAGCTCCGCGACCGGGACGACCTATGCGGACCCCGTCAACCACACAGTGCCGGCGATACTCGCACCCTCGTCGTTCCCTACCGACACGGTTATCCTTCCGCCGGCCCTGGCGGCGTCGCTGGGCATCCCTGCCGATCCGGTCGGCTTCCTCGTAGAGAACACTCGTGCACCGACCGACCATGAGGTGCAGGCCGCGCAGGCCGCCCTGCTGAGGCTCGGCGTCTCGCAGTCGCTCACCGTGGAGACCGGCTACCACGGCGACGTGAAGATCGGGCTGCTGATCCTGCTGGTCACCTCATCGCTGATCACCCTCGGTGCCGCCTCCATCGCGACCGCGCTCTCCACGGTGGACAGCCGGCCGGATCTCATCACTCTGGCCGCCATCGGGGCAGAGCCGCGAATGCGGCGACAGCTCTCCGCCTCACGCGCTGGGGTGATCGCGATCATCGGCTCATCGCTCGGCGTCGCGTGCGGCTTCGTCGCGCCGCTCGGCTACCTCCGGCTACGCAACCTCACCTCGGGCACCCGCGGGATGCCCCACGATGCGTTGCCCTTCGTGGTGCCTTGGCCCAACATCGCGGCCACCCTGCTCATCGTGCCGATCCTTGCGATGGCCGGCGCCTACCTCTTCACCCGCTCCCGGCTGCCGTCGGAGAAGTCCGCCGCCTGGTAGGCATTTATGTCGATACATGCTCCCGGATGTAGCGGATCACCCCGACCACGTCCTCCGGCACCAGCCGGCCGATCGCGCCGGACGAGTAGACGCTGACGACCACTCGTCCTGCCGGTCTAGGACGAATCCCGTCGATTGCAGATGCACCGGCTCAGCATTGACAAAAGCGCCGGTCGCCCCGGCCACCTTCTCGGCGTCCGCACTGTGGCCGACCGGGAAGTTCAACCTGTTCTTGTCGATCAGCGCCTGAGTTGTCGCTTCGTTGTCGACCGAGAGCGCGACGACCGACGCACCGACACCGGCCAGTGCGTCCTGTGCGCGCTGGAAGGCGCGCAGCTGCGCATTGCAATAGGGACACCACGAGCCGCGGAAGAAGAGAACGACCCCGAACTGCCCATTCAGGGCTTCGGGCAACGCGAGGGTGGTTCCCCCGGTCAGTGCAATGTTCATTGTCGGGAAGAGATCCCCCGGGCTGAGCAAGGCCATCTGGTTACGCCTTCCTTGACGAGTGTGCGACGTCATCGTCCGTGCTTGTGCCGCCCGGGCTATCCGTTCGTGACGACAACGAGCGCGGTCTTACCTCCGGTGGCTGCGTCCGGAGTCGTCGAGTTCGTACGATCGACCGGTGGCCGCAGGAGAGCATCCAGCAGAACAGCACAGCGCCGTGGCCACGCTGGACCCGGAGTCCGCCGAATGGGTGCGCGGGCTCACCGCGCGTGGCGCCGATCACGACAGTGCCGTCGAGCGGTTGCACGGGCTGCTGGTGCGGATCGATAGTCGGCAAGGTTGAACAGTTTCGGGGTGAGAGCAGGTTCACCACCTGGGCCTACAAGTTCGTCATCTTCGAGGTGTCCGGCAAGATCG
>JBPCMU010000017.1:0-94598 GCA_051001975.1 Jatrophihabitans sp.
AGACTTTCCCCATATCCCACAAGGCCAACCGGCGCACTCGCACCGAGCGCGACCAGCCCACCGAGAACCGACACCCGACCGCGTAAGCCAGCGCCCCCCGCATCCGTCGCTGCCGCAGTAAAACGGAGCCACGCTGGAACAGCCACCCGACAGCGTGAGCCAAGACCCGCTCCGTCGCTGCCGCAGTAAACAGCACCACCGAGACCTACCCCGACCGACCAACGCCGTCCGGCGAGACCGCGCGCCACAGGTCAGGCCGTGTGGAGCCGCTCGGCATGGCCGCGCGCGGCCACGTGCCGCGACAGCACCACCCGAGCAGTCACATCGCTGTCGGCCAAGGGTGCGGCGACGACCGTCGCACCGGCCGAGCGAGCCTGCTGGATGCCTCGATCGAGCAAGACGCCGGATGCCAGGAACCAGGGCAGCACGCCGACCCGGCAGCACCCCATATCGCGCAACGCCGCGACCGAGGCCGCGATTTCCGGCGCCGCGCAGGTGACGAACCCTGGACACACCGGCAGCCCCAGCCGCCGACCCAGCCGCGGGGCATGCGCACGGATCGTCTCGTTGGCGTCTGGGTGGGTGGAGCCCGTTGCCGCAAGTACCCAGCCGTCGACTTCCGGTGCCTGCGCTGCCCGCTCGGCGAGCACTGCGTCGAGGTCCGGATCCGGCCCGAGCGTCGATGCGATGGTCGTGTGCACCCGGCCGTTGGCCAGCGCCGCCGCGGACACGCGCTCGGGAATGTCGGAACGTGCGTGGAACGCGTTGCCGAGTAGCAATGGCACCACGATGACGTCGCCAACCAGCTCGGCCAGTGCCTGCTCAACGCTGGGCAGCGAGAGTTCCAGAAAGCACAGTCGGACGTCCAGCGACGGCTGCTGTGTCCGCACCCGGTCGGCCAAGGCGTGCAGCCCTGCAGCCGAGCGCGGATCCCGGCTGCCGTGGCCCACCAGTACCAGCGTCACAGGCCCGCTCCGGTGAGACCGCGGTTGCGCAGCACCCGACGCTCCAGCGGCGCGAACACCATCAGATCGACCGCGATACCCACCATCAAAACCAGCACGATCGACGTGATCACCAGCGACATGTCCGACAGGTCGCGACCCTCGTTCAGTAGATGGCCCAGCCCGAGCCCGAGCCGCGGGGACAGCACGATCAGCTCAGCGGCCATCAGGGATCGCCACGAGAATGCCCAGCCCTGCTTGAGACCGGACACGTAGGTGGGTAGGGCCGCAGGCAGAAGTACGTAGCGGATCTGCTGCAGTCGGCTGGCGCCCAGAACCCGGCCGACCCGGGCCAGCATGGGCGGCGTCTGATCAAGCCCGCCGATCAGCCCCATCGCTATGGACGGCACCGCGCCGAGCAGGATCACCGCGTAGATAGTCGCATTGGACAGGTGGAACCACACCACCGCGGCAGGCACCCAGGCCACCGACGGTAGGGACTGCATCGCCGAGAGCAGCGGCCGGAAGGCCTTACGCAGCAGGGAGATCTGCCCGACGACCACGCCGATGACCGTGCCCAGCACCAGGGCGATCAGAAACCCGAGGACGCCGCGGCGCAGACTGGTCCACATCGCCTCGACGGCGTCCCCGTTGTCGAACTCCTGACGCAGGGTGTGCCACACGTCGGCCGGGCCGGGCAACACGTAGTTCGGCTTGACCTTGGCCAGCACGACGAGCTCCCAGATCCCGATCAGCAGCAACACCGCACCGATCGGCGCCAGCACTGCCACCCAATCGATCCGCCGGTTCCGGGTGCAGACCTGTTCCAGAGCATCGAGTCCGGACGCGACAGCCGCATCGTCACAGTCCTGCACCACGGGGTCAGCGGGCATGGCGACCGATCTCCTCCCGCAGCTGGCTGGTGATCTCTCGCGACAGCGCGCCGACACCGGCGTCCTCGATGGCGCGTGGATGACCGAGCCCGACCTGCCATTGACGCACCACCCGGCCAGGCCGGGAGCTCAGCAGCACGACCCGTTGCCCCAGCCGAACCGCTTCACGAACGTTGTGGGTGACGAACACGATGCTGATCCGGGTGCGCTGCCACAGCGAGATCAGCTCGCTGTGCAGCACATCGCGGGTGATGGCATCGAGCGCGGCGAAGGGCTCGTCCATCAGCAGTACGGACGCGTCCTGCGACAGACTGCGAGCCAGGGCGACCCGCTGGCGCTGCCCGCCGGACAGCTCGTGCGCCCGACGATCCGCGACGCTGCCGAGCTGGACGAGGTCGAGCAGCTCACGCGCTCGCTCCCCGCGCTCCGCCCGGCCGACCTTGCGCAGCTTCAGGGCCAGCTCGACGTTGCCGGCCGCGGTCAGCCACGGGAACAGCGCGGCCTCCTGGAACATCAACGCGGGTTGCCCGCCGAGCACCGAGACCGTGCCGCTCGTCGGCTTGTCGAGGCCGGCGATCAGGGAGAGCAACGTCGACTTCCCGCACCCGGACGCGCCGACGACCGTGACCAGTTCGCCAGGGGCGACCTGCAGATCAATGCCGTCCAACGCGGCAACCGCCGCACTCCCCCGGCCGAACACCCGGCGCACCCCGTCCAGGGCGATACGCGGCGCGGCGGTGCCGGAGTCAGGTTCGACGCGTTCGAGGGTCGCGGTCATGTTCCGTTCCCGCCTCCGTCGAGACCGTCCGCGGAGACCGGCTGCTTGCCGGCCGCCTGCAAGACCTTGTTCAGCAACGTCAGGGCGTAGATGCCCTTGAGATCGGGGACGCTCTTGGCCGTGCCCGCCGTGACGGCATGCTCGGCGGACTCCTTCAGCGTCGCCGCATACGGATCCCAGCCGACCGTCAGATTGGCCAGCGCTGGGGTGAGCACCGCATCGGACAGCGGCTTACCGGTGAGCTTCTTCAGTTCTGCATTGAGCGTCGCCTTCGCCCACGCGGTGTCGCCGGTGATCTTGTCGACGGTCGCCACGTGCGCGCGCAGGATTGCCTCGACGGTGTCTGGGTGCTGATCGAGGAACTTCTTCGACACCAGCAGGTTGGTCGTCACGAACTTCCCACCCGGCCACAGCGTCCGCTCGTCGACGAGCGTCTTGGCGCCGGCTTCGACGACGAGCCGCGATGCCCAGGGCTCGGGCAGCCAGCCACCGTCGACCTGACCCTGCCTGAACAGGTCGAGGGTCTGCGCGTTGTCCTGCGCGAGGACGGTGACGTCCTTGCCGCCGGTGGTGTCGGTCTTCAGCCGATGAGCGGCGAGGAATGCCCGCAGAGCGACGTCCTGCGTGTTGCCAAACTGCGGCGACGCGACGGTCTTGCCCTTGAGATCGGCGATCGAGGTGATGTTCGGCTTCACCACCAGTGACGCACCGCCGGAGGCACCACCGGCGATGAGCCGGACCGCTTCACCGTGCGTCTTCTGGAATGCGTTGATGGCCGGGCTGGGCCCGAGGTAGGCGACATCGATCGCGCCGCTGAGCAGTGCCTCGACCTCGGCCGGACCGGCATTGAAGATCTCGGTGTCGAGCTTGGTCTTGCCGAGTTCCTTTTGGAATTCACCGTCGGCGACACCGAGCACCGGGACCGCATGGGTGACGTTGGCGAAGTAGCCGACCCGGACTTTGCTGGCCGGGCCCTGGTCCTGCTGTGCCGCGCTGTTGGACGAGCAGGCGACCGCCAAGCCGAGCAGGAGCGGCAGTGCGACCAGTGCGGCGAGCGGGCGCCGGGAGTGCGAGTGGAAGGTCATGCCATGTCTCCGACGCCCCACGAGGCGTCGCCGACCATCCCGGCTGCCAGCGTCGCGCCGGTGTCCGGGTCGATGACGAGGAATCCCCCGGTGCCGCGGTCCACCGCGTAGTCATCGACGGCAACTGGGGCGGCGAGCCGGACGCAGATGCGCGCGATGTCGTTCAGTCGCACAGCTGCGGGCGCGGCGACCCAGGTGTGGCTGTCCAGATCCCAGCGCTGCGTCGCCGCGGAAAGCATCCCGCGGGCCACTGCTGTGCCCACCTTGACGAGTACCCGCTGCTGGTCCCGGCCAGGCGACTCGGCCAGCCAGCAGACGATCCCGTCAATCTGCTCCACGACCCGGGGCGCGTCGGCCGGATGCGCCAACACCTCGCCGCGGCCGATGTCGAACTCGTCGGCCAGCCGCACGGTGACCGATTGGCCGGCCACCGCGGTGCGCGCGGGTCCGGTGGGCGTGTCGATGGCGGCAACCCGGGAACCCACCGCGCTGGGCAGCGCGACCACCTCGTCACCGACGCTGACGGTGCCCGACGCCAGCCGGCCGGCCAGCCCGCGGTAGTCGGGATGCTCGGCCGTGCGCGGCCGGAGTACCAGCTGGACCGGCAACCGGAACGGCGCCAGCTCGGCACCGACCGTGCTGTCCAGTTCCTCGAGCAGGGTCAGTAATCCTGGGCCCGGGTACCAGTCCGGTCCCGCCGCCGCCACGTTCTCGCCGGTCAGCGCCGATATCGGCAGCACCTGCACGTCGGTCAGGCCCACCGACCCGGCGGCTCCGCGGATCGCTGCGGCCACCTCGTCGAACCGGCCGCGGTCCCAGTCGACGGCGTCCATCTTGTTCACTGCGAACACCACCTGCGGTACTCGCAGCAGCGCCATCACCGCGATGTGCCGGCGTGTCTGTGCGCTCACTCCGATGCGCACGTCGACGAGGATCAGCGCGGCGTCTGCCGTCGACGCCCCGGTCACCGTGTTGCGGGTGTACTGCACGTGTCCGGGGGTGTCGGCGAGGATGAAGGATCGCCCGGCGTGGCGAAGTAGCGATAGGCGACGTCGATCGTGATGCCCTGCTCGCGCTCGGCACGCAGCCCGTCGGTGAGCAGCGCAAGGTCGAAGTCGCCCGGCCCCGCGATCGCGGCTGGCGCGCTCGATTGACTCGTGCTGGTCGGCCAGGATCGACCTCGTGTCGACCAGCAGCCGACCGACGAGCGTGGACTTGCCATCGTCGACGGAGCCCGCCACGACGAGTCGCAGTGGGGCCAGCGTCTGCACCTCCACCGGCATCAGAAGTAGCCCTCACGCTTACGGTCTTCCATCGCTGCTTCACTCAGCTTGTCGTCGGCCCGGGAGGCGCCGCGCTCGGTGATCTGGCTGATCGCGATCTCCGCTATCACCTCGGCGACACTGGACGCGTCGGACTCGACGGCGCCGGTGCAGGAGCCGTCGCCGACGGTGCGGTAGCGCACCATCCGGCGGCGCACCGTCTCGCTCGGGCGCGGGCCTCCCCAGGGCCCTGAGCTGAGCAGCATCCCGTCGCGCAGATGCACCTCGCGCTCGTGCGCGTAGTAGATCGACGGCAGTTCGATGCCCTCCGCCTCGATATAGCGCCACACGTCGAGCTCGGTCCAGTTCGAGATGGGAAACACCCGGGTGTTCTCGCCCGGTGCGTGCCGGCCGTTGTAGACCGTCCACAGCTCCGGTCGCTGGCTACGCGGATCCCAGCCACCGAACCCGTCGCGGATCGAGAAGATGCGCTCCTTGGCGCGAGCCTTGTCCTCGTCGCGGCGGCCACCACCGAGCACCGCATCGAACTTCCGTGCGGAGATGGTGTCGACCAGCGGCACGCTCTGCAGCGGGTTGCGGGTGCCGTCCGGGCGCTCGGCGAGCCGACCATCGGCGAGCCAGTCCTCGACGTTCGCCACGACGAGGCGGTGATCGCCGGCGTGGACCGTCTCGTCGCGAAATCGCAGCACCTCGGGGAAGTTGTGCCCGGTGTCGATGTGCAACAGCGTGATCGGCAGCGGGGCCGGCCAGACCGCCTTGCGAGCGAGGTGCAACAGCACCGCAGAGTCCTTACCGCCAGAGAACAGCAACGCCGGCCGGTCGAACTCGGCAACCACCTCGCGGATGATCTGGATCGCTTCGGCCTCGAGGTCCCGGATCCCGGCCTCGGCGCGGTCGTCCGCCAAGGGGCGTTCCAGCGTGTGTGTCATAGGTGAATCCCGCATTCGGTCTTCACGGTGTCCGACCAGCGACCCGACCGTGGGTCTTCCCCTGGCCGCACCGCTCGGGTGCACGGCGCGCAGCCGATGGACGGATATCCCTGATGCAGTAGCGGGTTCACGATCACGTCGTACTCGGCGATGTAGTCCGCGAGGTCCTGGTCCGACCATGCCGCCAACGGCGAGATCTTCACCGTGTCGCGCTTCTCGTCATAACCGATTACCGCGGTGCTCGCCCGGGTCGGAGCTTCGACCCGGCGCACCCCGGTGGCCCACGCGTCGTAGTCGTCGAGGGCGACGTCCAGGGGAGCCGTCTTGCGCAGCGCGCAGCACAGGTCGGGATCCCGGTCGTGCAGCCGCGCACCGAACTCCGCGTCCTGCTCGGACACCGACTTCTGTGCGGTCAGGTTCAGCACGGTCAGTCCGTAGTCCCGAGCAACCCGGTCGCGGGTCGCGATCGTCTCAGCGAAGTGGTAGCCGGTGTCCAGAAACAGCAGGGCCGCGGACGGTGCGGCGCGCCGGGCCAGGTGCGGCAGCACGCCGTCCTGCATGGACGCAGCGATTGCGAACCGCGCTCCGAATGTTTCCGCCGCCCAGCCGATGACCTCGACCGCAGGGGCGTCCGCCAGTTCTATCGCAGCGCGGTCGGCCAGCTCACGAAGACTCTTCGTCTGCGTGGTCATGTGCCGGCAACCAGGGCTCGGCTCAGCCCGACGAAATTGACGACGAACACCCGCGCGCAGCCGACGCACCGCCAGGCGGCCCGTGGCTCCGGCTCGGGGCGGAGATCCTCTTCGCCACAGAACGGGCAGTAGAACGGCACGGCACGCTGCGTGCCGTGGCCGCTGGAGGCGGGCTCGTCAGCGCCGCGCGGGTCAACGGTGACCGGCTTGGTCATTTCAGATCTCCTTCGTCCGCACGGGTGACCCATTCGGCGAAACGTTCACCGTCGGTGCGCTGGGCGGCGAAGGCCAGCACCACGCGTTCGACGTAGTCACCGAGCTCGTCGGCCGTGACCTTGTGACCGCGCAGCTTGCGGCCGAAGCTTGCGTCCAGACCGAGCCCACCGCCGAGGTGCACCTGGAATCCTTCGACCTGCGTGCCGTCCGATCCGGCGACGAGTTGGCCCTTCAACCCGATGTCGGCGACCTGGATCCGAGCGCAGGAGTTCGGGCAGCCGTTGAGGTGGATGGCGATCGGGTGATCGAGCTCGACCGTCGCCAGTCGCGCTTCGAGCTCGTCGACCAGTCGGTGCGCCCGGGCCTTCGTCTCGACGATGGCCAGCTTGCAGAACTCGATGCCCGTGCAGGCCATCACGCTGCGGCGCCACGGAGACGGCCGCGCCTGCAGGCCGAGATCGGCAAGGCCCGCGATCAGCGTCTCGATGTTGGCCGGTTCGACGTCCAGCACGAGTAGCTTCTGCAGCGGAGTGAGCCGGACCCGGCCGCTACCGGCCGCCTCGGCGCAGTCGGCGACCGACTGCAGCGTCTTGCCGGAGACCCGCCCGGCGATCGGCGCGAACCCGACGTAGGCCCGACCGTCGCGTTGCCGGTGTACACCGATGTGGTCGATGGGATGCTGCGGCACCGGTGCAGCCGGGCCGTCCGGGAGGGCACGCAACAGGTACTCCGATTCGAGAACTTCCCTGAATCTGTCTGTGCCCCAGTCGGCAACCAGAAACTTGAGCCGAGCACGGTGCCGCAGTCGGCGGTAGCCGTAGTCGCGAAAGATCTGCACCACGCCGTGCCAGACGTCCGGGATGTCGGCCAGCGACACCCAGACACCGGGTCGTTGCGCGAGCATCGGGTTGGTTGACAGCCCACCACCGACCAGCAGGTCGAAGCCGGGGCCGAACTCCGGATGCTCGACACCGACGAACGCGACATCGTTGATCTCAGGGACGGTGTCGGCCAGCCAGGAGACAGCGGTCTTGAATTTGCGCGGCAGGTTCGCCAGCGACGGGTCACCGATGAAGCGCTGCTTGATCTCGGTGATGGCAGGGCTGGCGTCCACGACCTCGTCCGCGCTGACACCGGCCACCGGCGAGCCCAGGATCACCCGCGGTACGTCGCCACAGGCCTCCGTCGTGGACAACCCGACCGCCTCCAGCCGGCGCCAGATCTCGGGCACGTCTTCGACCCGGATCCAATGCACCTGGATGTTCTCCCGGTCGGTGATGTCCGCGGTGTCGCGGGCGAACTCGACCGAGATCCCGGCGATCACCCGCAACTGCTCGGTGCTCAGCGCACCGCCGTCGACGCGCACCCGCATCATGAAGAACTCATCGTCGAGCTCGTGCGGCTCGAGTGTCGCAGTTCGGCCGCCGTCGATGCCGGGCTTTCGCTGGGTGTAGAGCCCCCACCAGCGGAACCGGCCGCCGAGGTCAGCGGGGTCGATCGAGGCGAACCCGCCGTGTGCGTAGATGGTCTCGATGCGGTGGCGGACGTTCAGGCCGTTGTCGTCCTTCTTGGCCTGCTCGTTCTTGTTCAGGGGCTCGCGATGACCCAGTGCCCATTGACCGTTGCCACGACTGGTCGCGGCACGACGGGCGGGCGGGACGGTAGTTGTCATGAGGGAGTCCTCGGCGTTGCTGGTGCACGGTCACCACACGCCGGGCTGCGCCTTGCCGCTGCGCGTCAACGCCGCAGCAGGGAATCCAGCGCGCTCCGGCGCCGGATCGGGGAAGAGTCGGTCGGCGCGGGTCAGCGAGTGCGCAGACACGCCGCGCTGATGACGCGGCTCAGGTCGACGTGGCGACGAGCCACGAGCATGACCGAACGACCAGACATGCCAACAGCTTCTCACGGCACGGGATCGTCCGTCCAACCTGCCCGCGGGTCGATCACGTCAGACGGGTCACAGCACCGATCACGATGACGGCCGGTGGCGTTGCCCTGCCCGCACTATCCGGCTCGGCAAGCTCGGCCAGGGTGAGGTCGGTCCGCCGCTGCTGGCCCGTCGATGCATTCTCAACCAGTGAGACCGGCGTGACGGGTGGACGGCCGCCGTCGATGAGGGTGCGGGCGATCGCATTGGCGTTGGCCAAGCCCATCAGGACGACGACCGTCCCGGTCAGTTGCGCCAGCGCGGGCCAGTTGACCAGCGAATCCGGATGCCCGGGCGGGACATGCCCGGAGACGACAACCGCCTCGTGCACGACACCACGGTGGGTGACCGGGATGTCGGCCAGCGCCGGTCCAGCGAAGGCGGATGTCACGCCCGGCACGACGATGGTCGGGACGCCTGCCGCGGCGAGCGCCTGCAGCTCCTCGAACCCGCGGCCGAAGACGAACGGGTCTCCACCCTTGAGCCGGACCACGAACCGACCGGCCAAAGCGTGCTCGACCAACGCAGCGTTGATCGACTCCTGTGCCATCGACCGGCCGTGCGGAATCTTCGATGCATCGACGATGACGGTGTTCTCGCGGACGCCCTCCAGCAACTCGCCGGGCGCGAGCCGGTCGACCACGACAACGTCAGCTGCGCCCAGCAGCCGAGCGCCCTTGACGGTGATCAGCTCCGGATCCCCCGGGCCGCCCCCGACGATGGCCACTCCCACCGGAGGCTCTCCTGCTGCCGCCCCTCTGCGCAGCGCATCGACCAGCGCGTCCCGGGCCAGGCCCGAGCGGTGATGATCACCACCGGCCAGCACCCCGATTTGCAGCCCGTCATGACCGCCGACCGCGGGCGTAACTGCGGAGCCGAGATTGCCCCTGTCCGCGCGCACGCAGAAGATGCGCAACCGGTCAGCCTCCGCCACCACCGCCTCGTTCACGGCGGGCTGGTCGGTCGCGGCCATGGCGTACCAGGCATCGGCGAGATCACCGGCTACGTACTCGCGGGCCACCCACACCAGCCGGCCGCCGTCGGCCAAGCCCTGCAAGGCGGTCTGCACCTGCGGCGACACGATCGTCACCTCCGCGCCGGCGCGCAGGAAGCGGTGGATACGCCGGGTCACCGAGGCCCCGCCGCCGATGATCACAACCCGCCGCCCGGCCAACTGCAACCCAGCTAAATAGTGGCTCTTCGCGCGAGCGCTCATCGCCCTGATCCCCGGCTAACGCGTGGCCCCTGCGGCAGTGTGCAGGGCTCGGGCGGTGAGCACCCGGGCCAGGTGCCGGCGATACTCCTGGTCGGCGTGCAGGTCATTGACCGGTTCGGTGCCGTCGGCAGCGTGCGCGGCGGCGTCCTCGATGGACCCGCCGCCGGCCAGCGCTTGCTCGGTCACGGTGGCCCGCAAGGCGGCCGGGCCCATGTTGGCCAACGCCACCCGCCTGGCGACGGTGGCCGCACCGACGATGGCCCAGTCGTTGCCACGGCGGGTGAACTTCTCGTAGCCCCATCCGTGCCCGGCCAACGACGGCACCCGGATCTCGACGAGCAACTCGTCCTCACCCAGCGCCGTGGAGAAGAAGCCGGTGAAGAAGTCCTCCGCGGCGATCTCCCGGCGCCCCGACGGGCCTTGCGCCACCATCGTGGCGCCCACCGTGAGCGCAGCCAGCGGCATGTCGGCGGCCGGATCGGCGTGCGCCAACGATCCGCCGAAGGTACCGCGGTGGCGCACCTGGGGGTCGCCGACCTGCTGCGCCGCGTGCGCCAGCAGAGGTGCATGCTCGGCCACCACGTCGGACCCGGCCACCGCCGCATGTGTGGCCATCGCGCCGATGGCGACGGTGTCCCCGTCGAGGCGGACGTAGTCGAGATCGGCGATGCGGCCCAGGTCGATCAGCACCGCCGGCATTGCCAGATGCAGCTTGATCATCGGCAGCAGCGAGTGCCCACCGGCAAGCAGCTTGGCCTCATCACCGTGCTCCTGCAGGAGTGCCAGCGCCTCTTCGACGGAACCGGCCCGGACGTACTCGAACGGTGCGGGGATCATGCGCCGGCCGCCGACTTCTCGTCGGCCGTGGGAGCACTGCTCGCTTCACTACCTTCGGCCGCGGCGAGGACGGCACGGACAATGTTGTGGTACCCGGTGCAGCGACAGTAGTTGCCCTCCAAGCCCTCGCGGACCTGCGCCTCGCTGGGATGCGGGTTCTCTTGCAACAGCCCGACCGACGCCATCACCATGCCCGGCGTACAGAAGCCGCACTGCAGTCCGTGCTCGGCGCGGAACGCCTTCTGCATCGGGTGCAGCTCGCCGTCGCTGGCCAGACCCTCGACGGTGAGGACGCTGCCCCCATCGGCCTGCACAGCAAGCACCGTGCAGGACTTCACCGATTGACCGTCCAGCAGGACCGTGCAGGCACCGCACGAGGTTGTGTCGCAGCCGACGTTGGTGGCCCGCAGACCGAGCACGTCGCGCAAGTAGTGCACGAGCAGCAACCGCGGCTCGACCTCCTCGCTGTGCTGCTCGCCGTTGACGGTGATCGCGACCTGCATCATTGGTTCCCCTTATCGGGCGACGTGTCGGACGATTGCGCGCTCTGGATTGCCCGCCACACCCGCATCGAAGAGGTGGGCATGTCGATGTGCCGCACGCCGAGATGGCTGACTGCGTCGACGACTGCGTTCTGCACCGCGGGCGTAGCACCGATCGAGCCTGCTTCGCCGATTCCCTTTGCCCCCAAGGGGTTGTAGGAGGTCGGCGTGGCCATGTCGACGAGTTCGAAGCTGGGCACCTCTGTTGCGGAGAGGAAGGGGTAATCCGCAAAGCTGGCCGTCATCGGGTTGCCGTCGGCGTCGAAGACGACCTCTTCGAACAACGCCTGTGCCGCGCCTTGCGCGATGCCGCCGTGGCGCTGACCTTCGGCCAGCAGTGGGTTGAGGACGGTGCCCGCGTCGTCGACCGTGACGACCCGGCGCAGCGTCGCCTTGCCGGTCTCGATGTCGACGTCCACCACTGCGACGTGCGCCCCGAACGGGAAGGTTGGGCCCGGCGCCGAGAAGACGGTGTAGACGAACAGCCGCTCCTTCGCGGCGAGGTCGGCCAGCGAGATCGCCGAGCCCGGCACACCCGCCACCACGATCGACGCAGTAGCCGTGTCGATGCGAAGATCGTCGGGGTTGGCCTCCAGCGCTTCAGCCGCACGCTCACGGGCGAGGTCCACCAGCTCGCGGGACGCCTGCCGCACCGCCGCACCGCCCTGCTGCAGGCTGCGTGAACCCCCGGTGCCACCGCCCTTCGGGATCAGATCGGTGTCCCCGTGCGTGACGGTGATCTTCTCCACCGGGATGCCCAGTTCCTCGCTGGCCAGCATCGCCCACGCCGTTGCATGCCCCTGCCCGTGTGGTGAGGTCCCGGTGAGGATCGTCGCCGACCCGTCCGGATGCACCTCGACGGTGGCGTTCTCGTTGGGCGGGCCGGACTCGTCCCCGCCCCCGGTGATCTCGACGTAGGACGCCAGACCGATACCGAGTTGCACCCGTTCTCCCGCGTCGCGGCGGCGCTGCTGCTCGGCGCGCAGTTCGGCATAGCCGGCCGCATCCAACGCCTTGTCCAGGGCCACGGCGTAGTCGCCGGTGTCGTACTTCGCGCCGAAGCCGTTGTCGTGCGGTTCGGTGAACGGCGCCAGTACATTGCGCCGGCGCACCTCCGCCGGGTCCATCCCGATCTCCGCGGCGAACAGGTCGACGGCCCGCTCAATGGCGGCGGTGGCTTCCGGGCGTCCGGCGCCGCGGTAGGCCCCGATGGGCGTGGTGTTCGTGACGACGCTCCGCGCGTAGGCCTCCACCTTGGCAATTGCATACGTACCGGGGGCCATCAACCGGGTCAGCGACGGGAGAATCGCACCGATCTTCGGGTACGCGCCACAATCCTGGATGACCTCGAGCAGATAAGCCTCGATGATTCCGTCCCGGGTGCCACCCATCGTCACGGTCTGCACCTGCGCGCGGCCGTGCGTCATCGCCAGCAGGTTCTCGTAGCGCGTCTCCGTCCACCGGGCCGGCCGGCCCAGCTGCTTCGCGATCCAGGAGACGAGCACGTGTTCGGGGTCGACGCCGAACTTGGCGCCGAACGCACCCCCGACGTCCGGGGTGATCACCCGCACCAGGCTCACGTCCACGCCCAGTCGGCGCGCCAACGAACTCTGGGTGCCCTGCGCGCCTTGGTTCGGGATCCACGCGGTCAGCCGCCCGTCCTCGCCCCACGCCGCGGCAGCTGCACGGGTCTCCATCGGCGCCGGAGCGACGCGTTGGTTCACCACGCGTTGGGTGACGACCGCCTCGCAGCCTTCGAATATCCCCTCGCTGGGTGGATCACCGAACGTGCAGGCGACGTTGGTTCCGGCGTCAGGGAACACCACGTTCTCGTCGCGTACCGCGTCTTCCATCTCGACAACGGGCGCCAGCGGGTTGTACTCCACCTCGACGAGATCGGCGGCATCCTCGCCCTGGTAGTGCTGCTCGGTCACCACCGCCGCCACCGCCTCGCCGACGTAGCGGACGACATCGGTGGCCAGCATCGGCTGGGACATCAGGCCGGTGATCGACGGCATGAACGGCGGTGCGGCATCGAGATCGACATCTGCGCCGGTGAAGACCGCCACTACGCCTGGTGCGTCCCGTGCCGCGGTCGTGTCGATACTCGAGATGCGGGCGTGCGCGATTGGCGAGCGGACGAAGGTCACCCACGCAGCACCGGCGAGCCGATCGTCGACGACGTCTTCGGTGTAGACGCCGCCGGTGGTGAGGAACTTCGGGTCCTCGGTGCGCAGCACGCGCGTGCCGAGGATGCTGCCGCGGGCAACATCGGTCACAGGTGAGTCCATTCGCAGGTCCGAAACTGATCGGTCGGGGAGCGCTCCTGCGACGCTACAACCCGCTTGGTCAGGACGGTTTGCGGGACACCCCGTCGACGGCCGGCAGGCCGGAGTAGGTGATCTGCACCCGCCGGGCACCGTCCGGACGGCGTTTCGGGTCCTTGCGGTCGGAGTATCCATCGACGAGATTCGTGACTTGCTCGTTGATCGCCTCGAGCTCATCGACGGTCAGCCAGGGGAAGGACCGCGTCAGCGTCGCCGCGTCGCGCCACTCCTCGACCTCTGAGCCCGCCTCGGCGAACCAGCGCAACGTGTCCTCGCGCTGCCGGTCCAGCATTCGACCGACCACCATGGTCTCGGCGGTCAGCGATGCCCGAGGTTGATCGGGCTCGATCGAGAATCCACCCGGATTCATCTGCCAGCGGCGCTCCCGACCGTCAGTGGAGGTCGCTTCGACGACGATGTCCCACTTCGCCAACTGACGAAGGTGATAGCTCATCGCGGACGGGCTGATTTCGGCCACCTCGGCGATCTCCGTCGCGGTGCGCTCCGCGTCCGGCCGCATCAGCTCGTCCAGGATGACGAGTCGGGCAGGGTGGGCGAGTGCCTTGATCGCCGCAGGGTCACGGAGCACGACCATATCCGGCCGGACCGTTCTCTTCCTGCGCGCCATGATCGGAATCGTAGGGCACGGGCGGGCTTGACAAGGCGAAGTCTGAAGGATTATTTTCACAATATGCCTTTCACATCTGCGGAGGAGAAGCCGGCGAGCCTGTTGCGCAACCGCGACTTCGCGCTCGCCGTCGGCGCCCGTGCCACTTCATTCGTGGGTGACGAGGCGGCCGTCATCGCGCTAACGCTGGCACTCGCTTCGCGGGGTCCGTGGGCGGTGGCGATCCTGATGCTCGCCGGCTTCGCACCGCTGATCGCGATGGCGCCGCTCGCCGGTGTCCTGGTGGATCGGTATGACAGCCGACGACTCTTGGTTGTCACCGGAGCGGCCCAGGCCCTGGTCTGCCTGGCCCTCGCATTCACCACCTCGTTGCCGCTGACAATCGCCCTGGTGGCCGTTCTCGCCACCGGGCAGTCAGTCACCAGCGCGACCTGGTCAGCCTTGGTCCCCGGCATCGTCGGGAAGGAGAACATGGCCCGCGCGGTGGGTCTCTCGCAGGCGTTCACGAACTCCGCGATGGTGATCGCGCCGGCGGTGGGCGGTGTGCTCGTCGGGATCGGCGGTGCCCGGCTCGCCCTGCTGCTGGACGTCGCCACATTCGCCATACTCGTCGTCGCCGGCGCGTCGGTCCGGCATCGCCGGCAGATCGCCCGCACCCCCGGCGAGCCCACCCGATGGAAGGAGGGCGCCCGCGTCATTCGCGCCGACCGAGTACTGAGGATGCTGATCGGGATGCTGTTCCTGTTCGCCCTGCTCGGCGCGATGGTGAACGTCGTCGGCGTCTTCCTGGTCCGGTACACGTTGCACGCCGGACCGGGGTGGTACGGCGCGGAGTCTGCGGTGTTCGGCTGCGCGATGGTGGTGGGCTCGGTGTTCATGTCCCGGATCCGCGGCCAGCACCGGTTGATCCAGGGCACGGTGCTCTCGATGCTGATGCTGGCCGCCTCGATGATCGGGTACGCCAGCGCGCCGGCGATTCTCTGGCTGTTCTTCCCGGCCGTCGTCGGCGGCCTTGGCAATGCACTGCTGAACGCCTCGGTCAACACCGTCGTCGCGCTGCGCATCCCCGAGGAGGTGCGCGGCCGGGTTGCCGCCACGATCGGCGGGCTGATGTCCGGCGCGATGACCGGAGCGATCCTGCTCGGCGGAGTGGCGGCGAACCTGATGACGCCCCGGGAGGTCTTCCTGCTCGGCGGGATCGTCGGCCTGGCCGTGCCACTGCTGCTCGGCCCGCGGCTGTTGCGCCAGCACAGCATCGAGCTGGCGACCGAGGTCGCCGCCCCACTGCCAGCAGCCGCCTGACCCGAGGGAATCTCGCTCGCCCGATCGGCCAGGATCAGGTCATGACGTTTCAAATCACCACCGACCCCGACGAGATCCGAGCCTCGGTCGGCACGTTGCTCGAAGCCGACCCGGTGCGGCACACCGTGCTGGGCACCGCCGCGGCCGCACTCGGCCCGGACGGCTGGTGCGCGATCGGCACCGACCTGAGCCGTGGCGCGCTGGCGCTCCGGTCGGAGCAGTTGTTGCCGGTCGCGGTCGCCGCGGGCTGGCACGCCGAGGACCTGCCGAGCCTCGCTGCGGTGATCGGCGAACTGCCCGCTCTGAACGGCCTCAGCGGTGACGCCACTGCGGTTGCGGGGGTGAGCGCGGCGCTGCGGCGACCGGTCGGGCACCGTATCGACCAGCGGCTCTACCGGCTGGACGAGCTGACCGGGCCGGAGGCGGTCAAGGGTGCTGCCGCCGCGGCTACTGCGGAGCACCGCGACCTGCTCATCGCGTGGTCGGCCGCATTCGCCGCGGAGGCCCACTCACACGTTCGCCAGGACCCGGCGGTGTCGGCGGACCGAATGCTGAGGGTCGGCACTCCGTGGCTGTGGGTGGTCGACGGCGAACCCGTCTCACTGGCGCGGCGGCAACCGACGAATGCCGGCAGCGCCCGGATCGGACCGGTGTACACCCCAGCCGACCAGCGCGGTCATGGGTATGCATCTGCAGTGACCGCCCACGCCACAGCGAACGTGCTGGACGAGGGCTGCATCCCGGTGCTGTTCACCGATCTGGCCAACCCAGTCTCCAACGCCATCTACCAACGTCTCGGCTACCGTCCGGTCGGCGACTTCACGCAGGTCGCCTTCGGCTGACCGTTCCGACCCCGCCTCCCTGACCGTTCACTTGTCGGCGAGCCAGAGTGCGGCGCGGCGGTCCGAGGCCCGCGAGAGCCAGGCGTCCTGGATGAGTTCGGCCAGCTCCTGATGGCTCACCTGATGCAAGTGCGCGGCCCGCAGTAACACCGACGGGTGCCCGTCGAAGTGCGCGGTGGTGAAGTATGGCGAGGTCTCGTCATCGACCAGTGCTCGCTTGTCGGACTCGGATGGCACCCAGAACATGATGACGTCCGGGTAGCGCTCGCCGGTCGCCGGATCTGTCGCGTCCGGTCGCGGCGTCCGGAAGAACACGAACGACTTACCCCCGACCTGATAGACGGGATTCTCCGCGCCACCATGCACGACGGTGACGTGCGGCATGCCGGCGGCGAGCTCATGCACGTCCGCCACTCTCGCCTTCCGACTACGCCCCTTCATGCGGCCAGCCTGGCACAGCCGGCCGGTCCCACCACTAGTCCGGCAGCATCGGCACTTGCATCCCCCGGTCGCGCCCGACGAGCACGCCGCGGGTCAATGCCGTCGTGCCGAACCGGTCGCGCACGCCGTCCACCGCCTCGTCCAGGTTGCTCATCCGCCGGTCCCGGAACGGCAGCTCGAGCTGCACCGCACCGGCATCGTCCAGATTGGCCAGCGCGACGCCGACCAGCGTGACGCCGCGATCGCGGATCAGTGGCATCGCCGCGAGCAACAGTGACCGCGCCGCGATCAGGATGCTGGTGCTGTCACCGGTCGGCCAGGGCATCGTGTGCGAGCGGGTCACCCGCGAGTAGTCGTCGAAGCGCAGCCGCAGCACGACGGTGCGGCAGACCCGTCCGGCCCCGTGCAGTCGGCGCACCACCCGGTCGATCAACCCGATCAGGGTGGCTTCCAGCTCTGGCTCGGGATGGCGGCGGTGCCCGATAGCTCGCTGGGCACCGATCGAACGACGCCGCCGGCCGACCTGAACCGACCGCGGGTCGCGGTTGTGCGCGAGCGCGAACAGGTGCCGGCCCGACGCCGGGCCGAGCATCGCCACCAACGCCGGCTCGCCCAGTTCGGCGACCTCCGCGACGGTGCGGATGCCGCGGGTGTGCAACTTGGCGGCGGTGATGCGCCCGACCCCCCACAGTCGTTCCACCGGCAGCGGGTGCAGGAACGTCAGCTCTCCGTCCGGCGGCACCACCAGCAGGCCGTCCGGCTTGGCCACGCCGCTGGCCACCTTCGCCAGGAACTTCGTCCGGGCCACACCTACCGTGATGGCCAGCCCGACCCGTTCGTTGACCGCGGCACGCAAGCGGATCGCGATGTCGACCGGAGCGCCACGGATCCTGGCCAACCCGCTGACGTCCAGGAAAGCCTCATCGATCGACATGCCCTCGACCAATGGTGTGGTGTCCTCGAAAACCGCGAACACCGCCTTGCTGGCTTCGACATACGCGGCGAACCGGGGCGGCAGCACGACAGCCTGCGGACACAGCTGCCGCGCCTCCCGGCCGCCCATCGCGGTACGGATGCCGAACGCCTTCGCCTCGTAGCTGGCCGCCAGGACGACCCCGCCACCGACGATCACCGGGCGACCGCGCAACCGCGGGTTGTCGCGTTGCTCGACCGACGCATAGAAGGCGTCGAGGTCGGCGTGCAGGATCGACGCCTCGCCGGACGTCGGGCTGCGCATAGAACACATGTTCGCATAACCTGCCGACGACGCCGGGCTGGCGGAGCAGGTCCCGGAGGTGCGAGGGTTGCTCCACAGCGGGACGCCCCTCGCCGCGCTGGTCGGGCCGGGCTGTTAGACAGGACCGGTGACCGAACTGCTGCTGGACCGCACCGCACTGCGCGCACAGGCCGAATTACACCTGCGGGCGCTTGCCGGGACCGATGCCGTGCTGCGCGCGGACCAGTGGACCGCGATCGAGGCGCTGGTGGCCGACCGGCGCCGGGCACTGGTCGTGCAGCGCACCGGGTGGGGCAAGTCGGCCTTCTACTTCGTCGCGACCGCGCTGCTGCGGGCGGCCGGCAGCGGCCCGACCGTCATCATCTCCCCGTTGCTGGCGCTGATGCGCAACCAGATCGCTGCCGCCGAGCGCGCCGGCATCCACGCCGCCACCATCAACTCCACCAACATCGAGCAGTGGCGCAGTACCTATGACGCAGTCTCCCGCGGCGAGGTGGACGTGCTGCTGCTCTCGCCGGAGCGGCTGAACAACCCGGAGTTCCGCGACGAGGTGATGCCACAGCTCGCTGCCACGTGCGGCCTGCTGGTGGTCGACGAGGCGCACTGCATCAGCGACTGGGGGCATGACTTCCGGCCGGACTTCCGCCGATTGCGCACATTGCTGCCCGAGCTACCCGACGGCATCCCGGTGCTGGCCACCACAGCTACCGCGAACACGCGGGTCGTCGAGGACGTCGCGGAGGTGCTCGGTCTCGGCAGAGGGCAGGGATTCGACAGCGATGGGGTGTTGGTGCTGCGCGGCAGCCTGGACCGGGAGTCGTTGCACCTCGGCGTGCTGCAGCTACCTTCCACCGCGCACCGGCTGGCGTGGCTGGCCGATCACCTGGTCGAGCTGCCCGGCTCCGGGATCATCTACACGCTCACCGTGGCCGCGTCGCAGGAAGTGGCCGACTACCTGCGCGAACGCGGCTTCCCGGTCGCGGCCTATTCCGGCCAGACCGAGCAGTCCGAACGGCTCGCCGCCGAGGACGACCTGGTGCACAACCGGGTCAAGGCGTTGGTGGCCACGTCCGCGCTCGGGATGGGTTTCGACAAACCCGACCTCGGCTTCGTCGTGCACTTCGGGGCACCGTCGTCACCGATCTCCTACTACCAGCAGGTCGGCCGCGCCGGTCGCGGAGTCGATTCGGCTGAGGTGGTGTTGCTGCCGGGCAGCGAGGACGAGGCGATCTGGGACTACTTCGCATCGGTGGGCTTCCCCGCCGAGCGCCAGGTGCGCGCCGCGCTGGCGGCGTTGACGGAGCACAGCGCGCCGATGAGCACCGCCGCGCTGGAGACCCGCGTCGAGCTGTCCCGCTCGCGCCTGGAGGCGATGCTGAAGGTGCTGGACGTGGACGGTGCCGCCCAACGGGTGCGCGGTGGCTGGATCGCGACCGGCCAGGCGTGGCACTACGACGCCGGGCGCTACGCCCGCGTCGCCCAGGTACGCCGCGATGAACAGCAGTCGATGCGTGACTACATCTCCACCGGGATGTGCCGGCTGCGCTTCCTGCGCGAGCAGCTCGACGACCCGGCGGCCACCGACTGCGGCCGCTGCGACAACTGCGGCGGGCTGAGCCTGTCCGCGGCGACGTCGGAGCAAGCCGTCGCCACCGCTACGGCGAATCTGGATCGGCCTGGCGTGCCGTTCGACGCGCGCCGGATGTGGCCGACGGCGATGCCTGACCTGGGAATCCAGGTGCGCGGCAAGATCGCGGCCACCGAAGCCGCCGAGGAGGGCCGGGCGGTGGCCAGGTTCACCGATCTCGGCTTCGGCCAGCGGGTGCGGGCAGTATTGGCCGACGACGCAGCGGACGGACCGGTTCCCGACGATCTGGTGCGCGCATCGATCCAGGTACTCGCCGCCTGGGGCTGGGCCGAGCGTCCGCAGGCCGTCGTGCACATCGGCTCGCACCGGCGCCCCGACCTCGTCGCCGACCTGGCCCGGCGCCTCGGCGAGATCGGCAGGCTGCCATATGTCGGCGGGGTCGAGCACACCGGCCGAGCCACCACGGCGCGGTCGAACAGTGCGTTGCGGCTGCGCGAGGTGTGGGGCAGCTACCGGCTGCCCGAGCAGATGGCGACCGCAGTGGACGGTCGCCCGGTGCTGCTCGTCGACGATCTGACCGACACCGGCTGGACCTTCACCGTCGTGACCCAACTACTGCGCCAGGCCGGCGCCACGGCGGTCTACCCGTTCGCCCTCGGCATCGCCCGCTGAGTTTCCGCAGCGCAGCAAGGACACTCAGTCGGCGTGCGCGACGGTGTACGAGCGCAGCCGATGCCCGCTGAACCAGATGCCACCACCGACGGTGACGAGCAGCAGGACGATCGCCACCGGCAACCGCAGCGTCGCGTGCACCTGCGCGCTCGGGGTCAGCGCGTCGGCAATGGTCAGCGCCCATTGCTGAACGCTCAGTGCCTGAGCGCCGGGCAGGTAGCCTCCGACCAGAGTCTCCCAGGCCAACGCGTACACCAGCCCGATGACCACAGCGTGCCGGGTCACTACTGCAAGTAGCAGGAAGATGACGCAGTAGGCGGCCCCGCCCACCGCGGCGGCAACAGCGAACGCGATCGCCAGATTCTCCACCGACCCGGACAAGACGAGTCCTGCCAGCAATACGGGCAGCGCGGCACAGACGAACACGCAACCGATCGCCATCACTAGTTTGGTTCGGACGATGGTCGGCCGAGTCACCGGCTTGGCCAGCAAGTAGACGATCGACCCGTCGTCGATCTCGGTGCCGATCGCGCCGGTACCGGCCAGCAATCCGAGCAACGGAAGTACCGCACCCAAGGCGAAGTTCTGCAACACCGTGACCACGACCCCCGCGTCGACGTTCGGGCCCGCAGCCAGCCGGATGATCACTGCCATACCGACCAGCAGGGCCGGCAGGATCAACAACAGCAGCATGCGGCGACGGCCCAGCAGCGCGTGGTAGGTGAATTGCGCGATCGTCAGGTTCACGTGGGCTCCTCAGACATGGCGAGCGACTACTGGGTGATGAGGTAGGCGAAGACGCTCTCCAGCGACTCGTCGGTGGGCGCCATCTCGAACACCCGCACCCCGGCCGTCCGCGCGACCCGCGGGACGAGCCAGCCGAACCGTGCCGAGTCGACGGTCTGTACTCGCAGCGCTCCCTCTCGCGCATCGAGTTCCACCGAGGTGGACGACGCGTCCGCGATCAACGCCGCGGCGAGCGCACGGTCATCGCTGGAGCGGATGACGTAGCGCAACGGTCGGTCTGTCATCAAGCGGCGTATCTCGCGGAAGTCTCCTGAGGCGGCATGCCGGCCCGAGACGATCACCTCGATGTGAGAGGCGACCTGCTCTACCTCCTCCAGGATGTGCGAGCTGAACAGCACGGTCCGGCCCTGCTCGCTCAACCGATGCAGGAGATCCATCAGGTGCAACCGCTGGCGCGGATCCATCCCGTTGAATGGTTCATCGAGCAGCAACACGGCCGGGTCGTGCACCAGGGCAGTCGCCATCTTGATGCGCTGCTTCATGCCCTTGGAGTACGTGCCGATCCGCCGGGACTGCGCAGGCTGCATCTCCACCACCTCGAGTGCGCGGGCGGCCGCAGCCTGCGGGTCGGGCAACGAGTGCAGCTTCGCGTTGGCCAGCACGAATGCCCATCCGGTCATCGAGTCGTACAGCCCCTCGGTCTCCGGGACGAGGCCCAGCCGCCGATAGATCTCCACATTGCGCCACACCGGCAGGTTGTCGATGCTCACCGAGCCCGCCGAGGGAGCCAGGAACCCGGCCATCAGCTGGATCATGGTGGTCTTGCCGGCTCCGTTGGGTCCGAGCAGTCCCGTGACGCCGGGGCCGATCGTCATCGTCATGTCGTTGACCGCCACCACGTTGCCGTACCAGCGGGACGCGTGGTCCACCGACAGAACCGTCGGCTGCCTAGGTTGGCTCACAGCACGCCCGGCTTTCGGTAGCGCCGCAGCAGAAGCGCGAAGCAGCCAGCCACCAACGCGGCGGCGACCAGCACGAAGACCAACTCACCAGTCGTCTCGGGTGGCCCCGCAGCCGTCGAGGTCGGCGCGTTGACCAGAGCGATCTGCACCCCGTCGGCCATGGTGAACGGCGAGAGCAGCCCGAGATAACCGGCCAGGGTGTCGTTGCCGTAGAAGTGCGCGATTCCCTGGGTGGCGACGGTCCCGGCGTAGCTCACGAACAGCACGGTGATGATGACCGCGACGCCCAGCCCGCGGCGGGTGGTGCCGGAAGCCAAGACAGCACTCACGGCGGTCAGGAGTAGCGCGAAGGCAACTGCGCCGACCTCGGCCGAGGCGAAGTTCTTGGTCTGCTCCCAAAGCGGGAACTTGGCGAGCACGCCGCCGACGGCAAGTATCACGATCGGCCCGGACAGCAAGATGAACAGCGCGCTCGCCAACGCCCCGAACTTCGCCACCACATAGTCCTCCCGGGTGAGGGGCCGGGAGAAGTACAGCGTCACGGTCCGGAAGCGCAGATCCCGGGAGATGAGTTGCGGCGCTTGCGAGGCGACAAAGATCGCGACGACTGGGATCAGGATCATCGCGTAGCGGTTGTAGGAGATCGGTTGCACGTCCGCCTTGGCGTACACCTCGATGGCGACGATGATGACGGCTGGCAACAGCGTCGCTACCAGGAGCAGCAGCGGAAGTACCTTTGCCCGGGCGGTGCGGCCGAGCCCGAACGTCGACCGGACCCCGTTCAGATACAGCGAGCGCAGCACATAGCCGCGACCCAGCCGACGACCCACATACGTGCGGTAGCCGATGTCGTGGATGACGCCAGCGGACCCCGATGACGGGGCCGCGCGCGCAGGAATCGGTTCAGGATGCGACATGCTCGCCCCCCTCGTCCCGGAAGACCTCGTCGATGTGATGGCGCTGCTGTTGAACCCGGACGAGGCCGAGGCCGAGATCGGCCGCTGCGTCCCGGACCAGATCGAAGGTCGCCTCACCGGCGATCTGCAACTCGAGCGTCCGGCCGGCCGGCCGCACCCGCGCCCCGGCCGCAGCCAGCGCGTGCCCGAGCCGATCCCGGCCACCGCCCCCGAGAGGCTCGTGCACCTCGACAACGAGTACCCCCGTGGCGCGGGTGAAGTCCGCGGTGGCTGACGAGCGCAACAACCTGCCGCCGTCGATGATCACGACGTGATCGCTGATCCGCTCCAGCTCGCCCAACAGGTGGGAGGTCACCAGCACCGGGATACCGAATTCCTGCCCGATTCGGCGCACCAGTGCGAGCATCTCGTCGCGGCCGGCGGGATCCAGTCCATTCGTGGGCTCGTCGAGCATGACCAGGTTGGGGTCGTGCACCAGCGCCTGGGCCAGCTTCACCCGCTGCCGCATGCCGGTGGAGTAGCCGCCGATCGGACGGTACCGCTCCTCGTAAAGCCCGGTGTGCCGCAGCGTGTCGGCAGTCCGCTCACGGGCTTGCGCGGCGGGCAGTCCCGACATCCTGGCCATGTGCACGACGAATTCGGTGGCAGACACGTCCGGGGGCAGGCAATCGTGCTCCGGCATGTAGCCGACCTGTTCGCGGATCCGCGCACCGTCGGTCGCGACGTCCAACCCGAGCACCTGGGCGGCCCCCGCGGTCGCCGGCATTAGTCCGAGCAGCAGCCGGATCAGAGTGGACTTCCCGGCGCCGTTGGACCCGATCAGCCCGGTCACTCCAGTGCCGATCTCAACGGTCAACTGATCCAGGGCGGTGACGCCCGGAAAGGTCTTGCTCAGAGCGTGGGTTGCAATTACGGACACGGCACGGACGCTAACCGATACTCGTGCTGTCGGCGTCCGGGATGACCCCTAAACCAACCCCGAGAGGATGACGGTCAGGCGGTCTTTTCCCGGCGCTCGCGCTTCGGCGCCGTCTCGCGGGGCACCAGCGTCGGCTCGGCATGATTCTGCACGGTCTCTTTGGTGATGACGACCTTGGCCACGTCCTCGCGGGAGGGCACCTCGTACATCACCGAGAGCAGCACTTCTTCCATGATGGCGCGCAAGCCGCGAGCTCCGGTACCACGCGACACGGCCTGCTCGGCGATCGCTTCGAGTGCCTCTTGGTCGAACTCGAGCTCGACGTTGTCCAGCTCGAACATTTTCGCGTATTGCTTGACCAGCGCGTTGCGCGGTTCGGTCAGGATCTGGATGAGCGCCTCGCGATCCAGCGGGCGCACCGAGGTGATGATCGGCAGCCGGCCGATGAACTCCGGGATCAACCCGAACTTCATCAGGTCCTCGGGCATCACCTTGCCGAAGATGTCTTCGCTCTCCCGCATCGACTTCGTGCGCAGTTCGCCGCCGAAGCCCAGACCCTGCTTGCCGACCCGGCTCTCGATGAGCTGGTCCAGCCCCGCGAATGCCCCACCCACGATGAACAGCACGTTGGTGGTGTCGATCTGGATGAACTCCTGATGCGGGTGCTTGCGACCACCCTGCGGCGGCACCGAGGCCTGGGTGCCCTCGAGAATCTTCAGCAGGGTCTGCTGCACGCCTTCGCCCGAGACGTCACGGGTGATCGACGGATTCTCCGCCTTCCGAGCAATCTTGTCGACCTCGTCGATGTAGATGATGCCGGTCTCGGCGCGCTTGACGTCGTAGTCGGCAGCCTGGATCAGCTTGAGCAGGATGTTCTCGACGTCCTCGCCGACATAGCCGGCTTCGGTGAGGGCGGTGGCGTCGGCGATGGCGAACGGCACGTTCAGCATCCGCGCCAGCGTCTGGGCCAGCAGCGTCTTGCCGGACCCGGTCGGCCCGAGCAGCAGGATGTTGGACTTGGCCAGCTCCACGGCCGTGTCGGCAGGTCGCGGCTTGCCGTCCTCGGCCTGCACCCGCTTGTAGTGGTTGTAGACGGCGACGGCGAGCGTCTTCTTCGACTGGTCCTGCCCGACCACATAGCCGTTGAGGAACTCGAAGATCTCCGTCGGCTTGGGCAACTCGTCGAAGCTGACCTCGCTGGTCTCGGCGAGCTCCTCTTCGATGATCTCGTTGCACAGGTCGATGCACTCGTCGCAGATGTACACGCCGGGACCAGCGATCAGCTTCTTGACCTGCTTCTGGCTCTTTCCGCAGAAAGAGCACTTCAGCAGGTCACCACCGTCGCCAACACGTGCCACGCGTGAACTCCCTCGTCTGTGAACTGCTGAGTACTGCCCGGACGATCTGCCGTCGATGCCGGGGTCGCGTCTGCGCGCCGACCGAGCTGCCGTCCCGCTGGACGACCCCTGCGGACAAACCGTACCCCGAACGACGCCGAGAAGCCTCGGAAATCCGCCGCGGTGGGCGCGGCGTAGTGCTAGTCGTTGACGATCTTGCGGGTGCTGATGACCTCGTCCACCAGGCCGTACTCCTTGGCCTGCTGGGCGGTGAAGATCTTGTCCCGCTCGACGTCGGCGCGCACCGTCTCGATGGACTGGCCAGTGTGGCGGGCGATGATCTCCTCCATCAGGTCCCGCATCCGCTGGATCTCCTTGGCCTGGATGTCCAGGTCGGAGATCTGCTGCGGGCCCTCGGTGCCACCGGACGGCTGGTGGATGAGGATCCGCGAGTTCTGCATCGCGAAGCGCTTGCCCTTGGTGCCGGCCGCAAGCAACACGGCGGCCGCCGATGCTGCCTGGCCCATGCAGAACGTCTGCACCTCGGGGCGGACGAAGGTGATCGTGTCGTAGATGGCCGTCAGCGCGGTGAACGATCCACCCGGCGAGTTGATGTAGATCTGGATGTCGCGGTCCGGGTCGGTCGACTCGAGCACGATCAACTGCGCCATGACGTCGTTGGCCACGACGTCGTCGATCGGCGCGCCGAGGAAGATGATGCGCTCCTCGAACAGCTTGTTATACGGGTTAGATTCCTTCATGCCGTAGCTGGTCCGCTCGGTGAAGGACGGCAGCACGTATCGGGACTCCGCGCGCGGCCCGGTCACCAGGCCCGATGGGGTGTATAGCTCACTCACGTCGATCTCCCTATTCCGCGTTCTTCGCCGACGGCTTCGCGGAGACATCCGCCGGGGCAATGCCACCGGGGACCTCACTGGCCCGGCTCACGATGTGGTCGATGAATCCGTAGTCCAGCGCTTCCTGAGACGTGAACCAGCGGTCCCGGTCGCTGTCCTTGAGGACCTGCTCGACGCTCTGGCCGGTGTGCTCGGCCGTGATCTCGGCCATCTCCTGCTTAGTCAGGTTCCACTGCTCGGCCTGGATCTTGATGTCCGATGCGGTGCCCCCGATCCCGGCCGAACCCTGGTGCATCAGGATCCGCGAGTGCGGTAGCGCGTAGCGCTTGCCGCGGGTGCCGGCGGAGAGCAGGAACTGGCCCATCGATGCGGCCAGGCCCATGCCCCAGGTAGCGACGTCGCACTCGATGAGTTCCATCGTGTCGAAGATCGCCATGCCCGCGGTCACCGAACCGCCGGGTGAATTGATGTAGAGGTTGATGTCGCGGGTGTCGTCCTCCGCTGACAGCAACAACAACTGGGCGCAGATCTGATTGGCGATCGTGTCGTCGACCTGCTGGCCCAGGAATACAATCCGCTCCCGCAGCAGCCGGTCGTAGACCGAGTCGTTCAACGACATGCCGCCTCCGCCGGAGCGGTTCTCGAACACGCGCAGCGGCTCGGGCCGACGCTCCTCGACATATGCCATTCGGCTCTCTCCCACTCTTCCTAGGTGCGCTTGTGCCGTGTCATGCCTCGTACCGGCGTCTCGGTCGCGCCTTGCCTGCGTACTGGTCATGACATCGACCCTAATCACCACGTCGCGGCCGGGTGCGGCAACCCGGGCCGGTTTCGCTCTGGGCGCAGCTTGCCTCGAACTACTCCGTGACGCCCGTCGGCGCTGCCTCGTCGGCGTCGTCATCGGCGTCATCGTCGGCGTCTTCGTCGGCGTCTTCATCGTCATTGTCAGCGTCGTCTTCGACGGCGATGTTGGTGCCGTCTGTGGACCCGTCGGGGCCTGCCTCGAGCGCGGTGAGCGCGGACAGGTCGACGGCGGCGCCGGCCGAATCGATCACCACGGCCGTCTCCAGCACCGCGGCCAGCGCCTTCGTCCGGCGCACCTCGGCGACGACGGCCGGCAGGCTGCCCGACTGCATCAGCTGATTGGCGAACTCCTGCGGCGTCACCTCGTACCGCGCCGCCTGCCGCACCAGGTATTCGGTGAGCTCGTCGTCGGAGATGCTCACCCCTTCGGCGTCGGCGATCGAGTCGAGCAGGAACTGCGTCTTGACCGCACACTCGGCGGTCTCGCGCAGATCAGCGTCGAACTCCTCGCGGGTCTTGCCCTGCTGCTCGAGGAAGCGGGCGAGATTCGCGTCGCTGTGGTCGAGCTGATGGATCACGTCGTGCTCGCGCCAGTCGAACTCTGCCTTGATGGCCGACTCCGGCAGCGGGATCTCCACCGAGTCGAGCAGCTTCTCCAGCAATAGCTCGCGGGCCTGGCTGCCCTGAGTCATCACGCCGACGCGACCGAGCCGCTCACGCAGATCGGCCTTCAGCTCGTCCAGGGTGTCGAACTCGCTGGCCAGCTGGGCAAACTCGTCGTCTGCCTCAGGCAGCTCGCGCTCCTTGACCGAGTTGACCGATGCGGTGACCTCGCCGGTCGATCCTTCCTGCTCACCCGCACGAAGCGTCGACTCGAACGCCGCCGACTCGCCCTCGGACAGCCCGACCAGGGCCTCGTCGAGCCCGTCGACCAGATCGTCAGCGCCGACCTCGTAGGACAGTCCGCTGGCAGTACCGCCCTGGACCTCCTCGCCATCCACCCGTGCGACGAGGTCCAGCAGCACGTAGTCGCCGGTCTGCACCGGCCGGCTCACGCCGGTCAGCGTGGCGAACCGCTCCCGCAAGGCGTCGAGCTGCTCGGTGACCTGCTCGTCGGTCGTCTCGGCGGAATCGACGGTGACCGACTGCTGTTTGTACTCGGGCAGTTCGAACTCGGGGCGGACGTCGACCTCGGCGGTGAAGGAGAAGGACTCGCCGTCCTCCAGGTTCGTCACCTCGACATCGGGCTGGCCGATGGCCTGCACGTTGGTCTCCCGGATGGCCTCGGCGTAGACCCGTGGCATCGCGTCGTTCATCGCCTCTTCGAGAAGGGCGGCGCGGCCGACCCGTTGCTCGATGATGCGGGCAGGCGCCTTGCCGGGACGGAAGCCTGGGATGCGCAGCTGGCCCCCCAGCCGCTTCAAAGCATCGTCGATGCTGGACTGCAGCTCACTGAACGGGACCTCGACGGCTAGGCGGACGCGGGTCGGTCCCAGGTTCTCGACCGTGCTCTTCACGTGCGGGCTGCTCCTTCGATGGCTTCGACGACGTGGTCGGTGGTACTCCGGCGGAACCGGGTGATCGATGCTGCTGTGGCGGCGGGCTGGTCGGGGTGGCGGGATTCGAACCCACGGCCCCTCGCTCCCAAAGCGAGTGCGCTACCAAGCTGCGCCACACCCCGGTCCGACACCGATCAGCAAGTGTACGGGCAGCCGGGTGGCGCGCAGACCGGCAGTGCGCCTGAGGCCCGCTAACATATGGCGCGCACCGGGAAGTAGATCCGACCTGGCGCGCGGGCGTAGCTCAATGGCAGAGTCTCAGTTTTCCAAACTGATTACGCGGGTTCGATCCCCGTCGCCCGCTCCAGCTAGAGATCCCGACTCCCGGGGCTGCACCATCCGACGATGATCGTCGAGGTTGCCTACGTTCGAGTCGTCCAACGAACGTGCACTATCGACCTGCGAGACTCCTCGAATTTTGAGGTCGAGAGCGTCCGCGATCCGGCGATCGTCGGCCCGAGTCGGGTGCCGAGCGGTGGGGTGAGGTGAGGACTTTCGGCTGGCTCGAAGGCCGGCGGAAAGTCCTGAAGTAGCTCGTCGCTCGGCTCGATAAGCTGGCAGCGGGCCAGCCCGCGATGAACGCGCTACTTGCCGGTGAGCGCCGGGGCGGTGGCGGCGGGCCCTTGACTGACGTAGGTGTAGGTGACACCGGCGTCGATATCGGCCAGCAGTTGCCCGTCGCTGGGGGCGATCACGTACGTTTGGCCGTCACGTTCGACGGCAGTGCCTGTCCGTCCAGAGGCGTCGGTGACCTGCCCGGTGACGTGGACACCGGAGATGCTGGCAGCCACGTCATAGAGGGCCTCGCGCAGCATCGGGGGCGCCGGGCTTTCGCGAAGTAGATCGCCGACCATTACGAAAAGCTCCGAGGTTTCGTCGGGGCCAGACCCCTGGATGTCAGCACGTAGAACCGACTCAAGTCGGCGGCGGTCGGTAGGCAGCGCGTAGAGCTGGTCCCAGGTCAGTGACGTGGCGCCGGCAGCGAAACTGCCAGCGGCGGGGATGACACCCGGGTCGACACCAGGTCCGAGGCCAGTGTCGTGGAGCACAGACTGGCCGTGGTGTGCGATCCAGACGTCTCGGTGGAAGTTCTTGCCGTCGCGCACATAGCTGGACGAAACATGCCAGTACGCTGCGGCCGGCCAGCCGCCTTGCTGAGCTCCAGCCGCTTTACCGGCCGATCGAAGCACTGTCGCGGCTTCGGCACTCGACCCTGGGTGATCTCTGCCCAGGCCGATCGCCGGGACCGTTAGGACCGCAGCGGCGGCTGCCACCGCGACGCCGGCAAGAGCGAGCTTGCGCCGTCGAGTCCAGGCAGATCCAACCGGCGCGGGCCGGACGTCGCCAACCAAGTTGAGAACGGCTGTTTGGAGAGAGTCACGGCCATGTTGTCGAGCCGCGGGTGTCGGACCCTCGACCTCCCTGGTCGAGGCGAGCAATTCGTCCAGTGTGTTCATGTTGAGTTCTCCTCACGCATCTGCAATAAGGTGGATAGGTCGTCAAGAGCCTCGGTGCGGTCTGCGGCGGCGAGTGTGTAGAGCGCGCGCCGCCGAGCCCGGTGCAACCGGCTGCGAGCCGCTACCTTGCTGATACCTAGGGCAGCGGCGGCTGCGGTCGGCGTGAGCCCCTCCCATGCGACCAGCAAGAGCAGATCGCGCTCGCCGCGGGACAGCACGCTCAGTGCAGCGCGGAGCCGACCGCGTTGCGCTTCGGCGTCGAGGCGCGCGTCAACTGCGTCCCAGTCCATCCCTAGATCGCGGATCACGACCCCCCGCGCGGCACCGGAACGTAGATGGCGCCGAGCACGTTAGCCGCAATTCCATACAGTCACGGCAGAGCGCTGCCGCTCGCGTGGGCGACGACCCGCTTGCGTGCTTCCAATGCCGCGACAAAGACCTCCGACAGCAGATCCTCGGCGGCCGAAAATCCGGCGCGGCGAGTCAGGAACCGAAAGACTGCCGGCGCGTGCCGCTCATAGAGGACGGCGACTAAGTCCGGTTGGAGTCGCAAGCCTGCGAGCAGCTCCGCGTCGGTCCGGTCGTCGTTCGTCATACCCTCCTATGCCATCAGGCCTCAAAACGTTGCACGCGTTCAGGTCTGCACGGCAGCTTCTGTACGTTGATGTACGGCAACGAGGAATTGATCCGCGCGATACGGACCGACCGCGACTCCGAGTGATGGACTGCTTCGATGCGGACGCACTGATCTACGCGGCGCTCGCCGATCACCCGCTCGGTCGTCGAGTTGCCGCGCTGGTGTGCAGCGAAGAGCGCACCGGCGCCGGCTCCGTCCTCCTGTTACCCGAGGTGCTCGGCAAGCCGCTTCGGAGGCGGCGTCGCCGGTCACGGCGTCGCGTCGCGCCAGACCATGACGACGGCGCGGTCGTCGTCATCGCGGGTCGGTACCTCTTCGATGAGGCGGGCCGCCACCTTGCGCATCTCGCCGCTGCGCACGGCGCGTTCCGCGGCACGCATCAACCGGTCGGTGCCCAGGTCGATGTCGTGAGCCGGGTCCTCAACGACCCCGTCGGTGTAGAGGAGCAGTGCGTCGCCGGGGCGCATCGTCTTGTAGTCGGCACGCACCTGGACGGTCGGCACCACCCCCAGCACCGGCCCACGGCTGTCCGAGACCCGCCAGGAGTCCGCCTTCGACTCCATGTGCAAAGCCGGCGGATGCCCGGCGCTGCGTACCGAATACAGCCCCGTCTCGAGGTTGACCCTGATGTAGACGGCCGAGGCGAAGCCCTCCGCCCATGTTTGCCGACGCAGATAGTCGTTGGCCTGGATCAGGAAATCGGCGGGTCCGACCGCGCCGAGCAGGCCCCCCATCGCACCGGACAGCAGCAGCGCGCGGGTGCCGGCCTCCACGCCCTTGCCGGACACGTCCACCAGCACCATGTCCAGGTGCAGGTTGCCGCCGACGTCGTGCAGCCGGCTGGACAGGAAGTCACCGGCCATCGGAGCGCGGTTCGCCGCGCGCTGCTCCACGTCGACGTGCCAACCGGCTGGGAGGTCCGGGACGGTGCCCTGGATGCGCAACTGCGCGCGGAGTTGCTCGATGACCGACTCCGCACTGATCCCGTCGAGTCCGGGGAGATCGGTCATGCCGACGCTCGTGCGGGGTTGTGGGGAGGCAGAGGACATAACGGCCACACCCTAACCCGACAACGGATTCCGTAGGCAGCGATCGCCCCTTATGTCATCGGCAGTTCACAGTGGCACTATCGACGGATGCCCGTGTCGTCGGACGCTGCGCCGAGTTCCACCGACTCGACCAACGGCCCGACCCACCGACAACGTCGCCGAGCGAGCAGGCCAGCAGGCTCTGCACAACGGGAACCGAAGCCGACCCCGCCGGAGCCCCTCGCCCCGGACGCGGCTGTCGCATCCGAAAAGCCGCCGCCCGACCCGAAGCGCCGCGGCAACGCACCCCGCCGCGACAACGGGGAGCGCGCCTGGCGCGAGCTGGCCGGCAGCGGGCCGTCCCAGGTCGGCGTGGACGGTGCGCTGCGAGCCCGGGACGTCAACCGGCCGACCGAGGAGGAACTGGCCCAAGCCGAGCACGACACGGTGATTGTCCGGCGCAACTGGCGTCCGGACGACCACTAAGCCGGCTCAGTCCCCCGGGCGGGACTTCTCGTACTCGGCGACCTCGTCGATGCGGCGTTGATGGCGCGGCGCGTTCGAGAACGGCGTGGCCACGAACAACTCCACGAACCGCACCGCGTCGGCTTCGGGATGCATCCGCGCGCCGATACTGACTACATTGGCATCGTTGTGCTGCCGCGCCAGCGTCGCTGTCTCCTCGTTCCACACCAGCGCCGCGCGCACTCCGGGCACCTTGTTCGCTGCGATCTGCTCGCCGTTTCCCGAGCCGCCGATCACCACACCGAGGCTGCCCGGGTCACCGACCGTGCGGGTCGAGGCGTCGATACAGAACGACGGGTAGTCGTCCTGCGGGTCCAGGGCGAGCGCGCCGCAGTCGACCGGCTCGTGACCCAACTCCGCCAGCCTGGCGAGCAACACCGCCTTGAGGTCGAATCCGGCGTGGTCGCTGCCGAGGTAGATCCGCATTCCGACATCTTGGCAGTAGTCGCCGTGACCGGCACGCGTCGGGCAGCGCAGGCGGCCGCAGCCGCTCAGTGGCGGGTGGGAGCATCGACACGTGGTTGACGCCCTCAGCAGCCCGACCGCGACCTCTCTGCTCACCAGCTGGCGCTGGCAACCGATCGCCATCGCCGCCGTTGTACTAGCCGTCGCGTGGTACGCGCGTGCGGTGCGCCGGCTGCCAGCGGGACGAACTCGCTGGCCCCGGCGGCGTTCGGTGTGCTTCGGGGTCGGGTGCCTGTTGGTCATCTGGTCCAGCTGCGGATTCCTCGGCGTGTACGACCACGCCCTGTTCTCGGTATGGACGACGCAGACGCTGATCTTGCTGCTGCTCGCCCCGGCCGCGCTGATGGCGGGCCAGGTCGTCGAGCTGTCCGGCCGCCGACCGGGCGGTGCCGGGCTGCTGGCGCGGGCTGCTCGCGGTCGGGTCGGACGTTTCCTGGGCAACCCGTTGATCGGACCAGCCGTTGTCCCCCTGTTCAGCGCGGCGCTCTTCTTCGGCCCGGTGCCCGGCCTCGTCGCCCACTACGTCGTGCTGGGCTGGGTGCTACAGCTGGTCGTGGTCGCGGTCGGCGCCGGCATCGTCCTGCCGCTGGTCAACATCACCGCCGAGGGCAGCTCGCTGGCCGTCGGCCTGGCGCTGACCATCGGCAGCTTCGAGCTGGTGATGGACGCGGTACCCGGCATCGTGCTGCGGCTGTCCAGCAAGCCCGGGCAGTTCTTCGCGCACTGGGACGTCTACTCGTGGTCCCCGGCAGCGCTGCACGATCAGCAGCTGGCAGGATCGATCGTTTGGGGTGTGGCCGAGCTGCTCGACCTGCCGTTTCTGGTACTCATCTTCTGGCGCTGGCTGCGCGTCGATGCACAGGAGGCGGCTGAGACCGACGTGGTCCTCGACGCCGAGCGCATTGCCCGGGGTGATGCGTCCGATGACAATCTGCCGGCCAGTGATCCGCCCTGGTGGCTCGACGACCCGCGGCTGCGCGACCGGTTCCCCGACCGTTAGCAACGGTTGTGGCCACCGGCCGAGCGAAGGTTGCGGAGCGAACTTGACGTTGTCGAATGGCGGGCTGAACCTAACCAAACCGGATGCGGACGGTGCCGTCCGGATCGTGACTGACCGGGTGCACGGCGACCGCGGCATCAGACGGCACCGGGCCGTACACGTGCGGGAATGACTCACCGCCGCCGTAGGAGTCCTCGACGCGGATCTCCGCGCCCACCTTCGCCGGGTCGAGTTGCACGACGACCAGGTCCGGGACGGATTTGTAGAGGGCGTTGGCGGTGCGCTCCACCTGCCCGGCGAACGAGCAATGCACGAAGCCCTCGGTGTCCAGCGACTCCGGCGCATAACGGCCCACCTGCTGGGCCGCGGCCCAGATCGGCCCGGGCACCAAGTGGTAGAGCGCCTCCACGAGCTGGTTCAGCCGGTCGGATACTCGAACTGAGGAGACTCGGTACGGGTGCGCTTAATCTCGAAGAAGTACGGATACGCAGCCAGGGTCTTGGCCGCGTCCCACAGCTGCCCGGCTTCCTCACCACCAGGGATGCGGGTGAGGACCGGACCGAAGAACGAGTGGCCGGCGACCCGGATGACCGGCGTACCCACGTCCATCCCAACCGGGTCCATGCCCTCGTGATGGCTGGCCCGCAATGCCTCGTCGTACTCGGTGGATTCGGCTGCATCGGCCAGATCAGCCGGCAGGTTGACCGACTCCAGGGCCTCGACGATCAGCGCCCGGTCGTAGTCACGACCCTGCTCGAAGTGCCGGGTACCCAATGCGGTGTAGAGGTCGAACAGCACCTCGGGGCCGGCCTTCTGAGCTGCAGCAATGCAGACCCGCACCGGACCCCATCCGCGGTCCAGAAACGTCTTGTAGTCGTCGGAGAGCTCGGCGCGTCCCTCGTTCAGCACCGAGAGCGACATGACATGCCACCGGACGGCGACCCGGCGCACCTTGGTGACCTCGACGATCCACCGCGACGTCACCCACGCGAACGGACACGCCGGGTCGAACCAGAGATCGGCACTCTCGATGTTGACGATGCCGTTCGTGGCCTGCTCAGCAGAAGAATCACGCATGACATCGACAGTAGTCATCGTGGCAGACTCAGCGGGAGCACCGGCCTGTTCCGTGGGCCACCCCAATTGACGAGGAGTGAACTCCGACCGTGTCCGTGCCGAACCTAACTCGCGACGATGCGAGGGTCCGCGCCGATCTGCTGGCGATCGACAACTACGAGATCTACCTCGATCTCACCAGCGATGACGGAGCGCCATCGGAGCGCACCTTCCGCTCTCGCACCAAGATCACCTTCTCCGCGACGACGCCAGGCACCTCGACGTTCGTCGACCTGATCGCCGATTCGATCCAGGAGGCCACCCTCAACGGCCGGCCCGTGGACGTGTCGGCGTACGAGCCGGAGAACGGCATCGTGCTGACCGACCTGCAGTCGCACAACGAGCTGATCATCGATGCGCAATGCCTCTACACGAACACCGGCGAAGGCCTGCACCGGTTCGTCGACCCGGTCGACAAGGAGTCCTACCTCTACTCCCAGTTCGAGACTGCGGATGCCAAGCGGATGTACGGCTGCTTCGACCAGCCCGACCTGAAGGCAACGTTCACCGTCACCGTGACGGCGGCGCCGCACTGGGTGGTCATCAGCAACGGCCGGGTCACCGGGGTGGACGAGCACGATTACCGCAAGAGCTGGCACTTTGCCACCACCGCCAAGATGAGCCCTTACATCACCGCGCTGATCGCCGGCCCCTACCACGAGGTCCGCAGCGAACACGACGGCATCGACCTCGGTCTGTACTGCCGCGCCACTGTGGCCGACGACCTCGACGCCGAGGCACTGTTCACCATCACCCGGCAGGGTTTCGACTGGTACCACGCCAACTTCGGTACCCGGTACGCCTTCGACAAGTACGACCAGCTGTTCGTTCCGGAATTCAACGCCGGCGCGATGGAGAATGCCGGCGCGGTCACGTTCCGTGAGGATTACGTCTTCCGGTCGAAGGTCACCGATGCGCGCTACGAGCGGCGGGCCGAGACGATCCTGCACGAGATGGCGCACATGTGGTTCGGCGACCTCGTCACCATGCGCTGGTGGGACGACCTATGGCTGAACGAGTCGTTCGCCACTTACGCGTCGGTGCTGTGCATGAGCTCGGCGACGCAATGGACCGAAGTCTGGACGACGTTCGCCAACGTGGAGAAGACGTGGGCCTACCGCCAGGACCAGTTGCCGTCCACCCACCCGATCGCCACCGACGCACCGGACGTGCAGACCGCGGAGGTCAACTTCGACGGGATCACCTACGCGAAGGGCGCCAGTGTCCTCAAGCAGCTAGGCGCCTACGTCGGCGTGGACAAGTTCCTCGCTGCGCTTCAGCAGTACTTCGTCGACCACGCCTACGGCAACACGACGCTGGCCGACCTGCTCGCCGCGCTGGAACACGCATCCGGGCGTGAGCTGTCGGACTGGTCCAAGCAGTGGCTGGAGACCACCGGCATCAACACCCTGCGGCCGGCGTTCACCGTCGCCGCGGACGGCACCTACGAGACGTTCGGCATCAGTCAAGACGCCCCGAGCGAGGTCGCCAAGGACAACACCCTGCGCACTCACCGCCTCGCAGTCGGCGTCTACCGATTCGACCAGGCCGGCGTACTGCGGCGCACCGACCGGATCGAGCTGGACGTGACCGGCGAGCGCACTGCGGTCCCCGAACTCGTCGGAGTGGCCCAGGGCGATCTGCTGCTGGTGAACGACGACGACCTCACGTACTGCAAGTTGCGTCTGGACGAGCGCAGCCTGGGCACGCTGGTCGACGGCGGCCTCGGCAAGTTGGCCGAGTCGTTGCCGCGGGCGTTGGCCTGGTCGGCTGCCTGGGACATGGTTCGCGACGGCGAGCTGGCCACCCGCGACTACCTCGCCCTGGTGCTCGGCAACATCGACATCGAAACCGACATCGGCATCGTCCAGTCGATCCAGCGACAGGTCCGCAGTGCGCTGACGCTGTACGCCGATCCGGACACCGCTGCGGAGGGCTGGACGGCGTGGGGGGCGAAGGCCGAGCAGTCGCTGCGTTCAGCCGAGCCGGGCTCGGACCGTCAGCTCGCCTGGGCGCAGGCCTTTCTCGGCGCGGCAAGCACGCCGGCGCACGTCCAAGTGGCCCGCTCCCTGCTCGACGGCTCGGCGCCGGTCGAAGGCCTGGCCATGGACACCGATCTGCGTTGGTCGGTGCTGCAGTCACTGGCAGCGTTGGGCGGCGCCACCGAGCAGGACCTGGAAGCGGAACTGGACCGCGACCCGTCGGCGGCCGGTCAGCGCGCCGCGGCCACCGCTCGTGCGCTGGTGCCAACCGAGGAAGCGAAGGCGGAGGCCTGGCGACTGGCCGCTGACGACGACTCGATGGCCAACGCGATGCAGGAGGCCGTCATCCTTGGCTTCGCGCACCCTCGGCAGGGCGAACTGGTGAAGCCGTACGTGGGCAAGTATTTCGACTCCGTCCTCGGGGTGTGGAATCGACGCAGCAGCGAGCTGGCGCAGAACGTGGCGGTCGGGCTGTTCCCGTGCTGGACCTCGACGATCGACGACGAGACGGTGGCCGCGGCCGACGCCTTCCTGGCCGGCCCAGACGTGCCCAAGTCACTGGCCCGGCTGGTCTCCGAGGGCCGCGCCGACGTGCAGCGTGCACAGGCGGCCCGCGCTGCCGACATTGCGATGCGCTGAGCCACCAGTGGCGCGATGATCAAGACGAGATGAGGGCTATAGCCCTCATCTCGCCTTGATCATCATCGGTGGAGTGCAACCGTGTGGCCGTCCCGGCACGTGTCAGAGGTACGTACTCGCTGACACGTACTCCGGGAGGCATCGATGGCGGTCGCATTCAGAGCGGCGCTCGTCCTGCTCGTTGCCGCAGCTACCGGCCTGACCGGTTGCACGAGCGTCGTGACCGGCACGGCGACTCAGGCGCGGTGCACCCAGATAGCAATCGCCGACCCGTGGATCACGTTCCAGCCTGCGTTACGCGACCACGACTCGTTGACGGTGGGCGGCCGCGGCTGGATCTCGGGCGTCACCCGTGTCGCCGACGTGAGCACTGACGGCACCCCGAACGCCGTGGAACTCGCCGAGGGGTCGGTGGCAGCCGAGACCCGATGCGGCGTGGTCGTCTCCCGCGTGAGCTGGGTCGAGGTGCATGCGATTCGGGCCGGTTCGGTCACGCTTACCAGCAAGGGAACCTCGGTCGCCGTGCTGCACGTGACGGTGCGCGCTCACTGACCGAGCCGCAACTGACCACTGATGATCAGGCGGTTGAGGCTAATGGGTGGTGGGGGGTGGTGAGCCAGCGGCGTCGGCGAGCATCCGCAGGCCGGTGATCAGCCCGCCGGTCAGGTCGCCGCCGGCGAACGCGGCTCGCATCCCCAGGGCCGCGAGCGCACAGACCCGGTTCGGTAGCCGTCGCGCGGCAGCGTGAGTGGTGACGATGTGCAGCACGCGCTGACCCGGCGAGACCACCAACAGCACGGCCCCAGAAGCAGGCACGTCGAGCTTGCCGATCAGCTTCTCGGCAGCGGCCCGCTGACCGCCCTCGACCTCGCCCACGTAGACGCTGAACAGCAGCCCGGTCTCCCGGCTGCCCAGCGTCAGCGCCTCGTCCAGCCGGGTCAGCTGACGTGGACTGAACGGCTGGTGCAACCCGGACAGGTCGGTCGGGCCGGCATGCCGGGCAGCGTCGAAGGCTTCCCGATCTGCGTCGCTATAGCCGACCAGCTCACCACTCACCGCTGGCACCCCCGAGCGCACCGGTATCGACGGCTGTGTCCGGGTGCGGCTGCCCGGTGGTGAGGGCGCGACGCTCCGGGACGGCGGGTACGTCGGCCAATGCGGAGGGATGCGGCAGGAACCAGACCGTCGAATACGTCCACGGCCGGCCGGGTCGGTAGCGGTCGCGCTGCACGGTACTGCTGCCGAAAACAGCCACCGTCAGGATCAGGACCAGGCCCAGCGGGATCCCGACGAACACGAGAACCGTCTCGACGATCGTCATGCCGGATCACCGCTCGGGTTCAGGGACATCGACCGCATGGCCGACACGATAGCGAGCGAGTCAGTGAGTCCAGATAGCCGGGTGACGACCCCGCCACGGAGCTGCCTCCTCGACCTGCGCGGCCAGCGATAGCAGTGCCGCCTCGCCCGCCGGGCGACCGACCAGCATCATGCCGATCGGCAGACCCTCCGAACTCTGATACAGCGGCAGCGAGACCGCGGGCTGTCCACTGGTGTTGTACAGCGCCGTCCACGGGGTGAACTGCTTCTGTCGCTCGAAATCGGCTGCTGGGTCGCCACCGTCGGTGAACCATCCGACCGGGCGGGGCAACTGCGCGACGGTAGGAGTGAGCACGATGTCGACGTCCTGGCTGGCGATCGCCCGGCGGCACATCGTCTGCAGAGCGCCGATCGCGCGGGCGTAGTCGGCCGCGCCGACCTGCGCACCGCGCTCGCGCAGGTACCGGGTGAGCGGGACGAGCAGGCCCTCCTTCTGCGGCGGGATCGGCGCGGCCGCCGCGCTTACCGCCCAGGCCATCTCGAACAGCGGCACCGCCTCGGCCGGAATAGGCGGCTGGACGTCGACGATCTCGTGACCGAGGTCGGCGAGCAGCTTCGCCGCGTGCTGCCAGGCCTTTGCCACCTGCTCGTCGACGACGGCCGGGATCGGCGAGGAGAGATACCGCCCGATGCGCAGCACGCCCGGATCGCGGTCGCAGTGCGCCAGGAACGTCTCGCCCGCCGGCAGCGGCGGGGCCCAGTGCGGGTCCCCGGGCATCGGCCCGGCGACCGCATCGAGGAACGCTGCCGCGTCACGCACGGTTTGGGCCAGCGGGCCCAACGCGGACAACCCCAGCGCGTCACCGTCGATCGGCCCTCGCGAGACTCGCCCACGGGAGGGCTTCAAACCGACCAGCCCACAGACGCTCGCCGGGATGCGGATCGAGCCGCCACCGTCACTGCCCTGCGCGATGGGTAGCAGACCACCGGCCACCGCAGCGGCGGCCCCGCCGCTGGAACCGCCGGCCAGCCGGGTGGTGTCCCAGGGCGTCCGCGCCGGTGGACCGATAGCCGGTTCGGTGTAGCAGGGCAGTCCCAACTCCGGGACCGACGTCTTGCCCAGACTGATCGTGCCGGCCCGCCGCAGTCTCACCACGATGTTGTCGTCGTACTCGGGCACCCAGTCGGCGAACGCCGCTGATCCGAGCTTGGTGGGCACACCTGCGGTGGCATTCAGGTCCTTGATCGCCAGCGGCACCCCGTAAAGCGGCGGCAGGTCGGCCGGGTCGGCGGCGTCGAGCACCGCCCGTTGCGCAGCCGTAGCCTCCGCCCGCGCGGAGTCGGCGGTGACGGTGACGAATGCGCCGAGCTGATCGTCGAGGCGATGGATGCGGTCCAGGTAGTGATCGACCAGCTCGACCGGTGAGATCTCCCGCCGTCGAATCGCGGCGGCCTGCTCCAGCGCACTCATCTCCTGCACAGACGTCATCACCGCACCGTATGCCACCGCTCGTCCGATACCGGGCATGGCCCGGTGCGCGAGAGGTCACTAGCCTGACGACGATGCCTTCCAGGGATGCCCTCCCCGATGCCGCGCCGGTTGATGACAACGCCGTCGCGGCTGACCGCATCATCCTGCTGAACGGCGCTTCGAGCTCGGGCAAGTCGACCGTGGCCAGACTGTTGCAGGCATCGCTGGACGAGCCGTTCCTGTACCTGAGCAGCGACCAACTCGTCGACTCCGGGGCACTACCGACCCGGCGCCAGCCGAGTGGTCCGTTCGACTGGGTTGGCTCGATGCGCCCGAAGTTCTTCGACGGCTTCCATGGATCGATCGCCGCGATGGCCGGGGCGGGCAACGATCTGGTGGTCGAGCACATCATCGTCGCGGAGATCGACCGGCGCGAACGGGCCCGCGGTGATCGACGCACCGGTGAGGGCCGTTCGCATATCCAGGTCAATCGCGTCCACGAGTTCGGCTCCTACGACCTGGAGATCGACACGACCGACGGCGTGCACGCGCGGGTCGCCGAGCAGATCATCCAGGCCTGGACGTCCCGATCGCCCGTAGGCGCGCTGTTGCGGACTGGCGATGACGGTGCCTGATATCGCACCGGTGCGGATGGCGTTCACGAAGTGGGACGGCTCGCCGCACTGGCGGCTGGACACGCTGCGCATCGGCGAGGACGAGTACGGCGTGTGGCTGTGGGCACCGCGCGGCACAGTGAACAGCCGGCCCGGCGCAGAGTTCGCCGCCACCGACCACACGGTCTCCCTCGTCCCGCGCACAGGTAATCACGTGATTGCCTTCTGCGGCCCGGATACCTGGGTGCCCGTCTACGTCGATATGACCACGCAGCCGGGCTGGGACGGTGATGTCGTCACGATGGTGGACCTGGACCTCGACGTGGTGCGGCACTGGGACGGCTCGATCGAGGTGCTGGACGAGGACGAGTTCGCCGAGCACCAGGTGCGTTACGGGTACCCGCCGGAGATCGTCGAACTGGCCCGGCAGAGCTGCGCTGAGGTCGCTGCCGCGCTGCGTGGCGGCGCCGAGCCGTTCGGCTCCGTCGGCGAGGCATGGCTGGCGAAAGCACGCGAATTGCAGCGGTGACGCCGAGGATGGTGCACGGCGACAGGGACATCCACGGAAACGATCATCGGTCCCTTGTCGTGCATCGCCGGGCGCCGGTTCTGATCGTGGCGAAAGGCGCATCGACGGAGGGTGCTGATAGGGCCTTCGGTTCGCGTTGCCGGGCCACCGTTCGGATCGTGGCGAAAAGCGGCATCGACGGAGATCGTTGATCGGGTGCCGCTTGGCGATGCCGGACTCCGGGTCCGCTTTTGTTGGCCTCTCGCGGTCGTCGAATTTCGACTTTGCCCTTATCTGATATGGGGAAAGTCTTTGACTTACTCAAACCAGGCGAGCATAATAGAACGTATGAGCGAGGACGGAGTGCGCGGTCTAAGCGACGCGGTGCTGGAGCGCCTCGACACCGCGGTGGACGACCTGCTCGCGCTACCCCTGTCCGGTGAGTCCGACCAGCAGATCCTCGCGATCTGGCAGCACCTGGAACGTCTGTCTCGCCGTCTCGCAGCAGCCGATCATGCTCCGATCGGGCAGATCACTACTCGGGGGTTGACGCAGGCTCATGGTGCGCGCAGTGTCGCCTGTTTCGCGCGGCAGGCGCTGCGGATCAGCGTCCGGGAGGCCAGTGCGCGGGTGCGTGCCGCGGCGGCCGGGCCACGCGCCTCGCTGACCGGTGAACTACTGCCCGCGGAGTTCCCGGTCGTGGCCGCCGCGCAGGCCGCCGGGGACCTGTCCCCGGCACAGGCGCGGGTGGTGGTGCGCACCGTGCAGGGGCTGCCCGACGCGCTCCGCGACGCCCACGAGGACGCGGTCGAGGAGTTCCTCGTCGCCCAGGGCCGGATCTTCGACCCCGACACCCTCACCACCCTGGCCCGCCGGCTGTCCGACACCCTCGACCCCGACGGCACCCTGAGACACCACCTACCGCCGCCGGCACCGCGACCTCACCCTGCGCCTGCGCCCGGACGGCTCGTCGCACCTTGACGGCGACCTGACCGCGGAGCTCACCGGGCACGGCGTCCGGATCCCCACCGCCGAAGCCAGCCAGTGGGCCGGCGGCCACACCCGCACCATCGCCGTCGCCGTGAACCACCTCAAACAGGTCACCGCCTACAGCAGCGCGCACCGCACCTTCACCGAAAACCAGCGCCTCGCGATGATCGCCCGCGACCAGGGCTGCAGCTTCCCCGGCTGCGACGTCCCACCCCAATGGTGTCAAAGCCACCACGTCACCGACCACGCCGCCGGCGGACCCACCTAGGTCGACAACGGCACCCTCCTCTGCGGCTGGCACCACCGCGAACACGCCGCCCTCGGCTGGACCTGCCACATGATCAACGCCATCCCACACTGGACCCCACCCACCTGGATCGACCCCACCCAAACACCCCAACGCAACCACCTCCACCACCCCGCAGCGAGCCTCACCCTCAACACGGGATAGCCCCTGCCCGTCGAGCTATTTGTCGTCGGTGGTTTCCGGCGGCGGCTTGTCGAACGTCACGTCAACATTCTCGAAGCCCTTCATCCGCTGTGTCTGGGCCTGAGTCGAGTACGCCCGGCGGTCTCCTGCGGTGAGCTCGACGTCGTCGGTGAAGGGAGTGAGCAGAGATCGCGGATGCAATCGATCCACCCGCACCACATTGATCTCAACACACAGCACGACGACGACGGCAGTCAGATAGAGGAAGGCGATCATGCCCAGGACCAATGCAAACACACTGTTGGTGGCGCTTGCGTTCCTGACGACGTGCCCGACATACAGGACACCGAATGACTGCACCAGTTGCCAGACAACCGCGGCAGCGATGGCACCCGGAGCGACATCGCGGATCGTCAGCTTGCGGGCGGTCGCGTAGCGGAAGGCAAACACGAAGATCGCGGCGTTGAGGGCCACGGAACCAGCAATCACCAAGCCCCGGAGCGTGGACCCGAACGAGCCGACCCCGATGCCTCCGGCAATCGACAGTGCCGTCGTGCCGAGGATCGCGACACCGCCGGTCAACAACAGGACGAGACTGCGCGCCCGCGCCTTGAACGGGTTCGGCCGGCTGTTGCGCGGAACCGTCCAGGCGGCGTTCATCGCGTACTGCACCGCCTGGGCCACCCCGAGCCCGCCATAGATCGAACCGAGAATCCCGACCACCAGACCTACTGTTCCGCCTCCTATCCGCTTCGGATCGTTCAATTGGCTACCGACGACCGGGAACTGATGCAACGCCGAGTTCAACACCTGCTGCTGCAGATGCGGGTCTCCGGCCAGGACGAACCCCAAGACCGTGGACAACAACAGCAGCAGCGGGAACACCGATACGAACGCGTAGTAGGTGATCAGTGCCGCCAGATATCCGCCGGTGTCGTCGAAATACTTGTAGGCCACCGCCAGTGGGAAGTTCGCCCAAGGATGCCGGCGTTGAAACCGGTCCAGCCGCTCGATGGTCCGCACGAGGTACAGCTCACCACACCCCGCCGAGCCGTGCCCGCGAGGCGATCCCTCCTCAGGCGGTGGCTGCCTCGGCGTCCAGTCCGGAGATCTCCCGGCCTGCCCAGGCGAGGTACCGGTCCCAGGCAGGATCCCGGGAGGCCCAGCCGAGCACCACCGCGACCGTCGGCGGCGGTTCACTCGGACGGGTCGCCAGCCGCCAGCCGAGCTCTGCCAACATCCGGTCGCCCTTGCGATGATTGCAGCGTGCACAGGCCGCGACGACGTTCGTCCAGGCATGCCCGCCGCCTCGCGAACGCGGTACGACGTGGTCGATGGTGTCCGCGCGCGCGGTGCAGTAGACGCAGCGGTGGCCGTCGCGATCGAGAACCGCGCGCCGGGTCAATGGCACAGCGCGCCGGTACGGGACCCGAACGAAGTGCGACAGCCGCACCACAGTCGGCGCGGTAATGACCTGCCGTTCGGAATGCAGCACCAGACTGCCCGCCTCCACTACGACGGCCTTCTCGGCGAGGACCAGCACAACAGCGCGGCGCAGCGGGACGATGCACAGCGGTTCGAAGGACGCGTTCAGCACCAGAGTTCCCGCCATGGCCAGTACCTCCCCACCGCGACATCCGGCGCGACCGGCGAGCGACCCGACTCTCAGCGGAGTCGCCCGGCGTCCTGCACTCGGGCGTGTCTGCCAGTAGTCAACCCGACGAAGCGGCTCTGCGCACGCTCTTTGGGTGTTCATTACCAGGGCTTCACCTCGGCGGCCAGACGGCGGTGACTGCCGTGGCGCCTCGGGCGGACCGGTACGTTACGAGCCGAGGGAGAGGTGATGACCCTGCACGCGCAGACCGTACTGCTGTCCGCATCCCGGCACGGGGTCGCGAAGTTCCTGCACGATCACGGCGATGTCGTGATCGCGCGGCCGGCCCGGATCCTGCTGATCATCATCTTTGCGTTGGTGCTGCGGCTGCTCGCCCACCGCGCGATCAACCGACTCGCCCGGGCCACCGGCGAGGCCACGGTACCGCCGTTGCTGCGTCCGCTGAAGGAACGCGCGCTGTCCGCCGGCGACCGCTTCTTCGAGATCACTCCACTGCAACGAGAACGGCGCCGGCAGCGCGCTGAGACGATCGGTTCGGTCCTCAAGAGCGCCGTGTCGTTCACCCTGTTCGTGATGGCCCTGCTGCTCATTCTCGGCGAGTTGGAGTTCAGCCTGGCGCCGCTGATCGCCGGCACTTCGATCGTCGGCGTCGCGCTCGGGTTCGGTGCGCAGAACATCGTCAAGGACTTTCTGGCCGGGATCTTCATGATCATGGAGGACCAGTACGGCGTGGGCGACGTCATCGACGTGAAGGAGGCCACCGGCACGGTGGAGGCGGTGGGATTGCGCACTACCCGGCTGCGCGACGTGCACGGCACCGTCTGGTACGTCCGCAACGGCGAGATCATCCGGGTCGGCAACAAGAGCCAGGGCTTCGCGCAGGTCGTGCTGGACGTGCCCATCGCGCCGACCGCCGACGTGGACCGGGCCTCGCAGATCATGCTCGGGGTGGCGACCGATCTCGCCGCCGATTCGGCCTGGCACGACATCTTCCTCGGCGCCCCGGAGCTGGCCGGCATCGAGGAACTCACCCAGGAAAAGACCGTTATCCGGGTCACCGCGCGAGTGCGCCCACCCGATCAGTGGCGTACTGCGCGCGAACTGCGCCGTCGGATCCGGGACCAGATCGGCCCATTGGCCAGCGGTACGGCGACGATCGTCAGCATGCATCCATATGCCGGACCCGCGCCCGGCTCAACACCCCCGACGGGCTCTGCTGCGGCGGGCACACCGGAGGAGCGGTGAGCTCGGCCTACTGCGTACCGACCACCAACGCGTAGCCACCGAGACCCCGCAGGCGGCCGGCTTCGATCACGCCGCCGGGCACCCGCACGGACTGCACTGTGCCGTTCGCGGAATCGAACTCGACGTCCTCGAGCGGGCCGATCTCCTCGCCCGCGTCGGTCAGTACCCGGGCACCCAGTAGCGCCCGGTTTCCTTTCACCGTCGCAATCTCCGACGGTGACTCGGCGTCGCGCACACTCGATTCCTCGTCCACCACGAGGGCCGCGTCGCCGATTCCGCCGACAGCCGCGGTGCTCAGCACGGTTGCCTTGCGGCCCTTGCCGACCTGCCAGGCGACCAGGGTGCGACTGGGCACGTCCAGGACCGCTCCGGTCAGCGGCCCGAGATTCTCCGCAGTCGCGCGGGAGACGACGCTACGGCCGATCGTCTCAGCGAGGCTGCTCATGACTGGCTCTCCCGCGCCGGGGCGGGTGCCGCCGGTGGTGTCGGTGCGGGCGCGTCCGCGGGCGGTGCACCCGGTGCGGATTCCGCGGTGAGCATCGCCCGGAACTGCTCGAGCGCACCACCGAACCCGGACAGGTCGTCGCGGATGTACGGCTCGACCGAGGCCGGCACCATCAACGCGGTGCCGGACACCGACAGCGCATAGGGCAGCGGCACGAACATCGCCGCGCCGCCGCGGCCCTGCAGCGCTTCATCGCCGGCGAGCTGGTAGCCGACTACGTCGCCCGGCGAGATACCGCTCTGCGCGGAGCCCATCACGCCGGCCGCGACGATCAGATCGGTGACCTGGCCGAGTCGTTGGCCGGCGTCGGTGAGCACGTCGTTGCCGAGCACGTTGCGCTGCCTCTCGCCACCCTCGGAACTGCCCGCCGCTGCGGCCTCCTCGAGCGAGGCGGCCTCAACCATGACAGCGTCCCGCCCGATCGAGTGCACCGCCGACAGAGCCAGCGGCGTCTTCAACGGGCCGGCCAGCAGCCCGCTGGCCTTGTTGAGCGTGAAGCCGAGCACGTGGCCGGCGTCCGGTGAGTAGATGACGTCCTTGATCTTGGCCAGTACCTCGCCCTCCGGGATGCTGACGACCGGCAGCCCATTGATGGACGTGGCGGCGATCAACACCAGCCGCGGCGCGCTGAGTCCCGAGGCGACATCCCCGGACAGCGTCACGGGGTACTCCCGGACGACGGCGGCTCACCTGGGGTCGACCGGGTGGCGATGACTCCGCCGGCCCGGCGCCGACGCTGCACGTACAGCGCCAGCACGAGAGCAGCGATGACCAGCACGATCACGACGACAATCACGACGAGAGTGCTCATCGCCTCACCTCTTCGCACATCGGCAGTCGCGGTGTGCGACGCCCTGCGCCGACCGTACCGTGCAAACCTGGTCAGCCGCCGTCGGAGTCGGTCATCTCGCGGCGGACCAGCAGCCCGGCCACGATCGCCATGACCACCAGAGGCACGGCGAAGGCAGGCGCATCCAATTCGGTCACCGCGAAACCAGCGGACAGCGCGCTGGCGGCACCAGCTGCCGTCAGCGCGCGCGGCGGGGCCCGACCGGTGCGGGCCACGGCCACCGCAACCCCCAATCCGATGAGGGCGGCGAGCAGGTGGCCGACGTCGGCAAACGTACGGTCGGCCACGACGTCGTCCACTGTGCCGGCCAGCCAGCCGGCCGCCCATAACCAGCGCAGAACACCAGGCCAGGCGATCGTCATCGAAGTGGCCAGCGCGACCGCGCCGTAGCTGATCCCGACGTCCACGGCGTGCTCGCTCGCCGCCGTCGACCGATCCGCACCGATGCTGATCGCCAGCCCCGCGGCCACCGCCGCGGTCGCGCCGACGTGGGCGGCGGCGAAGATCGCAGCGGCCCGCCATCGCCAAAAGATCTCGGCGCCGGCTAGTACCGCAGCCGTACCGACCCACCACACCCAGAGGTGAACCTCGTCCAGCACGAACGCGCTGCTGACCAGGGTGTCCAGCCGCCCGTGGCGCAGGTGCGCGAGGTTGGTGCTGGCCGCCAGCATCATCCGGTGCCGACCGTCAACCGCGCGCGGCGCGAAGAGGACGTTCACCAACGCCAGAACGATCAGGAAGCTGATCGTGAAGGGCAATCGAGGCAGCAGGCCGGCGACCCGCTGCGGGTTTGATGCTGCCTGAGGCACCCCCACATCATCATTGCCGACATCCACGGGCGGACAATGACACGGTGACCAGTCGACCGCAGCGCACCACGCTCTACGACGCCATCGGCGGCGAGGAGACGTTCCGGTTACTCGTCGACCGGTTCTACGCCGGCGTCGCCACGGATCCGGCGCTGCGCGCGCTGTACCCCGAGGACGATCTCGGCCCGGCGGCCGACCGGCTGCGAATGTTCTTGATCCAGTACTGGGGCGGGCCGGGCACCTATTCCGAACTGCGCGGCCACCCGCGGCTGCGGATGCGGCACGCACCGTTCCGCATCGGCGTCGCCGAGCGCGATGCCTGGCTGCGGCACATGCGCGCCGCGGTGGATTCACTCGACCTGGCCGAGGAAGCCCGAGACCAGCTCTGGGCCTATCTGACGACCGCCGCAGACAGCATGCGCAACATCCCCAACTGAGGAATTCTCCTCGCCCCGTAGCGAGTTCTGCATCGATCCAGCTAGCGTGGTCGGTAACGCTTACGACCGTCCCATGCCCAGTTCAGGAGTAGCCCGTGACCAGCACCCCCGTGGCCGACACCGCAGCCCCGGACACCCTTCCGGCGATCGTCCGGCACGACCGCACCGAAGACCCCGCGTGGTGGAAGAACGCGGTCTTCTATCAGGTCTACCCGCGCAGCTTCGCCGACTCGACCGGCGACGGGAACGGCGATCTCCCCGGCGTCACCGGACGGATGGACTACCTCGCCGGCCTCGGCGTGGACGCTGTCTGGATCAGCCCGTTCTACACCTCACCGATGGTCGACAACGGCTACGACGTTGCCGACCCGTGTGATGTCGACCCGATGTTCGGCACGCTGGCCGACTTCGACGAACTGGTCGCTGCGGCGCACCGGCACGGCATCAAGGTCACCGTCGACATCGTCCCGAACCACTTCTCCGATCAGCACGTCTGGTTCGTCGAAGCCCTGGCCGCAGCGCCGGGTAGCGCGGCCCGGGAGCGGTTCATCTTCTGCGACGGCAAGGGCGACGACGGCGAACTGCCGCCGAACAACTGGCCGGCGATGTTCGGCGGCCCGGCTTGGACGCGGGTTCCCGACGGGCAGTGGTACCTGCATCTCTTCGCACCCGAGCAGCCGGATCTGAACTGGGAGAATCCCGAGATCCCGGCCGAGTTTGCGCGCATCATCCGGTTCTGGGTGGAGCATGGCGCGGACGGCTTCCGGATGGACGTGGCGCACGGGATGGCCAAGCCGGCGGGCCTGCCCGACGTCGTCGCGATGCCCACCGCGCACGCCCAGATCCCCGACGATCCGCGGTTCGACCAGCCGCAGGTGCACGAATACCTGCGCGGCTTCCGGTCCGTCCTGGACGAGTTCCCGGGCGTGATGGTGGTCGGCGAGGCCTGGGTGGACGACCCGGAGCGGATGGCGCGCTATGTCCGTCCCGATGAGCTGCACCTGACCTTCAACTTCGAGCTGGTGCTGGCGGAGTGGGGCGCGGAGAATTTCCGCCGGGCGATCGACGACTCACTGGCGGCGATGGCCTACGTGGGCGCTCCATGCACCTGGGTGCTGTCCAATCACGACGTGATTCGCCACGCCACCCGCTACGGCGGTGGCGAGGCCGGCGCGGCGCGGGGCCGGGCCGCGTCACTGCTGCAACTCGCGCTGCCCGGCGCCGCCTACATCTACAACGGCGACGAGCTCGGGCTGCAGAACGTCGAGCTGCCCGATGGAGCCCTGCGGGATCCCACGTGGGAACGCAGCGGGCACACCCAGCGCGGCCGCGACGGCGAGCGGGTGCCGATGCCGTGGTGCGGGGACACTCCCCCGTTCGGCTTCAGCTCCGGGCGGCCCTGGCTGCCGATGCCAGCGCAGTGGGCCGGCCAGTCCGCGGCAGATCAGGCCGATCAGCCTGACTCGCCGCTGCAGATGTATCGCTCCGCGCTGCGGTTGCGGCACTCGCTGCCGGCGCTGCTCGGTTCGCAGTTCAGCTGGGTGGACTCGGTGGACGGCGTCCTGGCCTTCCGGCGAGGCAGCGACGTCACCGTCGCGATCAACCTGACCGACGGTCCGCTGCCCGGCCCGACCGGTGAAGTTTTGCTCAGTTCGGAGGCACTCCATTCGGCCGGCGAACTACCCGCCAACACCACCGTCTGGCTGCGCACCACTGCTGACTGAGGCGGCCGGAACGCTCGGTCAGCTGAGCAGGTTGAGGACGCCGCCTGCGCGTTCGGCATAGACCGAACCGAACTCAGCGGCCACCCGCATCCACCGGCCGGCGACGTCGACGGCCGCTTCGGAATCGCGCGGCAGGAACCCCATCCGGGTGAGCGCCGCAAGGCTGCGCAGCGTGATCGGTGCGGACACCGTGCCTTGCGTGGCGGTGAGTACCACCGCGTCGAGCAGCGCCTGCTCGGTACGCGGAGACCCGCTTCCTCCCGGCGTCGACAAGCCCTTGATCTCCAGGGCTCCGGCGCGCACCACCTCGCGGATCGCGGAGTCCGGCACCCGGTCCAGGCGTTGCCACCCGCGCCGCGGCGGCAATGTGCCCGGCCAGGCCAGGTCGATACTCGGGGGCGCCTCGAGGCGGATGCCGTCCAGCCAGCTCAGTACGTCCGAACCGCCGCCGACCAGGTCGAAGGCCGGCGCGTCGGGTTCGGCCGGGACGGTGCGGGCACCCAGCACGTCGAACGGCAACTGCACCCACACCGATCGCACCCCGTCGGAGAGGGTGAGTCGGACGATCACGGCCGGATCGAGCGCGGCGGCGCGGCGGATCAGCGGCGCCAGATCAGACCACCCGGCGAGTTCGCTCGACGGGCCGGTCACCGGTCGGCCCGCTCGGAGCCATCGGCGAACCCGGCCAGGATCGACGACTCGGTCGGCGTCAGCCGGCGTGGCCGGTCGGTCTGGAAGTCGAACGGCACGAGGCGAGTCGCCGCGCGCGCGCAGAGTCGGTCGGCGTCGAAGACCTCGTAGCGGACCAGGAATGACGCGCCGCGGATGTCCTCGACCCACAGCTCGAGACGCAGCGGATCGGGGTGGTAGACGATCGGCCGCAGGTAGTCGATCTCATGCCGGGCGACGACGGTACCGCGGGAGAAGGTCCCGTCGTAGCGGTCGAAAAACATCGCCACCCTGGCCTGCTCGAGATAGGCAAGATAGGCGGAGTTGTTGACGTGCGCGAAGGCGTCCATGTCGGACCAGCGCATGTGCACCGGGTGGACGAACCTCGCCACAACCCCTCCCCTTCTCCGGTTTCGGTGCAGAGATGGTCAGCTGGCGTCCATCAGTGCACCGAAACGGTCGGTCAGTCGCGAGTGAGTTTGCGATAGGTGACAGCGTGCGGGCGAGCCGCGTCAGCGCCGAGCCGCTCCACCTTGTTCTGCTCATAGGACTCGAAGTTGCCCTCGAACCAGAACCACTTGGCCGGGTCGTCGTCGGTGCCTTCCCAGGCCAGGATGTGCGTGGCGATCCGGTCCAGGAACCACCTGTCGTGGCTGATCACCACGGCGCAGCCGGGGAACTCCAGCAGCGCGTTCTCCAGAGAACCCAAGGTCTCCACGTCGAGGTCGTTGGTCGGCTCGTCGAGCATCAGCAGGTTGCCACCCTCCTTGAGGGTGAGCGCCAGATTCAATCGGTTGCGTTCTCCGCCGGAGAGCACCCCGGCCGGCTTCTGCTGATCCGGGCCCTTGAAGCCGAACGCCGAGACGTAGGCCCGCGAGGGCATCTCCACCTGACCGACCTGGATGAAGTCCAGCCCGTCCGAGACGACCTCGAACAGGGTCTTTTTCGGATCGATGCCGGACCGGTTCTGGTCGACGTAGCTGATCTTCACCGTCTCGCCGACCTTCACCTCGCCGGAGTCCGGGGACTCCAGCCCGACGATGGTCTTGAACAGCGTCGTCTTGCCGACGCCGTTCGGGCCGATGACTCCGACGATGCCACCACGCGGCAATGAGAACGACAGGTCCTTGATCAGCATCCGGGTGCCGAAGCCCTTGTCGAGGTGGCTGGTTTCCACCACCACGGTCCCAAGTCGGGGACCGGGCGGGATCTGCAGCTCTTCGAAGTCGAGCTTGCGGGTCTTCTCGGCTTCGGAGGCCATCTCTTCGTAGCGTTGCAGGCGCGCCTTGCTCTTGGTCTGCCGGCCCTTGGCGTTCTGCCGCACCCAGGCCAACTCGTCGGTCAGCCGCTTCTGCAGCTTGATGTCCTTACGACCTTGCACGGCCAACCGCTCGGCCTTCTTCTCCAAATACGTGGAGTAGTTCCCCTCGTAGGGGTGGGTGTGACCGCGGTCGATCTCGAGGATCCACTCCGCGACGTTGTTCAGGAAGTACCGGTCGTGGGTGACGGCCAGCACGGCGCCTGGGTACTTGGCCAGGTGTTGCTCGAGCCACTGCACACTCTCGGCGTCGAGGTGGTTGGTCGGCTCGTCCAGCAGCAGCAGGTCCGGCTGCTCCAACAGCAGCTTGCACAGCGCGACGCGGCGGCGCTCGCCGCCGGACAACTGGGTCACCGACTCGTCGCCGGGCGGGCAGCGCAAGGCGTCCATCGCCTGCTCGATACGGCTGTCGAGTTCCCAGCCGTTGGCATGCTCGATCTTCTCCAGCAGGTCGCCCTGCTCGGTGAGCAAGGAGTCGAAGTCGGCGTCCGGCTCGGCCATCGCGTTGGAGACCTCTTCGAACCGGGCCAGCCAGCCGCGTAGCTCGGTCACCGCGTCCTCGACGTTCTCCCGGACCGTCTTCGTCTCGTCCAGCGGCGGCTCCTGCTGGAGCAGGCCGACGGAGGCCCCGGGCGCGAGGTTGGCCTCACCGTTGGACGCCTGGTCGAGCCCTGCCATGATCTTCAGCACGCTCGACTTGCCGGCGCCGTTCGGGCCGACGACGCCGATCTTGGCGCCGGGCAGGAACGACAACGTGACATCGTCGAGGATCACCTTGTCGCCGTGTGCCTTGCGCACCTTGTACATGGTGTAAATGAACTGCGCCACTGTGGTTCCTGCTCCAAGTCGTCTGCGTCATCGGGTCGCTCGCGGTCCGGGCCGCTGAGCCGAGCGCGGCCTACCCGCTCGGGGTCGGGACACACTCCGCAGGCCATTGTCGCAGCTTGGCCCGCACCGCTGCGACGGCCGTCGCCGCCGAGGCGGCCGCGCGGAGGTCCCAGCGGAGAGAGGCGGCGCTGGCCGGCCCGGATTCGGATCAATGCTGCGCAGGTCGTCTGCCGAGCACTGCCATCGTCGAGCTACCCTCCCGCAGCCGCTCTATTGCGGCGCCGCGGCAGCGGCCTCCGGGCGTGCTCCGGTGAGCTGGGCCAGCACCTCGTCGGTGAGATCCGCTGACATGCCGTCGGCGCCGACGTCGACCGAGGTGGACACCGCTCCCCTGCGCACCTTGGTGAACTCGCTGAACCCGTGGGCCAGGTTCGGCCCGACCGCATCGGCGGTGATCTCATACGTCGCGCGCAACTGCTCGTCCTTGGTGTATTCCCGAGTGGCGATCCGGCCGGTGACGACGACGGGCTGCCCCTTGTGGATCGATCGGGCCACGTGATGGGCCATGTCCTGCCAGCACACGACGGAAACGAAGAACCGCGACGCGTCCTCGAACTGATTGGTCTCCGGGTTGCGGCGGCGCGCGGTCGAGGCAACCCGGAAGCTGGTCACCGGGCGGCCACTGGACGTCGTGCGTAGGGCGGGGTCGTCGACTACGTTGCCGATGACGGTGATGTAGGTATCGAACATGTCAGACCTCCGGCGTCTGCGAGAGCGGCGGCGCACCGGTCCGGTGCGCGTCGGACCAGCAGACCGCGCGGCGGTGCCGTGTGCATGCCCCGATGACCAGCTGTGCACAACGCAGCGCCTGTGGACGAACCGATCAGCTACCACCGACCGCGTACAGCACGCCGCTGGTCGACCCGATATAGAGAGTGCCGTCGGCGTCGATGGAGGGGTAGCAGTCGATCTGTGATCCCGTCGCGACGTCGAAGAGCTGATGTCCGCGCGCATCGAAGCCGTAGATGTGGCCGGTCACGGTGGCGACGTAGGCATCGCCGTGGGCATCGACTACCGGCGAGGTCCAAATGCTGGCAGTGCGCCGCTCTGCAGAGCCCTGCACGTCGTAGATGAGCTTGCCGGTCTGGCTGTTCAGCGCCCGTAGATGACCCGCGTTGTCTCCGAAGTAGGCGATTGCGTCCGGGCGGACCACCGCGGAGGAATACGTGTAGCTGTTCTTGTCGAACGCCCACCCAGTGGATCCGTCGGACCGAACGCCGAATTCCTTGTCACCATTCGTTCCGAGGACGACAGTGCCGTCCGGCCCGACGGGATTTGATACCTCCACCGTGCTGGCCGTCTTCCGGCGCCACAGTTCCGTCCCCGAGTCACCGAGGTCACGGACCGCAACCAGATCGTGGTCCGCCGCGGTGTAGACGGTGCCATCCGGCCCGACTGTCGCGCTGGCGTAGTCATTGCTCGTGTGCAGCTCGAGCGTCCAGACGACGCGATGTGACACTCCAGTTACCTGCAGCGCAGTCAGGTGCCCCGCCAGGTCTGAGACATAGACCCGCCCGACACCAGCGATGGCCGGCGACAACGGCTGACCAGCGAACTGCTCGTGCCACAGCTCCCGACCGGCGCTGCTCAGCGCAAACAACATGTCACCGGGACCCGGCCAGAGGATGGTCCCGTCGCCGAGCACCGCTGGACTGGTCGAGAGGTCGCTGCCGTAGCGACTCATTCCGTCGAACGCCCAGCGCTCCTGCCCGGTGGCCGGGTTCAACGCATGCAGCACACCGGCATTGGTCGCAGCGAGCACGCTGCCGTCGACACCGATGACCGGACCGGGAGTGACGCTGCCGCCCAGCTGCTTCTGCCAGCGCACCCGGCCGGTCTGCGGACCGACGGCCGTCGTTCCCGATGAATGCCGGGCGTCGAATCCGGCCGCCGGCCAGGCACTGGCCGGATTCGGCAGTGTCCCGGTCCCCGCTATGCCGGGACCGGGAGGCGGCCGAGTCGATGAACTTCGGCGATCGGCCGTCCCGTCAACTGAGCACCCGGCGGCAAGCACCAACGCAGCGGCAACCACGCTCGCCCACAACCTCGCGGATAGCCGCCTGGACATGGCGCTGACGTTAGTCCGGGCGTCCCGCAGCGGCCGAGCGGTTAAAGACAGCGCACGCTCAGCGATGGGCGCGAAAGGCACGCCGGTAGCGCATCGGCGACGTGCCGACCTGCTTGCCGAAGTGATGACGCATCGCGGTGGCGTCCGGGAAGCCGGCCACCTCGGCGACCCGATCAACCGAATCGTGTCCCGACTCGAGCAGTTCGCGGGCCAGCAGCACCCGCTGCTGGGTGAGCCACGCGTGCGGCGAGACGCCGACCTCTTCGCGGAACCGGCGGGCGAACGTGCGCGGGCTCATCGTCGCCGCCGCGGCCATCGACTCGACGCAGTGCGGTGCGGACAGGTCGTCGAGGATCTCGGCCATCACCCCGCTCATCGGCCCGCGCGACGGCACCCCGCGTGACGGCGGGTCGACGTATTGCGCCTGCCCACCGTCACGGTGCGGCGGCATCACCATCCGCCGCGCCACCTTGTTTGCGATCACTGCCCCATAATCCTGCCGGACGATGTGCAGGCAAAGGTCGAGCCCGGCCGACGTGCCGGCACTGGTGTAGACCGGCCCGTCGCAGACGTAGAGCACCTTCGGGTGCACGGTTGTGTTCGGGAACTCCGCGGCGAGCCGATCAGCGTGCTTCCAATGCGTGGTGCACTCGCGCCCGTCGAGCAGTCCGGCATCGCCGAGCATGAACGCCCCGACACAGACGCTCATCACGATCGCGCCGCGGTCGACGGCCCGGGTGAGCACGTCGAGCATTGCGGTCGAGCCGCGCATCCGATTGCCCGCCGCAGGCACCACCAGCAGATCGGCCTCGTCAGCTCGGTCCAGGCGGTGCTCGGTGGTGATCGTCCAACCCTGCGAGGTGGTCACCGGCTGGTCGTCCTCGGAGACCACCGCAAAGTCGTACGCCGGCACCCCGTCATCGGTCCGGTCGACCCCGAAACCCTCGCAGGCCACGCCGAGCTCGAACGGCTGCACCCCTGGAATGGCCAGCGCCACTACGGATCGGACGGTCACCGGGCCAGCCTGCCAGCGGATTGGCAGAAAATCAATGAAGACTGTCTTTACTGCCACTGGTGGCAGTAAATTGGTGGCCGGATAATTCTCGCCATGATGGCCTTATTGCTCCTGCTGGGACTGCTCGTCCTCGGCCTGCTGGCCGCCACCGGACACGTCCAGGACACCCGCGACCCTGACTACTCACTGCGACTGTCCAACCCGAAATCCAGGCTCGGCTGACCGGGAAACCCCGCCACGACGGCGATCCGCTCGCACTACGATGGCCCCCGCACGCCCGGCGTGCCACGGCCCCCGTAGCTCAGCGGATAGAGCAGGCGCCTTCTAAGCGCTTGGCCGCAGGTTCGATTCCTGCCGGGGGCACTGTGGCCATCCGTGACCGGTCGAGCTCGGTCAGTCGTCAGCCATCGGTAGCTCGGCGGCGATGCGGTCGAGCTCGCGAGCCAGCGACAGGTCCGCCTCCGTGACCCCACCCTCACTGTGTGTGGTCAGGACGATGCCGACCGTGCGCCAGCTGATCGTCAGATCCGGATGATGATCGCGCTCCTCGCAGACTGGTGCGAGCTCGTCGATGAAGCGCACCGCCGTGAGGAAGTCGGCGAACTCGATCTCGTACTCGAGCTGACTGGGTGAGCCCACCCAGCTGCCCTCGAGATCGTCGAGCACCGTGTCAATACGATCTTGATCCACCTCGTCGCCGCTCATGACGCAACGGTGAGCGAGGCGACCCGTCGATGTCAAGACCGGAGGATCGACTCCGCGCGAACTGCACGCCACTAGGCTGCCGACGTGAGTTCCAAGAGCACCGCGGACCGCCTCGTGTGGGTTGACTGCGAGATGACCGGTCTGGACCTGGCCCGCGACGCACTCATCGAGATCGCGGTGATTGTCACCGATGGTGAGCTGACCCCGCTGGACCCAGGCATCGACATCGTGATCCATGCCGCCGACGAGATCCTCGACGCGATGTTGCCAGTGGTCCGCGACATGCACGCCTCGTCCGGACTGACCGATCAGGTGCGCACTTCGCAGATCACTCTGGGCGATGCTGAGCGGCAGGTCATCGAGTACGTGCAACGGTTCGTCCCGGAGCCGGGTACGGCGCCACTGTGCGGCAACTCGATCGGGACCGATCGTGGGTTCATCGTCCGGGACATGCCCACGTTCGACGGGTTCCTGCATTACCGGATGGTCGACGTCTCCTCGGTGAAGGAACTGGCGCGGCGCTGGTACCCCAGGGTCTACTTCGCGCAGCCACCGAAGGGGCTCGCGCACCGCGCCCTGGCCGACATTCAGGAGAGCATCCTGGAGCTGGCCTACTACCGCCGGGCCATCTTCGTCCCCGACCCCGGCCCGTCCACCGAGCAGGCCCAGGCCGCGGCGACCGAGGTGTTGGCCAACGGTCAAACAACCGCCGCGAACCCGCTAGACTGACGCGGCTCCGCGCGTCTCCCACGGGCGGGCATGGTGGGTGTAGCTCAGCAGGTAGAGCACCTGGTTGTGGTCCAGGATGTCGCGGGTTCGAGCCCCGTCACTCACCCCAATGCTGTTGCCGGCCAGCAAGCTAACCAGGTACTTGACACAGGTACTGCTGCCGGGTTGTTTTGCCGTTGTTTCAATTCAGTCGCCAGGGAGCCAGGATGTCAGCTGGGCAATTACCGGTGCTCGTACTGATGGGCGTCTCCGGCAGTGGGAAGTCCACCGTGGCCGGTTTACTCGCCGGCCGGCTCGGATGGGACTTCGAAGAGGGGGATGACCTCCACCCGCCAGCCAACGTCGCGAAGATGGCGGCCGGGCACCCCCTGGACGACGAGGACCGCGGGCCATGGTTGGCGAATGTAGCGGCCTGGATCACCGATCACACCGCCGCCGGCGAGCCGGGCATTATCACTTGCTCGGCGTTGAAGAAAAGCTACCGCGATGTCCTGCGGGGCGATCACGTCGTGTTCGTCTACTTGGCCGGCACTCGAGAGGACATCCATCGTCGGCTGATGTCACGCCACGGTCACTACATGCCCATCTCACTGTTGGACTCGCAATTCGATGCGCTCGAGCCACCAACTTCGGAGGAGGCATCCATCACCATCGACATCGCCGCCAGTTCTGCCGCAGAGTCTGACCAGATCGCTGACCGACTGGGCCTGCTTCCCCAAGTCGACGGGCAATCGGGTGCCGGCCGGTGAACGCAACACTCGCCGCCGCAGCAGCAGCCAAGCCGTGGGGCTCGCACGACACGCGACTCACGCTGGTCACTCTCATCGGTATCGCGATCATCGTGGTGTTGATCGCGGTGCTGAAGATGCACCCATTCCTGTCGCTCGTCGCCGGCTCTGCGTTCGTGGGCCTGGCTGCGGGCGTCCCGCTGCCCAAGATCATTTCCAATTTCGAGAGCGGCGTCGGCAGCACGCTGCAGGAGGTTGGTCTGCTGATCGCGCTCGGCGCCATGCTGGGAAAGCTCCTAGCCGATTCTGGTGGCGCCGACACGATCATCGATGCGTTGCTGTCCAAAGCATCGAAGGCGATGGTGCCGTGGGCAATGGCGCTGGTCGCACTGGTCATCGGTCTGCCGATGTTCTTCGAGATCGGCCTCGTGCTGTTGTTGCCGGTGATCGTGCTTGTCGCCCAGCGCTCCAAGTTGAAGCTGATGCGGGTGGCCATCCCGGCATTGGCGGGTCTGTCAGTGCTGCACGGACTGATCCCGCCACACCCGGGACCGCTGATCGCAATCGCTGCGGTGCACGCCTCGCTCGGTACGACCCTCGCGTTGGGGATCGTGGTGGCCATCCCGACCGTGGTGCTCTGCGGCCCGCTGCTGTCGATCCTCATCGCCCGCGTTGTCCCGGTCGGACCGCCCGCCTATGCCGGTGGGGTCGACACAACGGCTAGCAAGTCGCAGCACGAGGACGTCAAACGGCCGCCGTCGTTCGGGATCACGCTGGCCACCATCATCTTCCCGGTCGCCCTGATGCTGTCGAAGGGGCTGGCCGACATCATCTGGACCGACGCCAAACACCCGCCGATGTCCCGCACAGTTCTCGACTTCATCGGCGAACCGCTCGTCGCGCTGACGCTCGCGGTCCTCCTGGCCATGGTCACCTTCGGCTACGCGGTTGGGCTGGACGGCGGAAAGATCTCATCGCGCATCGGAGCAAGCGTTGGGCCGGTTGCCGCGGTCATCCTGATCGTCGGAGCAGGCGGTGGGTTCAAGCAGACCCTGATCGGAGCGGGGGTGGGCGACTCGGTGGCGAAGTTCGCGAACAGTGCGCACCTATCGATCCTTCTGCTCGGCTACCTGGTCGCCGTTGCGCTGCGCCTGGCCACGGGATCGGCGACGGTTGCCACCATCACCGCTGCCGGGATCGTCGCGCCGCTGGCAAGCAGCCTCAGCCCTACCCATACCGCATTGCTGGCGCTGGCGATCGGCGCCGGCTCGCTGTTCCTGTCACACGTCAACGATGCCGGGTTCTGGCTGGTCAAGGAGTCGTTCGGGCTGACCGTCGGTGAGACGTTCAAATCCTGGTCAGTGATGGAGACCGCCGTCTCTGTGGTCGCATTCGGATTCATCATGAGTTTGTCGGTCGTGCTGTGAGTGGCGTGCCTGGTTAAGTACTACCGCTCCGCCACTCGAGTACGCCGGACGTCGGCCCAGCGATGGGCGAACCCCGCCCACGAGATCAGCACGACCAGCCCCACCAGCAGCTGCGACAAGGTCTGCTGCCCAGTGGGGTAGAGCGTGCCCTTGACGTAGAGGTTGATGAAGCTGTCGGACAGCGGCTGCATCCCCGCGTGCTCGCGGAAGTTGTTCTGCGCGGCCGTGAGCGGACACGGCACGTGGGTGGTGACGATCAGCAGTGCCCAGATCGCCGCCAGCACATGCAGCCCGATGGTTCTCGGCCAGCGCCATGCCACGAAGCCACCCACCACGAGGTAGGCCAGGAACCCGTAGTGCAGCGCCACGACGACATCTATAAGAGTGCGCCACACGGCGTGCTCCAGAATCAACGTCAGCTGGGTGTTCAACGTCCACGAACGCTACTCCGCAGGCCAGAGCGTTCCGGTCTGCTCGGCACACTGCGTCCCTGGTCGGATGACTATTCGACGCCCGCACTCCTCGGGCGGCGCAGCAGGGTCAGCCCCAACGCCGCTGCGCCCAGGACCACCCCGGCGCCCCTAGGACGATGCCGGTGGTCGCGGCCCCGCTGCTTGGGGTGTCCTTCTTCGCCGCCGAGCTCCCAGTGACCGTGGGGCGGGCGGCCGTAGTGCTCTGCGTCCCTGCCGGATCGGCCGCACCTGCCGCCACCAGTTGCGAGGTGGGCGCCGGGTGCTCGGGTTCGGCGCTGCTGCCCGCCGCAGGTACCTCGATCCAGGACACCACGGTGCCATCGCTGTAGGTCTGGATCGCCTTTGCCTTCGCTGCGGTAAAGGACCACGCCGGGTGTGGCTGTACAGACACCGAAGCAAGCGGGTGGTCACCCGGCAACTGCACCTTGAGCTCGGTGGTGCTCGCCGTGTCGCTCTCGGTCGGCACCCGGAAGGTAAGTACCGCATACCCGCCCTGGGTAGCGCTGGGCGAGTTCACCGTCACGTGCGCATCCGCCGCAGCGGCTGCCCACAGACCCGCCGCGACCATTACGCCCACCGCGCTCACCGTGGCACCAACTCGCCGAAGTGCGCTCATCTACCGGACCCCATCTGTTCTCGGGCGCCCGTGCTGGCGCCGACGTCCAATACAGTCCGTTCTGGAGCGGGACTGGTTCCCGGATAGTCCCGACCGTGCCGCTGCTCACAACCTCGGAGCACGCCGGACGAGGCGTATCCGATGGCCGGAGCAGTTGCCGAAGACTGGTAGTGTTTCGCCTCGGTCCAAGGACCAGCACGGCCGGCGCCGCTAGCTCAACTGGCAGAGCAGCTGACTCTTAATCAGCGGGTTCGGGGTTCGAGTCCCTGGCGGCGCACCACACTTGTATTGCGTCGGCTGATGCGTGGTCGATCGTGTTCCGGTTGATGAGCGACAGGTCGTCGGTTGACGGTCTCGGCGCCCAACGCATCATCGCCCTCTCCCGGCACAAGAAGCGACAGCTCGGCCCCGTCGGACGGGGCGAACCCCGCGCGTGGAGATCGAAGGTTGGATCGACGCCACAACCGCGGTCAGCGAGGCCGATCACCTCTATCACCCGGCGCAAAGCTTCCGGCTGTAGCCCGACCTGCCGCGCCTCCAGCAGTGGTCGGTTGCGTAAGACGGATAAGTAGGTAAGGCTCGCCTAACGAAGAGGGCAGAAGAAGACAGGACTTGAGGGGCTGACGTGGATTTCTCCAAGACTCTGGTGCTCGGCTTCATCGCCGGCGCCACGATCGTGATCGGGTTACCGCTGGGCCGGTTGCGCAAGCCGATGCCCGGTTTGAAGTTGATCTTGAACGCGACCGCGGTCGGCATCCTGCTGTTCCTGGTGTGGGATGTGTTCTCGGCAGCCTGGGAGCCCATCGATGGCGCGCTTGCCGCCGTGCACTCCCATGACGGCGGTCTGGCGCCGGTGTTCGGCTACGGGTCGTTGTTCGCGCTCGGCCTGGCCGTCGGCCTACTTGGGCTGGTCGGTTACGACCGCTACCTGGATCGAGCGCGCCAGCCTCGGGGCCGCGGCGGGCCGGGAGCGATGTCCGTCGATGAGCGGCCCCCTCGCCTCGGCGGGATTGCGTCGTGGTCTCCGGCGAAGCGGATGTCGCTGTTGATCGCGGTGGGCATTGGACTGCACAACTTCGCCGAGGGCCTGGCGATCGGGCAGGCCGCGGCGAGCAGTGAGATCGCCTTGGCGACCTTGCTGGTCGTCGGGTTCGGATTGCACAACGCCACCGAGGGGTTCGGTATCGTCGCCCCGCTGTCGGGAGATGTCGACGACGCCGGCGTGCCGCGCCGGCCGTCGTGGGGGTTCCTGCTGAGCATGGCGCTCATCGGCGGTGGGCCGACGTTCGTCGGCACTGCAGTTGGGCACAACTTTACGTCTGAGGCGGTCAGTGTCGCGTTCCTGACTCTCGCGGCGGGATCCATCATCTACGTCGTCGCACAGTTGTTGGGCATTGCCGCGCGCGCCCGTCGCACGGATCTGCTCGCCATCGGCCTGCTGATCGGGCTGATCGCTGGGTTCGTCACCGACGCGATCGTGACCGCCGCCGGCGTCTGATCACGCGTCGCGGCGCCGCACGAAAATGACGCAGATCGCGAGCAGGGCGGTCGCAAGGGCGATGAAGATGCCGCTCTCGATCAATTGAAACGTCCAGTACCGGTCCGCGGGCTGGTACTTCGTAGTGACTACGAAGCCGACGTCGCTGAGGCACTTATTCATGGCTGGTCGATCAATGACAGCGACGCAATGAGGGGGCGGTTTGATCACGCCGGCAATACAGGCGCACTGCCGCGTATCCGAAGATCGTCACGCCCAGCGCCGGCAGGGTGCGGCGCAGCACGGCGCCGGCAGCAACGCCGAGACTGACGGCGAAGACTGAATATGCGATCGGCACGATGCCCTGGATTTCGAAGTGCAGCGGATCGAACCGGTGCCATTGAGCGAGTTCAGTGTTCCCGACCACCAGGTCACGAGCGCAGTGAGTGCGACGCTCCACACCGGCACATCGTCCCCACATTTGCTTTCGCGCATAGTGAGTCGTGCTGACACTGCGCACCACTGGGTATCGCGCCGGTCACGCGTTGCGAAGCCCCGGGTGGGTGTGGGCCGCAGTGTCGATGGCCATCGCACTGGCAACTCTCGGACGACAGGCGTTGTCGTGGGACGAGGCGATCACCGACGGCGCCGCGGAACGTTCCCTGCCTCGATTGGCGGGGCTGCTCGGACACACAGATGTGCCCTTGGCCCTGTACTACCTACTCATGCACGGGTGGTTGTGGATTGCCCACACCATGCGCATCCCTGCAGACGAGGTGTGGTTACGCCTACCCAGCGTGGCCGGCGCGGCCCTCACGGTGGGCGGCGTGTGTTGGCTGGCCGAGCATTGGTACGGGCGACGGGAAGCGTGGGTGGCCGGCGGGCTTGCCAGCGTGGCTCCGATGTTGACCTTCTACGCGCAGGACGCTCGACCGTACGCGCTGGCGGTGGCGGCTGTGGTGGTGTCGGTCGTCGTCCTCGTCCACGCGTGTGAGGCACCGTCCGCGCGGCTCGTCCTGCGCTACACGGCGTGCGTCGTGGCCGCCGTCGCATTGCAGATGTTTGCAGCCTTCGCCCTCCTCGCCCACGTCCTTTATGTTCCGCGCTCGCAGCGACGTGCCTTCGTGCCGGCATGGCTTTTGGCCCTCACCGTCACAGCGGCCATCGGGTGGCTCGGACATCGCCAAGTATCGGAGATCGGTTGGATTCCGCCGCTGTCATTGATCGGCGCGAGCCACGTCCTGGTCCATCTGGCCGGCGGCATCGGCGTCACCGTCGGACTCGCGCTGGTCGCCGGATTGATATCGCGACAGGGCCGGCGGCCCAGCCGAACCACCGTGTTTTTGCTGGCCTGGGCGACGACGCCACCGGTGTTGTTGATCGTGGGCGCCACCGTCACGCCCGATCTGGTGGCGCGCTACGCCATCTCCACGGTCCCGGCAGTCGCGATCCTGCTGGGGCGCGCCGCGGTTCGCGGCACCCACACAGTCCGACTGTTCGTCGCCGCAACGCTGGTCGCGGCCGCGGTCGCGTCCTCGGTCCAGGCGATCGCGCCCTACAAGTACGAGGACTACCGCGCAGCCGCGGACGCGATCGGGGACTCCGGAGCGCGGGGCGCGTCGCTGGTCTTCCTACCATCGTCCGGCCGCGCCGGTTTCGCCCCGTACGCCACGCTCGAGTCAGACCTTGCCCCACTGGCAGACGCGGCCTTGGCGCCGGGCGGGTCGCCGGTACTAACGACGCGGATCGATGGCCTCGACGCCGCCCCAGCCACCGTCAGCGCAAGGCTGGCCCGGTATCGAACTCTGTACCTGGTCGGCGACACACTGGCTACGGCTCGACGCTCGCTGCGCAGCGCCACCGATCGCTCCGAAGAAGCAGCACTTGCCGGGTTGACTGCAGTTGCCGTTCGCCGGTTCGGCGAAGTCACCGTGACCGAGTTCCGGCGACGAGCCACCTAATTGGGCAGATCCTGATTTCGGGTGTTATCACGACCACTGGGATCCGCCTTATCAACTGGCGCCCCGCGCCGCTGTCGAGAACTGGCGATGACTCGACCGGCGAGGCCGATGGCAATGACGGTTGCTGCCGTGACAGCGGCTGTCCACGGCAGCGTTGCGGCGAGGACTACGCAGCCGCCTGCACCGAGAACGTTCAGCGAGCGCGGCCAGCGTCGCTGGTCGCGGGGCTGGGTGAACGCTGAGGCATTGGCGATGGCGTAGTAGATCAGGACTCCGAACGACGAGAAAGCGATGACGCCACGGAGATCGGTTGTGAGGACCAGGGTTCCGACGATGATGGCGAGCGCGATCTCGGCATGGTGGGGCACCCGATAGCGGGGGTGGACGCCGGCGAGCCAGCTTGGTAGGTCTCCGTGCCGGGCCATGGCGAGGCCGGTTCGAGCGATTCCGGCGATCAGCGCGAGCAACGCCCCGAGACTGGCCAAGGCGGCCCCGACTCGAACAAGCGGGGCAAGTGCGCCAGCGCCAGCCTGCTGCGCGGCAGTGATCAAGGGGGTGGTCGAGGCGGCCAGCCGATCCGGTCCGGCGGTGACGAGCAGCGTGATCGCGATGAGCGCATAGATAGCGACGGTGACGGCGAGTGCGAGTGAGATGGCGCGCGGGATTGTCCGTTCGGGATCGCGCACCTCTTCGGCGAGGGTGGCGATGCGTGCGTAGCCGGCGAAGGCGAAGAACAACAGGCCCGCCGCTTGCAGGGTTGCGTACCCGCCTGCGTGAAACAGCGCGCCACCACCAGCGATTCGGTCGATGCTTACCTGGCCGAAGGAGAGCGCCACGACGACGAAGCTGACGAGAACGAGCAACACGACCCCGACTAGAATTCGAGTCAGCGTGGCGGTGCGGGTGATCCCGCGGTAGTTCAGCGCGGTGAGCGCGACGACGGCGGCGAACGCGGCGGCGCGCTGTACCCACCACGAGTCAGGGACGGCGTAGCTGGCGAAGGTGAGGGCCATCGCCGCGCAGGACGCGGTCTTGCCGGCGATGAACGCCCAGCCCGCGACGAAGCCCCACCAGTGGCCCAGACGTTCTCGCCCGTAGATGTAGGTGCCGCCCGACGTGGGGTAGGCCGCGGCGAGTTGAGCTGAGGCCACAGCGTTGCAGAATGCGATGACAGCTGCGATTGCAAGCCCGATCAGCAAACCGCTGCCTGCGGCGCGTGCCGCCGGACCGAACGCCGAGAAGACCCCAGCGCCGACCATGGCGCCCAGTCCGATAAAGACGGCGTCGCCGAGGCCGAGGCGACGCGCCAGCCTCGGTGACCCGGAGCTCATGCTGTTCGGGACTGGGTCGTCGTCAGTCGAGTCACGCCGAGACGATCACAACGTCATCGGGGCCGGCGTCGTGACTGTCGTTTGAGATGGGCTCGGCCCATCCGGGTCGCTTGACCAGGCAGAACGGGTGTCCCGCCGGATCGGCAAACACGTGCTCGCCGTTGAGCATCCGAGCTCCCAACGCCAACACGTTCGGCGTGGCCGCCGCAACGTCTTCGACCATGACATCGATGTGCACCTGCTGCGGCACCGACGCGTCGGGCCAGGTTGGGGGGCGATGATCCGGCGCCAGTTGGAACGCGAGACCTGAGGCCTGAGGACTGGTCGACACCACCACCCAGTCATCGCTGTCGTAGGTGATCGGCTCGCCCAGCAGCTGCGAGTAGAACCGGGCCAGCGAACGAGGCTCCGGGCAGTCCAACACCAGGTGATGCAATCGGCCGATCACAAGGACTGATCGTCGCATCTTTGGCGCCCGCGGGCCAGGCTGACGATGTACAACTGCCGGTGGCTCGGAGGTGTGGGGTCAGGTCGTCGGGAGCTGGCCGATGTGGTGATCGAAGGCGCTGATCGCCTGGTCGCGGCTTAGTCCCAGCGTCCGGACCACGCTGGCATAGGAGCGGGCCGCGTCTGCCAGTCGGTCGCGGGTCTGTGCCGGGGTGGGACGCGGACGCGCTGCCACCGTCGTCCCGTGCCGCACTCGACTGACGATCAGCCCGGCTGAGTCCAGTTCGCGGTAGGCGCGGGCGACGGTTCCCGACGCCAGCCCGAGGTCACCGGCCAGCTGCCTGATTGCGGGTAGCCGCGCGCCCTCACTCAGCGCGCCAGACTCGATCAGTGTGGCCAACTGGGCGCGGATTTGTTCGTAGGACGGGACGGGCGAGCCGGTGTCGACGTCGAGGATCACGATGTGCTCACCGCGCGCTGTCCGCGACAAGCGGACGATGCGCTCGCCGGATCGGCGCGACGGCCGACGTCGCCACGATGAAGCCGAGGACCGGGGCGAGCACCACACCGATCATGCCGAGCAGGCTGCCCACCCCGTCGGCGAGGATGGTCGAGTAGGGGGTCAGCGCGTGGACGAACGCGGCGAGCAGATAACCGGCGATGGCGATGGACGAGCCGGCAAGAACGTGCAACGACCGACTGCGCAGCGCGTCGTCGGCAGCGATCAGATCGGGCGCGGCGTCGCGCTGCGGGCGGAGGAGCACCTGCCGTCCGACGGTGATCAGCACGGCTCCGATCAGGGCTGTCAGCCCGATCCACAGCAGCGCGACCGGGAGCCCACGCGAGTGGCCGGCGGCGAGGCCCCCCAGCGCGGACAGTTCGCCAAAGCCCAGGCCGACCCAGGCGGCCACGGCCACCAGCCGCGACGGACGTAGCAGGTAGTCGGCCAGTCGGCGGGGCTCCAGCACGGCCGCGCGCCGCCGCCCGGGCAGCTGCGCGGCCACACTGACGCGCCATTCCGCGACCACCGCTCCGGCGAACCAACCCGCGAACAGGGCCAGAACGTTGACGCTGAGGTTTCCCGACGTGTCGGAATCCCAAAAGATCAAGCCAACGAGCGGAATGCCCACCGTGAGCGCGACGCTGACGAGCAGGCCGCAGCCGCGCCATCGCCGCGTCGTCGCGAGGTAGCAGATGACCGGCGTCCCGTTGTCGGCGGTGATCGGAAGCGACTGACGGCGGGCGAACTTCTCGACCCTGGCCCGGCTGACCTTCTCAAACGGCAGGGCGAGCAGGCCGAGCGCGCGCGCCACCCCGATCAACAGCACGGCCGCGAAGGTCCAACTGAGCAGAACCACGCTTCTGAATGTAGCAATGTCCTGCTACATTCACCACCGTGCCGACGACACCCTGGCTGAGCGACCAGGTGTGGGCGCATCTCGACCCCCGCGCCGGTCGTCTGACGCACCGCGGCCGCCTCGCGCTGGGTGCGGCGGCGGTGGCGGTCCTCCTCGTCACCGCGGCAGCGATCGCCGTGCAGATGTCCGGGCTGTTCCCCGCTCGCATCGGTGCATGGGCGTCCGAGGTCACGGTGGACACCCAGTCCCACACGACCGTCGAGCGCATTCAACTGGGCAGCAACGACTGGTTCGACGAACGCGTGCAGGCGGTGAGCACTCGGGTGCCCGGCGTCGTGGTCCTCAGCTCCGACCGGCCGACGATCCGCGCCGGTCACCACGCGACTCTTACGGTGCGACTCCGGTTCGACTGCACCCGGGTTACCCATGGTGCAGTCACGCTGGCTCTGTGGCTGAGCCGGCCGTGGGGCAGCACCTCAATACTCATTTTAGGGCCGGACCTGCCCGACACCGCGCAGAGCGTGAACGTCTCTATGGACGGCCCCGGCTGGGCGGCCTGCGCTCACTGAACGTCCCCGCGCTATGGCGCCTGACGCCGATTGAATCACGGATGATCAAGGTCATCCCGTAGGACGATGCGCCACCGGGTGGCTGCCGCCGGGATCCTACGTTCGACCGGCGCGGTGGGTGGCACAGTGTCGTGCATGGCAAACGGGTTGGTCGGAATCACGATCGACTGTCGTGAACCCGCGCGGTTAGCGTTGTTTTGGAGCGCCCTCCTGGATATGCCCGTCACTGGCGAGCACGAGGGTCCGGGATGGGCCACCGTGGGATCCGCTCGAGACCCGCAGCCGCGCCTGACCTTTCAGCGTGTGGCCGAACCGAAGTCGGCGAAGGTCCGTATCCACCTCGACGTCCAAGTCGATGATATCGACGCCGGGCGCCGGGAGGTCGAAGACCTCGGTGGCAAGTGGACGGGCGAGAGACACGACTACAACGAGGGTGTGGTCATGGTGATGACCGATCCGGAAGAGCACGAGTTCTGCCTCGTGCAGTACTACGAATGATCCGCCCGACTAATGAACACCGGCGGAAACATCGTTACCGAGATAGACCGTGGGGAGGCGAATCGTGAAACTTGTATCGCCGGCCCGGCTAGTGACGTGGACCGTTCCGTCGTGGGCGGCGACGATCGCTGCCACGATGGATAGGCCGAGTCCGCTGCCTTCAGGACGGGCGCGGGCTGCGGGGGCTCGAACGAACCGTTCGAAGATTCTGGGCAAGACGTCGGGTGGAATGCCGGGACCGTCGTCGCTGACCGTGATCACAACCTGACCCGGAGGGGACGCCGCAAGGGTGGCGCGGACGGTCGTTCCGGCAGCGGTGTGACTGCGGGCGTTCGTCAAGAGGTTCGCGAGGACCTGATGCAATGCGTGCGCATCCCCGATGACCTCGACCTCGGCCTTGGGTAGCACGAGGCGCCAGTGGTGTTCTGGTCCACTCACGCGAGCGTCGTTGACCACGTCCAAGACGAGTCTGGTGAGGTCGACGGGTGCATGTTCGAGTGGGCGCCCGGCATCCAAGCGGGCCAGTAGCAGCAGGTCTTCGACGAGGTGACCCATGCGGTCAGACTCCGCGGCGATACGGGCGAGGGCCTCCGATACCGCAGTGTCCAGGTCAGGACCGCCGACGCGTTCGGCGTACTCGGCGTGGCTGCGTATAACGGCAACGGGGGTTCGGAGTTCGTGGCTGGCGTCGGCGATGAAGTGCCGGAGCCGGTCCTCGCTCGCGTGGCGATCGTGCAGGGCGGATTCGACGTGTTCGAGCATGTGGTTGAACGCATCTGCGACCTGCCCGGCCTCGGTCTGCGGGGCGGCGATCGCTACCCGGTCGGGTAGCGACACAGTGCCGGTCGATAACGGCAGGTTGGACACCTCCCGGGCCGTCGAAGCGACGCGGTGCAGCGGACGCAGCGACCATCGAACGCTCACGGTGGTTGCTGCGCCGGCGAGCAGAAGACATGCGGCGAAGACGCTGGCCTCGATGAGCAACAGCCGGGCGATCGTGTCATCGACGGGATGCTCGGGCAGGCCCGTAATCAGCACGTCCCCGTCGTCGCCGGGGGTCACCAGCAGGCGATAGTCACCCAAGTCTGGGAAATGCACCGTGCGTGCGCCGCTGCGCGGTCGCAGGGCGGCCAGAACCTTCCGGTCGTCCGTGGTGACGGCGGACTCGCCGGCGCCGTGGCCGATCACGGCGATCGCGGTCACGGTGCCATTCAAGATGCGCGCACCCAGCGTGCCGACAGCTTGGCCTTGGGTCGCATTGAGCTGGTCGGTGTTGTCGGTGTCATGGTCGCTCGGATGTTCCAGGCTCAACGAGAACCGGTTTCCAGCGGCGGCCAATTGCTGATCGAGTCGCTCAACAAGGAAGCCGCGTAAGGCGAACGAGCTAATGGCAGAGACCGCCACGAATGTGACGAGCAGCAGGCCCAGCAGGATCAGCACGATCTGTAGCCGCAGACTGGGGCGCCGTAGCGACATCGCCGCCCGAAGGCGACGCGGTCGGCTGGGCGCGTCGATCTCGGTGTGGGTGTCGGTGTTCACGATGGTTTGAGGATGTAGCCGATGCCGCGGACGGTGTGGATCATCGTCGGACGCCCTGCGTCGACCTTCTTGCGTAGGTAGCTGATGTACAGCTCCACAACATGCGCGCTGCCGCCGAAGTCGTAGTCCCAGACCTGCGTCAGGATCTGAGTCTTCGACAGCACCCGGCGGGGGTTGCGCATGAGGAATCTGAGCAACTCGAACTCAGTGACCGTGAGTTCGACTGCCACGCCGCCTCGCCAGACCTCGCGGGCATCCTCCATCATCACCAGGTCTCCGACCGTAATCGCACCATCGGAGACGGACTGGGTCAGGCCGGCGCGGCGGACCAGGCCGCGCAGCCGGGCCGCGACCTCTTCCATGCTGAACGGCTTGGTCACGTAGTCGTCCCCGCCGACCCGGATGCCCGCAACCCGGTCCTCAACCGCATCGCGTGCGGTGAGGAACAGCACGCACACCATCGGGTCCAGATCCCGCAGCCGGCGCAGGACCTCGAAGCCATCGATGTCGGGCAGCCCAACGTCAAGCACCACAGCATGGGGCCGAAAATCGCGCGCTTCCTGGATGGCGCTCAGGCCCGTCAAGGCGGAGCGTGCCTGCCACCCTTCGAGCGTGAGTAGCCGAGCAAGGACCTCGGCCAGGCGCGGCTCGTCGTCGACGATCAGGACCCGCAGTCCCGGTGCCACGGTGTGGCTCGCCGCAGCCGAGGACACAGTCACGAGGTCGAGTGTTTCAGGGTTTCCTCTACAAACCCGCTGAGGATTCTCTGTATCGGTCCCGCACAGCGAACCGAGAGGGAATGGAGAAATTGGCGTCTAATACTGGCCAACATGACCGCGACCCTGCCCCGAGCTCTGGGCCGACGCAGTGTCAGCGGCCCAGCCAACGTAAGCCTCAACCCAGCAGTTGCACTGCTAGTCATCGGTGCCGGTGCAGCGGCCGTTCTGCTGCTCTGGCTGCAGGACACCACCTACGTCAACGGGCTCGGCGACTGGCTCACCAACGCCGGAAGGATCACCGGTCTACTGGCTGGTTACACGATCGTGGTCCTGCTCGCCCTGATGGCACGGGTTCCGGCATTGGAGCGTGGCCTGGGCGCGGATCGGCTCACCCGCTGGCACTCCATGGGCGGGCGCTACACCGTCAGCCTCGCCGTAGCCCATACCTTGTTGATCATTTGGGGCTACGCCGTCACTGCGCACACCAACGTCGTTCACGAAACCACGACACTCGTGCTTACATATCCCGACGTCCTGATGGGCACCGTCGCGGTCTTTCTTCTTCTTGGCGTGGGGGTTGCATCAGCCCGAGCCGCGCGTCGCCGGCTGAGTTACGAGACCTGGCACTTCATCCACCTCTACACCTACCTTGCGATCGCCCTGGCGTTCAGCCATCAGTTCTCCACCGGCGCCGACTTCATCAGCAACACCAAAGCCCGTTGGCTTTGGGCGGCTCTCTACATCCTGGTCGCCGGACTGCTGATCTGGTTTCGGTTCATCACTCCGATCCGAGCCGCGTTCCGGCACCGTCTGCGGGTCGTGGACGTGCGACGTGAGAATGCCGACGTCGTAACCGTGTTCATCGGCGGCCAGCACCTGGACGAGCTCGGCACGGAAGCGGGCCAGTTCTTCCGCTGGCGTTTCCTCACTCGGGAACTGTGGTGGGCCGCCAACCCCTATTCGATCTCGGCAGCGCCGCGCCAGGACTTGCTCCGCGTCACGGTCAAGGTCGCCGGGTCGCACAGCGCTGGGTTGCTCGATCTGAAGCCGGGTACCCGCGTATTCACCGAAGGGCCATATGGCGCGTTCACTGCTGGCCGCCGTACGCGTCGCAAGGTGTTGCTGCTCGCCGGCGGAGTCGGTATTACTCCGCTGAGGGCACTACTCGAGACGCTGCCCGGCGACCCCGGTGACATCGCCCTCATCTACCGCGCGAACACACCGGGCGACCTGGTGCTGCGCCATGAGATTGATTGGATCGCCCGTGACCGAGGCGTGGACGTGCACTACCTGGTCGGGCCGCCCCGACCGGGCAATAGGGACCACCTGTCCGCGTATCGGCTTGGCCGCGTGATACCTGACCTGCGCGACCGCGACGTCTTCCTCTGCGGTCCTGAGCCCATGATGGCCGCCGCCCGTCTAGGTCTGCGCGGGGCCGGCGTACCGCGTCGGCACATCCACCACGAGTCCTTCAGCTTCTGAGAGGCGAATCCGCCGTGAAACGCGTGCTGCTTTCTTTCACCGCCACTGTCCTCGGCGTTGTCGCCCTGCTCAGCTACAAGACCCACGGCCAGGTCACCACCGCCGGGGGGACATTGCCGTCCGCCGGCCTTCCGGGAACCTCGACCAGTGCCGGCACATCCACGCCATCTCCGACCGTGAGCAGCGCACCACCCAACCCCTCCAACGGCTCCACACAGAAATCGGCGAGTCCGACCAGCACTGCCTCCAGCTTCACCGGGTCGGCCGTGCAAACCCGCTACGGCACCGTGCAAGTCAAGATCACCGTTGCCGAAAAGAAAATCACCGGCGTCGCATTCGTGCAGCTCACCGCATTCGACGACCGATCCAGGCAAATCAACTCCGACGCGGCACCCATCCTGCTGCAAGAAACGCTCACTGCTCAGAGCGCCCAGATCGACTCCGTCTCCGGCGCCTCCTACACCAGCCAGGGTTACCAGCAATCCCTGCAGAGCGCCCTCGACCGAGCCGGGCTCGGATGAGCGCTCCGACCCAGATCCGGCTGCCGCAACGGCGGACCGTGCGCTGCATGGGCACCGTCTTCTCGATCGACGTCCGGGCTCCCGGCGTCGACCGAGCGGTCGTTGAATCGGCGGTCCGTTGGCTGCATTGGGCTGATGACACGTTCTCGACATACAAGCCGTCCAGCCAGATCAACCGTCTCGCCAGGGGCGAGATCACCATCGATGCCTGCGCTCCCGAGATCGGCGACATCCTCCAGCGGTGCGACGAACTCGGCACCGAGACCGGCGGTTACTTCTCTGCCTGGGCCAGCGGATGCCTCGACCCGTCCGGGCTGGTCAAAGGCTGGGCCATCGAGCGCGTCAGCGATATCTTGCGGGCCGGCGGGTCGGCAAACCACTGCGTCAACGGCGGCGGCGACGTCCAGTGTGCCGGAAGCGCCGCGCCAGGAGCACCGTGGCGTATCGGCGTCGCTCACCCGCTGAAGCCAGACCAGCTGGTCGGCATCGCCAGCGGTCACGACATCGCTGTGGCGACCTCGGGCAACGCAGAACGAGGCGCCCACATCCTCGACCCGCACCAGCCCGCCCGACCCACCGACCTCGCCAGCGTCACACTCATCGGACAGCACCTCGCCACCGTCGATGCCTACGCAACAGCGGCATTCGCCATGGGCGCTCGCGCGCCGGCATGGATCAACGCCGTGCCCGACATCCAAGGGCTGCTGGTCTTCGCGGACGGCGCTCAATGGGCATCGGCAACATCCTGTGCGTCTGCGACTATGCGCCCCGAGAAGTTCTGACGGGAGTCGAAGTGCCTACGTGTCGCCTCGCCGAGCGGCTCCGCTCGCACGATTCGAGGGAGGCGAAGGGCGGCAGCAACCGTCAGGTCGCCCAGAGACCGACGATCGGCGCAGTCTTCGCCGCGCCCCCGAACGGGGTCAGCCCGCAGCTGGCCAGCACCGTGCGCAACAGCCCGTAGTGATTGGTACGAGTGCCATACCGCCCAGCGCGCACGTGCGCTCCGGCCAGGACGGTCGCGATTCGGTTGCCACTGTGGTTGTCGTCCTCGTCTGCGGTGACGATCAGCAGGCTGTTGTGCGCGCTGCTCCAGTTCGCGTAGGCGCCCAGCCGCTGCTGTAGCCAACGGTCTGATTGGGCCACGGTGCCGTCGTGCATATCGTGCCGGAGATTCGGGATCACGAACGACACGTCCGGCAGCGCGTTCAGATTCGACGGAAACGAGGTCATGGGCTGGTTGACCGTTCGCGGTAGGCCAGCGAAGTCCGTCCAAGGGGCGTGCTTGCGGGCATAACTGCCGGCGCTGCATCCGGTGTACCCCGCGGAGGGGAGGCTCTCGGAATACCCCGCGAAGGTGCGTCCACCGGCGAGCAATGCCGTTGCCAGGTTCGGTCCGGTGAACGTATGCGGACACGAGTCGTCCACCAGTCCGTGGGTCGAGCCGGAGAACAACGCGAGGTAGTTCGGTTGGCTGGGATGCGAGACTGCGTAGGAGCGGGTGAGCACGGCCCCGCGTGCTGCCAGCGAGTTGAGGAATGGCGCCTGCGATGCGCCGATAACCTGCCCGTAGGCGTGGTTCTCCACGACGACGACGACTATGTGGTCGAAGCGCGGCACACCATCAGCAGGCGATGCGGGCGAGGAAGTGGGCTGCCCCGGCCCCGGCCCGATGGTCGACTGTGTCGCCGACGTCCGGATAGCGGGTGTGCTGCCGTGCGTCGCTCCTTTACCGGCGTCGCAGGCCACGAGCAGCAGGAGCCCACCGAGCACCCCGGCGATGCGACGCCATCCGGACATGTCACCAGTCTCCCTGAACCTCGCGGGATTGTCTGTGCGGCAGAACGCGAGTGCTGGTGTAACAGATTACGTCCGGCGGTCGCTGAGCTGATGAGGTGAACACACACCTCCGACGCCGATCCGGCGCGCTATCGGCGGTTGCACCTCGGCTGCCGGGATACCGCGTGGGTCTTTCCGGAGCGGTCACTCTCTAGACACCGAGGAGTAGTTATGCGAATTGGCGCGAGCCTCGTGCTCATCGCTGTGGGCGCGGTCCTGACCTTCGCCGTGACCAAGACCGTCAACGGAATCCAGCTGGATCGAGTCGGTGTGATCCTGATGGCGATCGGGGCACTGGGTCTGGTGATCACGCTGGTCTTGATGTCCACCCGGCGGCGTACCGATGTCATCCATCGCACCGACGGGACGACGCTGCTCACCCCCAACAACCAGGTCGACCCCACGGATCCCCGCTACTGACCGGCCGTCGTCGACCGCCTCGCCGACTCGCCGACTCACCCGTCATCCCACCCGGCAACGGGTCCTTTTCAAGGAGCTGCTGTGATCATTCTCGGGCTTGTCCTGCTCATCATTGGATTCGTCGCGCACATCTCGATTCTCTGGTTGATCGGCGTCGTGTTGCTGGTCGTCGGCGCGGCACTGGCGGTAGCAGGGGCGGCGGGCCGCAGCGTCGGTGGACGCCGGCACTACTACTGAGCGAGCCGCTTCGCGCGAAAGATCCGTACAGTGCGCTGTGCAGTGGGTGCGGACCCACGGGCACGCTGATCGTGCCGGATCGCGGTGGAGGTAGGGACGATGGCTGCGGGGGGCCGGTGCCGTTCGGCGATGAGGCGCAGGTTGCGCGCCCGGTGACGGACTCTGCAGACACCAGCGCAAGCCCGGCCGACTCGATGGCGCTGCTGACCGACGCCGTACACCGTGCGCAGGCCGGCGACGAGGCAGCCTTCACGCACGTTTACCGGCTCGTGCAGCCAGTGCTGATCCGCTACCTGCGGGTGCTCGTCGGAACCGACGCAGACGATGTCGCGTCCGAGACGTGGGCGCACGTCTGCCGCGACTTGCACCGCTTCCGCGGCGACGGCGACGGGTTCCGCGGATGGGTCGCCACGATCGGTCGACATCGCGCTGTGGATCATCTGCGCGCGCGCGGACGCAGACCAGCCGACCCGGTTCCGGTCCAGCAGCTCGCCGACATTCCGGCCTCTGCCCAGACCGACACCGCGGCGCTGGAAGCGGTGTCCACCGCCAGTGCCGTCGCACTGATCGCATCCCTTCCGCCCGATCAGGCCGAAGCCGTCATGCTGCGCACCGTCATGGGTCTTGACGCCGCAACTGCCGGCAAGGTGTTGGGCAAGCGTCCGGGAGCAGTGCGGGTCGCTGCCCACCGCGGCCTGCGCACCCTGGCCAGCCGTCTGGAGGCGCCAGCCGAATGATCAACTGGGCACTGATCCGTCGGGTAACGAACCACGGTCGCGCGCCGCTGGAAGTAATACGATGAGCACACGATGGGGTTCACGACGCAGACCCCGCGCCGGCGAGAACGTGAACGATGACGTGCAGCAGTCGGCACGGCTCGACGCCGTGCTGCGTGCAGCGAACGCGCCGGGCGATGCGCGGGAGCTGTCCGGCCAGGACACCGCGCTGGCCGCATTCCGCGAGGGACGCGCCGCGCCGACGTCGACCGGAGCCGCTAGGCGGGCGCGCCCGCATCGGCTGCGCCGCGGGCTGGTGGCCGCCGCGTCAGGGCTGGGCATCGCGCTGGGCGGGGTCGCCGTCGCCGCCGCGGCCGGGGTACTACCCGGACCGCTGCAACGCCCAGCACACGAGATCTTCCATGCCCCGGCACCATCCCCGGATCACCCACGGCCGTCGAGTCCGCGCACCCCACACCCGACCGAGCCGAGCACGACATCGAAGTCCAGCACGACGTCGAGTTCGACCGGGACATCGAGCGGCGGGACCTCCGGCAGTCCGAGCACGTCCACGCCCACCAACCCCTCGGGCACCCCCAGCTCAGGCCAGTCGAGCACCGGCACTCCGTCGACCTCATCACCCTCATCACCCTCATCACCGGGCAGATCGTCCAGCTCGCCGCGGACGTCAGGCCCGTGATTGATCACTCTTCGTCGCGCACCGCCGGACCCGAGATCGAGCACGCGCTCCCCTAGTGCAGATCGGCCACCGCCATCGGATTCCCGCAGCCGAGGCTGGCAGCCACCGCATCGGCCGGCAGTTCGTTCCGCTCGTCAGTGCTGTACAGCGGCCGCGGCAGCCGCGTACCGCTACCGAACCAGTTCACGAAGCTCGGTTCCCACCATCAAGCAACCTCCCATTGATAAGTCTCGATGCATCCATCGTGGTTGATGCATCGAGATTCGTCAATGGGACTGACATACTGAAGTCGTGCCAACAACACTCCCCGTGCTCACCCGCGACCTCGCCGCCTGCTGCTCGCCGCTGACCGGCGGCGTGCTGGATACCTCGGCTGCAGACCGGCTGGCGCACGTCTTGAAGGCTCTCGGCGATCCGACCAGGGTCCGGCTGCTCTCGCTGATCGCGGCCCACCAGGACGGCGAAGCGTGCATCTGCAATCTCACCGAGCCGGTGGGGCTGAGCCAGCCAACGGTGTCGCATCACATGAAGCAGCTCGTAGATGCCGGTCTGGTCACCCGCGAGCAGCGCGGCAAGTGGGCCTACTACCGGGTCGCGCCGGACACCCTGTCGGCGATAGCGCGGGCGCTGACTCCCGCGTAGCACACGAGGAAGGATGAGCCGTGCGCATTTTGATTGCCGAGGACGAGGCCAGGATGGCCGAACTGCTGCGGCGCGGGCTCGAAGAAGAGGGTTACGCCGTCGACGTTGTCGGCTCTGGCACTGACGCGGTCTGGATGGCCAGCGAACACGAGTACGACGCGGTCGTGCTCGATGTCATGCTGCCTGAACGCGACGGTTACCAAGTCTGCCAGGATCTGCGCGCTGCGCAGCGATGGGCGCCGGTCGTGATGGTCACTGCGCGCACTGCCGTCCTTGATCGGGTGCGCGGTCTGGATGCCGGCGCGGACGACTACCTAGCCAAGCCATTCGCCTTCGCCGAGCTCGCGGCGCGGCTGCGGGCCCTCATCCGGCGCGGTCCCCATCCCCGTCCTGCGGTACTCGTGAACGGGGACCTGCAGCTCGATCCGGCCGCCCGCACTGTTTCGCGGGCCGGTACGGACGTCGCGCTCACAGCCAAGGAGTTCGCCCTCTTGGAGCTGTTCATGCGGCATCCCGGTGAGGTGTTGTCCCGGACCCGGATCGTCGATCACGTATGGGACTTCGCGTTCGACGGGACGAGCAACGTGATCGATCAGTACATCGGGTACCTGCGCCGGAAGATCGACCGGCCGTTCGGTCACTCCGATCTCGAGACGGTGCGCGGCGCGGGCTACCGATTGCGCCGGGCAAGGGTCGACGGGTGACCCACGCCGCCGGGCCTCGCCGCTGGGTGCCGGGCAGCCTCCGCGGCCGGCTCGTATCTGCGACCCTGATTGCAGCGCTCGTGCTGATCGGCTGCGGTGCGCTGTTGGTGCACTGGCAACTCTCCCGCGGGCTGCACACCGGGCTGGACCAATCACTGCAGGGCCGGGCCGCGGCCGTCCGTGCCGATCTCGTCGCGAACGGTCCGCCGGCCGCTCAGTCGGCTCCAGACCGCCCGCTCGGTGCACTGCAGGCGTTCACCGCGGTACTCGATCCGTCGGGTCGCCTGGTCGAATCCGAGCCGTCGTCGCTCGACTCATTGCCCACCGAGTTGACCAGGGTCAGCGGCGACCGCCAACAGCTGCGCACCGCAGAGGTCGCCGACCAGGAGATGCGCATCCTCATCCAGCCCGTCGAGTTGTCCGGGGGCAGATGGCTGGTCGTCGTCGGTTCGAGCACCGATTCGATCGACGACGCGGAGGACCGACTCGATCGAGTGATCGTCATCGTCTCGCCGCTGCTGTTGCTCGGCATCGGCGCCGGCTCCTGGATACTGGCCGGCTCGGCGTTACGACCGGTGGAAAGGATGCGCCGTGAGGTGTCCCAGCTCGCCGGTCACGACCCGCACGGACGTGTCACCGAACCCGAATCGGTCGCGGAACTGGCGCTGCTCGGGCGCACATTCAACGAGCTGCTCGATCGGCTCAGCGCCTCGCTCGCTCGCCAGCAGGGTCTGGTTGCCGATGCCGGGCACGAGCTTCGGACGCCGTTGGCGGTGCTCAGCGTCGAGTTGGAATTGGCCGACCGGCCGCACCGGTCTGCGGAGGAGTTGCATGAGGCGATAAGCCACGCCCGCGATGAGGTGGCCCGCCTGAGCCGGCTCAGCGAAGACCTGCTGCTGTTGGCCGGCTCCGGAGATTCGCGGGACCTGACCGAGAGCGTAGACCTCGTCGCGGTGCTCGAGGACACCGTCCGCGGCAGCCGGGCCAGCATCGACCAACTCGGCCTGACCCTCGACGTGGTTGCGCCGGAGTCGCTGCCGGCGCAGGTGCACGGCGACGCGATCCGCCGAGCGCTGGACAACCTGCTCGGCAACGCGATGCGCCACTGTCCGCGCGATGGGGTCATCACCCTGTCGGCGCGGCGCGAGGCGATGGGGGTTGTGCTCGAGGTCCGCGACACCGGGCCGGGATTCCCCGTCGAGTTCCTGCCCCATGCCTTCGAACGTTTCCGGCGCGCGGATGCCGCACGCAGTCATGAGGTGGGCTCCGGAGCCGGACTCGGGCTGGCGATCGTCGAGTCGATCGCGGACGCGCACGGCGGACGGGCGACCGCACAGAACTCGCCAGACGGTGGGGCGGTCGTACGGATCAGCTTGCCGCCGGCGTGAGCGCGCCGCTCAGCGGTTCACCAGCACCACGGCGGCCGTGCCGGCGATGAGGCAGTAGACGGCGAAGGGCCGCAACGAGTGCGACCGGAAGTACCGGCTGAGGAAGCGCACCGACAAATAGGCGCCGACACCGGAGAGCACACTGCCGAGCAGCACCTGGCCGCGGATGCCGTCGCCGAGCGGGCCGCTCAGATCCGGAAGCTTGAGCGCACCGGCGGCCAGGATCACCGGGGTGGCCAGCAGGAAGGAGAACCGAGCCGCGTCCTCGTTGTCCAGACCGCCACGCAGCCCGGCGGCCATCGTGATCCCGGACCGGCTGATGCCCGGCGCCAATGCAGCTACCTGCGCGGCGCCGATCAGGACGGCCCGCCGCACCGAAAGCCGGGCCAGCCGCGCGTCCGACTGCTCGGCCCCGGCCGGTTCGGTGACCGCGGCCCCGGCAGCAGCCGGAATCGCCTGGCGCTCGTGTCGACGGCGCCGGTGATCAGCGAGCAGGAGCACCAGTCCGTTCAGGACCAGGAACAGAGCGGTAGGCGTGGGCCGGGCCAGTGTCGTACGAAACGCGTGTTCCAGGAGTAGCCCGCTCAGCCCGACCGGAATCGTGGCGAGCACCAACAGCCAAGCGAGACGCTCATCGCTGGAGCGGATGCGCCGGTGTCGGATCGAGGTGACCAGGCCGCGGACGATGCGCACCCAGTCCCGCCAGAAGTAGATGATCAGCGCGATGGCAGTCGCGACATGCAGACCGACGATGAAGGCGAGGTACGGCGACTCCGGCGACCGCACGTCGAGGTCGTGTTGCCAGCTCCCGCCGATAATCGCCGGGAGCAACACGCTGTGCCCGAGGCTGCTGACCGGGAACAGCTCCGCCACGCCCTGCATCATCCCGACGACTGATGCCTCCAGCCAACTCAGGTGCCCGCTCACGCCACCGCTCCCCCGACCGAGTCATGGCGTGCCGCATCGCCCCGCCGAAGAGCATTTTGCGTGGTCACTCATGTGAACAGCGTGTGCGACCGGCTAGCGGCAGAATCAGCGGGCGAGGATTCGCACCACCGCTCGCTCGAGGATCTCCTGACGACGCGGATCGCGTGCGCGGAGTTTGTCCGCCGTGCCGACGGCACGCTCGATGGTGACCCCGTCGTAGTAGAGGTCGATGATGCGCTGATCGACGTAGGAGGCGCGGGCGACTGTCGGCGTGTTGCCCAAATGTTCGGCGACCTGTCGCATCGCCTGTGCCACCGCCCGTTTGCGGGCAGGCTGCGTCTGCGCGGGCAGTCGCGCCAACGCCACTGAGGCGTGCACGCTGCCGTGCCAGGTGCGGAAGTCCTTGGCTGTCATCTCCGCGCCGAGCAGGTCCCGCAGGTAGTCGTTCACCTCTGTGGCTGAGATCGGCGCCCAGGACCGTACGTCGCGGTAGGCCAGCAGCGTGCTACCGCCGCGCCGGCGTCTCATCGTCTCGACGCTGGCCAGCACAACGGGGTCGGCGATCTCGATCTGCTGCGTCACTCCGGACTTCGCGACGAACTCGAACAGCAGCCGGGTGCCCTGCCGCGTGACGTGCTGACGCTCGAGCGTGGTCAACCCGTAAGAGCCGTTCTCGTCGGCGTAGGTGTCACTGCCGATCCGGAAGTAGCCCAGGTCGAGCAGCCGGAACGCGGTCGCCATCGCGCGTTCGAGCGGCATCCCACCCAATGCCAACGCATCGGTCACCCGTGACCGGGCCGCCGGCAACCGTCGGGCCACCGCAAGGACGTGGTCGTACTTCAGCAGGTCCCGCTTGGCCCGCCACTCCGGGTGATACAGATACTGCCGTCGGCCGCGGGCGTCGGTGCCGACTGCCTGGATGTGGCCGTTGACCACCGCGCAGATCCACACTTCCTGCCACGCCGGCGGGATGGCGAGCGCCTTGATGCGCGCGGCATGTTCGGCCGAAACCGGCACACCGCTCTCGTCCAGATAGGTGAACCCGCGACCCGCACGGCGCCGCGTCCAACCGGTGTCCGTCGGCGCCACCGTGCGCAGTCTCACCGGAAGTAGAGCTCGTCCTCGGCGACCAGCCGGTCCAGCGCCCACTGCGGGATCACGGCGTCACGACCGGTGGTCTCATCGGGAGCAAGCTGGCTTCCGAAGCGCTCCGCGGCGGCCGTCTTGCGCTCACGGGCGTGATCGGTGAGTACGAGGCGGACCGCCCGGTGCCAGGGCAGCACGCCCTGGTCCGGGTTCGCCCAGTGCAGCCCCCAGATCGGCACCTCGATGTGTTCGACGGGAAGGACCTGCAACGCGTCGATGACGGCGTTGGCGACGATCTCGTGATCGGCATGGCCGTCGTAGCGCCAGGGTGTCACCACGACGTCGTGCGCGTTGAGATGCCGCACGACGGCGCGGCTGACCTCTGCCTGCTGGCGCACCAGTTGGCCGTCGCCGAGACCGAGGCGGACGAACTGCTCCTCGCCCAGTCCGAGCTCGGCCAGTGCGGCCCGGCTCTCCGCGATCCGGGCCGATCCGAGCCGATCCGGTCGCCAGCGCGCCGATCCCGGATGACTGGCCTCACCATCGGTGACGACGAGCACCAGAACGTCACGACCGTGCTGCACCGCCTCGTACAGCAACCCGCCACTGCCCAGCACCTCATCGTCTGGATGCGGTGCCACCACGAGCAGCCTGTCTCCGGGTGGGACGAGATCCTCGAGCGCGACGACCGGGGTGTGCTGCCACTGCTCGGCGCAGCGCCATTGCCGGGCGGTGGTGCCCGTCCCGAAGATCGACCGGTTGGCTTGGGCGGCGGGATCCTCCCCCTCCAGGTCGATCACAGGATGCTCTGCGGAGGGCGGGCCTGGGACACCTGGGGGGCGGGCGAAGTCGACACGTGGGGGCCGGGCGAAATCGACACGCGGGGGCACTCCTTCATCGTTCGGACCCGAGTGCATCAGCTCGGCGGCCGAGGAGGTCGTCACCCGGGCGCGGCGGCCGGCACCCGACGCACTCGGGATATCAGCCGGCCGCAGATTCGAGCCGTTGGTGACCACGGTACTCATCCGAACCGACACCCGCCGGGATGCCAATCCGACGTCCGAGCGGCGCCCTACCGCAGCGCGTCATTCATGGGCTTGGCCGGATCGATCAGCACATCGACATCGACGGGCCGGTGCGCCGTGATCAAAGCCTTGATGTCGTCGACGACGTCCCAGACGTTGACGTTCATGCCGGCCAGCACGCGACCATCGGACAGCCAGTAGGCGATGAACTCGCGGCCGGGTACGTCGCCCCGGAATACGACGCGGTCATACTCACCGGGCTCGACGTAGCCGACGTACTCCATCCCGAGGTCGTACTGGTCGGTGTAGAAGTAGGGCAGCTCCGCGTAGCTGGTCGGCGACCCGATCATCGACGCGGCCGCGGCAGCCGGCTGGTTGAGGGCGTTCGCCCAGTGCTCGACGCGGATCTGCCTACCCAGCAAGGGATGCCAGGCGTTGGCGACATCGCCGGCCGCGAACACGTCCGGGTCCTCGGTGCGCAATGACTCGTCCACGACGATGCCGTTGTCCACCGCCAACCCGGCATCCTCGGCTAGCGCGGTATTCGGCGCCGCACCGATTCCGACGACGACGAGGTCGGCAGGAATCTCCTCGCCCTCGGCCAGACGTACTCCCGTGGCGCGCCCGTCGGCTGTGGTGATCTCAGCAAGTTGCGTGCCGAGTCGCAGGTTTACGCCGTGTTCGCGATGCAGGTCGGCGAACACCTGCGCCACTTCCGGGCCAAGCACCCGCAGCAGCGGCAGGTCGGCGGACTCGACCACAGTGACCTCGACACCCGCATCCCGCGCTGCCGCAGTCACTTCCAGACCGATCCAACCCGCCCCCACGACAACCATCCGCGACGCTGCCGAGATCGCGGTCTTCAGCGCATCCGAGTCCTCGATGGTGCGCAGGTAGTGCACGCCCTGCGCGTCGCCCCCCGGAAGCGTCAGTCGGCGCGGACTCGATCCGGTGGCCAGCAGCAACTTGTCGTAGTGCAGCACCGATGCGTCCCCGAGTTGCACCTCGTGCGCCTCCCGGTCAACTGCCTCCACCTGGGTGGACTGGCGCAGTTCCACGTCGTGCCGGGTGTACCAGTCGGCCGTATGCACGAACACCGAATCGCGTTCGTCGTCTCCCTTGAGCACGCCCTTGGAAAGGGGCGGGCGCTCGTACGGCAACTGCGCTTCGGCGCCGATCAGCACGATCGCCCCGGCATAGCCCTGCTCACGGAGTGCTTCGGCAGCCTTGGCGCCGGCAAGGCCGGCTCCGACGATCACGAACGCGGTGTCAGCCATCCACCCATCCTGCTACTAGAAGAGATCCTTGCCGAACCAGTCGCCGACTTCTCTCACCCCGGGTGGTACTGCGAACAGCCCGCCACCGGTGTGCTGGACATACTCGTTCATCAGATCCGACGCGGCGAGCTTCTGCTGGATCGGGATGAACTGCCGTTCCGGGTCATTGTTGAAGCAAATGAAGAAGAGGCCGGCATCGAGTTGGCCGGTCGCCGGGTCGGTGCCATCGGTGTAGGAGTAACCACGGCGCAGGATGCGTTGCCCGCCGTGCGCCATCGGGCCGGCCAATCGGATGTGCGCATCCGGGTCAATGACGAGCGCGCCGGTCTTGTCCTTTGCCGTCAGGTTGACGGTGTCGAATTCGTCGTGCCCGGTGAGGGGTGCGCCGGTGTCCTTCACCCGGCCGAAGATCTTCTCCTGGTCAGCCAGGAAGTCGGCGTCCCACGATTCGATCAGCATCCGGATCCGCCGTGCCACCAAGTAGCTGCCGCCGTTCATCCAGGCCTGATCGGTATCCTTGACCCAGACATAGTCGGCCATGTCGTCGGTGTTCTCGGACTTGAGGTTGTTCGTGCCGTCCTTGAACCCGAAGAGGTTGCGCGGCGTGGATTGTGCGGTACTTGTCGACGACGTGCGCCCGAACCCGAGCTGCGACCAGCGCAGCACGACCGTGCCGCGGCCGATCCGGGCGAGGTTGCGGATGGCGTGGAAGGCAACCTGCGGGTCGTTGGCGCAGGCCTGCACGCACAGGTCGCCGCCGGTCTTGGTCGGGTCCAACGCGTCTCCGGCGAAGGCCGGCAGCTCACGCAGCGCCGCGGGTCGTTTCGCGGCCAGGCCGAACCGCTTGTCGAACAGCGACGGCCCGAACCCGACCGTGATCGTCAAATCTCCCGGGTCGAGGCCGAGCGCCTCACCGGTGTCCACCGCGGGATTCTGCGGCAGCGTCTCCGTCGCACCGATCGGCTCGCCATTGGTCATCCGGTAGGCCGCAGCCGACCAGGCCCCCAGCAACCCCTTGAGCGCGAAACGATCGGAAGTGGTCACGTCGAACGCGGCGAAGGCCAACCGGTCCTGCGCCGCTGTCGAGATGCCGGCCTGGCGCTGCCCGTAGAAGGGAACGATGTTCGGCTTAGCCGCGTCCGGCTTGAGGTTCGCGTCCGGCTCGGTCGCCCGGGCTACCCCGAAGCCGGCTGCCCCACCGGCAACCACAGCACCGGCGCCGGTGATCGCGGCACGGCCGAGGAACGACCGGCGGCTGACTCCGCGCGGCCGATCCTCATCCGATGGCGTTGGTGTGTTGGCCATCGCTTCCTAGGAGTTCACTACCTTGCCGGCCACTCTCGACAAGGGCTCGAATACTGCCTGCAGGGCCTGCGAAATCTTTGTCGTGTCGGCCGGCGTCAGCGCGGTGAACAGCTTGTAGCCCGAGGTGTTCGCGGTGTCCTTGTAGCCATCGAGCACCGTCGTCACGTTGGCGAACTGGGACTTGATCGTGGAGGTCAGCGTCGGGTCGATCTTCTGCATCCCCTGCTCCAGGAAGGCGAACGCCTGCTCGGAGCCCTCCACGTTCGCGGCGAAGTCGAGCATGTCGATGTGGCTGTATCGCTCCTCTTCACCCTTGATCTTGTTCTTGCCGGCCTCTTCGAGCAAGCCGACTGCGCCGTTGGCTAGTTCCGCGGGCTGGAAGCCCGACAGTCCGTTGACCAGGCTTTGCAGCTTGCCGACATTGGTGACCAGCCCAGCTCCGAGCGCGGCCAGTCCCTTGAGGCTCTTCTGCTCGAACAGCGCCCGCTCGATCGGGTGGAAGCCCTGCCACTTGTGCCCGGCCGGGACGTCGTTGATGCGGAAGTCGATGACGTCGTCGAGATTCGGGAAGGACTCGGCAACGGGCTCAATACGCTCGTAGTACGGCCGGGCCTTCATGTACGCGTTCTGCGCGTCCTGCAGGTTGCCGGACTGCAGCGCCGAGTTCAGTGTGTTCACCGCATCGACGAGTTGACTGACCTGGGAGACGACGTAGTCCTTGTACTGCTTGGCCCCGTCGACGAGCAACGCATGCGTATCGGTGTTCGGCGCACTCGTCGCATTGCCGGTGACGGTGAGGGTCGTCTTCTCCTTCGACGCACCCGGGCAGTAGAGCGTGTAACTACCGGGCTGAAGGTTCAGCGAGAAGGTCCCCGAGAACCCAGGCGGCAGGTTCTCCTTCTCGCCCAGGATCCGATCCTCGCTGAGCACCTCCAGTTCTGAGACACCCGTCGCGTCCTTGTTGCTGATCTGGAAGGTGAGCGCGCCCGCGTTGTACGACGCGTGCTGGGCTGTGCAGCTGTCCGACGTGATCGAGACGGTGACTGTGCGCAGGTTGGCGGGTGCAGCGCTGACCGCCTGCGACTTGCCCGTCGTACCGCCGTCGCCCTTCGACGAACTGCTGCTGCAGCCGGCAAGGACTACGCCGGCGAGGGCAACGAGCGAGACGGCGGTACGCCGACGCACCGAACTGGATCCGATCACGGGTGGACTCCTACGCGAGCAGCGGGTCATCGATTGCGGTAAGGATAGCCTAACCAACTATCGACGAGCAGCAAGCCCTCGACCGCCGACTCCGGACCGAGCAGGTACCCCGGCCGGGCGGTCGGTCACGGTGACTCGCTCGCGACGCAACCGGACACCGAACGCCGCCATCACCGCGGCAGCGACGGCAGCGACGGCAGCGACGGCGAGCAGACTCGCGGCGAGCTGTTGGGTGAGAGTGCGCCGCTCGGTCGTAGCAGCGTCGTGGCGAGCTGCCTTGGTGGCTGCGGCCACGGCCTTCGCGGTGGCCGATGCGCTCACCGTGCGGACCGGCTCGGTGAGCGCGGCGGTCACGGTGCTGAACCTCGCGGTCGCCGTCGTCACGGTAGTGCGGCTCACGTCGAGGACGCGGTGACTGGCCACGTCCAGCCAGACCGTCGTGGTGACGGTGGCCGTGTAGCTCACCGGCACCGACGCGGCCTCGGTGGAGGAGTTCACGCCCAACGGCAGCCTGCCGTCGTTCGCCTTCGCCACGTCGGTCAGGCTGATCGTCTCCGGCAGGCTCGGGTCCACAGGCGCTTTCGCGGTGGCTTGAACCTCGTCGGCCGCGCGACCGCTGTGCTGGTTGCTCGCGACGATCCGGCCGGTCCACGTCCTCGGCGTGCCACCGTCGGTTGTGTCGGTGACGGTGACCCGGCCGTCGCTGCCGCGCCTGGTGCTGACGATCGCGACCTGGTCGATCGGCTTGTCCCCCGGCGCCAACACGCCGGCCACCGCGGTGCCGTACGGCATCAGCTCTTTGGTCCCGACGTTCGGCTTGCTCGGCACCAAGATCAGCAGGATGAGACCGGCCGTCAGACAGGCCAGCGTTGCGTACGCGCCGCCGAAGGCGAGCTTGCGGGCCGACGCGGTCCGTCCAGGTGGCCAGGCGACGTAGAGGCCCACCGGGATCAGGTACACCAGCCAGACGATGACCTCGATGGTGACCGGTCGTGGCTGCCAGCCGAGCATCCCGGTCAGCAGCGAGGACTGCACCGAACCCGGCTGCACCAACCAGGTCAGGTCAAAGGTGCGGCTCTGTCCGGCGTTGAGCCAGCCCGCCTCGTGGGCGGTGTGTGCCGCGGATACCAGCAGCCCGGCCGCCACCAGGACGAGGACCAGCCCGGTAACGCGGAAGAACTTCGACAGGTTGATCTTCACGCCGCCGCGGTAGATCCCGTAGCCGAGCACCACGGCGACCGCGATACCGATCGCCGCGCCACCGCCCGATGCAACCGGGGACGAGCTCTGGTTGAACGCGGCGAGCAGGAACACTGCCGTCTCGAAGCCTTCTCGCAGCACCGCGAGGAACGCCATGAAGACCAGCGCCCCGCCGCCACCGCTTAGGATCGCCGCGTCGGCGGCGCCCTCCAGTTGCTTCTTCAGGCCGCGGGAGTTCCGTTTCATCCAGACGACCATGTAGGTGACCATGGTGACGGCGATCAGGCCGACGACGGTCTCCAGGCCCTCCTGCTGGCGGGTCGGCAGCTCGGCGGACAACACCTTGAGGCCGATTCCGACGATCAGGCACAACACGATCGCGATGCCCACGCCGATCCATACCAGCCGGAGCAGATCGCGACGGCCGCGCTGGCGCAGGAAGGCCGCGACGATCCCGACGATCAGCGCCGCCTCGAGTCCCTCACGCAGGCCGATCACAAATGTGGGCAGCATCGGAACCTCAGACATCGGAGCCAGCGGGTTAGGTTTGGCTTACCTACTGGACGATAGCCGACATCCTCGGGATGCGCGCCCCGGGCCGAGTCGGGTCACAGGGACCGGTGGCCCGCTGCGTCGGGAGGCGCGATCGGAGTGGCGAACGCAGCGGCCACCGACCCGCCCACCGCCAGCGCGAAGCCGGCCACCGCGACGTAGCGGTGCCCAGGCCGGGTGGCGTCCGAGAGCAGCGCCAGCCCGATCACCGAAGGAACCACGGTGTCGGTCGCGAACGTCAGCGCCGTCATCGAGGTCACCGCCCCGCGCTGCAGAGCCATCGCGAACAGCAGCGTGCCGAGGACCCCGCCGGCGACGACAGCGGCCAGCGCCGGGTCGGCGAGCAGGTGCCACCATCGCTGCGGGATCTCCAAGGTCCGGGCGCCGAGGGCGACCACCGAGAACGCCAGTCCCCCGCTGACCGCCAACCCGGCGGCCGACCACCGGCCGGCGGCTCGTGCACTGAGTGCACCGAGCACGGCGCACGGGAAGACAGCGAGCAGGAGGATGCTCCGCCAGAGCGTGCTGGTCGGCTGCACCGATTCTGGCGCTGCCGACAGCGCGAGCAGCACCAGCCCGATCGCCAACCCGCCGAGTGCCACCAACCCGGCCGGTCCGATCCTCGAACCCAGCCGGACGGCGATCAGGGCCGTCACGCCGACACTGGCGGCCACCGTCGACTGCACGAAGAACAGCGGCAAACGCTGCAGGGCGAGGGCGGCGGCGGCGAAGCTGACGAGATCGAGTGCCATCGCCCCGAGGAACAGCGGTTGCAGTCCGAGCCGGACCAGCAATGCGGGATCGAGTCGATTGGGTGATGCGGACCGACGGGCACTGACCGTCTCGAGAATGGACGCGACTCCGTAACCGACGGCCGCGGCCAGAGCGGCGATTACCCCGAGGAGGATGGCTCGCTACCGAATGCTCAGGAGGAGTGCCGGCGGCGGCGGATCCGGGAGACGACGAGCAGCGCTACGACACCGGCGACGGTCCCGCCGATGACCTTCTTGCCCTGCGGTGACTTCGCCCGATCGATGAGGTTGGCCTTCGTCGTGGCGACGATGCGCTTCGGACTGGCTTTGTCGGCGAGCTGATCCAGCGAGATCGCCAACGCCGCGCGGGCCTGTTCGATCTCCAGCTCGATGTCCGCGGTGCTCCCCTTGTCCGCCACGCAGATCCTCCTCGACGACTCCGGCCTGGACGCGGGATGCCGCGCCGATCCCCACCACCCTAGCCGGGTACGTTGCCAGGCATGAGCGAACGCTTGGCCGCGGCAGACGTGGCCCCGGACTTCACGTTGCCCGATGACACCGGTTCGTCGGTGACCCTCGCGGACTTCCGCGGCGAACGCGTGATCGTGTACTTCTACCCGGCGGCGATGACTCCCGGATGCACCAAGCAGGCTTGCGACTTCCGGGACAACTTTCGGCAGTTCTCGAACGCCGGGCTGAAGGTCGTCGGGGTCTCGCCCGATCAGCCGGCGAAGTTGGCAAAGTTCCGTGAGAAGGAGCAGCTGACGTTCCCGCTGCTGTCCGATCCGGACCATGCCGTGCTGGAGGCGTACGGCGCGTGGGGCGAGAAGACGCTGTACGGCAAGAAGGTCACCGGCGTCATCCGCTCCACTATCGTGGTCGGCGCTGACGGTAGGGTCGAGAAGGCGATGTACAACGTGAAGGCAACCGGCCACGTCGACAAGCTGATCCGCGACCTGGAGCTCTAGGGTTGCCGACCATCGGATAGTCCCCGCGCAGTTGTGAGCGCACGCGAGCAGGCGCGTGGGGTTGGGGGGCCGTAGCCCAATGGCAGAGGCACACGGTTTAGGTCCGTGCCAGTGAGGGTTCGACTCCCTCCGGCCCTACGAGACAGTTGTAGCCAGCGACGCTTGCCGGTTGCGGCTGAGCGTGTCCGCTCAGGTCCGAGCTGGCCCCATCACCGCGTAATCTGCTGAATCATGTGGCCGAATGACCCCCAGCAGCCGCCCACCGGCGCATATCCGCCAGTGCCGCCGCAGCCGCCGTACGGACTGCCGCCCTATGGACTGCCGCCGGGTCCGCCCCGACGCAGTTCGACCGGGCCAGTTGCAGCGTCCCTGATCGCACTCGGCCTGGTCCTGGTCATGACGATCGTGTCGTTCGCGGTTGCGCACAGCGACTCGAACGCCTCCAGCAGCGGCCAGCTACCGGGCGGGCAGAGTTTCCAGACCGACGGTCAAAACGGCCCGCAGGGTCGCAGCAGTGGCGACGAGAACCAGGGCGGGACGACCCGGGTCCCGACCAACTCGACCACCACGATCGAGACGACGCCCAGCACCGAGCAGTCGACACCCAGCACCGAAGAGACCACCCCGCAGGGCCCGACACTGAACATCACTAAGATCAACAACACCATCGATGAGTTCTTCTACGGCCTGCTGTATCACGACGTCGGCCGGGTCAAGGCGGTCAGCTGCCCGGCCCGTCGGGCCGACTTCGACAAGGGCACGTACATCAATGGCAAGGAGGTCTACAAGTGGCACTACACCTATCGGATCACTCCTGGCCTCAGCTACGTCGATGTGCCGGTCACGGTCTCGCTGCGTAATCCGAACACCGGCGCGATCGGCGGCTCGTGGAACTACACCTGGGTCGTCGAGTTGGTCGGCAGCACCTATTACATGTGCGGCGTCCGGAAGTAGCCGTCGATCCGGCGACCGACGACAAATGGGTTGCCGCCGGCCAGCGTGCCGCCGCACACTTCTCGCTAGACAGCAGTGCGAAACCGACCTGAGGAGGGCAGCGCCGTGGAAGACCAGACGATGACCGACGCCCTCGAACCGGCCCCGTTGCAGTAGCTCAGCGCTCCTGCGGACGGGTCGAACCGAATCCGCAAGGAGCCCGCAGTGACGCACGTTCCCGACGAGCACGATTCCGCCGACGCCACCCGCCAGCCCGATGAGGCGAGCGTTGTTCCGTTCACCCGCCGCCGGCCGCGCCGGTCGGAATGGGATCAATCCGATTTCGACGAGCCGGCCTGGTCGACCTGGCCGGAGGCAGCGCATGGCCCGACCCCCTTCCCCGATTGGCTGGTGACCTCCGCCAACGCCGTCGACGCGGAGCTTGGGGTGCTGAAGAGCGGCAAGGAGGCTGACGTCCACCTTCTTGCTCGGGGCTTGCCTGACGAGCCGGAGCTCCTGCTGGCGGTGAAGCGCTATCGCTCCTCGGAGAAGCGGATGTTCCACCGCGATGCGAGCTACGTCGAGGGTCGCCGGGATCGGCGCAGCCGGGAGAACCGCGCCATGCTGACTCGCACCGAGTTCGGTCGCGACCTGCTCGCCGGCCGGTGGGCGCAGGCCGAGTTCGACGCGTTGAGCACGCTGTGGTCACTCGGCGCCCCGGTGCCCTACCCGGTGCAGCTGGCCGGCCGGGAACTGATGATGGAATTCCACGGCACCCCCGATGGGGTCGCGGCACCCCGGCTGTCGCAAAGCCGTCCGTCCCGCCGCGAGGCGGCCGACCTCTTCGATCAGTTGCGCGACGCGCTCACCCTGCTGGCCCAGGAAGGCTTCGCGCACGGCGATCTGTCGGCCTACAACCTGCTCGTCGACGACGGCCGGCTGGTGATGATCGATCTCCCGCAGATCGTCGACATCGCCACCAACCCGCGCGGCCCGGAGTTCCTGCAACGCGACTGCGCGAACATCTGCGCCTGGTTCCAGTCACATGGCTACCCCGCCGCCGACAGCGACGAGCTGTTCGGGGACCTGATGGCCGAATCAGTAGCCAACTGGTAGCCGGGAACGCGATGAGCGCTTGCGCGAAGAGCCGATCGCCCGCGCGAGCGCCAGCGAGCTTGCGGCCGAGCGGAGCGAGGGGGTTCGGTTCCGAGTGGGCCGCGATGCGAAGCGAGGGGTCCGCGAGGAACCGACGGGGCGATCGTCAAATTGAGCGAGCTCGTAAAGAGTGCCCGATGCTGGACAGGCACTTGCCGTCGGCGAGGCGCCAGCGCCAGCCGTGCATCTGGCAGGTGAGCACGCCGCCGTCGATGTGACCGAACCGGCTGAGGTCCGCCTTGAGGTGCGGGCAGCGCTTCTGCACCTCCCAGCCATCCATCTCGATCGACTCGGCGGCCTGCGAAGCGTTCGACTCGATGAACCAGCCTTCGGCGTATTGCAGCCGCTCTTCGGACAGGCACTTGAAGAAGGCGTAGATGAATTCGTTGTAGGGCCCGACCCGGCGGGCGGAGAACCGACAGGACAGAAACAGGCTGTTCACCCAGTCGATCTCGTGCTCGTAGACCAGCTGCTCGAGGTAGGACCGTCGAGTGGTGAAGGCGTAGCGCACCTTCTCGTCCGCGTAGTGCCGGACCTCGCGGGCGACGAAGTCGATGATGAGGTCGACGTCGCCGCGCTCGGCGTCCTCCCCGGTGAGTCGGACGCCGCCATTGATGCCGTCGGCCATCACCACGGCCTCCTGCAGCAACGGCGTGAACCAGGCGGAGATCTCTGCGAACAGATCGATCTCCGGATGCGCCCAGGTCTGCTTCTCCACCTCGACGGCCGGCTGCTTGCGCGCCTGGTAGGCGCGCAGGTAGTTCTCCTTGTCCGAGAACATCGCGTCGATCTCGGCGTCGGGCATCGAGTGGGTGACCGGGCAGCCCGGCTCGACGGTCTCGGCGACCGTGCCGGGCAGCAGCACCCGCACGTTGTCGCGGCCCTGTTCGGTCATCCAGTCGGCGAACACCATCTGGTCGGGGAAGATGTTCGAGTCGTCGCCGTAGATGTCGTTGAAGCCCCACAGCTCATCGTCGAGGAAGCACGGCGGGCCAGCGATCGGGAACACCCACTCGGCCTTGAGGTCGTCGATGTAGCGCAGCGTGCGGTCGAACTGCCGGTCACGCTTCTGCTTGCCCAGCGCCTGCTTCGCGCGTTTCGGCAGCTCGTAAACCATCGGGAACCAGATGGCGCCGGAGAACTGCAGCATGTGCACCTGCACCGGCCCGAGCTCGGCGATCGCGCCCAGATCAGACGGCCGCGCATCGTTCTGGTTGAGCAAGGTCGTGGTGCCGTCGTTCAGCCAGAGCGACGAGTCTCCGATCGGCCCGTCGGTCGGGCTGATCAGCGACTGGATCATCACCTGCAGGCCGTCCAGGTCGAAGACCTCGCCGGAGGTGGTGCTGATGATCGAGTGGAAGCCGAGGTCGCGCAGGGCGTCCTCGAGCTCGCTGGTCGGGAAGTCCGGGAGCAGTACCGTCGCCTTCTTGCTGATGTGGTTGGCGAGGTTGATCGGGTCGAAGTGATCATGATGCAGGTGGCTGAGGTAGAGGTAGTCGCACTGCCCGATGGCGTCCCAGTCGAGCTCGCTGTTGTCCGGGAACGGGAACCACGAACCGAAGTACGCGGGGTTGACCCAGGGATCGGTGAGGATGCTGCCCTGCGCGGTCTCGATCAACGCGCTGGCATGGCCCAGTCCAGTAACTCTCATCAGTGCTGCTCGTGCCTCTCCGGTTGACGGTCGGCCTCCACGGTAACCAAACCGCCTGGCCCTGCCGTCACTGTCCCGCTGCGCACACCCCGGCAGCCAAGTAATGATCTAGTCATGATGCCGCCTATGACCGGCTTCCTGCCGTGATCATCGCGGGAGGGTCAGGAGTGGGCGGTAGCTGCCAGTAGCGGGGCCAGAACGCGCAGGGCCCAGCCGCGGTGGCTGATCGCGTCCTTCGCCTCGTCGCTGAGCTCGGCGCTGGTCTGGTCCATTCCGTCCGCGACGAAGATCGGGTCGTAGCCGAAACCGTTGCCGCCGCGCGGCTCGCGGACCAGCCGGCCGGTCATCACTCCCTCGACCACCTGCTCGGCACCGTCCGCGCCGATCAGCGCGGCGGCACACACGAACTGAGCACCCAGTCGCTCAGCCGGGACGTCGGCGAGCTGCTCGAGCACGAGGCGCAGGTTGGCCACGTCGTCATGCGCCGTGCCGGCCCACCGCGCCGAGAGCACGCCCGGCATCCCGTTCAGCGGGTCGACGCAGAGACCGGAGTCGTCGGCAACTGTGATCAGGCCGGTGTGCCGGAACGCCTCCCGAGCCTTGATCAGCGCGTTGTCAGCGAACGTGGCGCCGCTCTCCGGCACCTCGTCGAACACGGGGACGTCATCGAGCCCGATCACCTCGATATCGGTGAGTGGCGCGAGGATGCGACGCAGCTCGACGAGCTTGTGCGCGTTGCGCGAGGCGAGCAGGACCTGCCGGCTCATTGCCCGAGCGCGTCGCGCTGGGCAGCGGCGAGCGAGGTGCAGCCGCCGAGCGCCAGGTCGAGCAGCGCGTCCAACTCGTCGCGACTGAACGGCGCGCCCTCCGCGGTGCCCTGCACCTCGACGAACTCCCCGGCCTCGGTGCAGACCACGTTCATGTCCGTCTCCGCCTTGACGTCCTCTTCGTACATCAGGTCCAGCCGCGGTTCGCCGTCGATGATGCCGACCGACACCGCGGACACCGAGGTGACCAGCGGGTTCGGCTTCGACAGCGACCCGCGCTCGGCCAGCCAGGCCACTGCATCGGCCAGCGCCACATACGAGCCGGTGATCGCCGCGGTACGGGTGCCGCCGTCAGCCTGCAGCACGTCGCAGTCGATCGCCACGGAGTTCTCGCCGAGCGCGGACAGGTCGATCGCGGCGCGCAACGAGCGGCCGATCAGCCGGGAGATCTCGTGGGTTCGCCCGCCGATCTTGCCGCGCACCGATTCACGGTCGTTGCGGGTGTTCGTCGCCCGCGGCAGCATCGAGTACTCCGCAGTGACCCAGCCCAGCCCGCTGCCCCGCCGCCAGCGCGGCACGCCCTGCGTCACCGACGCGGCACACAGCACTTTGGTGTCCCCGAACTCGACCAGCGCGGAGCCCTCGGCGTGCTTCTGCCAGTTGCGGGTGATGGTGACCGGACGGAGTTGATCGGCCGCGCGGCCGTCTGGGCGAGACATGCCAGCGACTGTATCGGCCGCCTCCGATGACCCCGGAGCCGCACGCTTT
>JBPCMU010000018.1:0-6353 GCA_051001975.1 Jatrophihabitans sp.
CACGGTGCGTGCGATGCAGCGTCATGATGTCTCCCTCAAAGGAACCTCTGATGTCAACCCCCACTCTCACCCCAAACACCCACCCACACCTGAGCCCAACAGCCCAACCAGCCAGGACCAAGGTCACGTGGAATGCTCATCTCATGGCTGACTACGTGATCAAGATCCTGCTCGATGACAATGACGAGCCGGTGCTGGTCGAACTGCCCGGCATGGAGTTGGACGCGGCCGAGGAGATCACCGCGAATCTCCGCTGGGACGTCGGGGAGGCCAAGAATGTCGACGCGCCCGCAGTCGAGGTACGAGCCGACCTGCCCGGGTCGGACCTGGTGCTCGACCCGCGGCGGGTTCGGTCCATCGTGCTCGAGGAGGCCGGACTCGACGAGTCGATCGCTGACTCAGCAGACTCGGACAGCTAGCCGGTACGGAGGGCGGCTCGCGTCGAGCAGGCAGTGGCGTCCTGCTGTTCCTCCTTCTGGTCCCTGGCAAAGGCGCGCCGACCGATCGTTGATCTGGCGGTCCGGTCTCGTCGCAGGGTGGCGGGTTTGTTGGTGGTGCTGTTGTCAGGCGAGCTGCTCGCCGACGGTGAGCTGGCTGGGTTCTTGCGTTGTGCGGCTGGGCGTCGGGTGGGTTGGTGGTCCTGTCGTCGGACAAAGGGCGTGCCGACGAGGGGCTGGTTGGGTTCTCGCGTTGCACCACTGGGTTGCGGTTTATGCTTATGGCATAACGGTTATCCACAGGCTCCCGCGCTGTACACAGTTTCGATTTGGCGTTGGAAATGTCGTCCGTCTGTTTTATAATCCGATGTATGACGGGGGTCGCGACAGACACAGACATCGATCAGGCGATGAGCCTGATCGATGACGGTCTCGCGCTGCTCGCCGGCGTTGAGTTCTACCGCTTTTCCGATGAGCAGGTCCTCGAGGTGCTGCGCCGGGTGGAGGCGCACCGCCGCCGGCTCGCCGTCGTCGACCACGTGCTGGTATGTGAGGTGGAGAACCGGCGGCTCGCGGAGCGGCACTGCGTCCGCTCCACCGCAGCGCTGCTACGGGACGTGCTGCGGGTCTCCCCGCGGGAAGCGACCAGCCGGGTCCGGGCCGCGGAACGTCTTGGTCTGCGGGAGCAGGTCACCGGTGAGGTCCTGCCGCCGCTGTTCCCGGCCGCGGCAGCCGCGTAAGCAGCCGGGGAGTTGTCGGCGGAGCAGGCAAGGGTGATCACCTCCACAGTGGAAGACCTCCCCGACGGTTTGCAGCAGGCCCACCACGCTCAGATCGAGCAGACCCTCGTCTCCGAAGCACGGAACTTCGACCCCGACACGTTGGGGAAGCTCGGGCGGCGGATCGTCTCCGCGATCGACCCGGACGGTGCCCTGCCCGACGACCGTGAACACCAGCGGCGCCGCGGCGGGACGCTGACGATGAACCGGGACGGGTCCAGAGACCTGAAAGTCCATTTCACTCCCGAAGCCGTCGCCATCGTGCAAGCCGTCGTGCTGCCCCTAGCGAAGCCCCGACCCGCCGGCGACGGTGGCCGGGATGAGCGGACCGCCGGTCAGCGGTTGCACGACGCGATCCTGGACATGGCCCGGCGGCCGTTGAACTCCGGGACGCTGCCCACCACCGGCGGAACCCCGGCCACCGTCCTGCTCACCGTGACCCTCGAGCAGCTCGAGTCACGCACCGGACTCGTGACCACCGGCCACGGCGGGCAGCTCACCGTCACCCAAGCCCTCCGCCTGGCTGGCGAGGCGGACGTGATTCTTGTGGTGATCGACACCGATGGCATCCTCGGCTACGGCCGGGCGAGACGGATCGCCCCGGCGATGCAACGCCGCGCGCTGGCCGCCAGAGACGGCGGGTGCGTGATGGCCGGCTGCGACTACACGGGGATGAGCGCTTGCGCGAAGAGCGGATCGCCCGCGCGCGACGGAGGAGCGCTTGCGGCCGAGCGACGCGAGGGGTTCGGTTCAGAGTGGGCCCCGACGCGGAGCGAGGGGTCCGCGAGGAACCGACAAAGCGATCAGAAGATCGGATTGATCCGGAACGCAAACCGATTCGCAACCGAATGCACGGCGGACTGCCCGCCGCCTAGGCGGCCGTGTCGCAGCGCAGAACTGATCGGAGCGGGCGATGGGGGTCTGCGCTCCGATCAGCAACCCAAGGTCAGACTGCGCCGTCCTTGGTCTGCGGCCGGTCTTCGTTCGACACCGCATCGGCACCCAACTCAGCCGCCCAGCCGCTGTGCTCGGTGCGGGCCCAACTGGCCGCAACGCGACCGGTACGCATCCCCCGGCGAGACTCCGGATCCCCTACGGCGTGGACGATGTGGCCGATGACCAGTAGTCCGAGGCCGAGGGCGAACCAGTCGTGCACGAAGGTCGCACCGGTACGCCAGGTGAGCCGGGAGACGCCGGGGAAGTACATGACGATCCCGGTGCCGAACAGCACCAGGATCGACCCGGCCGTCAGTGCCGCGTTGAGTTTCTGGCCCGCATTGAACTTGCCGACCCGGATCGAACCGTCGCTACGAGTCCGCGAGCGCAGCCAGGCCCAATCAGCCTGAGTGAACGTGTTCAGCCGACGCACGTCGAGTCGGTAGGCCAGCGAGCCGAGCCCGACCAGCATCGGCACCGGAAGTGCGAAGCCGGAGTAAACGTGCACGAGCTCGACCAGGCGCCGATGCCCCACGATGAGGGCCAGCGATCCGTTGTAGAGCACTGCTGCGGTCACGATGCAGCTGAACATCAGGACCGCGAGCGTCCAGTGCACTACCCGCTCGGCTCGGGCGAAGCGGCGCAGCATCGGTCGCGCGCGGGCGGGTGTGGACATCATCGCTTGATGAACCCATCGATGTCGTAGCCGCGGTGCTCCCAATAGCCGGCAACCTCGCCGTGGGTGAGCTCGATGCCCGACAGCCACTTTGTGCTCTTGTAGCCGTACATCTCGGCTGCGTACATCCGGACCGGGCCGCCGTGATCATGAGTGACCGGCTTGCCGAGCATTCGCAACGCGACGAGCACGTCCGAGCGCCGAGCAACAGCAAGGGGCAAGCTCTCGGTGTACGTCCCGTCGAAGGAATGGAAGCGGACCGCCGTTGCGGTTGCGGTCGGCTGGACTCGATCCAGCACCTCCGACAGCCGCACCCCCGACCAGTGCACGTCCGGCACTTGCCAGCCGGTGACGCATTGGAAGTCGCGCACGAAGCTGGTCTGCGGCATCGCTTGCAACTCGCTCAGCGTGTAGGACGCATCGTGTTGCACCAGGCCGGTAACGCCCAGGCGGTAGGTGTCGGCGCTCGGGCTGGACACCGAGCCGGTGACCGAGTAGAAGCGGAACGTGTCGCCGAGCGGGATGAGCGTGGTCAGTCCGGTCGGATCGTGTTGCTCGATCGGCGCGAGTGCCCGGGCCATCGCATCCTGCAGTCGGTGACCGCCCACGACTCCCGCCGCACCGAGGGCGAGCAAGCCGAGCACTGTTCGTCGACCGACCGGCGCGCCAGACGGCTCCGGTCGCCCCGGTTGCTTCGCCGGCTTCGTCATGATCCCTGATCCCCTTGTCCACACTGCAGACACGGACGCAGCGGGTTCGGGCTCCACGGTAGTCGGTTAGCGCGACCCGGCCAGTCGGTCTGCCGGGCGACGACATCGAGCCGATCCGCGGAGGTCAGGCCGAAGTGCGTCGGGACCGGGCCTTGACGTGCACCCGCTCACCCTGCGGACCGTAGAGGCTGATGAACTCGACGGGAGTCTTGCCGGCATTGCCGAACCAGTGCGGCACCCGGGTGTCGAACTCGACTGCTTCGCCCCGCCGCAGGACGAGGTCGTGCTCGCCCAACACCATCCGCAACCGGCCGCCGAGCACGTACAGCCACTCGTAACCCTGGTGGCTCTGCGGCTTGGGCCGCAGATCCGCGGGCGCCGGCGGCAGGATGTGCTTGTAGGCCTGCAGCCCGCCGGGCTGCCTGCTCAGCGGCACCACCGTCATCCCGTGCTGGACTATGGGTTTGAGGTGCACCCGTGGGTCCCCGGTGGGTGGCGCACCGACCAGTTCATCGAGCGGCACCTGATGCGCGCGGGCCAGCGGCAGTAACAGCTCGAGGGTGGCCCGGCGCTGGCCGGACTCCAGCCTGGACAGGGTGCTGATCGAGATGCCGGTCGCTTCGGCCAGCGCAGCCAAGGTCACCTCGCGGCGCTGACGCAGACTGCGCAGTCGCGGTCCAACAGCGGCGAGCACGTCGTCGAAATCATCTGTCACCCGTCTATTTGCGGTCTTGGCAAAGATGTTTGTCAAGCTGGCGATTGACGATGCACCGTGGACCCATGACATCAGCAGAGCGGACTGAGTCGGACAAGTACGACGTGGTTGTGGTGGGCGGCGGCGTCGCAGGATTGAGCGGCGGCACAGTTCTGGCCAGGGCCGGCCGCTCGGTCCTGGTGATCGACGCCGGCGAGCCGCGCAACGCACCCGCCACCGCCGTGCACGGCTTCCTCTCGCGGGACGGCATCCCGCCCGGCGAGCTGCAGGACCTCGGCCGGGGCGAGCTGGCCGGATACGGCGGTGCGGTGCAAGCCGGTCGAGTCGCCACAGTAACCGGGAGCGTGGGCGATTTCACCGTGACCATCGAAGACGGGACGACGGTGCACGCCCGGCGACTGCTGATCACCACCGGGCTCGTCGACGACCTGCCCGACGTACCGGGACTGCGCGAACGATGGGGACGCGACGTCCTGCACTGCCCGTACTGCCACGGCTACGAGGTACGCAACCAGCCGATCGGGGTGCTCTCGACCGGACCCATGGCCACTCACCAGGCTCTGTTGTTCGGGCAGTGGAGCAAGGACATCACCGTGTTCCTGCACACCGGCCCGCAGCCGACGGACGAGGAGTGGGAGCAGCTCGCGGCGCGCAATGTGTGCGTCGTGGACGGCGAGGTTGTGCAGGTGCAGGTCACCGACGATGCGCTGACCGGGGTGCAGCTGCGCGACGGCACCGTGATCCCACGCCACGCCCTGGTCGTCGGTCCGCGCTTCGTGGCCCGTTCAGATGTGCTGACCGCACTGGGGATCGGGCTGGTCGAGCACCCGATGGGAATCGGTAGTTACGTCGAGACCGGGCCGGGCGGGAGTACGGACGTGCCCGGTGTCTGGGCGGCCGGCAATGTGACTGATCTGATGGCGCAGGTCGTCACCTCGGCGGCTGCCGGCGCCGGCGCGGCGGCCGCGATCAACGCCGACCTCCTCGACGAGGATGTGCGCGACGCGGTGGCCAAGCGGCGCGCTCCGTTCTCGGCGGCCAGCGAAGCAGCGGCGTGCGAGCTGGTCGGCGTCGACCGGCGCCACGGCCTCTGACCGGACGGCTCAGCGCGAGTGTGGCCAGGGGGTGCCGGCGCGATTTCGATGGATCGGCGCGCCGGTGTCCCGTAGGGATCCGGCCGTGCCACCGGAGCGAGCCGAGAGCATCTCGGCAACGATCGCGATGGCAATCTCGCCGGGGGTGTCCGCACCGACGTCCAGACCGGCCGGTCCGTGGATCGCGCTCTGCTCGACGACGCCATGCGCGGTCAGCCATTCGGCGCGGGCCTGCTGGGTGCGCCGCGATCCGAGCGCGCCGACGTAGCCGACCCGGCCACCGAGTGCGGCCGTGAGCGCCGGCCCGTCGACCTCTCGGTCATGGCTGAGCACCACCACGCCATCGGCTTCGCCGAGGCCGGTGATCGCCTCGGTCGCCGTTGTCGCATCGGTGACGATGCGCGGTACCCAGTCAACGACACCCGCGACCGCGACCAGCGCATCGGCAATGACCCCGCCACCGATGATCACCAGTTCGGGTACCGGCCACAGAGAGGTCACCACCCGGTCGTCGACAACGCCGGTCTGGCTCATCCCCCGGCCGAACAGGTGGGCCACCTCCGGGCCCGCTTCGGCGACGGTTGCCCGGGTGAACAGCTGGGTGGCATCAACGGTGTCCCCATGCACCGGGGTGACCAGGCAGACCGGCTCACGATCGACCAGTCGCTGCCACAGATCGGCGGGCAGTTCGGCGGCGGAACCGACCAGGAAGCGCGCCGCGCCACCGCAGGACAACCCGGCTTCTAATGCCGCGGCCTCCGGTATCTCGAACTCGACGAGCCGAGCCGGACCGGCGTCAGCCAGTGCTGTACCGAGGCGGCCGTTGATCACGCCGGACAACACTGACCCGACCATCGGCCCGGTCTGACTCGCGGCGACCGCGCCCGCCCGGTCGCGTGAACTGATGCCGCGTAGTTCCACCAAACGCGCCACTGCGACGCAGTGCCCCGCCGCCTGCCATTCGCCCACCTGGGCGGCGATGTCGTACACACGTCGAGCCTAAGCC
>JBPCMU010000019.1:0-11122 GCA_051001975.1 Jatrophihabitans sp.
CACGGTGCGTGCGATGCAGCGTCATGATGTCTCCCTCAAAGGAACCTCTGATGTCAACCCCCACTCTCACCCCAAACACCCACCCACACCTGAGCCCAACAGCCCAACCAGCCAGGACCAAGGTCACCTGGCCACCCTCATCCGTCGTCTTCGTTGCCAGCACGGAGGTGTACCGTCAAACTTGCTGAGGATCTCAGCCAGTCCGGGATGAGTTGAGCCGTCCGCTGCTCAACTCCACGAGCAGACGCTCCGCGCTGGACACGCCGGTGAATGTCCCCTCGGATCACAATGCGCGATCACGATGCACTCCATCCAACGCTCCCGTTTCTCCAGCGCGCTGCGCAGGCGGTCGCACGCAGTCGCTGAGCCAATGATCGAATGAGGAGCCATCCCAAAATGAGCAACACCGAAGGCACCTCAGAGCACAACCGCATCGTCGTTGGCGTCGACGGATCTGAGCCCAGCAAGCAGGCGCTTCGCTGGGCGAGATTCCTCGCAGAGACCACGGGCAGCACGATCGAGGCGATCACAGCGTGGCAGCCACTGATCTCCTACGGCTGGATGGGCGGTGGGTGGGCGGTTCCGCCAGCCGACTGGGACCCGGCCAGCGACGCCGAGAAAGCGGCTGTCGCAACAATCGACGAGATCTTCGGCGAAGATCGTCCGCCGGCACTAGAGCTCACGGTCCGTGAAGGGAATCCAGCTCAGGTTCTGCTCGAGGCGAGCAAGGGTGCCCGCATGCTGGTCGTGGGCAGCCGCGGCCACGGCGGTTTCAGTGGACTGCTGCTCGGTTCGGTCAGCGCCGTGTGCACCGAACACGCCGTCTGCCCAGTTCTTGTACTGCATGGGTCGACACCGGCTCCAGTGGCCAATGGTGTGCCGTCGTGAAGATCTTCGTGATCGTGCTGATCGTGGTGGTGGCTCTGCGATGACGATCTCGTCAAGCATCGACCGCGCCGCCGTCGAGGCGGCTGTTGCCGCGGCGAGCCGCGCGCCATCGATCCACAACACCCAACCTTGGCAGTGGAATCTGCACGAAGACCGCTTGGACGTCCGCGCGGACCGATCTCGTCAGCTGCAGGTGGCCGACCGGGACGGGCACTCACTGCTCATCAGCTGCGGCGCCGCGATCGAGCTGACGTCACTGGCTCTGCGCGCCCAGGGCTGGACGGCTGAGACCTCGTTGCTGCCGGATCCGGGCGACCCGGACCTCCTAGCCAGACTCCGACTCGTCGGTCGTTCGGAGCCCGACCCTGTGGCCACGACCCAGCTGAGCGCCGCACGTCTACGTCGTAGCGAGCGTGGCGTGTTCGGACCCGAGCCCGTGTCCGCCGAGGTGATCGAGCGGCTCCGGGACGCGGCCGGAGAGGCGGGAGTGTCCGCGCACTTCCCGATACGCCCGGAGGAGACCCTCGCTCTTGCTGTCGCAATTTCCAAGGCCGACCGGTCCCAACGCCACGACCCGGCCTACGCCGCGGAAATGGCTGCGTGGGTCCGCCACGACGACACCACCGAAGACGGCGTACCTGATTCGGCGATCCCCCAGGTGCAACCCGGTCAGCCGCGCCACACCGAAATCCCACTACGCGATTTCGAAGCCGGCATCCCCGGCGGCCAGCTGATCACCGGCGGGATCGACGAACGCCCGTTGATCGCGATCATTTTCACAGTGAGTGACAACCACCTCGAGCGGCTCCGCGCAGGGCAGGCGATGATGCGTCTGATGATTCAAGCCGAACTCGACGGCATCGCGAGCTGTCCACTGAGCCAATCCGTCGACCTGCTGTCGTTCCGGACTCAGCTGCAGACGCTGATGTCCTGGGATGGGCATCCCCAGATGATGCTGCGGCTCGGCCAGAAACCCCCCGGCAACCGCCCGCCGCTCACCCCTCGTCGCAGCGTCAGCGAGGTCCTCACCATCACGGAGGAAGGATCCCGCGGCGCCGGACCCGCTGTGGATGGTCCTCGATAACCTACGGCGGCCCCGGTCGGAGCTGCCGGGCAGCCCTCCCAACGATGGGTAACTTCGTCGCGGTCGACCGGAGGTGCGGATGTGCACGATCGAATACGGTCGAAAGATATAGCCGACAAGGTGATGTCCGCCGACGCGGCAGCGGGCTTGATCCCAGCGGGGGCCAACGTCGGCATGAGCGGGTTCACCGGTTCGGGTTATCCCAAGGCAGTACCTGGTGCGTTGGCCGGACGGATCGCCGAGGCGCGAGCCCGCAGCGACGGGTTCACGATCAACGTTTGGACCGGGGCATCGACCGCGCCCCGCCTGGATGGCGCCCTCGCTGCGGTGGACGGCATTGAGTTGCGGATGCCCTACCAGTCCGATCCGGTGACGAGGGCAAAGATCAACGCCGGACGCATGGACTATCTCGATCTGCATCTCTCACATGTGGCACAGACCGTGTGGGAGGGCTTCTTCGGTCACCTCGATGTGGCACTCATCGAGGTCGCCGGCGTCACCGAGTCCGGCGATCTCATTCCGTCGTCGTCGGTCGGCAACAACAAGACCTGGCTCGACCTCGCCGATCGGGTAATCCTCGAGGTCAACTCGTCGCAGCCGGTCGGCCTCGAGGGCATGCACGACATCTACTACGGCACCGCGTTGCCACCGCATCGCGAGCCGCTGGCGATCACCCACCCATCCGACCGCATCGGCGGCCCATATCTACACTGTTCAGCCGACAAAATCGTTGCCGTGGTCCGCACAGATGCTCCCGATCTCAGCGCCGAGTTCACGCCGCCCAACGACACGTCGCGTCTGATCGCCGGGCACGTGTTGGGCTTTCTCGCCAACGAGGTCCGGCAAGGTCGGCTTCCCGACACCCTGCTCCCGTTGCAGTCCGGGGTCGGCAACATCGCCAACGCAGTGCTAGCCGGGCTGGACGAGGGTCCGTTCCGCCCGCTCACCGCGTATACCGAGGTGATCCAGGACGGCATGCTCGACATGCTGCGCTCCGGGACTTTAGCCACGGCTTCGGCAACGGCTTTCTCGCTCAGTGGAGTTGGGATGCGCGAGCTGTCCGAGAACATCGGTGAGTACCGCGAGCGGATCGTCCTGCGATCGCAGGAGATCAGCAATCATCCAGAGGTCGTGCGCCGCTTGGGCTGCCTGGCGATCAACGGAATGCTGGAGGCGGACCTGTATGGCAACGTCAACTCCACGCATGTCATGGGCTCGAGCATCCAGAACGGAATCGGCGGCTCCGGCGACTTCGCCCGCAACGCCTACATCTCGATGTTCGTGTCGCCGTCCACGGCCAAGGGTGGTCTGATCTCCTCGATCGTCCCGATGGTCAGTCACGTCGACCACACCGAACACGACGTGAATGTCATCGTCACCGAACAAGGCGTCGCAGATCTGCGCGGGCTGGTACCACGCCACCGAGCGCAACGGATCATCGATCGGTGCGTCCACCCCGACTACCGGTCCGCCCTCCAGGACTATTTCGACCGGGCGCTGCGAGGTGCGCCCGGGCTGCACACGCCGCACCTGCTCGAGGAGGCGCTGGGTTGGCACGTTCGATACCTGCGGGAGGGGACGATGCGGTGTCCTTGATCGGAGGTCGCCGCCAGGTTTCACGCCCGTGCGAGGTCCCTCCCTGCCGCACGACTTCCCCGCGGATCTACCTATTCGGTGAGGTCGGTGAATACGTCGCTGATCGCTCGACGCGAGGTCGATGGCGTGACCGGTGCTTGTCCAACGCGAAGTAAGACGCTGGGATGCATGACGAGACGAAGGTCCTCCCGAAGCTGTGCACGCAGCGGAGCGACCTCGATGGCCTGCGTGAACAAGCTGGCCACATAGCCGGCGCGGGTGATCTCCAGCCATACTCGCTCCAATGCCTCACCGCTCTTCAGCCACGCAGCCGAGTTCTCCTCCGCATTGCCGAGTAGCAGCAGGCACTGGTCGAGGCTGGAGTGCGTCTCGGTCGGCAGCCAGCCCATTCCGGCGGAATCGAAGTCCCTGATCGGGACGTCGTCGCCCGAGCCGGCGTCGACATGCGGCACGGTCCTGGCCGGCACCCCGTCTCGTCGGCCTGGGGCATTGCTGGTCCACGCACGCAACTCCGCCCGGTATGCCGGGTCGACCGTCAGCATCCCGTCAGCGCGTAGCCAGATCTGGCTGAGTGCCGCCCGGTCATCCGCGGTGCGCACCGCAACCATCAGCGAACTCTCGGCAGCGGCGGCGGCCACCAGAAGGGCGACAAGATCTTCCGGAACCTCGACACCGTTGAAGCGTCGCCGGTTGGTCTGGCGCAGGTCGATGGCGGCGTCCAGCACAGCCAACTCCGGATCGGGTTGGTCCTGGTCGACGATCATCACCGTCGCGAGCAAGTCGGGACGTGTCGGCTCCGGCGATCTCAGGATCGTGGTCGCATAGCCGGATGCGGCCAGCGACACCCGCGCGTTGAACAACGCACAGCCGACGCTGAGATGCAGCTGCCGACCGGTCGGATCCAGCACCGCGAGCCGGCGCTCCGGGTCGGCCAACACCTCCAGTCCCGATGGCCTCAGCACGAAGCGCCACGGCTGGGTGTTATGCACCGACGGCGCCAGTATCGCCCGCATCGCCGCGCGCTCGAAATCTCGTCGATACGTCGCTTGCCCGGTCAGCTCCATGCGCCCTATCCAAGCCGCCGGCCGACCCCTTCGACAGAACCAGAGGTCCTGACTCGGGTGGACTGAAGTCTCCCGGCGCAACGAGGGGTACCAGCCCCCCGTAGGCAGGACCTTCAGCCGTGACGCTGTGCCCGGGAGAGCACAGGCTGGCAGGACAACGCAGTCCGCACAAACTTGGAGGCCACTGTGAAGGCACTCGTCTACCACGGTCCCGGAGCGAAGGCTTGGGAGGACGTGGCTCGGCCGACTCTGACCGCCGACACTGACGCCATCGTCCGAGTCGATACCACGACGATCTGCGGAACGGATCTGCACATCCTCAAGGGTGACCTGCCGGCGATGGTGGACGGGCGCATCATCGGCCACGAAGCGGTCGGCACCGTTACGGAAGTGGCCCGGTGCCGGTAAGGGTGGGTGACGAAGAACTCCTGATGCTCGCCGACATCCTTCCTACCGCCTACGAGGTAGGCGTCCTCAACGGTCGGGTCCGGCCCGGGGACGTCGTTGCTGTCGTGGGCGCCGGCCCAATCGGCTTGTCGGCCATCACCGGCGCAACGTTGTTCAGCCCGAGTCTGATCATCGCGATCGACATGGCCGCCAGCAGGCTCGATGCCGCCAAACAGTTCGGCGCGGATGTGGTGATCAACGACAGTGAGCAGGATCCGATCGCCGCGGTGCGAGAGCTGACCGGCGGCCTCGGTGCCGACGTGGCGATCGAGGCAGTCGGGGTCCCGGCGACCTTCGAGCTCGCCGCGGATCTGGTGCGCCCGGTAGGGCGGATCGCGAACATCGGCGTCCACGGCAAGCCGGTCACACTGCATCTGGAGCGGCTGTGGACCCGTGACGTGACGATCACGACCGGCCTGGTGGACACCTACTCGACCCCTATGTTGTTGCGATTGCTCGCTAGCCATCAGATCGACGCGCAGCGCTTCGTCACCCACCGCTTCGGATTCGGTGAGTTCATGGATGCCTATGACGTGTTCTCCCGAGCCGCGGAAACCGGTGCGCTCAAGGTCGTTTTGAGCCGGGACAACTGATCAGAGAAACGCGGGAACTACGGCAGATCACCTAGGCCCGTCAGAGCTCGGTTAGATCCGCTTCGACGAGCGCGGTGGACCCGGCTGCGCGGGTCATGACGCCGGAGCACCGCTCGCGCAGGCGCTGCAGGGTCTCGAAGTCGCCGAGTGTGACAGTCGCCTGCAGGTGCGCACTTGCAGATACCTCGGGAAGGTCGAGTACTGCATCCACGAGCGCCGCCCGACTCCCAGGATCCAGATGGCCGGACTCAGCATGCACGACCGCTCGCGCCGTGCCGTGTGGCGTCTGTGATGTGGTGATTTCGGCGCTGGTTACCACTCGCTCGCCGTCGGTCAATGTGATGCTCTGATGCAGACAGTGATCGGTCATGCTGTGCGCTCCTTGTGGCGTGGGCTGTTCCTTGCGCTCGACTCCGTGAGACGTCGTCGGACTTGGCGGCCGTCGAGAGACGGTCATCGGGTCGCCTCGCGTTTGCCGCGATCGACTGTGTCGCCAGGAGTGCTGGCCGCAGGCACTCGCGAGAGCGTCCCGTCTTGATCCACGAACGCGATCGGACAGGTGACGTTCCGGCAGAACCAATCGATTCCGAGGCTGGACTCCTCTCCTGCGACTGCGGCGCCGAGCACCAGGGTGTTCGCGGTCTTGCCAAGGTCGGCCAGGATGGCGTACACGTCGCCCTCGATGAACTCGGAGGTGACCACGAGATCGGGTCTGAGACTTCGGACGGTCCGCAAGGCCGCGTCGATCAACTCCTGGTCGACATGTTCTGACCCTGCCATCTTCGGAGTGTCGGCTTCGCCCATTGACGGCATCCAACCGACGTCTTGCCAGACCCGGACCAGGTGCAGCGTCACATGGTGGGCCGCCGCCTCCCGCGCCGCGACCACCAGCGCTGCGCGGCCGGCCGGCGAAGCTGACACACCGACAACGATCCGCGAGTTACTCACTGTGGGTGCATCCGTGCTGACCATGGGGTGGCCTCTCTGGGTTGGCGGGACGCTGCGATCAACGTCGTGCTGACTCCAGCTTGACGCGGTCGATCGCAGGGCAGCAGAGGCTTAAGGCCTAAGCCAGCCGGTCACTCGGGCCCGATCAGCAAAGGAACTGTGCGTCTGTGATGGTGGCCCGGAAGAACTCACCGCTGCCCCACTGGTCGGTACCAGGGAAGTATCCGGCGCGCGCCACGCTGGGTAGCACGGTCCCGCCGAACTTGACGTCGTCGCTCAGCAGGCCACCGCACGGGTACTCGGCCCAGGGATGGTGATCGGGTGCAGCCCAGCGCGGCATCGACACTGAACGCAGCGCACCGTTCGGATCGACGCGGATCTCTGGACGCATCCGGTGCCCGTCGACAATCCAGTCGGCCATCGCAGAGTCACCGTCGGATCCAGCCGACCACCTGACCGCCGGATCCAGCCATGCGGCCGGCACAGTGAACGCGTCGAGCGCCACCCGTCCGGCGGCGCTGCGGTCCACATCGGGACCGGCGGCGGTCAGCACCGGGATGCGGCCGAACAGACGCCATCGCATCACCCCGCGACCGTCGGCGTAACCGTCGTAGCCGCGCACACTCATCGGTCCACAGCCGGCTTGGGCAACCCAGAGGTAGCCGTGCGGTGGCGCGTGGAGCTGGATCGCCCGGAACGGCAGCCACCGGCCGATCCGTATCCGTCCGGTTATACGCAGGACGACAGCCCGAGCCATCGGAGCACCCTGGGTGAGCGAGTGTCGCAACCAGCGCTGCGCAGGTTCCGGCAGGGTGTCGATCGCGACCGGGTCGACGGTGTCCGGGTCGGTTGGGGTGAGCCGCCGCCACAGTGCACGCACTTCGCCGGCCGCGATGGGTCCGGCCAGGCTGGCCGCCTCCCGTTCGGCGTTCTGGGGGTTGATCGTGCCGATCATCGCGCGGAGAGTTCGGCGGCGCTGATGAGTTCGTCGGTATCCGGGCTGTTTGGGTGGGCCGCGCCGACGACGACGACCGGGCACGGGCAGCGATGCAGTACGGCGGTCGGGACGGACCCGAGCCGAGTGCTCCATCGATCCTCGCTGTGGTGACAGCCAAGCACGAGCAACTGCGCGTCCTGCGCGGCGAGCAGCAGCGCCTCGGCCGGGTCTGCCTCCGCGTGAACCGCGCGCAGCGTGGCACCGTGGATGCGGGTCTCCTCGGTCGCGAACCGCATCGCCAGCAGCCCGGCGGGGCCGTCCGACTTGCCGACGACGACAATTCGGTCGCCTCCGGCGGCCGGCAGATGTTCCGGGACGACTGCGACGGGGCACAGTGCATGGGTAGCGGTGCAGGTGCTCACCGAGCCGAGCATGGTGCTGGTGAACGCATTGGCACCTCGCGTCCCGACGACGATCATGACCGCCGACGCGGACAGGTCGATGAGCGTCTCGGCCGGCGCTTCGCGGGTGAACAGCGTCGTCACCGGAACACCGGGTTGGCGGACCGACGCGACCGACGCGTACCGGGTCAGCAACTGCTCGGCGGCAACGTAGTAGCCACGCACCGCCGGTTCACCGGCAACCGGGTAGGTGTCGTGCGAGTTGAGTGAATGCAGCACAAGCAGACTGCATCCCCGCACCCGGCACTCATCCGCTGCCCACCGCACCGCCGCCTGCGCACCGGGCGAGCCGTCCACTCCGACAATGATCCGATGACTGGTCATGACCGCTTCCGTAGGTCGATATCCGATACCGACCACGCTGCCCGATCGGGGCGGTCGCGCAGCAGAGGCGTACGTCCCTTTGCTTCGGTCTTAGGTCCGGCGGATGTCGGCGCCGTAGACGGCCGCTTGGGTACGACGCTCCATGCCGAGTTTGGACAGCAGACCCGAGACATAGTTCTTGACCGTCTTCTCGGCGAGGAACAGCCGCTCGCCGATCTGGCGGTTCGTCATCCCGTCGGTGATGAGCCCGAGGATCTCGCGCTCCCGCAGAGTCAGCGACGCGAGACGGGGGTCCTGCGGCGCACCGTCGCGCAGCCGCGCAAGCAGCCGCTCCGTGACTGCCGGGTCGAGCAACGACTTGCCCGCAGCCACCTGGCGAATCGCGTCCACCAGGCTCGAACCGCGGATCTCCTTCAGCAGATACCCGGCGGCACCAGCCATCACGGCGGCGAAGATCGCATCGTTGTCGTCATACGACGTGAGGATGAGACATCGCACGTCGGGCATCGAGGACCTGATGTCGCGGCAGACGTCGATGCCGCTGCCATCCGGCAGTCGGGCATCCAGCACCGCGACCTGCGGGCGTACCGCGGGAATCCGGTTGAGCGCCTCCCCTGCGGTGCCCGCTTCGCCGACGACGGCGATGTCTGGCTCGGTCTCGAGCAGGTCAGCGATGCCACGGCGGACGATTTCGTGATCGTCGAGCAGGAAAACCCGGATCGGATTCGCGTCCTTTGCGGCGGTCAACTCAGTGGGATCGTCCATTGCAGGTGGGTTCCTTCGGTTCTAGGCGGTAGCGGATGAGGCGCGGCGGCAGTGATGCGCAGCCCGCCCCGGTGCCGCTCGGCACGCTCGCGCAGGTTGGCCAACCCGCTGCGCCGCTCGGTCGTACCCATGCCCACGCCGTCATCGGATATTTCCAGTACGAGCTCGGTGGTGCCGGCTGCCAACACGAGTTCGACGTGGGTGGCATTGGCGTGCCGCGCGACGTTGGTGAGCGCCTCGCGTACGACCGCCACCAGGTCCTCGACGACCGGCTCCGGGACCACGGAGTCGATCGGGCCGGTGAAACGCACCCGCGGCTGGAACGCCAGGGCCGGCGCCACTTCGGCTACGACTCCCAACAGACGGGTGCGGACGGATCCCGTCTCCGGGCCGAGTTGCCCGCGAAGCTGGAAGATCGAGGTGCGGATCTGGCGGATCGTCTCGTCGATGCCGGATACGACCCGTCCGAGCTTTTCGGTGCGGTCGCCTTCCGGTAATCCGGCCGCCGCGCTCTGCGCGGTTAGCCCGGCAGCGAAGAGCCGTTGGATGACGTGATCATGTAGGTCGCGGGCAATCCGGTCGCGGTCCTCCAATAGTTCCAGGCGTTGCCGGCCGGCCCGCGCGTCGGCCAGTTCGAGGGCGACGCTGGCGTGGTTGGCGAACGTGCTGGCCATCGCCAAATCCGCCTCGTCAAATCGATGCCGCCCATGCACACGGCCGACGACCAGCGCGCCGCGCAGCCGCTCGGTGCCGACCAACGGCAGCACCATCACCGGACCCACTTCGAGTACCTCGGACAGGTGCACGCGCACGCCCGGGTCCTGGGTGACGTCGCCCACCAGCACCGGGCCTCCGCTGTCCAGCGCGAGACCGACGAGCGAATCCTGAGCCGGGTAGGTGTATCCGGTCAAATCGTCAGAACGCTCACCGGCGGCCACCTCGACCGTCAGATTCCGTCCGTCTGCATCTGGGAAGACGACTGTGACGACGTCAGCGTCCGCGATCTGGCGAGTCTGCCGGGCGATGAGGCTCAGCGGCTCCTCGCCGTCGGAGGACAGCAGCTGCCGGGTGATCTGCATCGAGGCCTGCAGCCAGTCCTGCCGCCGCTGCGCCTGCTCGAAGAGCCGGGCGTTCTCGATGGCCACGCCGGCGGTCGCGGCCAACGCGGTGACCAGTTCCTCATCCTCGGCGGTGAACTCGCCATCGATCCGGCTGGTCAGGTAAAGGTTGCCGAACACCTCGTCACGAACCCGGATCGGCACACCGAGGAAACCGGACATCGGCGGGTGATGCGGTGGAAAGCCGATCGAGCGCGGGTCGCCGGGCATGGCCTGCAGCCGGATCGGTCGCGGGTCGTCGATCAGAGCGCCGAGCAGGCCCTTGCCCGACGGTAGGGGTCCGATCCGCGCGGCGGTCCCGTCGTCGATGCCGACGTGGATGAACTCCTGCAGTCCGGTGTCCGGCGCCAGCACACCCAGCGCTCCGTAGCGGGCCCGGACCAGTTGGCAGGCGGCCTCGATGATGTGGCGCAGCACGACCGGAAGAGCGACATCACCAATGACGAGCGTGTTCGCAGCGAGCAGTCCTCGCAGCCGACCCTGCGTAGCGATGACGTCCTCGGCGCGGTCCACGAGTTGCATCAGCAGTTCGTCCAACTCGAGCCTGGGGCCGTCGGCGAATCCGAGCGCGCCTGGCTGCTGCGGCTCGTCCGCGTCTGGCTCGGTCGATACCATCTCCACCACGGTATCCGGGTTCACCCGCGACCGTTCGGCCGTCGTCGGGTTGTCCTGTTCTCAGCGATGAGCTGACTGTCCCTCGCTGGGCGCACAGCGGCTAGGGCCGAAAGTCCCGGTGGCCACCCCGGGGGCCCTTGAATGCGCCGGTGGGCCGTGGCCTTGAGTTCGGCCACGACCCGTCGGGCTGGGGTGTCAGGTTGGGTGATCGGTTTGGTCAGAGTGCCCAGCGGTGGCGCTGGACGAAGGGGATCTTGGCCCAGCTGCGGCCCAGTCCCCAGG
>JBPCMU010000020.1:0-69411 GCA_051001975.1 Jatrophihabitans sp.
ACTCCGGGACGCTGCCCACCACCGGCGGCACTCCGGCCACCGTCCTGTTGACGATGACCCTCGAGCAGCTGGAGTCGAGAACCGGGCTGGTGACCACCGGCCACGGCGGGCAACTCACCGTGAACCAGGCACTGCGCCTGGCCGGCGAGGCCGACGTGATTCCTGTTGTGATCGACACCGACGGTGTCCTCGGCTACGGCCGGACCCGCCGCACCGCGTCGGCGATGCAACGCCGCGCGCTGGCCGCCCGCGACGGCGGCTGTGTGATGGCCGGCTGCGACTACCCACCCGACTGGTGCGAAACCCACCACACCATCCGCTGGGAAGACGGCGGAACCACCGACCTGGACCACCTCGTCCTCCTGTGTGGTTTTCATCATAATCATCACGAAGCGCAAGGCTGGCAGATCGTCATGCGGGAAGGCCACGCGTGGTGTCTGCCACCGCCGTGGATCGACCCGCAACGAACACCCATCCGAAACCGCATGCACGACACCCAACCCGCCGCCTAGGCGTGGGTCAGCCGCGGCCGCTGTTCACCCTTAGGTGTGACTGTTGTGGCGCAGTTCGCCGGTCAAAGTCATTCGGTAGTGAAGGGCCAGCCCTCTTCGGGTGCCTGCCGCGCGGCCTGGTCGGCCTGCGCGATGATCGCGCCTGCGCGGGCTCGGACCGCGGTGTCCAGATCGATCCCGGTCTGGTCGGCGAGGTTGTAGAGCGCGAAGCCGATCGCGCCGAGCCGCTCACCCCACCCGGCCGGTGGTCGGAATGGCCGGCGACCACGCTCGGTCGCCGCCGTGGCCAGCGATGCCAGCGCTCCGAGATCGGTGAGGATCTCCAACATCAGCGCCGGCGCGTTGGCCCCCAGCGCTGCGGCATCCGTCGCTGTGGCGACAGCGGAGGCGAGAGACGGCGGGCTCTGCGGGATCTGCGTCACGCTCGAGGAATCTACCGGCGGTCGGACCCCGCGCTCGCGGCCACTAGTCTCGGCGGATCGTGAATCTGTCTTCCGAGCCGGTCCGGCTGACCGTCGGCGTGATCAGTGCCGGCCGGGTCGGCGCAGTGCTGGGCGCAGCCCTGAGCCGGGCCGGGCATCGGGTCGTCGCCGCCAGCGGGGTCTCCGCGGAGTCAGTGCGCCGCGCGGAACGGTTGCTGCCCGGCGTCGAGTTGCTGCCGCCCGACGATGTGGTCGCGGCGGCTGAGTTGGTGCTGCTCGCCGTACCCGACGAAGCACTGCGCCCGCTGGTCACCGGTCTGGCCGCCACCGGCGCCTGGCGACCAGGTCAGTGGGTCGCGCACACCTCGGGCGCGCACGGTATCGGCGTGCTGGACGCGGCCGCTTCCCGCGGCGCGCTTGCACTTGCGATGCATCCCGCGATGACGTTCGCGGGCCGGCCGGAGGATCTCGACCGGCTGGACGGCGCGGTGTTCGGCGTGACCACTCAGCCGGAACTGCGGCCGGTCGCCGAGACGCTCGTCATCGAGATGGGCGGCGAGCCGGTGTGGATCCCGGAACTGGCCCGGCCGATCTATCACGCCGCGCTCACCCACTCGTCCAACCATCTGGTGACGATGGTGGCGGACGCGATGGAGCTGCTGAGCGATGCCGGCGTCGAGTCGCCCGCACGGGTGCTGGCCCCGCTGACGGGTGCCGCGCTGGACAACACCCTGCGCCTCGGCGACGCCGCGCTCACCGGACCTGTCTCGCGCGGTGACGTCCGGACGGTGCGCGAGCATGTTGCCGTGCTGCGTAGACAGTCTCCCGACATGCTCGACTCGTACCGGGTGATGGCACGGCGGACAGCCGACCGGGCGTATGCGACCGGGCGGATCAACGACCACGAGCGCGTCGAGCTGGCGCGGGCGCTCGCCGACGACCCGAGCTGACGTCGTCGGTCGAGTCCGGCTGCCGGGAGTGAGTGCCGCACTGGGAGAATGGCCCGGTGAGCATGGTCGTGGCGCGCCGTCGCGCCGAACTCGCGTCGGCGCGGGCCGCGCTACCCGGCTCGGTTGGCGCGGTGTTCACGATGGGCGCATTGCACGACGGGCACCGGGCGCTGCTGACGGCCGCGCGCGAGCAGGATGACTCCCTGGTGGCGACGATCTTCGTCAACCCATTGCAGTTCGGGCCCGCCGAGGACCTCAGCCGCTACCCGCAGTCGCTCGAGGCGGATCTCGCGCTGTGCGAACAGGCCGGGGTCGATCTTGTCTGGGTGCCCGAGGTCGATGACGTCTACGTCGGCGGGCTGCCGCGGGTGAGTGTCGATCCCGGGCCTTTGGCCACCGACCTGGAAGGCGCCAGCCGACCCGGCCACTTCGCCGGAGTGCTCACCGTGGTGTGCAAGCTGCTGCACCTGACCGCGCCGATGCGCAGCTACTTCGGGCAGAAGGACTACCAGCAGATCGCACTCGTGCGCCGGATGGTGCACGACCTCGACCTCGGGGCAGACATCGTCGAGGTGCCTACTGTGCGGGAGGCCGACGGGCTGGCCCGGTCCAGCCGCAACGTGTACCTGGACGAGGCACAGCGCGCCGCCGCAGTCGCGCTGTCCGCCGCGTTGCGCGCCTCGGCCGACGCGGCTCGCATCGGCTCCGACCGGGATACCGTGCTGAACGTCGGCCGGCAGCTGCTCGCTGCCGAGCCGGGAGTTGCCATTGACTATTACGAACTGCGTGCTCCGGACCTGTCCCCCGCGCCCGAGCACGGCGAGGCCCGGATGCTTGTCGCGGCACGGGTCGGCAGCACCCGGCTCATCGACAACTATCCCGTCGAGTTGCGATGACGTCCCCGCGCCAGACCGAACCGACCGGATCGTCCCCGGCCCCGCCGGCGCGGCTGCGCGCGCCGGCTCCCGGCTGGCAGCGCACCGCCGATGTCGTCGTCATCGGTTCCGGCGTCGCCGGGCTGACAACCGCGCTGCGGTTGGTGAGCGAGGACGTTCCGTGGCGGGTGCTGGTCGTCACCAAGGACGTGCTCGCAGCCGGTTCGACGCAGTGGGCGCAGGGCGGGATCGCGGCTGCGCTCGGTGCCGACGACGATCCGGCCGAGCACCTGAACGACACCCTGGTGGCCGGCGTCGGGCTGTGCGACGAGGACGCGGTCCGGGCTCTGGTCACCGAAGGCCCAGAGGCGGTTGCCGAGCTGATCGAGTCGGGCGCGCGATTCGACCGGGATCCGGACGGACAGTTGCAGTTGGCCCGCGAAGGCGGTCACCACCGGCATCGGGTGGTGCACGCCGGTGGCGACGCGACCGGCGCGGAGGTGATCCGTGCGCTCATCGAGGCTGTGCACCGGCACCCGCGCATCGAAGTGATCGAGCACGCACTGGTGCTGGACCTGCTGCAGGACGCTGCCGGCGCAACCTGTGGCGTGACGCTGCATGTGATGGGCGAAGGCGCCCGGGACGGCGTCGGTGCGGTGCGCTCCCGAGCGGTGGTGCTGGCCACCGGCGGCATCGGTCAGGTGTTCGCCGCGACGACCAATCCGAGCGTCTCTACCGGTGACGGTGTCGCGGCGGCACTGCGCGCCGGCGCGGTGATCCGCGATCTCGAGTTCGTGCAGTTCCACCCGACCGTGTTGTGGCTCGGTTCCGGCGCGCACGGTCAGCAACCGCTGGTCAGTGAGGCGGTGCGCGGTGAGGGCGCGGTGCTGCGCGACGAAGGCGGTGAGCGGTTCATGCTCGGCCAGCACGAACTGGCCGAGCTGGCGCCCCGCGACGTGGTAGCGAAGGGCATTCTGCGGCGCATGCAGCAGACCGGCACCGAACATGTCTGGCTGGACGGCCGCGAGTTCGGCGAAGCGCTGTGGCAGCGCCGGTTCCCGTCCATCCTGGAATCGCTGCGCAGCCACGGTATCGATCCGGTCACCGATCTCATCCCGGTGGTACCGGCCAGCCACTACTCGTCCGGCGGAGTGCGTACCGACCTCCTCGGCCACACCTCCGTGCCGGGACTCTATGCGTGCGGCGAAGCGGCCTGCACGGGCGTGCACGGCGCCAACCGGTTGGCGTCGAACTCCCTCTTGGAGGGGCTGGTGTTCGGCCGTCGGATAGCTGCCGACCTGCTCACCCGGCTCCCTACCGGTGACCTGGTGCCGGGTGAACCGGTCGCCCCGCCGGCCGGCGGGCTGGTGTGTGCCGACGGAACCATGCCGGCCCGGATGTCCGCCGGCGCAGGCGTGTTGCGCACCATCGACGGGCTGAGCACCGTCGGTGGGTACCTGGACGGACTGTTCGCCGACGCTGCGACTAACACCGTCGAGCCGGACCTCGACTCGTGGCAGCAGACCAATCTCGCCACCGTTGCTGCCGCGCTTGTGACGGCCGCCGCGCTACGGGAGGAGACCCGCGGATCACACTGGCGCGAGGACTTCCCCGAGCGCGACGACGAGCAATGGCGCGGCCATCTCGATACCGTCCTGCATAGCGGTCAGCTGACCACCCAGTACGTCCCGAAGGGCACCCGCTAATGGCTGAGTTGGATTTTGGCGCCGTCGAGGATCTCGTTTCGCGCGCGGTGGACGAAGATCTGCAGGCAGGCGGTGACGTGACAACGCTGTCCACCGTGCCAGCCGCGCTGCGCGGCCGGACCGATGCGGTCCCCCGAGCGACGGGCGTGGTTGCCGGGATCCCAGTGGCAGCAAGGGTATTCGAGCTGGTCGGGCAGGGCCGCATCGATGTCGAGCAGATTGTCAGCGACGGCACGACGGTGCGGCCGGGCGACGTGCTGCTCACCGCGCGCGGCCCGGTGCGCGATCTGCTCACCGCCGAACGCACCGCGCTCAACCTGCTGTGTCACCTGTCCGGGGTTGCGACGGTGACCAGGGCCTGGGTCGATGCGGTGGCCGGCACCGGCGCGATCATTCGTGACACCCGCAAGACCACGCCCGGCCTGCGCGCGCTGGAGAAGTACGCGGTGCTCTGCGGCGGGGGGCAGAACCATCGCATGTCACTGTCTGACGCGGCGCTGGTCAAGGACAACCACGTGGTCGCGGCGGGCGGTGCCGGCAAGGCGTTCGAGCTGGTCCGCAGCGCGCATCCGAACCTGCCGATCGAGGTAGAGGTCGACACGGTCGCGCAGGCTCATGAGGTTATCGATGCCGGCTCCGTGCTGGTGCTGTTGGACAACATGAGTCTCGACGACATGCGCGCGGCAGTCAGCTATGCGCGCGCGCACGGCACCCGTACCGAAGCGTCCGGCGGACTCACCCTGGACGTAGCCCGGGCGGTCGCCGAAACAGGCGTCGATTTCCTGGCCGTCGGCGCGTTGACCCACTCCGCGCCGGCACTGGACATCGGCCTCGACCTTGTCGCAGACGGACTGCAGGAGGAAAGCTGATGCTGCTCGCCATCGACATCGGCAACACCAACACCGTCCTCGGCGTGTACGACGGGGAGAAGTTGCTGCAGTCGTGGCGGGTGAAGTCCGACGCTCGCAATACGGCGGACGAGTTGGCGTTGACATTCACCGGTCTGCTGCAGGGCTACGAGGTCACCGGCATCTCTGCGTGCTCGACGGTGCCGGCGGTGCTGCGCGAACTGCGGGTGATGCTCGAGCGGTACTACCCGCAGCTGCCCACCGTGCTGGTCGAGCCGGGCGTGCGTACCGGCGTCGGCATCCTCACCGACTTCCCGCGCGAGGTAGGCGCGGACCGAATCTGCAATACCGCGGCGGCCCACCACCTCGTCGACGGACCCTGCATCGTGGTCGACTTCGGCACGTCGACCAACTTCGACGTGGTAAGCGCAAAGGGTGAATTCACCGGAGGCGCGCTGGCACCTGGTATCGAGATCTCGCTCGACGCGCTGGCCGCCCGCGCCGCTGCGCTGCGCAAGGTCGAACTCGTCGAGCCGCGGAGTTCCATCGGCAAGAACACCGTTGAGTCATTGCAGTCCGGCATCATCTACGGGTTCGCCGCCCAGGTAGACGGCATGGTGCGCCGGATGACCGCTGAGATGCACGAGACCAACCCGGACGAGGTGACCGTGATCGCCACCGGAGGGCTGGCGTCGCTGGTCATCGCGCACTGCGAGACGGTGTCGCGACACGAGCCGGACCTGACCCTGATCGGGCTGCGGTTGATCTTCGAGCGGAACCGCTGAGTAATGCGCACGCTATTCGCGGCGGCCGGGGGCGGCCTCGATCAGACTGGTCCAGGAACCGTCGAGACCTTCTGGCATGAGGACGGCGGCCTGCACCGCGCTGCCTCGTTGGAGGTGCCGGCTGCGAGCTTCCTGGCCTGGCATCCGAATGGTCGCACCCTGTACGCGGTGAACGAGCTCGCCGAAGGGATGGTCAGCCAGCTCGAGGTCGATGCCGATGGCAATCTGGAACTGGTCGCTCAGATCGGCACGGGTGGAGATGGTCCGTGCCACCTGGCGATCGGGCCGGCCGCCCGGTGCCTGTTCATCGCCAACTACGGCGATGGCGTGGTCAGCTCGATACGGCTTCGTAAGAGCGGCGATCTCGACGAGTGCGTCTCGACCGTGCAGCCGCACGGGTCGGGTCCGATCAAGGACCGCCAGGCCGGCCCGCACGCACACATGGCGGTGCCGACCGGTACCGGCCTTCTGGCCGTAGTGGATCTCGGCACCGACACCGTCCGCACCTACGAAGTGAGTGATCAGGGCGTGTTGACGCTGCTGAGCCTCTGGCCGGTGCCGCCGGGCACTGGCCCGCGGCAACTGGTGCTCTTCCCGTCTGATCCGCCGCCACGGATCGGGCACTACTCGCGCACTGTCATCGTCGGCGAGCTCAACTCGATGCTGCTGCTGATCCGCGGACACCAGGACGGCATCCGCATCCTCGATCGGCAGCGCACCACCGTGGCGCCCACGGGCGGTCCGAACTTCCCGGCGCAGGTGGAGATCACCGAGGACGGCACGACGGTCTACGTCAGCAACCGCGGCGCCGACGTCGTGACCCAGTTCGCCGTCGAGGGTGACACGCTGCGGCCGATCGCGGACTACCCGTGCGGCGGCGAGTGGCCGCGGCACTTCTGCACCGCGGGTGAGTACATGTACGTGGCCAACCAGAAGAGCAACCGGATCGCCGTGCTGCGCATCGATCGGCACACCGGTGCATTGACCGAGACCGACCTGAGCTACGACCTGGGCGGCCCGGCCTGCGTTGTGCCCAGATAGCTCTGCACAATCAAAGGCGGTGGGCTCGCAGCGCGGTCGTCAGGTAGGGCGCGTCCACCTCGGTGCGGCCGATGAGGTCGGGATGGGTGCGGATCGATTCGCGCACTCGGTCCAGCAGTTCGACGCGGGCCGGCTCGTCCATTGCGATCACGTAGGAACGTGAGGCAAGCAAGTCGACGATCTGCTGTGGCGCGATGCGCTGGCTGTGCGGGAACTCCCGCCGCTTGGTCGGCCCGAACCACTCCGCCGCCATCGTCACGTCGCGACCATGGGAAGGCTGGGGATGCGCTCGGGCCCGGTCCGCGCGGTCGAACACCTGCCACGGCGCGAAGCTCGGGTCGCGGCGGTTCCACAGGAGCCCAACGGTGCCGCCGCTGCGCAGCACCCGGGCGATCTCGAGGTCGGCGGCGGGCCGGTCGAACCAGTGGAACGCCGAACCCACCACCACTGCGTCCACCGAACCGTCCGGTAGGTCGATGCGTTCCGCAGAGCCGACCCGGGCGTCCACGTCGGGCAGTCGGGCGCGTAGCCGGGCGAGCATGTTCGGTGACGGGTCGACCGCGATCACGTCGAGCCCGCGGCGCACCACCAGCTCGGTCAGCTTGCCGGTCCCGGCGCCGAGGTCGAGTACCCACCGACATCGGTCGGGCAGTACCCAGCCCAGCGCGGCAGCCGCGAAATCAGGGCGGACCGAGTCGTACAGCTCCGCCGCCGAGTCGAACGTCGCTGCCAGCCTCCTGCGGTCCGCGTCGCTATGAATCGGACGGGAGGCCACGCCAAGACGCTATCCGCTGCACCTGTGCGCCGACCCAACGCACGCACCGGATCGACCTGCCGACACCATGACTGGTACCCATTCGAGGAGCGAGATGATGAACAGCTTCAACGGCCTCGGCACGCACCTGGGCAACCTGGCCCGGCTGTCGAACGCGCAGAGTAGATCGATCAGCGCGGAGAACCCGTCCGACGCGAAGGGCGGCGGTGCCCGAGCCGTCGAGTGGGAGATGCCGTTCCGCAGTTCCACCCGGGTCACCGTCGAGAACCTGACGCCCGAAGACGTCGACCCGTTCTTCTTCCAGATCGACTATGCGCTGACCGAGGTCGAGGACGATCGTGCGTACCTGCACGCGCAGCAACCCGACAGCCCGTCGACCCGATTCGAGCAGGAGCTGCGGGTCACCGTGCAGGCACTCGGCTGGCGCACCGACTTCGGCGGTACGCCGCGCTACCTGCGATTGCAGGACGACATCGCCTCAACGAGTTGGTGGTACCAGGCCGAGCCGCACGCCGCGTTCCCGCCGTTGCCGCCGGCTGACGAGCTCGAGGTGATCTAGCGATCGGGTCGCTAGAGCCAGCCGCGCTCGTCGGCGACCCGGACGGCTTCGACCCGATTGCGCACGCCGGTCTTGGCGATGGCAGCGGACAGGTAGTTGCGCACCGTGCCTTCGGAGAGAAACAGCTTGCCGGCGATGTCGGCCACCGTGGAGCCGCCGCGAGCGGCCACCAGTACGTCGCGCTCCCGACCGGTGAGCGGCGACGCGCCACCGGCCAACGTCGCCGCGGCGAGGGCGGGGTCGACGACTCGTTCGCCGGCCGCGACCCGGCGCACCGCATCGGCAAGTTGCTCGGCCGGCGCGTCCTTCACGACGAAGCCGAGCGCGCCGGACTCCATTGCCCGACGCAGGTACCCGGGCCGGCCGAACGTGGTCAGGATCAGCACCCGGCAGGACGGCACCTCATGATTGAGCGCGGCCGCGGCGGCCAATCCGTCGAGCCCGGGCATCTCGATGTCCAACAGTGCGACGTTGGGCTTGTGCTCACGGGCCGCCGCGACGACCTCGTCGCCGCGGCCGACCTGGGCGACGACCTCGAACTCCTCGTCGAGTTCCAGCAGTGCGGCCAGCGCGGAACGCACCAGTTGCTGGTCGTCGGCGAGCAGCAACCGGATCCGCGGTGCGGTCACGAACCGGTCCGCTGCGGTTCCGGCTCGGCTGCCGGGACATCGCTCGCGGGTCGGTGAACGTCGGTACCGGGCAGGTCGACGCGCAGCTTCCATCCGCGGCCCATCGTCCCGACCGCACCGCCGCACACTGTGCCGCCGGCCGCCTCGACCCGCTCACGCAGCCCGCTGAGACCGCTGCCGGCCATGCCGCCGCCGCCCTGTCCGTCGTCGCGGATCTCCAGCCAGTTACGGCCGACCGAGATCGTGCACGTCGCGCCGCGGGAGTGCCGCACCACATTGGTGACGCCCTCGCGGACCACCCACCCGAACAGTTCCTCGTAGTTCGGGTCGATGTTGTCGACGGCCTTGGGCAGGTCGGCGAGGAAACCGGCCGCGCGCAACACCTGCCGGCCGGTGGCCAACTCGCCGCTCAACGTGACGTCGCGGTAGCCGGCCACCGCGGCACGTACTTCGCTCAGAGTTCGGCGGCTGAGCGCTTCGACCTCGGAGATCTCGACGGCCGCCTTTGCGGGGTCGCGGTCGGCCAGCCGGTGGGCCAACGCGGACTTCACTGTGATGGTGGTCAGTGAGTGACCGAGCAGGTCGTGCAGGTCTCGGGCAATCCGAGAGCGCTCGTTCTCCGCGGCGAGGCGGGCCACCTCGGTCCGCGCCGCGGTGAGTTCCCGGTTCGACTTCATGATCGCGAAGAACCCGTACATGGCGACGGCGACCAGCGGCAGCGTGATCGCCATGCTGTAGTCCGGCTTCGCGTGCCACGGCTCGATCAGTGCTGGCGCAGCGACCGACAACACCGTCAACGCTGCGACCACGAGCATGCCGTACTTGCGGAACGCCGCGACGCTGATCACCGAGACGTAGACGAGCATTGCGAATGCGTCCTCGTGGGCGAAGATCGCCTCGAGGCAGGTGATCCCGATCAGCGCCCCGTAACTGGCCCAGAACCACTTGTTCAGGATCCAGCCGTTGCCCAGCGCGAGGAGATAGCAGCCCGCGAAGATCACAACGAGCGCAAAGCCGATGATCTTTGCTACGCCGTCAGAGTGCTTGTCGACGCCGCTGACCGTCTGGCCCAGGTAGATCAACCAGATGCCCGGGAAGAGCCAGTCCTTCCATCCTTTGGACATCATCCGGTTCTTGTGCAGCGCCGCTGATGCCGAATCGAGCGAGGACGGCGACTGGTCCGCATCGAACGAGCCCGAACCGAACGCGAACGGGTCGGTCGCGTCGGCGAGGTCGTGCGGGCGTGGGCTGGTCATGTCAGGTCTCAGGCTATCGCCGGTCAGCCGCGCTGTCCGTCGCGCCGGTAGGCCCAGATGGCGCCGTAGATCAGCAACACCGACCAGCCGGCCACGATGGCCCAGCCCTTGCCGCTCCACGCGTGGGCGCCAGTGGCGACATGCCCGGCCTGCACGATCCAGTACGAGGGGACGAACTGGGAGATCTTGTTGAGCGTCGAGCCCGGATTGCCCAGTGGTCCGAACGCGCCGCCGAAGATCGACAGGAACGAGATGCCACCACCCATGATCGGGCCCATCGTGTCGCTCTTGATGAGGTGCCCGAGCAGGATGCCGAGCGCGGCGAACGGGATGAGCCCGACCAGCACCAGACCGACCAGCTCGAACCAACGCTGTACCGGCATGGAGACGCCCAGGATGATGCCGGCGACGATCATCAACACGATCGTGATGGCCGCCATCAGGTAGCTGGTCAGCACCTTCGCGCGGAGGTAGGCGCGCGGAGTCAGCGGGGAGAGGCGCAGCTGACGGATCCAGCCCTGCTCGCGTTCGAAGGCGATGCGGGCGCCGCCGCCGATCACCGCGCCCATCGTGCCGAAGGCCATCATCCCGGCCATGTAGTAGGTCGGGAACGGCAGGCCGACGATCTTCTCGTTCTTGTTGCTGCCGGCGATGAAGAAGAACAACGCCACCGGGAAGATCAGCGAGAAGATGAAGTTCTGTTTGTTGCGCAGTAGCCGCAGGATCTCGTACTTGACGTAGGTCGTGTTCATCGGACCTCCTCCACGGCGTCGTCGGTGTCGGCGTCATCGCCGGTGAGGGCGAGGAAGGCTTCTTCCAGCCCTGCGCCGCGCACTTCGATGTCGCGGGCGTCGGGATAGTTCTGCAGCATCGCGCGCAGTGCGGCATCGGAATCGGTGCAGCGCAGCACGATCGCCTCGCCACGCTCATCGACTGAGGTGACTCCCGGTAGCCGGCCGAGCTCATCGGCGGCGACATCGGGCAGTGTCGCTCGGATGGTGCGCAGGCCAACCGTCGCCTTGATCTCGGTGGTCGGGCCGTCGGCGACGATCTTGCCGCGCGCCATGAGCACGATGCGGTCGGCGTAGGCGTCGGCCTCGTCCAGGTAGTGCGTCGCGAAGATGACGGTCTTGCCCGACGAGGCGACTTGGCGCATGAAGTTCCAGAAATCGCGGCGGCCCTCGACGTCCATGGCCACGGTGGGCTCGTCCAGTACGAGCAGGTCCGGGTTGGATACCAGCGCGAGTGCCGCGCGGACGCGTTGGGTCTGCCCGCCGGAGAGCTTGTCGGTTCGCTGCTTGGCGATCGAGGCGATGCCGGTCACGTGCATGACCTCGTCAACGGACAGTGGCTTCGGGTAGAGCGAGGCCATCGTGGTGATGAGTTCGGTCACCGTCATGAAGCGGATCAGCCCGCCGGTCTGCAGCATGGCGCCGATCGCGCCGGCCTTGATCGCCTCAGCCGGCGGCAGTCCGAACAACCGCACATCACCACTGTCCGGAGGCAGCAGCCCGAGCAGCATGTCGATCGTCGTCGACTTGCCGGCACCGTTGGGGCCGAGCAGCGCGACGGTCTCGCCGGGAGCGATGTCCAGGTCGACACCGCGCACCGCGCGTACCGGGCCGCCGGGGCTGGCGAAGGTCTTTGTCAGGCCGGTCAGTTGGATGCCGGACGTCAGGGGAGCACCAGATCTCGTCATGACACCGACTGTGCCTGACGGCTGAGTTCGCCGGCAGTCCCGCACCGCAGGGAAGCGCGGTGACATTCGTCAGCCGGACGCGCTCAGTCCCGCGCTGCCCAATCAATGAGTCGCTTGCTGATGTCGGCTGGTGCTTCCTCTTGCGGGAAGTGGCCGACGTTCTCCAGCACGTGCCACTCGTACTCAGCGCCGACGTACTTGTCCGATCCAGCGGCCGTGCTCAGCAGCGTGCAGCCATCGGAGGCGCCGTGCAGCTGCAGCACCGGTCGGGTGACCAGTGGCCGCGATCCGGAAGCCGCGCGCCGACCGTCCGGGCGTGGCAGCGAGCGCACCACCCAGCGGAAGAATTCCAGCGAGCAGTGCGCCGACGGGTGGATGCGCATCGCCTCGGCATACCGGAGCACCGCGGCTTCGTAGTCGTCGGTGTGCTGCCAGCGGGTGCCGGTCCACCGATGCAGCAGCGAGCGCAGGTACTCGGGGTCGCGGGTCAGCCGGCGTTCAGGAACCCGCGGCAACTGGAACAACCCGAGCGCGTACCCCGACGCCCGGCCCTGCCCGCGCGGATCGGTGAGCACCGCCTGCCGGATACGCAGCGGATGCGGAGCGCCCAGCACTGCGATCCGGCGCACCACGTCCGGGTCGTGCACCGCCACCGACCAGGCGATCATCCCGCCGAGGTCGTTGCCGACCAGCATCGCGTCGCGCTCGCCGAGGGAGGTGATCAGCCCGGCGATGTCAGCGGAGAGGGTGGGCAGGTCGTACCCGCGAGGTGGCTTGTCGCTTGCGCCGTAGCCACGCAAATCGACCGCTACGGCGCGGTATCCGGCCGCGGCCAGGTCGGTCAGCTGCTGGCGCCACGTCCACCAGAACTGCGGGAAACCGTGCAGCAGAAGGACCATCGGCCCGGAACCGATCTCCGCGACGTGCAGCGCCAACCCGTTCGCGCGCACCGTGCGATGGCGCCAGGGACCGTCGACCAGCACGACCGACTCGTCCGGCTGGGGTCGCTGCGGGTGACGGGAAGGCATGGTTGGTCCGACGGGAGTGACCGCAGGGCTCAGGCGGTGTGTTTGCTGGGATGTTTGAGGACGTCTGCGGTGTCCTTGGCGTTCGAGATGGTCTTCTTCGGGCTCTTCACGCGCTTGATCTTGCGCACCCCGATGAACACCAGCACCGCGGCCATCAGCACCAGGAAGCCGAAGACGATCAGGTAGGACAGCCACCGCCAGAGCCCGATGCTGACCAGGCCCTCGGCGAGTGCGATCAGGCCGAACGTCAGCGAGAACACCAGCAGAACGGCGGCGCCCAGGAACATCCCGATGCCGGTGCCGGCGTTCTTCACCGACGAGCCGACCTCGGACTTCGCCAGCGCAATCTCACCGCGGATGATCGTCGACAGGTGCTTCGACGCATCGCTGGCCAACGACCCGATCGTCGGCTCGGCCGGGGTGACGATCGGGGATGGCTGCGTCGTGGTCACAGCTGAATCATTGCATCACCGGCCGATGGACCGAAACCGAACGGTTTTGGCCGCCCGCCGTCATATAGAGAGCTGGGTGGCCAAAACCGCTGGACGGCGGTGCTCGGCGGCAATGCCGTGCTCTCCTACCCATCGGCCGGGGTGGTGGGTAACCGTGAACTGGTGAGGTTGCCGCGCGATCTCCGGCCCGGCGCGGAGGCCGAATCGGAGCGGCTGCTGCAGCGGCTGCTGGACCGCGCCGGTATTCGCGGTTGGACGGGCAACCTGGCGGTGGTGGTCGAAGGCCGCCGGTTCCGGTTGGACATCGGCTTCCCGGACCAGCGCGTCGCCGTCGAGGTGGACGGCTGGGTCTTTCACCGCACGAAGGAGCGCCGAGATGCGGATACTCGGCGAGACAACCTGCTGGTCGCGATGATCCGCCCGGTTTTGGCCGCCCAGCTCGCCATTTGACGGCGAGCGGCTAAAACCGTTACTCGTCGTTGGAGCTGGGCAGCTTCTGGCTGATCAGATCCATCACGGTGGAGTCCGCCAGCGTGGTGACGTCGCCGATCTGCCGGTTCTCGGCAACGTCGCGCAGCAGCCGCCGCATGATCTTGCCGGACCGGGTCTTGGGTAGCTCGGGCACGACCATGATCTGTCGCGGCTTCGCGATCGGGCCGATCTCGGTGGCGACGTGATTGCGCAGCGTCTGGACCAGCTCCTTGCCCTCCGCCTCCTCCTTCGGAACCCCACCGCGCAGGATCACGAACGCGACGATGCCCTGGCCGGTGGTGGGATCGGTCGCGCCGACCACCGCCGCCTCCGCCACCGACGGGTGCGACACCAGGGCCGATTCGACCTCGGTGGTGGAGATGCGGTGGCCCGACACGTTCATCACGTCATCGACGCGGCCGAGCAGCCAGAGGTCGCCGTCCTCGTCCTTCTTGGCGCCGTCGCCGGCGAAGTAGTACCCCTGCTCGGCGAAGCGCGACCAGTAGGTGTCCCGGTAGCGCTCCTCGTCGCCCCAGATGCCGCGCAGCATCGCCGGCCACGGCTCGGTCAGCACCAGTAGGCCGCCACCGCCGTTGGGTACCGGGTTGCCCGCGTTGTCGACCACGTCGGCGCCGACGCCGGGCAGCGCCTTCATCGCCGAACCGGGCTTGGTCGCTGTGACGCCGGGCAGCGGCGCGATCATCAGCGCACCGGTCTCGGTCTGCCACCAGGTGTCGGCGATCGGACAGTTGTCGTGGCCGATGTTCTTGCGATACCACATCCAAGCCTCGGGATTGATCGGTTCGCCTACGCTGCCGAGCATCCGCAGCGAGGACAGGTCGTACTTCGCCGGGATGTCCTCGCCCCACTTCATGAACGTCCGGATGGTGGTCGGCGCGGTGTAGAGGATGGTGGTCTTGTACTTGTCGATCATCTCCCACCAGCGGCCCTCGTGCGGAGTGTTGGGCGTGCCCTCGTAGATGAACGACGTGGCTCGGTTGGCCAGTGGTCCGTAGACGATGTAGCTGTGCCCGGTCACCCAGCCGATGTCCGCACCGCACCACCAGATGTCCGTGTCCGGTTTGAGGTCGAACACTGCGTGATGGGTGTACGCGACCTGCGTCAGGTAGCCGCCTGTGGTGTGCAGGATGCCCTTCGGCTTGCCAGTGGTACCCGAGGTATACATGACGTACAGCGGGTGCTCGGCATCGAAGGCCTCGGCGGTGTGCTCGGTCGACTGCTTGCCGACGACGTCCTCCCACCACAGGTCGCGGGAGTCGTCCCAGTCGACCTCTTGGCCGGTGCGCTTGACGACAACGACGTTGCGCACGTCCGGGCACTTCTGCAGCGCCTCGTCCACGGCCGGCTTCAACGCCGCTGAGGCGCCGCGGCGGTAGCCGCCGTCGGAGGTGATGACGATGCGCGCGTCGCAGTCCAGGATGCGGTCGGAGAGCGCGGTGCTGGAGAAGCCGCCGAACACGACGGTGTGCGGCGCACCGAGGCGGGCACACGCCAGCATTGCGACGACCGTCTCCGGGATCATCGGCATGTAGATGGCGATGCGGTCGCCGGTCTGCACGCCGAGCTCGATCAGTGCATTGGCCGCCTTGCAGACCTCGTCCTTGAGCTGGCTGTAGGTGATCGTGCGAGTGTCGCCCGGCTCGCCTTCCCAGTGGTAGGCGACCTGGTCGCCGAAGCCACCGGTAACGTGCCGATCCACGCAATTGACGCTGGCATTGAGCTTGCCGCCGACGAACCACTTCGCGTACGGCGGCTGCCAGTCCAGCACCTCGCTCCACCGCGTTTCCCACTCCAGCCGGCCGGCCTGCTCGGCCCAGAACGCCAATCGGTCCTCGGCGGCCACGTCGTACACCTCGGCCTTGACGTTGGCTTCGCCGGCGAACTGCTCGGACGGCGGGAAGGTGCGGGTCTCGTGCAGCAGGTTCGACAGGTCTTCGGACACGACGGGCCTCCATGCGGTCAACTGATGCGAAACGGGTGCGTCTGAACGGCGTATCTACCCGACCGAAACGTACCGTGTGGACGCTGCACCACCGCTGCGGCCCGGTGGTCACTAGCGTTGCCCATCGTGCCCCCCGACACCTCACGGACCGTTCCTGCCGACCCGCTCGCGCCACTGGTCGCGCTGCCCGAGGTGGCCGACGCCGTGACGAGTGCCCGGGCCGCGGTCGACGCATTGCTCACCCATCGTGTGCTGCGCCGGCGCTCTGCTGAGGTGTCCGCCGAGTCCGCACTGCGAGGTGCGTGGGCGGCGGCGCAGCTGGACGGGTCGCTGGTCTCTCTGGACGCGGTACGCGCCGGCGAGGTCGAGGACCCGAGGGTGCAGGGTGCGCTGCGGGTCTCGGCGGCGCTGGGCTCGCTGGCCGATACCTGGTCGCTCGCGCCGCGGCAGGTGCTGGCCCGGTTACACACGCTGGCCGCCGCGGATCTCGTTGCGTCATCGGAGCAGTTGGGCCGTCCGGGTGATCGCGTAGTCGCCGGACGACTGGACACTCTGGCCGAGACACTGGCCACCACGAGGGCGCCGGCCGTCGTCGTCGCTGCGGTGGTGGCGGGGGAGTTGCTGGCACTGGAGGCCTTCGCGCCGGCCACTCACATCGTCGCGGCCGCGGCGGTGCGCCTCACGCTCGTCGAGCGCGGGCTGGACCCCAAGTCGTTGGTCATCCCCGAGGTGGGCTCGCTGGAGTTGCGCGCGGAGCAGGCAGACCGGCTCGCGCAGTATCGGACCGGGACTTCCGGCGGAGTGGCCGGCTGGGTGGCGCACGTGGCCAGCACGATCGCGCTCGGGGCGCGGGAGACGACGGCAGTGTGCGAAGCGTTGCTGCGCGGTTGAAGGGTGCCGGCGAACATAGCTCGGCCGGAGATGGGCGCAGTGGATTCCGGTGCAGTGGAATCGCTCGCCGAGACGGCGAAGTGGAGACGGGCGTCCGGGTTACCAGGCGTGCTCCGTCCGGTCCGGTCGGGCCAGGGCATCCCCAGTCCGAGTCGTCCGAGCCTGCTGCGTGGCTAGGTCGCCGCGTGGGTGCCCGGACGTCCGTCTCGCTCGCCCGGCAAGCCGGGCTACTGCCACGGTAGGACCGCTGGGGGCTGGACCGCCATGTCGCTCCCGCCGATGCACTGATTGGACTACCGCTGCGATGGGTGCACAAGAGCAGCGCGGCGTGTCGCGGAGTCGTTACCGCCTGGTAGGCAATAGCGATGCAGATGGACTACCTACCCAGGCGCGCGATGGACGTGCACGGATCGGGCGGCCCGCGGGTGCTGTTCTGGCATGGCCGCGGGCCGAACTCGCGGCATCGCGTCGCCCGACTGGCCGCGGCCGTGGCCGAGCGCGGCGTCACCGTCTACGTGCCGGACTGGAACTCCAAGGCACCCGACCACGGTAGGTCCGAGCTGCTCGCATCGGTCGACTTCGTCCGGCGGGAGACCGGCGACGACCTCGCGCTCGCCGGATGGTCGATGGGAGCCAGGTCAGCAGTGGTCGTAGCGCTCGCCCCGGAGCTCGTCGACGGATGGCGGCCCCGATCGGTGGTCGGCCTCGCCACCAGCCTGATGCAATCCGACCCGTTCGACCTCAGGCCCGCCGACTTGGTCGGCGCGGCGTCTGGACCGCCGTTCACCTTCGTGCACGGAACACTCGACACCATCGTCGACGAGGCGCAGGTTCGGGCGCTGGTGTCGGGCCTACGCGCGCACGGTCATGGCGTTACCTGGCGCGAGACGCCGGCCGATCACGTCGGGATCGTGATGGCCAGCTACGACGAGACCGCCGAGACGACAGCTCCGGATAATGCCCTGCTTCTCTCTGCTGGTGAAGTGTGTGTGGCGGCCGTTGCCGCCGCTGCGCTGGGCGCCCGGCTGCCCGACGCCTAGGCCGAGCGTTTGCGGCGGCGTCTGGTCAGGTACCAGGCGGCACCGGCGGCGGCCATGCCCGCGGCCCCGATGGTGACCGAACCGGCCGCGTTCGGCTTGAGCCGCTCCCGCAGCGGGGTCGCGTTGGAGAAGCTCAACACCGGCCAGCCACGTGCCACGCCTTCCTTGCGCAACGCCCGGTCCGGGTTGACCACCGACGGGTGGCCGACGGCTTCGAGCATCGGCAGATCCGTGATCGAATCGGAGTAGGCGTAGCAGTCGGCAAGGTCGTAGCCGCGCTCCTCGGCATAGGCACGCACCGCCTCTGCCTTGTGCGGGCCGTAGGCGTAGAACGCGATCTCGCCGGTGTACTTGCCGTCCTTCTCCACCATCGTCGTAGCGATGCTGTGGTCGGCTCCGACCATCTCGCCGATCGGTTGCACGACCTCCGACCCGGACGAGGAGACGATCACCACTTCGCGACCGGCCGCCTGATGTGCCTCGATCAGCTCGACCGCCTCGAGGTAGACCAGTGGATCGATGATGTCGTGCAGGGTCTCGTCCACGATGTCGCGGATCTGTTGGACGTCCCACCCCTCGCACATCGACGTCAGGTAGTCACGCATCCGGTCCATCTGGTCGGCGTCCGCCCCGGCCAGAGCGAAGACGAACTGGGCGTAGGCGCTGCGCAGCACGGCGCGACGGTTCAGCAGGCCACCTTGGAAGAACGGCCGGCCGAATGCGAGCGTGCTCGACTTGGCGATGATCGTCTTGTCGAGATCGAAGAACGCTGCGGACCCGGGCACGCTTCGAGGATACGAGCAGTGGGTCACGGCGGTCGCCGTCCAAGCCAGTGTCGGAATGGGCCGTCGTGCTGATCGTTGTCCACAGGCGGTGCGTTGTGCACACCCTGACGCAGTCGAGCCCACGGCGGTAAGCGCTGCGGTTGGCTGGCCGGCATGACCAGCAGGCGAGCAGCGACATGTATCGGGGTGGTCGGCGGTAGCGGTGGCGCCGGCGCATCGGTGCTGGTTGCCGCGCTCGCGGTCGCGGCCGGGTGGTCGGTGATCGTCGACCTGGACGTGCTGGGTGGCGGTATCGAGCTCAGCCTGGGCATCGAGTCGGTGCCGGGCGCCCGGTGGTCCGGGCTGCGCGCCGAGGGTGGCCGGATCGACCCTGCGGCGCTGCGGACGGGCCTACCGCGTTGGGCGGAGACGCCGGTGCTGTCCTGCGACCGCCGCGAGATCGATCCGGCGGCGGTTCCCAGCGTGCTCGCCGCTGCCGCCGAATTGGGCACCACCGTCGTCGACCTCGGCCGGGCGGATACCGCGGCCCGGCGTAGTGCGCTCGAGCGTTGTGGGCTGGTCGTCCTGGTGGCTCGCGGATCGGTGCCGGGTGTCGCCGGCGCGCGGGCGATGCGGATGGCGGTCGAGGCCGGCGTCGAGCGGCCGGTGCGGTGGCGGCTGGTCTGCGCGGAGGGTGTGGTGTCCAGCAAGCGCGTCGGGCAGGTTGTCGGCATCGCCGATGCCCTGCCGTTGCCGATCGACCGCGCCCTGGCAGCCGCCGCCGATCTCGGCGTGGACGGCCGATTGCTGCGCCGGTCGACCGTGGAGCTGGCCAGCGCCCTTCTCGACGCCGCCGCCGAATCAGCGAGCGCAGCATGAACGCACCGATGGCGGCGCTGCTCGGCGGGGAAATCGACGCACGACTGGTCGACGATGTGGTGGGGGAGCGGCAACGCCAGCAGCGCGCCGCCGACACCGACGGCGCCGGGCCGCTCGAGCCGCTGCTCGCCGACCCGCTGGTCAGCGATGTCCTAGTCAACGGACCGCACGACGTGTGGGTGGATCGAGGCACTGGCCTGCAACGCGTACCGGAGGTTCGGTTCAGGACAGAGGCCGACGTGCGCCGGCTCGCCTGTCGGTTGGCGCTGCGACTGGGCCGGCGCCTGGATGACGCTGCTCCGTGGGTGGATGCGTCGCTGCCGGATGGCACCCGGTTGCACGCCATCCTGCCGCCGCTCACCGCGCACACCACGATCTCGCTGCGCGTACTGGCCCGCCACCGGCTCGATCTGGCCGCGCTGGCAGCCGCCGGGACGGTGCCACCGTCGGCCGAGGCAATCCTGCGCAGCGCGGTACTGCAGCGGCGTACCTGCTTGATCAGCGGTGGCACCGGCTGCGGCAAGACGACACTGCTCGGTGCGATGCTGGACCTGGTGCCGGCCGATCAGCGGGTCGTGGTCATCGAGGACGCCGCGGAGATCGTCACCCGGCACCGGCATGCGGTGCGGCTGTTCGCCCGGCCGCCGAACGTCGAAGGCGCTGGTGGTGTCGGTCTGGCCGAGTTGGTCCGGCAGTCCCTGCGGATGCGTCCGGATCGGGTCGTCGTCGGCGAATTCCGAGGCGCCGAGATCGCCGACCTGCTCACTGCGCTGAACACCGGGCACACCGGGGGCGCCGCGACGGTGCACGCGAACTCGATCGCGGATGTGCCGGCCCGGCTGGCGGCGCTCGGGGCATTGGCCGGTCTCGACCCGCGGGCGGTGACGTTGCAGGCGGCGGCCGGAGTCGACTTGGTACTGCATCTCAGTCGCGGGCCGAGCGGCCAGCGACACCTCGTCGAGATCAGCGAGTTGAGCCGCTCCGGCGATGCACTCAACACGACGGCGATCTGGCGGAGTGGGCCGTGATCGGCGCCGCGGTCTGGTTGGCGGTCTGCGCGGCGCTGCTGGTCATCCCGGCGCCGTCAGTCGCGGCGATTCGGTTGGCGGGTCAGGCAGACGCCGCGCTGCCAACGCGCCGGAGCATGCCGGTGCGATGGTCCGCGGTGAGCGTTGCCCTGCTCTGCGTGGCCGTGATGGTGATCGGTGTCAGCGCCGGTCCGATCGTCGCCGTTGCGGTGGCGATTTCCGGCGGTGTTGCAATTCGGTTGCTGCGCGCCGCTGTGCGCACGAGGCACGCGGACCGGTCTCGCCGGGCGCTGTTGACCGCGTTGCGGGTACTGGGTGCGGAGTTGGCGGCCGGCTCGCGCGAGGATGCGGCGCTCGAAGCCGCGGCAGGTGTCGCCGGGTCGGCCGCAGCCGGCCTCCGCGGGGCGGCCACCGCGATCCGGCGAGGTGATCCGGACGGTGCTGTGGACGTTCTCGCCGGCCAGCCGCTGCTGGCCCCGCTGGCCGCCGCCTGGCGGGTACGCACCCGGGCCGGCGCCGCACTGGTCGAGCTGGTCGAGCACGTCGAGCGCGACCTGACCGACCGATTGGCCCAGCGCGCCGCAGTGGCAGCGGTGCTGGCCGGACCGCGGAGCTCCGCCGGGCTGTTGGCTGCGTTGCCTTTGGTGGGAATGGTGCTGGCGTCTCAGGTCGGTGCGAACCCGATCGACTTCCTGACCAACTCGCCGGCAGGTGAAGGTGTGCTGCTGATCGGTGCAGTGCTGGACGCGGCCGGCTTGCTGTGGACCGCAGCGTTGTCCAGACGAGGTGAGCTCCCATGACCACGGCGCTGCTGTTGGTTGCGCTGGCGGTCGCGCTGACGGCGCCGGTCCGGACCTGCGCAGTCGACCGGCTCGCGACGCTGCCGGCGCCGTTGCCGGACGACCCAGCCGCCGTGACCGCGGCCTCGCCGGCGACCACCGAACGGCCGGGGCGGGTGTTGGCGGTCGGCGCGGCAGCGTCGTGGCTGTCTGCGGTGCTGATCGTGCGCTCCGATGCCTCCGGCCTGATCGTCGCCACCGCAGGCGCCGTGCTGTGCGCCGGAGCGGTCCGGGCGACCGGATCGAGATGGGCCTCCGGATCGCGAGCAGCGCCTTCCGACGCCGTGCCGATGGCGCTCGATCTCGTCGCGGCCTGCCTGCGCAGTGGCGCTGCCCTCGCCGTCGCGGTCCGCGCCGTTGCCGATGCACCCGGCGTTCAGCTCGGCGACTCCTTCGGCCGGCTGGCCGGCATCCTCGAGCTCGGTGTCGACCCTGCCGACGCGGCCCCGATGATTGCCGACGACCCGGACGCCGCCGTGTTCGTCGCGCTGGCCAGCCGATCGGCCAGCAGCGGCATGCGGCTGGCCGATGTATTCACCCGGCACGCCGAGCAACTCCGTCGGGACCGTACCGATCGTGGTCTACGCCGGGCGAACCGGGTCGGCGCGCAGGCTCTGGTGCCGCTCGGACTGTGTTTCCTGCCCGCGTTTGTCTGCCTGGGCGTCGTCCCGATGGTCGCCGGGCTGGCCGGGCAAGCGGTCGGGTGAGCCCGTCGCCGGCGCGGACCTGTGACGATCCGCACCATGCCCAGGGGATGATCGGGCGGACTGAAGCAGATCGTCGCGGGATCGTCGCGGGTCTGCGATTCTGAGCCCATGGCGATCACCCTCCAGCCGGTCAGCGAGGCGCTCTTTGACGATGTTCAGACGATCTTCGGGGCCAAGGGCCAGCCCGCGCGCTGCCAGTGCCAGCGCTACCGGATGGGGTGGTACGCCCACCAGTCCGACAATGTCGAGGGTCGCCGCGAACTGCTCCGCGATCAGGTGGTCGAGGGACACGGCCTCGTGGCACATCTCGACGACGAGCCGGTGGGCTGGTGTTCGCTGGCACCCCGTCGGGACTACACCTTCCTGCGCCAGACGGTCTGGAAGGGCCGCAACGAGGACAAGGACGATGCCGGTGTCTGGGCGGTCACCTGTTTCGTCACCCGCGCCGGCTTTCGCCATCAAGGGGTGAGCCGGGCGCTGGTGGTCGGCACGATCGACCTGGCCCGCGAGCATGGCGCCCGGGCGCTCGAGGCCTATCCGATGAAGCCGGCGCCGGGCAAGGAGGTCACCTGGGGCGAGATGCACGTCGGCGCGCTCAGCGCCTTCCTCAGTGCCGGGTTCCGGGTCGTGCACGTGCCATCGCTGCGGCGCGAGATCGTGCGCTACGACTACTAGACCCGTTCGAATGCCTGGCTGGACGCCGAAACCGTGCTGCGAGCGCACACGGTCGAGGTCGGTGTCCACAGGTAGCGCGTTGTACACAGGCAGGTCTTCGCGTCTGCGAATAGTGGACCCGCTCGGGTTGGCTGCTCGACATGACACTCCTTCAGCGAATTGCCCTGCGGGCAAAGGGATTCCGTGCAGCTGTCGACGCGGGTATGACGACTGCGGAGTACGCGGTGGGGACGGTAGCCGCCGTCGGCTTTGCGCTCGTGCTCTACAAGGTGGTGCGCAGCCCCGCGGTCTCCTCGGCGCTCAGCTCGCTGATCCGCAGCGCTCTCAATGCGCACTTCTGACCGAGCCGGTCGCAGACGGCGCACCGCGCAGCCGTCCGTGCGGGCCACCTCGAACCGACCACGGAACCGTTGGGGCGCCGACGCAGGCATGGTGACTGCCGAGCTGGCCGCGGCGCTGCCGGTGTTGGTACTGCTCGTGTTCGCGGGTGTCTCGGCGGTACACGTCGTCGACGCACGGGTGCGGTGCCTGGACGCGGCCCGGGAAGCGGTCCGGGCCGCCGCTCGCGGCGATCCGCGGGCGGTGTCGCTGGCCAGGTCGGTCGCGCCGCCAGGAGCACAGATCACGGTGCGTGGGGGTGCGGGGTCCGGTAGTGGCCAGGTGAGCGCGACCGTGTCCGTCGTGGTGCATCCGCTGGGGGTGGGTGTCGCGGCGGCGACCGTCCGGGAGACCGCGGTCGGAGTCGCCGAGCCGGCAGAAATCGGCAGCCCAGGCGACGCCGTGGCGGCCGAAGGGCCTGGGCCGGTGCGGACCGGACCGGCAGAGCGCGCTCCGCCGGGTCAGGCGACGGCGCGGGGACGACTGACATGACGAGGGCACGGGTGCGACGCCGGCCGCTCCGGCCGGCCGTCCGCGATCGAGGCTCGGCGACGATCTGGGTGCTGTGCGGTGCGCTGACCGTGCTGGCGCTCGGCTTGGTGGTGCTGGCCCGCAGTGAGATCGTGCTGGCCCGTCACCGGGTCGAGGCAGCCGCGGACCTGGCCGCGCTTGCCGCCGCATCCGGCATCGGCGTCGATGCGTCGTCCAGCGCAATGTGCTCCCGGGCGCGGCAGGTGGCGCGGTCCAACGGTGCCGGGCTGGACAGCTGCCAGGTGCAGCTGGGGCCGGACGGGCGCACGGGCACGGTCACGGTGCGGGTCAGCGCCCAGCTGCATGTCGCGGTGATCGGTTCGACGCGGGTCAGCTCCAGCGCGCGAGCCGGACGGTTGCCGGGCTGACCTAGTCCGGCACCGGGCCTAGGGCGGCGACGGCGAGCCGGAGCACTTGGACCGCGCCGGCTTTGTCCAGCGGGGTGTTACCCGAGCCGCAGGTCGGTGACTGCACACAGGAGGGACAGCCCTCCAGACATTCGCAGCCGGCGATCGCGTCGCGGGTGGCGGCCAGCCAGTCGGCCATCACCTGATGGCCGCGCTCGGCGAACCCGGCGCCCCCGGGGTAGCCGTCGTAGACGAAGATCGTCGGCCGACCGGTGTCCGGGTGCATCGCGGTGGACACGCCCCCGATATCCCAGCGGTCGCAGGTCGCGAACAGCGGGAGCAGTGCGATCACCGCGTGCTCGGCGGCATGTAACGCGCCGGCGACGTCGGCGTCGGGGAGGCCGACCTCGGCGAGCTCGGCGCTGTCGATGGTGAGCCACACCCCACGGGTGGCGAGCTGGCCAACCGGCAGGTTCAGCGGGGTCTCGTCGATGATCTCGCCGGTCGATCGACGGCGCCGCTGGTAGCCGACCACCTGGCTGCGCACCTCGACCTCACCGAAGTCGAGTGTGACCGGGCCGTGCACCGATCCGCGCTGTGAGCCGACCACCGCGACCTCGGTGAGCTCACGCGCCGCGGTCGTCCAGTCCGGGTCGTCGGCGCGCACCAGAGCGGCCCGGTCGGCGAGATCGAGCGCCTCTACGACGTAGGTACGGCCCAGGTGCAGGTACACCGCGCCGTCGTGCACCGTGCGCAACGCGGCGCCGAAGTCGACGGTGCCCAGCAGGGCGCCGGAGACCTTCTCCACGATCGCGATGGTGGCCCCGTCGCCGCCGCGGATGTCCGCCCGCGGTCGGTCATCGGAGGCCCAGTACCAACCGGCCGGTCGGCGGCGCAGCAGCCCCCGCGCGACCAGTTCGGCGAGCTGCGACTCTGCCGCCGGGCCGCCGAACAGCGGCAGGTCGGCTCGGGTGATCGGCAACTCCGCCGCGGCACAGCAGAGTTGCGGGCCGAGCACGTTCGGGTTACCCGGGTCGAACACAGTCGCCTCCAGCGGCCGGTCGAACACCCGCGCCGGGTGCTGCACCAGATAGGTGTCCAACGGGTCATCGCGGGCCACCAGCACGACCAACGACGGCTGTGCGGCACGCCCGGCCCGACCGGCTTGCTGCCACATCGAGGCCAGCGAGCCGGGATACCCGGCGATCACGACCGCGTCCAGGCCGGTGATGTCGATGCCCAGTTCCAACGCGTTGGTGGCCGCGACCGCCCGCAGGAAACCGGAGCCGAGCGCCGACTCGATCGCCCTGCGCTCCTCGGGCAGGTAGCCGCCCCGGTAGGAGCTGACCCGGTCGGCGAGGTCGGGCCGGCCCTCCTCGACCAGGTGACGAGCGGCCTGCAGCGCGAGCGTTTCGGCCCCGCGCCGCGACCGGACGAAGGTGAGCACCCGGGCATCCGCGGCAACCAGTGCTGCGGTGATCGCGGCTGCCTCCGCACCGGCGGTACGGCGCACGGGCGCGCCCTGCTCGCCGCGCAAGGAGGTCAGGGTCGGTTCCCAGAGCGCGAAGGTCCGCTCGCCGTGCGGTGAATCGTCCGTGGACACCTCGACCACCGAACGGCCGATCAACCGGGCCGCCGACGTCGCCGGTCGCCAGGACGTCGCCGACGCGAGCACGAACGTCGGCGACGCGCCGTACGAGGCGCAGACCCGCTGCAGCCGGCGCAGCACGTGCGCGACGTGCGCACCGAACAAGCCGCGATAGGTGTGGCACTCGTCCACCACGACGTACCGCAGCCGGCGCCAGAAAGACGCCCAGCGCCGGTGCCCGGGCAGCAGTCCGGCGTGCAGCATGTCCGGGTTGGTCAACACCCAGTTGCCGTAGGAGCGCACCCAGTCGCGCTCCTCGTCCGGTGTGTCGCCGTCGAACGTCGCGGCTCGCAGGAACGGCAGGTGCAGCTCGCGTAGGCCGCGGAGCTGGTCGGCGGCCAGTGCCTTCGTCGGCGCCAGGTAGAGAACCCGGGCTCGGTCGTCGGCGTGCAATGCGCTGAGCGCCGGGAGCCCGAATGCGAGCGATTTGCCCGAGGCGGTTCCGGTCGCGATCGCGACGTCCAGCCCGTCGTGCGCGGCCTGTGCAGCCTGCACCTGATGCCGCCACGGCGATCCGATCCCGCTGCCGGAATATCCGGCGATGACCGCATCAGGCACCCAGTCCGGCCACGGTTCGCTGATCCCCTCGGTTGCCGGGATCCGGTGCAGATGGCGAAGCGGCGGCGGGTCGGCGTCGGCAGCGGCGGAGCGCAGCGCAGCGAGGAACGTCTCGGCACCTGGGCCGGATCCGCGATCGCTCACCCGTCCGATTCTCCGGCGTCCGCCGACAGTTTCCGGAATCCGCGGTGTCGGCCCGCGATCGGCGAAGGGGCGACCCGGACCGCCCGCTATGGCACGATGAGCCTGCTGCCCCCCGATGTGCGAGGAGACCGCGTGAACCTCTCGTTGTCCACCGAATCCGCCGGCGACGTCCGGGTGCTCGATATCGAGGGTGAGGTCGACGTCTACTCCGCGCCCGCGTTGCGCGAGCAGCTGACCGCGCTGGTGGACGACGGCACCCCGCACATCGTCGCCGACCTGACCAAGACGTCATTCATCGATTCAACCGGTCTCGGCGTGCTGGTCGCCGGGCAGAACCACGCCGGCGAGGCAGGCGGCGCGCTGCGAGTGGTCTGTGCCCAGGAGCGGATCCTGAAGCTGTTCCGCATCACCGGCCTCGACGCCGTGCTGCAGATCTTCCCGAGCCGTGACGAGGCAGTTGCTGCCTCCGCGCCGTCCGCCAGCTGAGACCGGCCGATCCCGTAACCCCTTCCGGCCCGGCGTCGGCGCATCGCACGCGACATCGCCGAGTGCGGCGCGCCGCATGGTGACGGTCACCCTCGGTGTGCCGGTGCCGCGGAGTCCTCTATAGTCCGACGACTGACACACCGCGTGGCTGCGCGTTCCCATTCCGGGTCTTGCCGGTCACGTATCGACTTATTCCTCGCTCGACAGGAGATCCTGCATGCCTCGGCACGACGTGATCGCCGCGCCCGCTATCTCGGGTGGTGAGAGGGGCGTCGTCGTGGTCATCGGTTTGATCGCGATCGCCGCCCTCGTGTTCGCCTACTTCCTGGCGAAGGAGGTGCTCGCCGCTGACCAGGGGACACCCAAGATGCAGGAGATCGCGAAGGCTGTCCAGGAGGGTGCCGCCGCGTATCTCAACAGGCAGTTCCGCACGCTGGCCGCTTTCTCGGTGCTCGTCTTCATCCTGCTGCTGGTGCTGCCGGTCAACCACGGCGGATTCAGCGTGCAGCTCGGCCGAGCCATCTTCTTCATCGTCGGGGCGGTGTTCTCCGCGTCCGTCGGCTACGCCGGCATGACGATCGCGACCCGCGCCAACGTGCGCGTCGCGGCCGCTGCCCGGGGCGGCGGCCGGGAGCGCGGCTTCCACATCGCCTTCCGCACGGGCGGCTTCGTCGGCATGCTCACCGTCGGCCTCGGCCTGCTCGGTGCCAGCGTGGTGCTGTTCGCCTACAACCAGAACGCGCCGACCGTGCTCGAAGGCTTCGGCTTCGGCGGCGCCCTGCTGGCCATGTTCATGCGGGTCGGCGGTGGCATCTTCACCAAGGCCGCCGACGTCGGCGCGGACCTGGTCGGCAAGGTCGAGGCGGGCATCCCCGAGGACGACCCGCGCAACGCCGCGACGATCGCCGACAACGTTGGTGACAACGTCGGCGACTGCGCCGGTATGGCCGCCGACCTCTTCGAGTCCTACGCCGTGACGCTGGTTGCCGCGCTCATCCTCGGGCAGATCGCGTTCGGGGCGAAGGGGCTGCTGCTGCCGCTGATCATCGGCGCGATCGGCATCGTCAGCTCCGTGGTCGGCATCCTCACCACCAAGCTGCGCTCCGGCGACCGCAACGGTCTCGTCCCGATCAACCGTGGCTTCGTGATCTCGGCGGTCACCTCGCTGGTGCTGGTCGCGATCGCGGCCTTCACCTTCCTGCCGAGCAACTTCAACAAGCTCGACGGCCACCAGCCCGGCGCCACCGGCAACCCGGCGCTGATCGCCATTGCTGCGGTCGCCATTGGCATCGTGCTCGCCGTGGTCATCCAGCAGCTGACCGGCTACTTCACCGATACGGTGCGCCGCCCGGTCAAGGATGTCGCGGACACCTCGCTCACCGGCGCGGCCACCGTCATCCTGGCCGGCATCTCGCTCGGCCTCGAGTCCGCCGTCTACTCCGCGCTCCTCATCGCCGCGGCCGTTTTCGGCGCGTTCCTGCTCGGCGGCGGCACAGTGACCGTCGCGCTCTACGCAGTCGCGCTCGCCGGTTGCGGTCTGCTCACGACTGCCGGCGTCATCGTCTCGATGGATACCTTCGGCCCGGTCAGCGACAACGCCCAGGGCATCGCCGAGATGTCCGGCGACATCGACGAGCAGGGCGCGCGGGTGCTGACCGACCTCGACGCGGTCGGCAACACCACCAAGGCGATCACCAAGGGCATCGCCATCGCCACCGCCGTGCTCGCGGCAACAGCGCTGTTCGGCTCGTTCAACCAGGCCGTCCAGGACGCGTCTGCGCCGTACCTCGACAAGCTGGAAACTTCCAGCCTGCTGATGAAGCAGTCGTTCAGCCTGGACCTGTCCTCGCCGAACAACCTCGTCGGCGTCATCGTCGGCGCGGCCGTGGTGTTCTTCTTCAGCGGCCTGGCGATCAGTGCGGTCGGCCGGGCGGCCGGGCGGGTGGTGTACGAGGTGCGCGAGCAGTTCCGCACCAAGCCCGGGATCATGGACTTCACCGAGAAGCCCGACTACAGCCGCGTGGTCGACATCTGCACCAAGGACTCGCTGCGTGAGCTGGCCACACCCGGCCTGCTCGCGCTGTTCGCGCCGATCAGCATAGGCTTCGTGCTGGGTATTGGCCCGCTGGCCGGCTACCTCGCCGGCGCGATCGGTGCCGGCGTCTTGATGGCGATCTTCCTGGCCAACTCCGGTGGAGCCTGGGACAACGCGAAGAAGATGGTCGAGGACGGCATCCACGGCGGCAAGGGCAGCGACGCCCACGCCGCCACCGTCATCGGTGACACCGTCGGTGACCCGTTCAAGGACACCGCCGGCCCGGCAATCAACCCGCTGATCAAGGTGATGAACCTGGTCGCCGTGCTGGTGGCTCCGGCCGTGGTGAAGCTGACGCTCGGCGAGCACGCTTCGCTGGGTATCCGGCTGCTGATCGGCATCGTTTCGTTCGCGATCATCGCCGCTGCGGTGATCGTGTCGAAGCGTCGCCGGGTGTCGATGGGCGACCCGGCGCCGGCCACCGAGGCGCCCGCCGTCTAGTTGCACCGATTTCCCCGATGGGGACGTACCGCGTCACGCGGTGCGTCCCCATCGGCGTCTTCGGCATCTGACAGGGTGGCGCCGTGCAGTTCTCCCTCTTCGGTGCCGAGTCGGCACTGCCCGACCGCGCCGACCTCGACGGGCTGCTGCTGGCCGGTGCGCAATGGGTGCGCGACGCCGGCCGGGCCAGGCTGTCGGTGCTTGTCGAGCCGGGCTGGCGGGAGGAGGCACTGCGCGCCGAACTGGAGGCACGCGCGCTGCCCGGCGAGGTGGCGGACGCGGAGGGTGGTCAACGCGTGGTGCGTACCGAGTTCCGTGACGACCTGCTGCCGGCCGCGAAGCGGTGGACCCGCGGCGCCGGGTTGGCCGCGCCCACCGACCTGACCCTCAGCTCCGGTGGCCTGCGGCTGTGGGCTCTGGCGTCCGGCGCGCCGGACAAGCACGGCGGGTATCTGCTCGGCACCCGCGACCCGGACACGCCGCTGCATCGACGCGCCGGTGCTCAGCTCGCCTCGCTGGGGATTGCCGCGATCAGTATCACCAGGCCCCGTCCGGGCTGGCGAGTCGTAGGTCAGCGCCGAGTGCGCCGGCTGGCCGAGCTGGTCGGGGACCGTCCCGCCGGGGCGGGCCTCACCTGGCCCTTCTAGGTCTGCCCCGCCGTAGGTTCCGCTCAGCCCCGCCCCACTCCCGCCTCACTGTTGAGTGGTGCGAAAGGACATTGAGTGGTGCGAAATATCGCACCACTCAACCCGTTGGCGCATCACTCGACACGGTTGGTGGGGGAGGTCGCACAGACGGCCGGTTCAGCTGCCGGTGGCTAACGTGAGGTACGGTTCCGCGCCGCGGGCCATTCGTCGTCGGGCGAGCACGGGCCAGGCAGGTCCATGAGACAGGAGTAGACGTGGCGGGCAAGTCGTCCAGTGGCGGCAAGCTGGTGATCGTCGAGTCGCCGGCCAAGGCCAAGACTATCGGCGGTTACCTGGGTGCCGGGTACGTCGTGGAGTCGTCGATCGGCCACATCCGCGACCTCCCACGCAACGCCGCGGACGTCCCGGCCAAGTACAAGGGTGAGTCGTGGGCGCGCCTGGGCGTGGACACCGAGCACGAGTTCGAACCGCTCTACGTCGTGAGCCCGGACCGCCGGCAGCAGGTGAACAAGCTCAAGGCGCTGATCAAGAACGCCGACGAGCTATACCTCGCGACGGACGAGGACCGCGAGGGCGAAGCGATCGCATGGCACCTGGTGCAGACGCTCAGCCCGAACATCCCGGTGGGCCGGATGGTCTTCCACGAGATCACCCCCGAGGCGATCCAGCGTGCCGTGGACTCGCCGCGGGAGATCGACGCGGCGCTGGTCGACGCCCAGGAGACCCGCCGCATCCTGGACCGGCTGTACGGCTACGAGGTCAGTCCGGTGCTCTGGAAGAAGGTGCTGCCGCGGCTGTCCGCCGGCCGGGTGCAGTCAGTCGCCACCCGGATGGTCGTCGAGCGGGAACGCGCCCGCATGCGATTCCGCATCGCCGATTACTGGGATGTCGAAGGCAGGTTTGCGGTCACCGAGGGGAGCTTGCGACCCGAGCATGGCACCGACAAGGCAGAGGTCCAGAAGGACTTCACCGCGACGTTGGTCGCCGTCGACGACGTGCGGATCGCCACGGGCAAGGACTTCGCCGCGGAGACCGGGAAAGCCACCGCCGACGTGCTGCACCTCGACGAGTCCGGTGCCCGGGGCCTGGCGGCCCGTCTGGACGGCCGCGACTTCGCCGTCAGCCGGGTCGAGGAGAAGCCCTACCGGCGCCGCCCCTACCCGCCGTTCATGACGTCCACCCTGCAGCAGGAGGGCGGCCGCAAGTTCCGCTGGTCCTCGGCGGTGACGATGCGTATCGCGCAGCGGCTGTACGAGAACGGCTACATCACCTATATGCGAACCGACTCGACGAACCTGTCGCAGACCGCGCTGACCGCGGCCCGCACCCAGGCTCGCGAGCTCTACGGTGACGCATTCGTGCCGGCCGAGCCGCGCACCTACTCCCGCAAGGTGAAGAACGCGCAAGAGGCGCACGAGGCGATCCGCCCGGCCGGCGACGTCTTCCGCACCCCGGGCGAACTGGCGCCGGCATTGTCCCGCGAGGAGTTCCGGCTCTACGAGCTGATCTGGCAGCGCACCCTCGCCTCCCAGATGGCCGACGCGGTCGGCACCACTATCTCGGTCCGGCTCACCGGCGAGTCCTCGTCGGGGGAGTCTGCCGTGTTCGCCACGTCCGGTCGCACGATCACCTTCCCGGGCTTCCTGCGCGCCTACGTGGAGGACACCGACGAGGAGGACGGCAAGGCCGGCCGCGACGACAGCGAGAAGCGGCTGCCGCAGCTGACTACCGGGCAGGCTCTCGATGCGCACGGCTTCGAGGCCGAGGGGCACAGCACGCAGCCACCCGCCCGCTATACCGAGGCATCACTGGTCAAGGCGATGGAGGAGCTAGGCATCGGCCGGCCGTCCACCTATGCCTCGATCATGCAGACCGTCCAGGACCGTGGCTACGTCTGGAAGAAGGGCAGCGCCCTGGTCCCGTCGTGGATCGCGTTTGCCGTCACCGGGCTGCTGGAGTCGTACTTCGCCCGGTTGGTCGACTACGGCTTCACCGCCAGCGTCGAGAACGACCTCGACTCGATCGCGGCCGGAGCGACCCGCAGAGTCGACTGGCTGCACCGGTTCTACTTCGGCTCAGACGACCCGTCGCACGGGGATCCGCAGCGGATCTCCTCGCAGGGCGGTCTGAAGCACCTCATCGAGTCACGGCTGGAGGAGATCGACGCGCGCGGTGTGAACTCGATCGCGCTGGGCGCCGATCACGATGACGTCGTCGTGCGAGTGGGTCGCTACGGCCCGTACCTGCAAAAGGGCGGCCCCGAGTCGACCGAGCGGGCGTCGCTGCCCGAAGACCTGGCTCCGGACGAGCTGACGCCGGAGAAGGTTGCAGAGCTGCTGGCCGCCCCGTCCGGCGACCGGGAGATCGGGATCGACCCGGAGACAGGGCGGGAGATCACCGTGAAGTCCGGGCGGTACGGCCCCTACGTGACCGATGGTGAGCGCACCGCATCACTGTTCGCGTCGATGTCGGTGGACACCGTCACGCTCGAAGAGGCACAGCGCCTGCTGCAATTGCCCCGCGAGGTCGGCAAGGACGCCGAGGGGGTTGAGATCACCGCGCAGAACGGCCGCTACGGCCCGTATATCAAGCGCGGCACCGACTCGCGATCGCTGGAGAGCGAGGAGTCGCTGTTCAGCGTGACGCTAGACGAGTCGCTGGCGTTGCTGGCCCTGCCCAAGACGCGGGGCCGCCGCGCCGCTGCCGCACCACCGCTGCGCGAGCTGGGTGAGGACCCGGTGTCGAAGCAGAAGATGGTCATCAAGGACGGCCGGTTCGGCCCGTACGTCACCGATGGCGAGACGAACGCGTCGTTGCGTACTGCCGACTCCGTGGAGGAGATCACCGACGAGCGTGCCTCGGAGTTGCTGGCCGACCGCCGCGCCCGCGGGCCGGCCAAGCGACCTGCGAAGCGCGCTGCGAAGAAGGCGCCCGCCAAGAAAGTCGGCGCCAAGAAAGCCGCAGCGAAGAAGGCTGCGCCGAAGAAGGCTGCGCCGAAGAAGGCGACCACGCGCTGACCGCACGCACGGTCAGAGGTACGAGATGATCCGCTCGCCGAGTGGCCGCTGCAGCAGCGAGTCGATCGCCGCGGCCAGCAGATCTGACAGCGGGTAGGCCAGTTCTGCCTGCCATTCCCGCGCTGCGGCGTTCGTCGCCGCCCACTCGCGGTCCAGCGTCGGCATCAACCGCTTCGCTTTTGCCGTCAGGGTCGCGATGCGCTGTCGGGCATCGGTGCCGCCGGGAGCGAGCCGGATCAGCCCGTCGCGCGCGGCTTGGGCCACGGTCTGGCTGGCCGCCGAGTGCGTGACGCCGGTCGCGGTCGCGAGCGCGCTGATCGACTGCGGGCCGGACCGGGCAAGGAGCTGCAGGATCGGGTTGTACCGGGGCCGGAAGTCGGGCAGGCCGAGCTGGTCGTAGGCCGCACCGACGCCGGCGTCGACGAGGTCAGACAGTTGCCGAAGTTGGGTTCCGATCAGATCCGAGCTTGCCATGTCCAGTAATGTAACAGCGCTGTTGTAATTCAGCTCCGCGTGCGAAACTCGAGGGAGAGCCGTGACCACCCTGCCGCCACCGCCCGATCCGTACGCCTCCGGCCTGCTCGACGTGGGTGACGGACACCAGATCTATTGGGAGGAGGCCGGGAACCCGGACGGTAAGCCCGCCCTCTACCTGCACGGTGGTCCGGGAAGCGGCAGCACGCCGGGTGCCCGGCGTTGGTTCGGCCATGCGGACAAGTACCGGGCGATCATCATCGATCAGCGCAACTGCGGCCGCAGCCTGCCCTCGGCCGCTGATCCGACCACCGACCTGTCGACGAACACCACCCAGGATCTGATCGCCGACCTGGAACTGCTGCGTATCGAGAAGGGCATCGACCGTTGGCAGGTGTTCGGCGGCTCCTGGGGCGTCACGCTCGCGCTCGTGTACGCCGAGACCTACCCGCAGCGAGTCAGCGAGCTCGTCCTGGCAGCTGTGACGATGACCCGGGCCAGCGACGTGCACTGGCTGTATCACGAGGTTGGTCGGTACTTCCCGGAGCAGTGGCGCCGTTACCGCGACGGCGTGCCCGAGGCGGAGCGCGACGGCGATCTCGTCGCCGCGTACAACCGGCTGTTGAACGTATCCGGCAACGCAGAGGTGATGTCGGCGGCAGCGCAGAACTGGGTCGACTGGGAGGACGCGGTCAACTCGATGGATGCGAACTGGACGCCGGCAGTGCGGTATCAGGATCCCGTCTTCCGGATGACTTTCGCTCGGATGTGCGCCCACTACTTCTCGCACGCCGCCTGGCTGGAGGATCAGCAGATCCTGCGCGACGCGCACCGACTCGCAGGGATCCCGGGGGTCATGGTGCACGGCAAACACGACCTCGGCGGCCCGTCGGACGTGCCTTGGCTGCTCCAGCAGGAGTGGCCCGAGGCCGAGCTGCACCTGGTCGACAGCGGCCACGGCGGCAACGCGATGGGCGCGCCGCTGAGCGATTTCGTCGGGCGGTACGCCAACCGCTGATCGGCCCTTGTGCCGAAAGGGAGGTTCCCGTCACGACACGCCGACGGTCGTGACTGAATGCTCCCGCTCGGCCACGAACAGCTCCCCTCGGCGCGATGGCCACCCGGACGTCGTGGAGCCCGCCGATCACGGTTTCTGACCGACGCAGAAGATGCGGCGGAACGGGAAAGCGGTGCCGTGCGGACCGGCTGGATACGCCGCGCGCAGGGCCGCCGCGTAAGTCGCAGTGAATTCCGCCGAGTCCGCGTCGCATAGCGCCGCGAGGACGGGGCGCAACCCGGTACCGCGCACCCACTCCAGCACCGGGTCGGCACCGGGCAACAGCTGCAGGTAAGTCGTCTCCCATGCGGCGGTACGCCAGCCCCGATCTAGTAGCACCGAGGCATACTCCGGCACCGACGCGACCGAGTCACCGCCGCGCAGCACGCCACTCAGCTGATCGACCCAGCGTGGTGAGGCGGCCACTTCGCGCATCAGCACGTGTGAGGGCTGGTCGAAGTTGCCCGGTACCTGCCAGGCGAACCACGCGCCCGCCGGCAAGCGGTCCGCCCACTCACCGAGCAAGGTCAGGTGATCGGGAACCCACTGCATCACGGCGTTGCTCACCAGCACGTCGACGGTCTCATCAGGCTGCCAGTCGTGCACGTCGCGGGTGCCGAAGCTCAGCCGTTCGGTGACGTGCGCACCGGCCCTGTCGATCATCTGCTGCGAGGAGTCGAAGCCGTGCACATTGGCGCCGGGCCAGCGCTGGGCGAGCACTGCGGTCAACTCGCCACTTCCGCAACCCGCGTCAACGACCCGGCCCGGCGCGGGCGCGGCGATCCGGGATGTCAGGTCGAGGAACGGCCGACCTCGTTCGTCGGAGTAGCGAAGGTATTGATTCGGGTCCCAGTCCATCAGGAATCCTCTCGACGTCAAGATAATATCGCTTGATGTCAAGGTAACAGCTACAGTCATGTCATGGATGAGGTGGACGGCATCGTGGCTGCGTGGCAGCGGGAGCGGCCGGATCTCGACGTCAGTGCATTGGCCGTGCTCAGCCGGGTCGACCGACTGGCCGCCGAACTGGCCAGCCGCCGCCGCCGAGTGTTCGTGGCCCATCACCTCGCGCTGCACGAGTTCGACGTACTGGCCGCACTGCGCAGGTCAGGCCCGCCGTACGAGCTGACCGCCGGGCAACTCGCCGCGGACACCCACGTTACGTCGGGAACGATGACCAACCGGATCAGCGGCCTGGTGCAGCGCAGGCTGGTCCGCCGCGCCGCAGACCCGGTGGACGGGCGGATCAGCCGGATCCGGCTCGGCGCCGCCGGCCGGACCAGAGTGGATGCCGCCATCACCGACCTTTTGGGTGTCGAGAACGATCTGCTGCGGGCGCTGCCGGCGAGCGGTCGGCGCGGGCTGGCCAGCGCGCTGCAGGTTGTGCTCAGCGCGGTCCAGGCTGCCCCTGCGACGGGGTAATCGAGTCTCTGGTCGCAAGTAGGGTGTCGGGCAGACCCGTAGACCCCTGGGAGTTGCGATCGCCATCGATGTGCCGCCTGATGCCGCGCCTGATGCCGCGCCTGATCAGGGTGCCGCGGCGGCCGAACCGGACGCACCGGCGGGTCGGGCCGAGCGCCCGGTGACGACGAATGCCGATGCGGCGTCGAGTAGTTCGGCACAGGCGCTTCGGTCGGTGCTGCGGGTCCGCCCGTTCCGCCGGATCTGGTACACCACTGCGCTGTCCAGCCTCGGCGACTGGCTCGGCCTGCTCGCCACGACGGCACTGGCAACCAGCCTGGCCGATACGTACAGAGGTCAGAACTACGCCCTGGGCCTGGTGTTGGTCGTGCGGCTGCTGCCGAGCATTCTGCTCGGCCCGCTGGCCGGGTTGTTCGCCGATCGCTTCGATCGCCGCCGCACGATGGTGCTGTCCGACGCGCTGCGCTTCGTGCTGTTCGTTTCGATCCCGATCGCGATGAATTTCGACATCACCAACCACGAGAAGCTGACCGTGCTCTATGTGGCGAGCTTCCTCGTCGAGTGCGTGAGCCTGTTCTGGAATCCGGCCAAGGACGCGGCCGTCCCGAACCTGGTGCGCAAGGACCAGGTCGAGGCGGCAAACCAGCTCGGGCTGGTCACCACCTACGGGTTGACGCCCGTGACGGCCGCGATCCTGTTCTCCGGTCTGGCCATCCTGTCCAAGCGACTGGCCAAGAACTTCGAATGGTTCCACTCCAACCAGGTGAGTATGTCGCTCTACTTCAACGCCGCGACGTTCATCGTGGCCGCGATCCTGGTGTGGTCGGTGCATGAGATCAGCGGGCATCGCGAGGCCCGCCGGGCGGACGGGTCCGATGCGCCGGGGCTGCTCGGTCTGTTCACCGAGGGCGTGCAGTTCCTGCGGTCGTCCCGGTTGCTGCGCGGAATCATCGTCGGCATCCTCGGAGCGTTCGCGGCCGGTGGCGCGGTGATCGGTTCCAGCAAGACCTACGTGACCAGCCTCGGCGGCGGGAACGCCGCGTACGGAGTGGTGTTCGGTGCGGTTTTCGTCGGCCTCGGCGCCGGGATGGCGCTGGGGCCGCGGGTCGCCCGAGATGTGTCGCGTCGTCGCGTCTTCGGTGTCGCCATTCTCTTCGCGGGGCTCTGTCTCGTCCTTGTCGGGCTCGCACCGCAGATCTCGATCGCCGTTGTCATCGTGCTGGGGGTCGGATTCGGCGCGGGGCTGGCGTTCCTGGCGGGTGTCACCCTGTTGGGTACCGAGGTCGACGACGAGATGCGGGGCCGGGTGTTCGCCTTCATTCAGGCGCTGGTCCGCGTCGTGCTGATCCTGAGCCTGGCGCTGGTGCCCTTCATTGTCGGGCGGATCGGCCAGTCCAACCTGGATCTGTTCGGCGCGCACGTCGTCGTGGACGGCACCCGCTTCGTCCTGGTCGTCGGTGGTGTATTCGCGATGCTCGCCGGCCTCGTGTCGTTCCGATTGATGGACGACCGCGGCGAGGTCCCGGTGGTGGCCGACCTGATGACCGGGCTGCGTGGCGACACCTCTGCGCGTCGTCGCCTGCAGACCGGCGGTGTGCTCATCGCGTTCGAGGGCGGCGAGGGTGCCGGCAAGTCCACCCAGATCGAGTTGCTGGCTCAGGCGCTGCGTGCCGACGGGCTCGCAGTCACCACCACGTTCGAACCCGGCGCCACCCCGGTCGGTAGCCGGATCCGGCAGCTCCTGCTGGAGCAGGACGAGCCGATCGACGACCGGGCCGAAGCCCTGCTGTTCGCCGCCGACCGGGCGCACCACGTCGCGACGGTCATTCGACCCGCACTCGACCACGGCGACGTCGTGCTGACCGATCGGTTCGTGGATTCATCGGCGGCTTACCAGGGTGCCGGCCGGTCGCTCACCGTCGAAGACGTCCGCCGGGTCTCGCGCTGGGCGACGGCGGGCATCGTCGCCGACCTCACCGTCGTGCTCGACATCCCGGCCGTCGACGGGCTGGCCCGGGTCAGCAACCGCGGCGAGCACGACCGTCTGGAACGTGAGTCGGTGGAGTTCCACGAGCGAGTCCGGCAGGCCTTCCGTGGCTACGCGGAGTCCGACCCGCGCCGCTATCTCATGGTCGACGCGAGGCAGCCGCCCGCCGAGCTGAGCGCCGAGATCAAGGCCGCCGTCGATCGCGTACTCAGTGGGCGGCGCGCCGGTGGCCAGGTCGGGCTCGTGCCATGACGGTCTGGGATGCCCTGGTCGGGCAGGGTGAGACGGTCGAGATCCTGCGGGCGGCCGCCGCAGCCGCAGCGCAGATCGCCGTCGGCGGCGAGGCGGCATCGGGGTCCATGACGCATGCGTGGCTGTTCACCGGGCCGCCCGGTTCCGGCCGATCGGTCGCGGCGCGGGCCTTCGCCGCTGCGCTGGAATGCACGCAACCGACGATGGACGGCCCCGGCTGTGGTGCGTGTTCCGGTTGCCGGGCTGTGCTCGGTACCCGGCATCCGGACGTGCACACGGTCGTGCCCGAAGGCCTCTCTATCTCGGTCGCGGAAATGCGCGCGGTGGTCGGTGAGGCATCGCGCCGGCCGATGGTGGGTTCGTGGCAGGCGATGATCATCGAGGACGCAGACCGGCTTACCGAGGCTGCGTCGAATGCCCTGCTGAAGGTGGTCGAGGAGCCGCCGAGGCGCACTGTATTCCTCCTCTGTGCTCCGTCCACCCATCCCGACGATGTCGCAGTGACGATCCGCAGCCGGTGTCGCGCGATCGCACTGCGCACGCCGTCGGCAGAGGCGATCGCAGCGGTGTTGCGCGCCGAAGGCGTCGAGCCCGACATGGCGCAGTGGGCGGCGCAGGCCTCGCAGGGCCACGTCGGGCGAGCCCGCCGGTTGACGCGTGACGAGGACGCCCGCGCGCGCCGGGCCGCGGTGCTCGCGGTACCTGGCTCGTTGCACACATTGCGTGAGTGCCAAGTGGCGGCGGATGCACTGATCGTCTCGGCCGAGGCAGAGGCCAAGGCGATGTCCGAGAGCGTCGACGACTCCGAGCTGGATGCGCTGCGCACCGCCATGGGGGCGGGCGGCACCGGAAAGGGCAGCGCTACCGCAACCCGCGGCATGGCCGGCGCGGTGAAGGACCTACAGCAACGGCAGAAGTCGCGGGCCACTCGTGCGCAACGTGATGCCCTGGACCGTGCCTTGATCGATCTCGCCGCGTTCTACCGCGACGTGTTACGCCAACAGGCCGGCAGTGGAGGAGCCGCGGCACACCCTGAGGTGGCCGACACGGTCGCGACCGTGGCAGCGGCCGTCACGCCGGCTGGTGCGTTGCGGCGGCTGGACGCCGTGTTGGCCTGCCGCGAGGCTCTCGAGCTGAACGTAAAACCGCGAATCGCGGTCGAGGCGATGGTCGCGGCGCTGCGGCTGCCTTGATCCAGGGATAAGGTCGCGGTCGTGGGCATGGTGTGCGCGGTGACGTTCACCAAACACGGCCGCCTCTACTACGCCGATCCGGGGGAGCTGCGACCGGAGATCGGCGACTCGGTCCTCTACCCGACCTCGGACGGCCCGGAGGTCGCCGAGGTGATGTGGGCACCGCAGTGGGTCGCGGACGACATCGGCGGGCTTCCGGTCCTGGCCGGGATGGCGAAGCGTGACTCAGTGGATCGAGCCGCGGTGTCGCGTAAGAAGCGCGCCGCCGCCCGGGTCGCCTCCCGCCGGCTGATCCGTGAGCACGACCTGCCGATGAAGGTCGTCGGGATCGACGTGCTCGGTGACGGCGAGAAGACGCTCATCTACTTCACCGCGCCGCACCGCGTCGACTTCCGTTCGCTGATCCGTGACCTGGGTGCCACGCTCAAATGCCGCGTCGAGTTGCGGCAACTCTCGGCGCGGGACGAGGCGCGGCTGACCGGTGGCGTCGGCTCATGCGGTCGCGAGCTGTGCTGTTCGACGTTCCTGGTCGACTTCGAGCCGGTCTCGGTACGGATGGCCAAGGACCAGGACCTGCCGTTGAACCCGCTGCGCATCTCCGGCGCGTGTGGCCGGTTGATGTGCTGCCTGAAGTACGAGCACCCGCTGTACCAAGACGCACTCACCAAGGCGCCGGTCGGCGATACCGTCGAGACCCCGGACGGCGAAGGGACTGTGGTCGGGCACAACGTCCCGAGCGAGACGGTGGTGGTCCGGATGGCCGCCGACGGCACGACCAGCAAGTGCGCACTGGCCTCGGTGTGTTCCTCGCGCAAGGCCTACGACTCCCGACCCGAAGCCGGACTCTAAGCACCGGTCTGTGTGACCCGAACAGGGAATTGACTGGTAGCGTTCGCCCTATGGAGACGACACTGGACTCCGTAGGTCGCGTGGTGATTCCGAAGGCACTGCGCGACGCGCTCGGTTTGCGCACCGGAACCACGATCGACATCTCCCGTTACGGCTCCGGGTTGCAGCTCACCGTGAGCGGCCGGACGGCGCGACTAGTCGACGAGGCCGGAGTTCTCGTCGCGACCGGCTCTCACGAGATCGGCGACGATGACGTGTTCGGTCTGATCGATGCCGGCCGGCATTGAGTACGGCACTCGTACTGGACACCAGTGCTGCTGTGCCGTTGCTGGTGCGAACCCATCGTGCCCATGAGTCCGTCGTGCACTGGTGGGACGGTCGTGAGGTCGCGCTCAGCGGGCACGCTCTCGTCGAGACCTACTCGGTCCTGACCCGGTTGCCCGGGGATGTCCGGCTCACCCCTGCCGACGCGGTTCGCCTGCTGGGTGAGCGATTCGCCCCGGCCGTGCAACTTAGTGCGCGCACCGTGAAGCGGCTGCCCTCAGTGCTCGCTGATCTGGGCATTACGGGGGGTGCGGTCTACGACGCAATCGTCGCGCTAGCCGCCGCAGAGCACGATTGCGTGCTGGCCACCCGCGATGCGCGGGCCAAGAGCACCTACGACGCGGTGGGTGTGCAGGTCGAGATCGCCGGCTGATGCGACCCCGGTCCGGTCCGGGTCGAACCGCCGTGTTTGATGGACGTCATGACGAAGCCAACGGTCGACTTCCCGGGCGGCGAGCCGCCGACGTCTCTGCAAAGCACGGATCTCACCGTCGGCGACGGTGCCGAGGCGAACGCCGGTGACACCGTCGAGGTGCACTACGTCGGCGTGGAGTTCGACACCGGTGAGGAGTTCGACGCCTCCTACAACCGCGGTGCGCCGATCGAGTTCCCGCTGCAGGGACTCATCCAGGGCTGGCAGGACGGGATCCCGGGCATGAAGGTCGGCGGTCGCCGTCAGCTCGTCATCCCGCCGGAGCTCGCCTACGGTCCGGCCGGCTCCGGGCACCGCCTCGGCGGCAAGACACTGGTGTTCGTCATCGACCTGCTCGCGGTCCGGTAACCGGCCCACTATCGATTCGGTCCGGCGCGGGTCTGCCGGTTAGAATTCGTCGGTCGCGTGCCGGTCGGGCGTGCGCCGCCTTAGCTCAGCTGGCAGAGCAACGCATTCGTAATGCGTAGGTCCGGGGTTCGATTCCCCGAGGCGGCTCCACCGTGTGACTTCGACGCCGGGCCCACCTTTATGTTGCGGTTGCCCGGGACCATGCCGATAGCTCCGTAATGTCCGATCGAAAGCGGAAATCTGACGGTTACCAGTTGTCGACTCGCCGTTAGTGAGGTACCAACAGAGGCGACAGGCACTCGGGACGCACGCTCGTCGCCCGCGGTGACTGTCGTAACGGGGGCTGTGACATGGTACGAGCGCAGTACATCTGCTGTGCGCAAGTCGGGGCGGTGTCGTGATGGCATCGGCCAAACGTCGTCGACGCGCGCCACGAGTCGCCGGGCAACGCCCTGGCATGGAGAAGTTCTCCGTTCCCAAGCGACCAGTTGCGGTGGGCGCTAAGCCGAGCGCGCCGGTGCATGCCACGGCGCCGCCCTCCGTTCGCACGGAGAGACGGACCGATCCGCCCGCCCGGCCAACCGCGCCGCGCACTCTGGTTCCGGCTGAGCACGTGGTGCCGATCGAACTGACGCCGCGGCCCGAACCGACACCGCGGCCCGAACCGACGCCGCAGCGCGAACCGACGCCGCAGCGCGAACCGACACCGCAGCGCGAACCGATACTGCGGCTTGAGGCGGCGGTGCGGCCTGAGGCGGCGGTGCGGCCTGAGGCGGCAGAACCGGCAGCCGCCGCTGCGCCACCTGGACGTGATCGGCACCGGCTGGTTCGAGGGGTGCTCGTCGCGGTCACCGTGGTCGTGGTCGGAGCCGCAGCGGTGCTTCTGGTACATCGCCAGCACAGCAATACGACGGGTGCGGGTACTGGTGGCAGATCCGGGAGCCCGTCCTCGAGCGCGCAGCCGTCAGGAACTGTGCCGGCCGGGACCGGGGGCGCCACCGTCACCTGGGTGGAGGCCAACCTGCCGCCGCTCAGCGGGCTGGTGGCTCCGGCAGCACTGGCCGAGCAACTCGGCGCTGCCGGGTTCACCCACGTGGTGTCCGACCGACGCACCGCGGGGTTGGACTGGACCACGATCGAGTTCGTGATCGCGGTCGACGGCCCGCAGCGACCGGCCGCGGTCGCCGGCCAGATCACCAGGCACGGTGCCACGGTGGCCGAGTTTGGAGCCGGGGCGGCTCGGATGTCAGTGGTCGAACTGCTGGACGGAACGGACTCCCCGGCCAGCCGGGTCAAGATGGATGCCGCAGTCCGGAAGATGGCCGGAGCCCAACTACTCGGCAATCCCGCCGTCCACCCGGACGCAGCCGCCCGGGCTCTGATCGCCGGCGGCCGACTCGACATGCGTGCCGCGACGATCCTCGCAACGCTTGCCCAGGACGGTGAGGTCGCGGTCGGCGGTCTGGTCCAGGATGCGGCCGAACGACGGGCCGGGCTGCCGATCCGCACTCTGACGATCACCGTGGATGATCTCGACCGGGCTAACCGGGCGGTGTCCTCGGCGATGTCCCTGTACCACCCGAGCTCGACCCAACCGACAGGAGCGAACAGCGAGCGGTTGACCTGGTCACCCGCCGTTGCACCGGTAATAACCACAGGATGACCAGCCAGCACGGCTGAACGGGGGTTCAGAAATGATCACAAAGCCGAACAGGCGAAAAGCGTGGACCATTGGCGCGGGAGGAATGCTCGCGCTCGCCACGTGGGGCGGGATCGGGATCGGTTCGGCAAATGCGGCCGAACCGAATGCGGTCGTTCGCGCCGCGCACTTCTCGCCTACGACGCCAGGTGTCGACGTCTATCTCGGGCCCTTCTCCGGCGGCGGCTCGAAGCTCTGGCTGTCCGGGGTGTCCTACGGGGCGGTAAGTCCGTACCAGTCGCTGAAGCCCGGCCTCTACACAGTCGCGATGCGGGTGCATGGCGCCCCGTCATCCACGCCGCCGACGCTGAGCTGGACGCTGAACGCCGCGGCCGGACAGGCCTACACGGTCGCCGGTGTCGGAGCGGGTTCGTCGGTGCGTGGCCTCGTCCTACACGACAGTCTGACCGCGCCGCCGGCCGGCAGCGGCCGGATCCGGGTGGTGCAGGCCGCCAGTCGGGCGCCCCAAGTCACCGTGGTCGCAGCGCGCGGGCCGGTGATCGCTCGCGACGCGTCGTTCGCCACGACGACGAGCTACGCGATCGTCCCGGCCGGACGTTGGGCGATCAAGGCGACCGTGTCCGGGTCGTCGCTCGAAGCGAGCGCCACCGTCGACGTGACGTCCGGAGCGATTTCCTCCGTCCTGGTACTCGATGCGAAGGGCAGCGGGATCACGGTGCGCGCCGTTGTCGATGCCAACCGCGCGGGGACGGTCCCGCGCGGCCCGGTCCCGGCCGGCGGTGGCGGGACTGCGGTGCCGGCCATGGGCGGTACCCCCGGTGGCCTGCCGTTCGGACTCGTCGCCCTGCTGTTCTTGACGGCGGCCGGCGGCTTGCTCTGGACCGGTCGGCGCTGGATCGCCGTGACGCTGCCCGCCGCAGTATCGACACCAGCCCGGCATCGGGCCTGACGCGTGGGCAAACACGCCCGCCGCCCGCCGCGACGCCGAGCCATCGGTGTCGCGGCAGGCGCCGTGCTGGCGATGGTCGTCATCGCTTGCGCACTCACCTGGCAGGTGCGGTCGGCGGCCACCCAGTCGGCCGGTCGGACCGGCACCTCGCACAGCAGCGGCGCGGTCACTACCCCGGCGCAGACGTCGACCAGTCCGACCTTGCAGGTTCCGGTCAGCACGAGCAGCGCGGGCAAGGCGGTCACCGACCCGGTGCACGTGTCGGTGCCGCGAATCGGGATCGACTCCAGCCTGCAGCGGCTCGGCTTACTCAAGGACGGATCGCTGCAATCGCCAACGAAGTGGGGTGTGGCCGGGTGGTACGCGCGCGGCGTGCGGCCCGGCGAGATCGGGCCGGCCGTCGTTGCCGGGCACGTCGACTCCACTGAGGGCCCAGCGGTCTTCTTCAAGCTGCGTCAGATGCGCACCGGGGATCAGATTGTGGTGACCGAGCAGGACGGCAGCACGATCCACTTCACCGTGACAGATGTGCGTAGCTATCCGAAGAAGATGTTCCCGACCGCGGCGGTCTACGGACCGACGGCGCTGCCGGAGTTGCGGTTGATCACCTGCACGGGCGACTTTGACCGGGCGGCAGCCAGCTACCTGAGCAATCTCGTGGTGTTCGCCGTCATCAACCGGACCGGCGCCGGCTGAGCGGCGAGGTTCGGGAGCGGAAAATATAGGTGTCCCGGCACCCCACGGGGGAAGGATGCCGGGACGGGAATGATCATGAACGATAATTTCGGTGATTGCAACTCGTACTGCGCCCTCGGCCAGCCGGGGTCCGTTCGCACCCGAACGAATTCCCTGCTATGGTCTGCCCACGCACCCGAGTTACGGGGTCCGTCCATCAAAAAAGATAGACGGGGGTAGGCGGGCCATGGGCTCGCGGGTGTTATCGACACTTCGGTGTCGCGATCGGGTGTTCCGGCCGAGGGGGCGATGGTCGGAGCACCCGGTTTCGCGTTTCCGAACGACTTCGGCTCGCCAGCCCAGGTTGCTGAGGCATGATGTCGCCGACTTTCCCGCTCACCGATCCCTGGACGGCTCGCGCCATGCTCATCGTGCATCACCTGCTCACCTTCATCGGCCTGCGTAACCCGAATGGCCGATGGGCCTACTTCTGGAGTGGGTTCGGCAGTTGCCTCAGCGAATTCGCGATCATCGGCATCCTGTGGCGCAAGGTGAACTGCCACGCGAAGGGCTGCTACCGGGTCGGCCTGCACAAGGTGGACGGCACGCCATACATCACATGTAAGAAACACCACCCGATCCATCCGGGTGGCGGCGCCGTCAGCGCTGCGCAGATCGCCGAAGCGCACGCGCTGGCGCATAAACCGCCGGCCGCGCCGGATCCCGCAGAGAGCCCAAGGTCGGCAGGATCCTCCAGCGGTTCCTAGACTGAGCAGGAGCGCTGTCGGCCACCCTGTCGGCAGCTCGACCATGCAGCTCCATACGGACGGATCGGCAGCCATGACCAGCCAACCGCACACCACGGCGGACGCCGACGTCATCATCGTCGGTGCCGGCCCGGGCGGAAGCGCCGCGGCCTACTGGATGGCCAGCGCCGGACTCGACGTCCTGCTGCTGGAGAAGACGATCTTCCCGCGCGAGAAGGTGTGCGGCGACGGGCTCACCCCGCGCGGCACCCGTGCCCTGGTGGACATGGGTATCGACGTCAGCGAGCAGGCCGGGTGGCTGCACAACAAGGGCTTGCGAGTGGTCGGTGGCGGGCTACGCCTCGAACTGCCCTGGCCGGAGCTGTCCAGCTTCCCGAACTACGGGCTGGTCCGGCCGCGCGCCGACCTGGACCAGCTGCTGGTCCGCCAGGCGGTCAAAGCGGGCGCCCGGCTGCAGGAGGAGACGACGGTCAGCGAGCCGGTGCAGGACAGCACCGGGCGGGTAGTCGGGGTGAACGCGAAGGTCGGCCCGGACCGACGACCGGTCACCTACCGGGCACCGGTTGTGGTCGCTTGCGACGGGGTGTCCGGGCGGATGGCGCTCGCGCTGGGCATTCAGCGCAACGACAACCGCCCGATGGGCGTCGCCGTGCGCCGCTACTACGAAAGCCCACGCACCCACGATGACCACCTCGAGTCGTGGCTGGAGTTGTGGGACGGGGCTCCCGGCGCGGATGACGCGAAACTGCTGCCCGGCTACGGCTGGATCTTCGGGATGGGTGACGGCACCGTCAACGTCGGGCTCGGCGTGCTGAACTCGTCGGCCGGCTACCAGAAGACCGACTACCGCAAGCTGCTCACCAGCTGGTTGGACAACACTCCGCAGGAGTGGGGGCTGCGGGAGGAGAACGCCACCTGCCCTACCCGTGGCGCCGGACTGCCGATGGGCTTCAACCGCACGCCGCACTACCGTGACGGCATCGTGCTGGTCGGCGATGCCGGCGGATCGGTGAATCCGTTCAACGGTGAGGGCATCCCGTATGCGATGGAGTCCGGCAAGTTCGCCGCGGACGCCGTCGTGCAGGCGCTGGCCCGACCGCAGGGACCGAGCCGGGAGCGGGCGTTGGCCGGGTATCCGCGGGCGATGGCGGCGGAGTGGGGCCCGTACTACCGGCTCGGCGGAACGTTCGTGAAACTGATCGGCCACCCGGCGGTGATGCGCGCCTGCGCCCAGCACGGCCTGCCCCACCCGGGGCTGATGCGCTTCGTGCTGAAGCTGCTGGCCAACCTCTACGACCGGCGCGACGGTGACGTGAGCGACCGGGTGATCTCGGCGCTGACCAGGCTGACGCCCGCGGTGCGGTAGGCCGCTCGCTGAGCGCGATTCCAGGCCGACCGGGTCTGTCCGGCAAAGGGCACCCTGGCCGCGTTCGCGATGGGGCGGGCCGATAACCTGCGGAGTTGAAAGACAGTGAATAGTGCAGCCCTGCGTGGCCGTGCTGCGACGGTGTGAAAGGAGGACGCGGTGCTCAAGTCCTACCTACCGATAGTCCTTCTCTTCGCCCTAGCATTCGGCTTCTCCCTCTTCAGCGTCTGCATCGCCACCATCACCGGCCCGAAGCGATACAACCGGGCGAAGTACGACTTCTACGAGTGCGGCATCGAGCCGACCCCGCAACCGATGGGTCCGCAGCGGTTCCCGATCAAATACTTCCTGACCGCGATGCTGTTCATCGTCTTCGACATCGAGACGATCTTTCTTTACCCGTACGCAGTCGCGAACAAGGCGCTCGGGCTGTTCGGCCTGGTCGAAGTACTGCTGTTCATCCTGACTGTCTTCGTCGCCTACGCATATGTGTGGCGACGCGGCGGGTTGAACTGGGATTGAGGGATCAAGCTAATGGGACCTGAGCCGACAGCGAGTGAGCATCGCAGGGCCGCCCGCGGCCCGAGGCGCGGAGCGAGCGCGGAGGCGAACAATGGGCGTTGAAGAAAAGCTCCCAGACGGGGTGTTGCTGACCAGCGTCGAGAAGGTCGTCAACTGGACCCGTAAGTCGTCGCTGTGGCCGGCCACCTTCGGCTTGGCCTGCTGCGCCATCGAGATGATGACTTTCGGTGCGCCGCGCTACGACTCGGCGCGCTTCGGCATGGAGGTGTTCCGGCCTTCCCCGAGGCAGTCGGACCTGATGATCGTGGCCGGCCGGGTGAGCCAGAAGATGGCGCCCGTGCTGCGTCAGATCTACGACCAGATGGCCGATCCCAAGTGGGTGCTGGCGATGGGCGTCTGCGCCAGCTCCGGCGGCATGTTCAACAACTACGCGATCGTGCAGGGCGTCGATCACGTAGTGCCTGTCGACATGTACCTGCCCGGCTGCCCACCGCGACCGGAGATGCTGATCGACGCGATCCTGAAGCTGCACCACAAGATCATGAACGAGCCGCTCGGCCCGAAGCGGGCTGCGAAGCTGCTGGACCAGAAGGTCGAACTCGTCCCGTCCAGCGTGAAGTACGCGAAGACGGTGCACAAATGATGAGTGAGCACCGTAGCGAGCGCCAGCGAGCGATCAAGCGCGGGGCCCCAGCGGAAGCGCGGCTCTTTCCACGCGCTTTCGTGGGGTGCAGGAGCGGAGCGAATCCAGCGATGAGCGCTTGCGAGAAGAGTTACAAGCCATGAGCGGTCCCAGCGAATTCAGTGGGCGCACTGACGCATCGACCAGCGGCGAAGCAGCGGCCGGCGAGATAGAGCACGCCGGCGCCCCGTCCGACGCGGGTGCGTTCGGCACCACGCAACGCGGAATGTTCGGGGTGCGCGACGCCGGGGACACCACCGGCTTCGGCGGTCTGGTCCGTGGTCCGTTCGTGCCGCCGCAGGCGGAGCGACCGTACGGCGGGTACTTCGACGAGGTCGTTGACGCGTTACAGGCGGCCTACAAGGGTTTCGACGACGCGGTGCTGAAGGTCGTCGTAGACCGTGGTGAGCTCACCCTGTACCTGCGACGTGAGCACCTGCTGGGCATCGCCACCGCGCTGCGGGACGATTCGCGACTGCGTTTCGAACTATGTTCCAGCGTCGGCGGCGTCGACTACCTCGGCACTGATTCCACCCACGCTGAGCAAGCGTCGCCGGTTGACCGACTGCACGCGGTGTATGAACTGCGGTCGATGACTTATCGGCGGCGCATCCGACTCGAGGTAGCCGTCAGCGTCGACGACGCGCACATCCCGTCGGTCACGGCGATCTACCCGACTGCGGACTGGCAGGAGCGCGAGGCCTACGACATGTTCGGCATCATTTTCGACGGACATCCCGCGCTGACCCGGATCCTGATGCCCGACGACTGGGAGGGCTTCCCGCAGCGCAAGGACTATCCGCTCGGTGGCGTCGCGGTCGAGTACAAGGGCGGCAGCATTCCGCCTCCCGACGAGCGAAGGGCGTACCGCTGATGCCCGGAAGAACTCGCGGAAGCAGCAAGAAGCGCGATGACAAGAGCAGCGGGAAGCAGTACTCGGCGTCGCGGCAGACCACCGAGGGCCGCGTCTACACCGTCACCGGTGGCGACTGGGACTCGATCTTCGGCGGCGACCCGATCACCGAGGAGCGGCTGGTCCTCAACATGGGCCCGCAGCACCCGTCCACGCACGGCGTGCTCCGCCTCGTCCTCGAACTCGAGGGTGAGACCGTGACCGACATCCGCGTCGTGATCGGGTATCTGCACACCGGCATCGAGAAGAACACCGAGTACCGGACCTGGACGCAGGCCGTCACCTTCCTGACCCGCGCCGACTACCTCAGTCCGATGTTCAACGAGACCGCCTACAGCCTCGGCGTCGAGCGTTTGCTGGGCATCGAGGTGCCCGAGCGCGCCAGGCTGATCCGCATCATGATGATGGAGATCAACCGGCTCGCGTCCCACTGGGTCTGGCTGGCCACCGGCGGCATGGAACTCGGTGCGCTCACCGCCATGACCAACGGTTTCCGCGCGCGGGAAAAATGCCTGGACATCTTCGAGCTGATCACTGGGCTGCGGATGAACAACGCCTACATCCGTCCCGGCGGCGTGGCGCAGGATCTGCCGGACAACGGTGTCGAGGAGATCCGCAACTGGATCGTGCTGATGAACGAGGAGCTGGCCGGCCTCGAGAAGTTGCTGCGTGGCCAGCCGATCTGGATCAACCGTCTGAAGGATGTCGGCTGGATCGGCGTCGAGGGCTGCCTGTCCCTCGGCATCACCGGACCGTTGCTGCGTGCCGCCGGCCTGCCGTGGGATTTGCGCAAGACCGACCCGTACCTGGGCTACGACGAGTTCGACTTCGAGGTGCCCACCGATGATCGCGGTGACTGCTGGTCGCGGTTCGTGGTGCGGGTCGCCGAAATGCACGAGTCGCTGCGAATCGTGCAGCAGGTGCTGGACCGTCTCGAACCAGGTCCGGTCGTCGTGGACGATCCCAAGATCGCCTGGCCAGCCAAGCTCTCGCTCGGCCCGGACGGGATGGGCACCTCTCCCGAGCACGTCGCGAAGATCATGAACACGTCGATGGAGTCGCTCATCCACCACTTCAAGCTGGTCACCGAGGGCTTCCGCGTCCCGGCCGGCCAGGTGTACTCCGCGGTTGAGTCGCCACGTGGTGAGCTCGGCGCGCACGTCGTCAGCGACGGCGGCACCCGGCCCTACCGAGTGCACTTCCGCGAGCCGTCCTTCGTCAACCTGCAGGCCACCCGAGTACTGGCCGAGGGCGGCATGGTTGCCGACGTGATCGCATCCGTGGCGTCCATCGATCCGGTCATGGGAGGCGTCGACCGATGAGTCAGCCCATTCGGTCGTCCATGGACGAGAACACCCGCAGCACGCTGCTCACCATCGAAAGACCCGGTGACGCATCGGTCTTCGGCGCCGACGTGGCCACCGCTGCCGCGGAGATCATCACGCGCTACCCGGGCGGCCAGTCGCGTTCTGCGCTGCTGCCGATGCTGCATCTGGTGCAGTCCGAGCAGGGCTACGTCAGCCCTGACGGCATCGCGTTCTGCGCGGAGATGCTGGACCTGACCCACGCGCAGGTCGCTGCGGTCGTGACGTTCTACACGATGTACAAACGCAAGCCGACCGGCGAGTACCTCGTCAGCGTCTGCACCAACACGCTGTGCGGGCTGCTCGGCGGCGACGAGATCTACGCCGCGCTGAGCAAGGAACTCGGCATCGGGATGAACCAGACGTCTGCCGACGGTTCGATCACCCTCGAGCACGCCGAGTGCCTCGCCGCCTGCGACTACGCGCCGGTCGTCACCGTCAACTACGAGTTCTTCGACAACCAGACCACCGAGTCCGCCAGCGACCTGGTCGGCAAGCTGCGTGACGGGGAGCGCCCGGCACCCACCCGGGGCGCCGCGCTGTGCACGTTCAAGGAGATCTCGCGGCAGATCGCCGGTTTCCTCGACGAGCGCCCCGAGTCGGTGTCCGCCCCGACCGCCGGCACGCCGAGCCTCGTCGGGGTCCGGCTCGCGGCGGAGAAGGGCGAGACCGCGCCAAGCTACGGCGGGCAGTCGGCCGGCGGCGCCCCGGAGACCACCGGGAGCGAGCAGCCCACCAGCGCCAACGATGCTCCGCTGAGCACCGCAGAGAGCGACGCCGACCACCCGGCCCCGCCGGCCGGCGCCAAGGAGGAGGACAGCTGATGCCGCTGACTCCCGTGCTGACCAAGCGGTTCGACACCGACGAGCCTTGGCGTATCGACAACTACGAGCGGCTCGAGGGCTACGCCGGGCTGCGCAAGGCGTTGACGATGCAGCCCGACGACATCATCAGTCTGGTCAAGGAGTCCTCGCTGCGCGGTCGCGGTGGCGCGGGCTTCCCGACCGGGATGAAGTGGCAGTTCATCCCGCAGGCGCAATCACCCAAAGACGGGCAGGGCGAGGCGAGCCGTCCTCACTACGTCGTCGTCAATGCCGACGAGGGCGAGCCAGGCACCTGCCGTGACCTGCCGCTGATGATGAACGACCCGCACTCGATGATCGAGGGCATCATCATCGCCTGCTACGCGGTGCGCGCCGAGCACGCGTTCGTCTACATCCGCGGCGAGGCCGTGCACGCCATCCGCAGGGTGACCCGTGCCGTCGTCGAAGCGCAGCAGAAGGGCTACCTCGGCAAGAACGTCCTGGGCAGCGACTTCGACTGCCGGATCACCGTGCACAACGGAGCGGGCGCCTACATCTGCGGTGAAGAGACCGCGTTGCTGGACTCGCTGGAGGGAAAGCGCGGCCAGCCGCGGCTCAAGCCGCCGTTCCCGGCGACCAACGGCCTGTACGACGCACCCACGGTGGTGAACAACGTCGGCACCCTGGCCTCCGTCCCATGCATCGTCCTGGGCGGCGCGGAGTGGTGGAAGTCGATCGCCGCCGCAGGTGCAGAGGGTTCGCCGGGTACGTCGGTGTTCTCGCTGTCCGGCCGGGTGAAGAACCCCGGCCAGTACGAGGCGCCGATGGGCACCACGCTGCGCGAACTGCTGGAGATGGCCGGCGGGATGAGCCGCGGCAAGGAGTTGAAGTTCTGGACTCCGGGCGGCGCCTCCTGCCCACTGTTCACGAAGGAGCACCTCGACGTCCCGCTGGACTTCGACTCGGTCGTCAAGGCCGGTTCGATCAACGGCACCTCCGCGGTGATGATCTTCGACGAGGGCGACGACATCGTGAAAGCCGTCTGGAAGTGGTCGAAGTTCTACGAGCACGAGTCCTGCGGCAAGTGCACGCCGTGCCGCGAGGGCACGTACTGGTACGTCGGCATCTACGAGCGGCTGCTCGCCGGTGACGGCACCGAGGAGGACATCGACACCCTGGTTGATCTGTCCGAGAACATTCTCGGCCGAGCTTTCTGCGCGTTGGGTGACGGCGCCACCAGCCCGGTCACCTCGTCGATCAAGTACTTCCGGGACGACTACCTTGCGCTGATCAAGCCGGAGAACCGCACGCCCGCCGCGTCGGCACCCAACGCCGACAACCTCGTCGTAGCAGGAGCAAGCTGAAGATGACCGTTGCTCCGGAAAAGGCGACGACCGCCGAAGATCTCGTCACCATCACAATCGACGGGTTCGAGATCAGCGTGCCCAAGGGCACCCTGCTCATCCGCGCTGCGGAGGAGTTGGGGATCCAGATCCCACGCTTCTGCGACCACCCGTTGCTCGACCCGGCCGGTGCCTGCCGGCAGTGCCTGGTCGAGGTCACCGACATGGGCAACGGCCGGGGTATGCCCAAGCCGGCCGCGTCGTGTACCACCACGGTGATGCCCGGGATGGTGGTCAAGACGCAGCTCACGTCACCGGTCGCCGACAAGGCACAGCAGGGCGTGATGGAGCTGCTGCTCATCAACCATCCGCTGGACTGCCCCATCTGCGACAAGGGCGGCGAGTGCCCGCTGCAGAACCAGGCGATGAGCAACGGCCGCGCCGAGTCGCGTTTCGTCGAGACCAAGCGGACGTTCCCCAAACCGGTCGCGGTGAGCACCCAGGTCCTGCTGGACCGGGAACGGTGCGTGCTCTGCCAGCGCTGCACCCGGTTCTCCGCGCAGATCGCAGGCGACCCGTTCATCGAGCTGCTCGAGCGCGGCGCGCAGCAGCAGGTCGGCATCTCGCCGGATGTTCCGTTCCAGTCGTACTTCTCCGGCAACACGATCCAGATCTGCCCGGTCGGCGCGCTCACCGCCGCCTCGTACAGATTCCGGGCCCGCCCATTCGATCTGCTCAGCACCAACAGCGTCTGCGAGCACTGCGCATCCGGCTGTGCGCAGCGCACCGACTGGCGGCGCGGCAAAGTCACCCGTCGGATGTCGGCGAACGACCCGGCCGTGAACGAGGAGTGGAACTGCGACAAGGGCCGCTGGGGATTCGCCTACGCGGTGCAGGCCGACCGACTGACCAGCCCGCTGGTCCGCGATGAGTCCGGCCGCCTGGTCGAGGCCAGCTGGCCGGAAGCACTGGAGCGTGCCGCCGAGGGTCTGCGAGAGGCCGTCGACAACGGCGGCGTCGGCGTGCTGCCCGGCGGGCGGCTGACCGAAGAGGACGCCTACGCCTACAGCAAGTTCGCCCGGGTCGCGCTCAGCACCAACGACATCGATTTCCGGGCCCGTCCGAACAGCGACGAGGAGCTGGCTTTCCTCGCCAACCGGATCGCCGGCACCTCGCCGGGCACCGGCTCGGTGACCTACGCCGACCTGGAGGCCGCGCCGACCGTGCTGCTGGCCGGGTTCGAGCCGGAGGAGGAGTCGCCGATCGTCTTCCTGCGGCTGCGCAAGTCCACCCGGCTTGGCAAGACGAAGGTCCTGTCCGTCGCCGCAGTGGCCAGCAACGGACTCACCAAGCTCAACGGCACCCTGCTACAGACGGTGCCGGGCAACGAGGCGGCGACCCTCAGCCAGCTCGACGGTGCCGCCACTCGAGCGTTGGAAGAAGCCGGCGCGGTCATCCTTGCCGGCGAACGGCTGGCGACAGTGCCGGGTGCGTTGAGCGCCGTCGCCGCGCTTGCCGACGCCACCGGCGCTCGGCTCGGCTGGGTGCCCCGTCGGGCGGGGGAGCGTGGCGCGCTGGACGCCGGCACGCTGCCCACGCTGCTGCCCGGTGGCCGTCCGATCAGCGACGACGCCGCACGGGTCGAGGTGGAGCGGGTCTGGTCGGCCAGCGTGCCGACAGCGCCCGGTCGCGGGCTGGCCGGCATCCTCGCCGCAGCTGGCGACGGCACTCTGAGCGCATTGCTCGTCGGCGGCGTCGATCCCGCGGATCTGCCTGACCAGGCGGCGGTTCACGCCGCGCTCGGCCGAGTCGGCTTCGTGGTGAGCCTGGAGCTCCGGCGCAGTGCGCTGACCGAACGGGCCGACGTCGTGCTGCCGGTCGCCCCGGTCGCCGAGAAGTCCGGCCGCTTCGTGAACTGGGAGGGCCGGCGCCGGGCGTTCGTGCTGGCCATCGAGGGCACCGGGGCGATGTCCGACGGCCGAGTGTTGAACGCGCTCGCCGACGAGCTGGACGTGTTCTTGGGACTGGCCACCGCGGAGCAGGCTGCTGCGGAACTGGACCGGCTCGGCGTGGGCACTGCCCGAGTCGCGCCAGCAGCTGTGCCACCGAGCTCGGCGCCGACACCGGCGGTAGGCGAAGCCGTTCTGGCGACCTGGGCGGAGCTAGTCGACGCCGGACGGATGAGTGACGGCGACGAGAACTTCGCCCGTACCGCGAAGCCGGCTCGCGCGCTGCTGAGCCAGGCGACGGCAGCGCAGACCGGTGTCCGCCAGGGTGATCACGTTACGATCACCGGGCCGGACGGGTCGCTGCGCCTGCCGGTCGTCATCTCGAACCTGCCCGACGACGTCGTGTGGGTGCCGACCAACTCACGTGACTACCCGGTCCGCTCCGCACTCGGCGCCGCCGCAGGGGACATTGTCGGGCTGGCCGCCGCGTCCGGAGGTGATCACCGATGATGCTCGCCGCTCCTGAACATCCGATGGGTGTGTTCGGCACCGAACCGGTGTGGATCATGATCATCAAGGTGGTCGCGGTCTTCGCGTTCCTCGTGGTGATGACGCTGTTCTCGATCGTCTTCGAGCGCAAGGTCGTCGGCCGGATGCAGAACCGGATCGGCCCCAACCGCACTGGCCCGTGGGGGACGTTGCAGTCGCTGGCCGACGGCGTCAAGCTTGCGTTGAAGGAAGAGATCATCCCGACGCTGGCCGACAAGCCGGTGTACTGGATCGCCCCCGTGCTGTCCGCGACGCCGGCCTTCCTGGCGTTCTCGGTCATCCCGTTCGGGCCGACCGTCTCGATGTTCGGCAACCACACCGCGCTGCAGCTCACCGACCTGCCGGTTGGGGTGTTGGTGATCTTCGCCTGCTCGTCGCTCGGTGTGTACGGCATCGTGCTGGCCGGCTGGGCGTCCGGCTCGACATATCCACTCCTGGGTGGCCTGCGCTCCGCGGCGCAGATGATCTCCTACGAAGTCGGCATGGGGCTGTCGATGGTGGCGGTGTTCCTGTTCGCCGACACCATGTCCACGTCCGGCATCGTCGCCAGCCAGCACCGGCTCTGGAACGTCGTCCCGCTGTTCGTGTCTTTCGCCATCTACGCCGTCTCGGTCGTCGGCGAGACGAACCGCGCGCCGTTCGACCTGCCCGAGGCGGAGTCCGAACTCGTCGGCGGGTTCCACACCGAGTATTCGTCGTTCAAGTTCGCGATGTTCTTCCTCGCCGAGTACATCAACATGGTCACCGTCTCGGCCCTCGCCACCACGCTGTTCCTCGGTGGCTGGCGGGCACCCTGGCCGCTGTCGCTGTGGGACGGCGCCAACTCCGGCTGGTGGCCGATCCTCTGGTTCACCGCCAAGGTGATCGCGATCATCTTCGTCTTCGTCTGGCTGCGCGGCACGCTGCCCCGCCTGCGTTACGACCAGTTCATGGCCTTCGGCTGGAAGGTGCTCATCCCGATCAACCTCGTCTGGATCCTCGCCGTCACGGCTATCCACGTTTTGCGCGATCGAGGCTGGCCGGCCTGGCAGGCAACGGTCATCCCGCTCGGCATCGTCCTGATCGTCGTGGTCATCCCGGCGCTGATGGTGTGGGAGGGTTCATCCGCCAGACGCGCGGCCGAACTCGCCGAGGACGAGGAGGACGACGCGCAGGAGCCGCTGACGTTCCCGATCCCGCCGATGGACCTCGTCGTACCGAAGTCCCCACGCCAGCTCGCCACCGCAAGTGTGAGCCGGCGAACCGCAGAACTCGAAGGCGACCCCTCCGACGCGTCGGCCCGGTCGGCGGAGCGCCCAAGGAGCAACGATGGCTGATCTGCCTGTACCTGCACACGACCCGCCGAAGAAGGCACCCCCGCTGCCCGAGCCCGCCAACAGCGCCGCCGGTTTCGCGAAGGGCTTCGGGCTGACCTTTTCGACGATGTTCAAACACGTCTACACCGAGCAGTACCCGTTCGACTTCTACCCGACGAAGGCCCGCTACCACGGCCGGCACGTGCTCAACCGGCACCCGGACGGCCTGGAGAAGTGCGTCGGCTGCGAGCTCTGCGCGTGGGCCTGCCCGGCGGACGCGATCTATGTCGAAGGCGGCGACAACACGGACGAGGCGCGCTACTCGCCCGGTGAGCGATACGGCGCGATCTACCAGATCAACTACCTGCGCTGCATCTTCTGCGGGCTGTGCATAGAGGCGTGCCCGACGCGGTCGCTGACGATGTCGAACGAATACGAGCTCGCACTCGACAACCGGCAGGAGCTCATCTACACCAAGGAGCAGCTGATGGCGCCGCTGCTGCCGGGCATGGAGGCCCCGCCGCACCCGATGCGCCTCGGCGACGACGAGAAGGACTACTACACCGTCGAGTCGCAGGCCCCGCTGCAGCAGGGCGCCCCGCAGAGCACGGCCAACGTCGCCGGCAAGCCCATTACCGGCCACGCGATCGAGGTGGGACGTCACCATGACTGACCGCCTCTGCGGATTCCACTGTTGTTGTCGCGTACCAGCCGTACAGAATCAGGCGATGTTGCCTGTTGGCTCCAGCGGATCGCATCCTTGGCAGCGCGCCTCATGAGCGCCGTCGTCGCTTCGGGTGCGCTGATGAACGGCACCGTGCCGCTCGGTGAGGCTGTCGCGTTCTGGATCCTCGGCCCGCTGTCGCTGGCCGGCGCCATCGGGATGGTCCTGTTCCGCAACGCCATCCACTCGGCGCTCTCGCTCGTCGCGACGATGATGAGCCTCGGTGCGTTCTACGTCATCGAGCAGGGCCCGTTCCTCGGCCTGGTGCAGATCATCGTCTACACCGGCGCGATCATGATCTTGTTCCTGTTCGTCCTCATGCTCGTCGGGCGGGACTCGTCGGACTCCGTCGTCGAGACGCTGCGCGGCCAGCGGTTGGGCGCCGCGCTGTTCGGGCTTGCGTTCGCGTTACTGGTCGCGATCGGTGTCGGCAAGGCGTTCCAGGGCGACCAGACGCCGGTCGACCTCAACACGCCGAACGCGAACGGCGGGAACGTCAACTCGATCGCGCAGTTGCTGTTCACGAAGTACCTGTTCGTCTTCGAGCTGACGTCGGCGCTGCTGATCGTCGCGGCCGTCGGCGCGATGGTGCTCGCGCACATCGAGCGGGAGGGTCGCAAGCCGACGCAGAAATCGATCGCCCGCGAGCGCATCCGCTCCGGCCGCCCGCAGCCGCTGCCCGGCCCGGGTGTGCTCTCCACCGGCAACGCGGTCGGCACCCCCGCGCTGCTGCCCGACGGCTCGATCTCCCACGAGTCCGTCATGGCCGGGACGCACGAATTTCCGCCCTACGAAGGCATTCCCGGCGCCCTCGAGCCCGGCGACTACGACGACAGCGAGGTGAGGTCGTGAATCCGAGCTACTACCTGATCCTGTCGGCCGCGCTGTTCTCCGTCGGCGCGGTCGGCGTGCTGGTGCGCCGCAACGCGATCGTCGTATTCATGTCCGTCGAGCTGATGCTCAACGCCGTGAACCTCTCGCTGGTCACGTTCTCCCGCATCAACGGCAACCTCGAGGGCCAGGTGATGGCGTTCTTCGTCATGGTCGTCGCGGCGGCCGAGGTCGTGGTGGGCCTAGCGATCATCATGACCATCTTCCGCACTAGAAGGTCCGCGTCCGTCGACGACGCGAACCTCCTGAAGTACTAGGAGCCCCAGGGGTGTACACCGCCGCAACCGGCATCCAATCGGGTGTCTGGCTGCTCGTGGCGCTACCCGCGCTGTCGGCAGCCGTCCTGCTCATCGCGGGCAAGCGCACCGAGAAGTGGGCGCACCTTCTCGGTGCCCTGATGCCGGTGGCGCTGTTCGTCTACGGCGTGGTGCTGTTCTTCTCGGTCAAGAGCCTGCACGGCGCAAAGCGCGAGGTGGACCAGCACCTGTTCAGCTGGGTCCCGGTCGGCAACTTCCGCATCGACGCGGGCATCCTGCTCGACCCGTTGTCGCTGACGTTCGTCCTGCTGATCACCGGCGTGGGCGCGCTGATCCACATCTACGCCGTGGGCTACCTGGACCACGACCCCGGGCGCCGCCGCTTCTTCGGCTACTTCAACCTGTTCATCGCGGCCATGCTGCTGCTGGTGCTGGCCGACAGCTACCTGCTCGTGTACATCGGCTGGGAGGGCGTAGGCCTCGCGTCCTACCTGCTGATCTCCTACTACTTCACCCGCAACTCCGCCGCGACGGCCGGCAACAAGGCGTTCTTCGCCAACCGAGTCGGCGACGTCGGGCTCTCGATCGCGATCATGCTGATGTTCGCCTACGTCGGCACCTCGTCGTTCAATGCGGTCTTCGGGGCACACGTCTCGACCGGCGTCGCCACCGCGATCTGCTTCATGCTCCTGCTCGGTGCCTGCGGCAAGTCCGGGCAGTTCCCGCTGCAGACCTGGCTGCCGGACGCCATGGAGGGCCCGACCCCGGTGTCGGCGCTCATCCACGCGGCGACGATGGTCACCGCTGGCGTCTACCTGATCGCCCGCTCAGCGCCGCTGTTCAACGCCGCGCCCGCCGCGCGCACGGTGGTCACGATCGTCGGCGCGATCACCCTGCTCTACGGATGCATCGCCGGCTGCGGTAAGGACGACCTGAAGAAGGTGCTGGCGTACTCGACGGTCAGCCAGATCGGGTACATGTTCCTCGCCGTCGGACTCGGGCCGGGCGTCTACGCGATCGGCATCATCCACCTGCTCGGCCACGGCTTCTTCAAGGCCGCCCTGTTCCTCTCCGCCGGCTCGGTCATGCACGCCATGAACGACCGCATCGACATGCGCCGCTTCGGCGGTCTGTGGCGCGTCATGCCCATCACGTTCGCGGTCTTTGCCTGCGGGTACCTCGCCATCATCGGCTTCCCCGGTGCGACCGGGTACTTCACCAAGGACAAGATCATCGAGGCGGCGTTCGACCACGGCGGCGCATCCGGTTACATCCTCGGCATCTGCGCGCTCGCCGGCGCCGGTATTACCGCGTTCTACATGACCCGTGCGTTGGTCATGACCTTCTTCGGCACGAAGCGCTGGGAGGACGACGTCCACCCGCACGAGGCCAACCCGACCATGACGGTCCCGATGATCGTTCTCGGTGTCCTGTCCCTCGCTGGGGGCGCGTTGATGATCTTTGGCGCCCCGGTGCAGAACTGGCTGGAGCCCTCGGTGGGAAAGAGCATCGAGTCGGGCGGGCACACGATCTCACCCGTCGTCCTCACACTGCTGACCCTCGTGGTCGTGGCGCTGGGCGTGCTGGGCGGGTACGTCGCGTTCGGAACCAAGCCGGTGCCGGTCACTCAGCCGGCGGGCTCGCCGGTCACCGTGGCCGCGCGCAACGGCCTCTACGCGGACAAGTTCAACGAGACGGTGCTGATGCGACCAGGGCAATGGCTCACCCGGGCGCTGGTGTTCTTCGACAACAGAGGAGTGGACGGCGCGGTGAGCGGCCTGGCGGCCGGATTCGGTGGGGGATCGGCGCGAGCGCGCAAGATGCAGACCGGGTTCGTGCGTAGTTACGCGTTGTCCATGCTCGGCGGGACGGTGGCGATCGTGGCCGTGCTCCTGGCGGTGCGCTTCCAGTGAGGCACGATTACGCACTTCTCATCTTGCTGCTGATTCCGCTCGTCGGCGCGGCGACGGTCTGGGCCGCCGGCAAGCGGATGCCGAGCACGAACGTCAAGCTGCTGGCGCTGTTCTGGTCGCTGGTCCCGGTCGTCTACGCGGTCGTGCTGATGTTCCGGTTCGACACCGGGTACACCGACAACCCGGACAAGCGCTTCCAGTTCGACACCAGTTGGGTGTGGATCAAGGACTTTGGCGTCCACATCGCGTTCGGGGTCGACGGCATCGCGCTCGTTCTCGTCGCGATGGCGGTCGTACTCGTCCCGGCTGTGATCCTGGCGTCGTGGACGGCGTTCGACAGCAAGAGCGGCGCCGAGGAGGCCGGGGCCAAGCCGCGCAGCATGGCCAACTACCTGGCCCTGATCCTGCTGCTCGAGTTCTTCATCATCGGCGTGTTCGTCTCCACCGACGTATTCCTGTTCTACGTCTTCTTCGAGGGCATGCTCGTGCCGATGTACTTCATCATCGGCAGCTTCGGCGGCCCGCGCCGCCAGTACGCCGCGATGAAGTTCTTCCTGTACTCGCTCGTGGGCGGGTTGCTGATGCTCGCGGCCGTCATCGGTTTGTACGTCTCGGCCGGGACGAGCAGCTTCTCGATGACAGAGTTGATGAAGCATCCGCTGCCGGACAACGGCACCCAGAAATGGTTGTTTCTCGGGTTCTTCATCGCCTTCGCCATCAAGGCGCCGCTCATTCCGTTCCACACCTGGCTGCCCGATGCCGGCGCCGAGGCCCCGGCCGGCGGCGCGGCGCTGCTCGTCGGCGTCCTGGACAAGGTCGGCACCTTCGGCTTCCTGCGTTACTGCTTGATCCTCTTCCCGGACGCGTCCCGGTACTTCGCGCCAGCTGTGCTCGTGCTATCCGTGATCGGCATCTTGTACGCGGCGTTCCTGGCCATCGGCCAGCGAGACATGAAACGCCTGGTGGCTTACACCTCGGTGGCGCACTTCGGTTTCATCGGTCTGGGCGTGTTCGCGTTCACCACGCAGAGTGGCACGGGCGCTGTGCTGTACATGGTCAACCACGGCTTTTCGACCGGCGCGCTGTTCATCGTCGTCGGCCTGCTGATCGCGCGGGGCAAGAGCCGCAACGTCGATGACTACGGCGGCGTCGCGAAGGTCACGCCGATCCTGGCCGGGCTCTTCCTGCTCACCGGCCTGTCGGCCCTCGCGCTACCGGGCATGAGCACGTTCATCAGCGAGTTCCTGGTTCTGGTGGGCACATTCACCCGCTACAAGGGCTACGCGATCATCGCGACGACCGGGATCATCCTGGCCGCGATCTACGTGCTGTACCTCTATCAGCGCACATTCCAGGGCCGGGTGAGCGAGCGGGTCACCAAGTTCCGCGACCTGAACCCCCGTGAGATTTTCGCCGTCGCTCCGCTGCTGGCGATCATCGTCTTCCTGGGCGTCTACCCGAAACCGGTGCTCGACATCATCAATCCGTCGGTGAAGGCCACGATGCAGCACGACGTCGGAAAGACCGATCCGACCCCGCAGTACCAGAACGCCGACGGGGGACGGAAATGAGCGCGTTGCTGCTGGCCGCGGCGAACCACACGGACAAGATCACCGCGCCGTCGGTTTCCTACAAGGCGCTGGCCCCGATCCTCATCGTGCTCGGCGCCGCCATCCTCGGTGTACTCGCCGAGGCCGTGCTGCCTCGCCGCGACCGCTTCAGCGCGCAGGTCGCGATCGCGCTGACCGGTCTCGTGGCGTCCGTCGTAACGATCGGCCTGATCCACAAGACGAACGTGGTCACGCCGTCGCCGAAGGGCAACAACATCCCCTTCGCGGGCTCGCTCGCTGTCGACTCCGCCGGACTGTTCGTGCAGGGCACGGTGGTTGCGCTCGCGATCATGGCCGTGCTGCTGATGGCCGAGCGCAGCGTCGACGTCGGCAGCCCGATCGTGGCGTCGTCGGCCGTCGTAGTGGGGTCACCGGACGACCGTCGCCTGGGGGCCAGCGACCGCGTGCAGACCGAGATCTTCCCCCTGATGATGTTCGCGGTCAGCGGCATGTTGATCTTCCCGATCGCCAACAACCTGCTGCTGATGTTCGTCGCGCTCGAGGTGCTCTCGCTGCCGCTCTACCTGATGGCGGGCATGGCGCGGCGGCGTCGGCTGCTCTCGCAGGAGGCCGCGGTCAAGTACTTCCTGCTCGGGGCGTTCGCGTCGGCGTTCTTCCTCTACGGCCTGGCGCTGCTCTACGGCTACGCGAACTCCGTCGACCTACCCGTGATCCTGCAGGCCACGCGCGGGTCCGGGAAATCCGACATTCTGCTGTACGCGGGTCTCGCTCTCGTGCTGGTGGGCCTGCTGTTCAAGGCCGGTATCGCGCCGTTCCACAGCTGGACGCCCGACGTGTACCAGGGTGCGCCCACGCCGGTCACCGCGTTCATGGCCGCCTGTACGAAGGTCGCCGCCTTCGGTGCGATCCTGCGCGTCCTCTACACGGGGTTCAGCACGACGCAATACGACTGGCGTCCGATCGTCTGGGCCGTGGCGATAGCCTCGATGGTCGTCGGCGCCGTGCTCGGGCTGACCCAGACCGACGTCAAGCGCATCCTGGCGTATTCCTCCATAGCGCACGCCGGCTTCATCATGGTCGGGTTCCTGGCCGTCGATCGCGACGGAAAGATCAGCAAGGACGGCATCTCCAGCGTCCTGTTCTACGTGCTCACCTACGGGTTCACCACCCTCGCGGCATTCGGGCTGCTGATGGTCGTGCGCGACAGCGACGGTGAGGCCACCCGGCTCGCCCAGTGGTCGGGGCTGGCGAAGAAGAGCCCCGTGGTCGCCACCGTGATGACGATCCTGCTGTTGTCGATGGCAGGGATCCCGCTCACGTCCGGGTTCACCGGCAAGTTCTTCGTGTTCCGCGCCGCCTACAGTCACGCCGGGCCGCTGGTGGTCATCGCGCTCGTCTGTTCGGCGATCGCGGCGTTCTACTACCTGCGCATCGTGGTGCTGATGTTCTTCGCCGACCCGCCGGAGAACGCCCCGACCATCGCGATCCCGGGCTGGTCGACCTCCATCGCGCTGACGTTCGGCGTGGTCGTTACCGTGGTGCTGGGTGTCTTCCCGCAGCCGATCTTGGATCTCGCGGCGAAGGCTGCCCACTTCACCGCGTGAGAACGATCCTGGGGGGATGACGTCGATGAGCCCGACCGCCTTCGTCGTCGCGTTCGACGATGCTGTGCTCGAACGCTCAGTCCGGGCGGGCCTTGACGCGATCGAGGATGCGCTGCGGACCGCAGTCCGCTCGGACGACGAGTTCGTCGCGGACGCTGCCCGGCACCTGGTCGACGCCGGCGGAAAGCGGTTCCGGCCGATGGTGAGCGTGCTCGCGGCGCACTTCGGCGATCCCGCCCGGCCGGACATCATCCCGGCCGCGGTGGTCTGCGAACTCACGCACCTGGCGACGCTCTACCACGACGACGTCATGGACGAGGCGCCTGTGCGCCGCGGGGCCGAGTCGGCCAACGCCCGGTGGGACAACACGGTGGCCATCCTGACCGGTGACTTCCTGTTCTCCCGCGCGTCGAACCTGCTTGCCGATCTCGGTCCCCACGCTGTGCGCCTGCAGGCGGAGACGTTCGAGCGCCTGGTCATCGGGCAGATCCGTGAGACGGTCGGCGTGCGGCCCGGCGCCGACCCGATCGAGCACTACCTCGGGGTGTTGGCCGACAAGACCGGCTCGCTGATCGCCACCGCTGCCGAGTTCGGCGCCTACTACGCCGGCGTCGACGTCGATGTGATCGCGGGGCTGCGCTCGTTCGGCGAGCAGATCGGCATCGCCTTCCAGCTCAGCGACGACATCCTCGACGTAGCGTCCGACGTCGACGAATCGGGCAAGACGCCGGGCACCGACCTGCGCGAGGGTATCGCCACGCTGCCGGTGCTCTACGCCCTGCGCTCGAGCGACCCCGCGGGCGCGCGCTTGCGTGAACTCGTCTCGCACGCGCTGGTCGACGACGACGAACATGCCGAGGCGTTGCGGTTGCTGCGATCCGCCGAGGCGATGGACGAGGCCAGGGCCACCCTTCGCCGGTACGCCGGCGCCGCGCGCCAGACGCTGTCGGTCATGCCCGCGGTCCCGGCTCGGGATGCCTTCGAGGCGCTCACCGAACTCGTCATCGCCCGCACCGGCTGACGCACTACGACGTCTTTCGCCAGCCTGTCAAGCTTGCCGGGCGGTGCGACCCCGCGGCCCGCGCGCACAACCCGCGAATTGGATCTATCGTCCGCAAGCCCCGCTGAGGTCCTCTTAGACGCTGGATCCCCTATCTGGCTCTCGTCGCTGAACATGGTTGACCGTTGGGGCGTGGCGTAGCGCGGCAAGCTTCGCGCACAGGCTGCGTGTTCCTGCGGCTCGCCGCTCGGCTTCTTGCAACATCAGCCCCAGCATGTCAGGATACATAACGTTCATCCCTTAAGAGCGAGGGCGAGTGTTATGAGGCGCGTAAGCGTTAATGCGACAGTCTGCACCACGGTCGCCATGGCCGGGGTCTTGGGCATCGTGGCGCCCGCTTTCAACGTGGTCGCCAGGAAACTGAACGCCGGAAGCAGCGACAACTATTTCGACGGGTCTATGTACTACTGACCTGGTCATCGGTCAATCATGTCGACGAAGCTTCTGGTTGCTAAGTGCATTGCCTGGCTGCCCTTCCTACTAACCGTCGCGATGCTATCTTCCTGTTCGCGAAGCAACGGGGGCGGGTCGTCAGGACACCATTTCGTGAACAGTGATGGCTACAACGCAGAATTCCGGATGGAGCAGGCAGTACTACAACTGCCGACAAGCTATTTGTGGCCTCGGACGGCACCAGGTAGCGTCAAAGATCTATCTTATCAGCCTCGTACAGGGACGAGCACGGCGGACACCTACTGGTTCTGTGCGTGGGAACGTCAATGGCTCGACGATCAAAGCGGCGCGGCGTCGAGTGCTGTCGAGCGAGATCTCACCTTTATGCAAGCGGTCAAACATCGCGAGCTATACCTCGTCGCCAGCCCAGCGGGCGACAAGAAGTATTACGATGATCTCCTAGCTAGAGCCCGGCTTGGCGACCCTAGTCAAGTCGCGCGCGACGTCCAGCTGAATTGCTCGCCGTCGTCACGGCGCGCTTCCCACTAAAGGCGTTATGATAAATCACCGCGTTAGACGAGTTCACGCCGTTGCGCTCACCTTCCTCGTCAGCCTGTCCGCCGGTTGTGAGTCGTCGTCGACCTCACATGGTCGCAAGCTCGACGAGCCCAACCGAGTTGGTACGGTCTCAGTAACCCGACAAACGATCACGTCCGTCGTAACTCTCGACGCGAATGTAGTGCCGACACCGGTCTTTGTCCTATCGGCTATTGCCACGGGCGTTACCCGCCGCGCCAGTTTCCCGCACTCGGAACTTCCTTCTGGTACGCCGATTTTCACGGAAGCTGGCCATACCGTACGCATTCCGGTGGGCGCGACGTTCCTGCGATGGCTCGTCTCCCCTGATGAGGTTGTCCCCGCAGGTCTACCTGTGGCCGAGTTCCGGTACAACGGTTTTGGGCTCGCTGCTTCAATCCCCGCCACATTGGCGTATCGAGTCTACTCAACGCCCACGGTGGGGCGGGCTGAAATTGTCGGTGGACCAGGCCCTTTCGACTGCAACGTTCTTTCCTTAGTCGGTGCGCCGCAGGGCTCAAGTGGTGCCGGACAATCGCAGGCTCAGGTGCTGTGTGCCGCTCCAAAATCAGTGCGGTTATACATCGGCGTCCAAGCACTATTAGCACTCCGCACAGCCCGGCGACGCAACGTATTGAGCCTTCCAGTGCAGTCTGTGGACGGACGGGCAGATCGCGGGTCCGTGACGCTCGTAGATGGTAAGGGAGGACAGAGGCAGCGCTCTGTAGGTCTGGGCGTCACCGATGGCAATTACATCGAAATAACGTCCGGCCTGCGGGCGGGCGATCGAGTGCTATCCGTGAATTCGGCCCTTTCCGGTGGATGAAGTTTCCGCGCTTCGGGTCGATTCGTTGTCGAAGACTGTCACAATTCCAAGCGGAGGACGGCTGACGCTACTCGACCAAGTGTCCTTCGCGGTGCGGCCAACGGAGATCGTCGCAGTCATGGGTCGGTCTGGGTCAGGTAAAAGCACACTGCTCGCCTGTCTCGGGCTGCTGACAACTTATGACAGGGGCGTCGTCAGCATAGCAAACGTTGATTCCAGTCGGCTTACTGACCGTCGAAGGGCACGCTTGCGTAATACGCATATCGGCTTTGTGTTTCAGTCATACTCACTCGTTGCACATCTATCTGCTGCAGAAAACGTCGAACTTCCCCTTTTGTATGGTCGGAGGATGTCTCGAGCCAAACGCAAGGAACGGGTGTGTTCAGCTTTGGAAATGGTGGGGTTGTCCGACCGTGCGGATAGCCGGCCGAAACACCTATCTGGTGGAGAACAACAGCGGGTAGCGGTCGCACGAGGCCTGATTAAGGAACCGAAGATCGTGCTGGCCGACGAACCAACCGGCGCCCTCGATGTTGATACCGGCTCGATAGTCTGGGACTTACTTGCCGACACGGCACGTAAGTCCGGAGCAGCACTACTTGTCGTCACGCACGATGAAATAGTTGCGCAGCGCGCCGATCGCGTCTTGTCGCTCCAAACAGGTGTGCTTACGACTGTGGCCCTGTGATGCTTACACTTCTCACTCTAGCCCTGAAGGATCTTCGGATCGGCAAGCTTCGGTCAGTACTCATCGTACTTAGTCTGTTCGCAGGTGTTGTGGGCATTGTGGCCGTTTTTGTTGCGAGCTCTGTGACGCAGGACGTGTTTGTCGCGGCGTCCGAACAGCAGCACGGTCGGCAGGTAACGGTGGGCACTAGTATCCAATCTTCGAACGTGACAACCGCCAGGCTTCGCAAGTGGGAAGGACGAGTCCGTCGATCTCTCGGTATTGCAGAGTCTGGATTCGTAGTCGAGGCGGATTCGGCTGCGGACGTGCGGATAGGTGCTATCACGAGGCACGAGAACCTGACCTTGACCGACGGTGACCTTCGTGCGGTGCGACGCATACCCGTTCTCTCCGGAAGGTGGCCGACTCAGTCGGTGGTAGTGCAGCTAGCGGTTAACCAAGCGGCCGAATCCGAGGTAGGTCCGCCTGGAACAATCGCCGCGCTGGCCGCGACGACCGTTGAGCCCGCTCTGACTGCGGTTGTTTGTGGTGTTGTGGCGGATGGCGATCCTCAGCCAAATATGTACGCATCATTGTCGGGGTTTTTGTTGGTGAGACCATCTCTAGCCGAAGACGGGCAGTACCGGTTGCTCTTGCACTATCCGTCCACGTCTGAGGCACAGCTAGCCACGCTGTTGAGTCAGAGCCTCGCCGACGCGGCTTCTCCGCCCAGCGACGCTCCAGTACGAATCGACGAGGTCGCTGCCCTGCTCGGCCGGTTGCGCCTCACTCAGCTTGCCTTTTTATCATGTGCCCTGGTCGCACTTGCTGTTTCCGCGCTCGGGATACTAAATGTTGGTCTCGCGAGCGTGCGCGAGCGCTCGCGAGAATTGTTCATAAGGCGCGCCGTTGGCGCGACTCGCAGTCAGACGTTTCTGCTCGTGCTTGTCTCAGCGCTCATGGTTGCCGCGATGGCCGGCATGGTTGCGGTAGCCGCCTGCTATGCCGCCGTCCGTCTCTATGTTCCAAGGCTGCTGAGTCCCGAGCTTGCGCTGCACCGGCCGACGTTTCCCGCGAGTGCCGCTCTAGCCGGAATCACTGTGGCCATCGCGGCAGCGCTACTTGGCTCGATCATCCCGGCTGCGGCCGCAGCGCGCCAGTCGATCGGGGATGCGCTGCGCGACTGAGCTGATATGTAGCGATGACGCTGCTATGTCTGGTCAAGGGGTTCGGGGGACGGGTTCGGCTGTTGTAGGAGGCGGAAGAGTTGGCGTGCGATGAATCGCTTTAGGCATCGTTTCGCTTCGCGGATGGTCTTGCCCTCAGCGACGCGGCGGGTTAGGTAGTCACGGGTCGCAGGATCGATCCGGGAGCGGGTCAACGCGATCGTATGGAGTGCTCGGTTGAGCTGGCGGTCGCCGGATCTGTTGAGGCGGTGGCGTGTGGTCAAGCCGGATGAGGCCGGGATCGGTGCGGCGCCTGAGAAGGCGGCGAAGGCCGCTTCGGAGCGGAACCGGCCGGGGTGTGACCAGCTGATGAGGACCTGGGCAGCGCTGATCGCGCCGACGCCTGGCAGATCTAACAGTTGGGGTCTGGTGGCGGTGACGAGCTGAGTGATCTCACGCTCGAGATCGTCAGCTTCGGCACGCAGTGCCACGATGCGTTCGGCGGTGCACCGCAATACGCGCAGCGTCATACGGTGTTCGATATCTTGTGTCGGCCGAGCACGGAGCTTGGAGGCGTAGCTGATCTGGGCGTCGCTGGTCTTGCCGCGAAACTCCGCGCGCAGCGTCTCTGGTGCTGAGACGATCAACGCTTTGAGGTGGTTGATTGCTCGGGTGCGGGCGGTTACCGCGCTGGCGCGGGTGCTCATCAGCACCCGCAATGCCTCACGGTGGCCACGGCCACGAGGAACGATGAGGTGGTCGGTGCTGAGCGCTTCCCGGGCAGCGCGCACGGCATCGATCTGATCGCTTTTGCGCGCACCGACCCGAGCTGGACGCTTCGGGCGGGCGACCTCGACGACCCTCTCGCCATGTGCGGCAAGGAAGATCGCTAGGCCCGCTCCGTAGCTGCCGGCGCCCTCGACCGCCCAGCAGCGGCGGCCGGGTGCGTGCGCGGCCGCGAAATCGAGCAGCGCCGCGTAGCCGCGCGCGTCTGCACCGACTTGGGTGTCGGCCAATACCGCTCCGAGCGTGGACACGGTCGCGGCGGCCAGGGTGTCGCGGTGGGTGTCGACGCCGATTACGGCATCAACGGACTCGGTCAACATCGCCATCCAAAGTTCCTTCCTATGCGGTTGATGATGGAAAGCCTGGTGGACCACCGCATGGCAGAACTGTGATGAGTCACGCCCAGATGGGCGGACGAGCTGCTTATCAAGCCAATGGATGGAGCCAGACCGGGCCCCAGCGGATGGGAAGACGAGTCATAGGCAAGGCACGTACCGAATAGCGCACGGCCAGTTTGTCAACGAGTCATCCCCACCCACCGGGGCCAGCCTGCCAGCGACCACCAGGACCGCTCGTCGGAGTCTCACAGTTTGTCAAGTGGCAGGGCGAGGCGCCCGTCCGGATTGCTCCGGGCGGGCGCCTCTGCTTCGTCGTTGCGTTGTGGTGGTGAGCGTGTCGTTGGCGACGCGCGGTCAGACTGATATGCGCGGGTTGG
>JBPCMU010000021.1:0-18493 GCA_051001975.1 Jatrophihabitans sp.
GTCGGGGGATCACGCTTCGCTACGGCGCGGCCCACTCGGTCCGCGACTGGCCCGGCCGCGAATCGGGTTGTGGCTGCGACCGAACCTGCGGGCCGGACGCTGCCCGGGAGCGGGCGCTCGCTCGACGGGTTCGGCTGAATCCGGGCCCGGCTCTGGCTCGGGTTCTGGCTCCGGTTCGGGCTTGGGTTCCGGCTCGGGTTCGGGTTCCGGCTCGGGTTCGGGTTCGGGTTCGGGTTCCGGCTTGGGTTCGGCTTCCGGCTCGGGTTCGGGTTCTGGCGCTGGCTCCGGCACGGCCGCCCGTTCGGGGTCTGGCTTGTCGGGTGCGGCCAGTTCGGGCGCCGGCTCAGCCGCCAGCAGCTCTTCGGCCTCCGGCTCAGCTGCCGCGTCAGGTACCGCCGCGGGTTCGGATACTGCGTCGGGTAGCGGCGCGGTGTTGGATTCTGGCTCATCGGGTGCGACTGGCTCCGGGGTGTCCGGCACGGGCTCGAATTCCGGCTCGGGCTCGGTTGCTGGGACGCGGGCCGGGTCGATGGGGAGCTCGGCCACTGCGCGGACGGCGGCCCGCAGCAGTGGCACTGCCAGCGCGGCCCCGCCGCCGCCGTCCAGATCGGCCTCGAGATCGAGCAGTGGAGTGAGGCGCAGTCGCTCCACTGCAGCGCGCTGCGCCAGGTCCAGGCTGCGGTGCGTGGCCTGCCACCAGCGGATCATCCGTGGCGCCATCTCCCGAGCCGCCAGCGCCGCGGCGGTGACCGGTAGCCCGTCGAGCAGCACCGGTGTGGTCCGGCCTGCCGCACGCAGCAGGAACGCCGTCATCGCGGTGATGACCGGCCCGCCGATCTCGGCGAGCATCTCGGCCGGCTCGGTCCGCTTGGCCATGCCACGTCGGCGGGTGTCGCGCACCGCTATCACCTCGCGCATCCAGCGGGCGTCGTCGATGCCATCCCGCTGACCTACGACGCGGACCGGCTCGATGCCCGTCACCACGCTGACTACCGCAGCCGCCGGGATCCGCGCAGCCTCGCCGCGATATCCGAGCAGGAGCAGATCGGCACCGGAATCGATCTCCGTGTCGGCAAGCTGTACCCCGAGCTCGACAGCATCAGCCGAGCCGAGGTTGGCGTCGACCGGTACGACGACGACGGAGACGTCGCTGAGCTCGGCCAGCGCGGGCCCGATGCCGCCCTCGTCGATCGATGCTGCGCTGCTGTCGTCGAGCACGATCAGCCGGACGCGCTGCGGCAGCGTGGCCGGTGACCTGCCCTGGGCGCCGGCCAGCCACTCCGCGAGTTCGGCCAGGCGACCCAGAGAACCCTCGGGCACCGCCAGCTGCGGGATGCGCTCGCGAGCTGCCTGCTCGGCGTCGCTGTCGGTCCACGGAACATCCGCGGCAAGCTGCCCGAGATCGGTCATCGCGGTCGGATGTCCCCTCAGATCGGTGTCGATGTGCTGGTGCGCATCACAGCACACCACGCCCATGCGGTTGCCGTCACCCGGGGACGATCGGGTGGAGGCGCCCGCCCAGCGCCTCCACCCACCGCTCACAGCTCGGCGCGGACCAACGTCGTCGCCGCGACCAGGTTGGCGAGACTGGCACGCACTTCGGCGTAGCCGCGAGTTTTCAGCCCGCAGTCGGGGTTCACCCACAGCCGATCCGCCGGAAAGGTGCGGCTCGCGGCGCGCAGTCGCCCGGCGATCTCGGCGACCGTCGGGACACGAGGGGAGTGGATGTCCCAGACTCCCGGACCGACCTCGTTCGGGTACCCCGCGTGTGCCAGACCGGCCACGATCGCCATGTCCGAGCGGGCCGCCTCCAGGCTGATGACGTCGGCGTCCATGTCGACGATCGCCGCCAGCACATCGCCGAACTCCGCGTAGCACATGTGGGTGTGGATCTGGGTGTCGTCCCGGACTCCGGACGTGCTGAGGGCGAATGCATCCACGGCCCAGGCCAGGTAGTAGGCGCGGTCGGCATCGCGCAGCGGCAACGTCTCCCGCAGCGCCGGCTCGTCGACCTGGATGATCGCGACACCCGCCCGTTCCAGATCGGCGACCTCGTCCCGCAGCGCGAGCGCGACCTGCCGAGCGGTTTCGCCGAGTGGCTGATCATCGCGGACGAACGACCACGCCAGCATCGTCACCGGTCCGGTCAGCATGCCCTTGACCGGCCGTTCGGTGAGCCCCTGCGCGTAGTGCGTCCAGTCCACCGTCATCGGCTCGGGCCGGGACACGTCGCCGACGATGATCGGCGGCCGCACATACCGGGTGCCATAGGACTGCACCCATCCCTGCGTCGTGGCAAGGAACCCGTCGAGCTGCTCGGCGAAGTACTGGACCATGTCGTTGCGCTCCGGCTCGCCGTGCACCAGCACATCGATCCCAATCGATTCCTGCGCGGAGATCACGGACTCGATCTCCGCGCGCATAGCGGCGTCGTAGGCGGCCTGGTCGATCCTGCCGGAACGCAAACCCGCCCGAGCCGACCGCAACGCTGCCGTCTGCGGGAACGAGCCGATGGTGGTGGTGGGCAGTAGCGGCAGGTGCAACCGATCCTGCTGCGCGAGATGACGCTTTCCGTAGCCGCTGAGCCGGTGCACCTCCGCGTCCCCGACCGCCGCAGCGCGCGCTCGCACCGAGTCGACGTGTACGAGCGGTGAGGCCGACCGTGCTGCCCGTCGCGTCGCGTTCTCCTGCAACTCGGCGGAGATCGCGTCCGGGCCGAGGCGCAGTCCACGCGCGAGGACGACTATCTCGTCCAACTTCTGCCGGGCGAAGGACAGCCACGTGACCACTTGCGGATCGAGGGTCGTTTCGAGGCCGACGTCCAGTGGCACGTGCAGCAACGAGCACGATGCGCAAACGTCGACGGTGCTGCCCAGCCCGCGCAGGGTGTTCAGCGTGTCCAGTGCGGCAGCCAGATCGGCAAGCCACACGTTGTGCCCGTCGACCACTCCGGCGACCAGCCGCTTGCCCGGAACGCCGCCGAGCGCGACGAGGTCGTCGAGGTTTGCGGCTGCGGGTCCGACGAAGTCCATCGCCAGCCCGTCCACGGCGGTGGCGGCCAGCGCGGGGAGCGCGGCGCCCAGCCGATCGAAATACGACGCGACGAGGAGTTGCGGCCGAGCGGTCTCTGCCGCCAGAGCGTCGTAGGCACGACGAACTTGCGCAAGCACCGCTGGCGGCTGGTCGGTGACCAGAGCCGGCTCGTCGAATTGCACCCACTCGGCGCCTGCATCACGCAACAACTGCAGCAGTTCGGCGTAGAGCGGAACGATGCGATCCAGCAACGCCAGCGGCTGGAATCCAGGTACGGAACTGCCGGTCGCCTTTGCCAGCAACAGCAAACTCACCGGGCCGAGGATGACCGGACGGGTGATGATGCCGGCGTCCCTGGCCTCACCGAACTCGGCCAGCGGCTTGGTCGGATCCAGGGCGAACTGCGATTCCGAGTTCACCTCCGGAACGAGGTAGTGGTAATTGGTGTCGAACCACTTCGTCATCTCCAGCGGCGCCACGTCCGCGCTGCCCCGAGCCATCGCGAAGTACCGATCGAGACGGCCGGCTTGGGTGCTGGCATCCGGGACCGCATCGAGGTGACGTTGCGGGATCGCGCCGAGCATCCAGGCGGTATCCAGCACGTGGTCGTACAGCGAGAAGTCGTTGCTGGGAATCTCGTCGAGCCCGGCATCAGTCAGCTCGCCGAGTCGCTGCAAACGGAGTTCCCTAGCGGTTGCTTCAAGGGCAGCCGAATCGATGTTTGCGGCCCAGTAGCCTTCGACAGCCTTCTTGAGTTGCCGGTTCGCGCCCTGGCGCGGATACCCGTACACAGTGGCACGGGTCGAGGTGTCGGTCATGGGGCTCTCCTTCGCGGGATTGTGCTTATGGCGCCGGCTTCGCAAGCTCAGCACGGACGCACCCGCCTGGACCTACGGTCGGCGGGACTGTGTCTACTCATCGGCCCGACCGATGGGGCCGGTCTCCTGCTGACCGTCGTTTCCTGGGTCGGTGGGCCTGGTGCTCCTATGCCGGGGTGATGTGGCGTGATCGTCGTATCGGGCTCGTCCCTACCGTCCGGCTCGATGAATTCGACGGGTGCCTCGAATGCGGCCCGACGCGCGGCGCGGCGCAGCGCACCGAGCACCGGTGGCCCGACGATCAGGACGCAGAGCGTCGTCGTGATCGCCCGGCCGGTGTCCCAGCCGAGCGACGTCGTGGCGTCGAAGAGCAGGTAGCGGTGCACGTTGACGTGCAGCGGCGCGCCCGGCAGGAAGGAGGCCGTGGTGCCCTCGCCCAGCGCGAACGGCCAGAACGACAGGTTGAGCAGGAACCCGAACAGGTAGGAGGAGAACGCCGCATAGCCGGCCAGCAGCACGAGTTCTGCCTTGCCGCGCGCGCGGGGGAGCAGCCCGGCGCCGAGCCCGACGAACGCGCAGCCGAACATCTGGTACGGCATCCACGGCCCAACTCCGCCGGTGATCAACGCGGACGCGAACAGGCTGGTGCAGCCCAGCGTGAACCCGAAGCCCGGGCCCATCACCCGGCCGGCCAGCACCAGCATGAAGAATACGGTCTCGATGCCGGCCGTCCCGGCGCCGAGCGGGCGCAGCGCAGCGTTCACTGCGGACAACACGCCCAGCAGCGCCAGCGCTTTGCTGTCGATGCCACCCTCGCTGATCTGCGCGATCAGAACGGCGAGCACCAACACAAGCAGCACGCCGAACATCAGCGGCGCGGTGTCGGTCGAGCCGATCGTGTCGGAGTCGATGGCGAACGGCCAGAAGAATGCGACTAGGCCGAGAAACGCGGCCAGCGTGATCGCGACGACAGTCCGTGGCCCGACCCGGATCGCAACGGTCGGCCGTCGGACACCCAGCGTGCGGCGGCTCATCGTCCCGCCCCGGTCGGGCTGAGTGCGTCGGTCACTTCGCGCACTGTCAGATACGGCAACGGTGCGAGGATCTTGGCCACCTGTGGTGCGAACGCAGGAGAGGCGACGAGGACGTCGGCGGCCGGCCCGTCCGCGACCACGTCGCCCTCGGCCATCACCGTCACCCGGTCGGCGCCGACGGCGACGAACTCGACGTCGTGCGTGGACACCACGACCGCGTGGCCGTGCTCGGCAAGATCGCGCAGGATCCCGATGAGCTGCTCCTTCGCGTGGTAGTCCAGGCCCCGGGTCGGTTCGTCGAGCAACACCACCCGGGGCGCGGCGCTGAGCTGGATGGCCAGCACCAGCGACAATTGCTGCCCGGCGGAAAGGTCTCGCGGGTGCATGATGTCGCGGATCCCGGGCGCCAGCCGGTCCAGCAGGGAGCGTGCGGTCCCTGGGCCGCCGCCGGACTCCCGGTCGGCCTGGGCCAGTTCTTCGGCCACCGAATCGAGGTAGAGCAGGTCGGTCGGTGTCTGCGGGACGAGGCCCACTCGGGCACGGGCGGCCGCTGCCGACAGTGACTTCGGGTCCTTGCCGTCGACGTCCACCCGGCCGGCCTGCCGTGGGCCGGAGCCCTGCAGCGCCCACAGCAGCGACGACTTGCCCGATCCGTTGCGGCCCATCAGCGCCACGATCTGTCCGGCCCGAAGCGTCAGGTCGACGGCGCGCACCGCGACCACATCGCCATAGCGGACCAGGACACCCGTGCCGACCAGCGCCACCGGGCCGTCGTCGTGCAGGTCCCGGGACGGCGCCGGTCGGTCGGTCAGCCGCTCCCGTACCGGTCCAGCCAGCCGGCGGGCGTCGCGCACCGACAGCGGCAGCGGCGACCACCCCAGCGTGCGGCCGAGCTCGACGATCGGTGGCGCCACTGTGGTCGTCTCGAGCATCTGCGCGGGGTCGCCGTCGCGCACGGTTCCGTCGCCGGGCACCCAAAGCACCCGGTCCGCGTACTGCACCACGCGCTCCAGCCGGTGCTCGGCGATCAGCACGGTGATGCCCAGGTCGTGCACCAGCCGGGTGATGCTGGCCAGGACCTCCTCCGCCGCGGTGGGGTCGAGGGCGGACGTCGGTTCGTCGAGCACCAGCACGCTCGGGTGCGTCGCCAGCACCGAACCGATTGCGACGCGTTGCTGCTGGCCACCGGACAGCTCGTACAGCGCGCGGTAGCGCAGGTCGGCCAGGCCCATCACGTCGAGGGTTTCCTCCACGCGCTTGCGCATCACCTCAGGCGCAACGGCGAGTTGCTCCATGCCGTAGGCGAGCTCCTCCTCGACGGTGTCCGTGACGAAACCGGCCAACGGGTCCTGCCCGACGACACCGACCACGTCGGCCAGCTCGCGCGGTGGATGGGTTCGGGTGTCCCGGCCGGCGACGCTGACCCGGCCGGCCAGCGTGCCGCCGGTGAAGGTAGGCACCAGCCCGTTCACGCAGCGCAGCAGCGTCGACTTGCCGGAGCCGGTACGCCCGACAACAAGGCACAGCTCACCCTCGGGGATGTGCAGCCGCACATCGCGCAGTGTCGGTTCAGCAGCCTCGGGGTAGGTGACCGTTACCCGGTCGAACTCGATCATCGGTCGTCGCGCAGTTGCACTGGCGGCGGGGGAGAGGCGAACGCGGCGATCAGTCCGAGCAGGATGCCGATGGTCGGGATCAGCGGCAGCGACGGCCAGCTCAACGGCTCCAGCGACGGGTTGATCGCATCCGCACGGTAACCGGCGCCGGCGAGCAGCACAGCGGCGACCAGAACTCCCGATCCGCTCACCATCCATTCAGCGATGTGCCAGCGGTCCGGTCGGTAGGTGGTGTGGGTGACGCGCCGGCTGCCGACGGCGAGACCCGCGCAGCAGAGCGCTCCGCCGACGAGGATGGCCGGCAGCCGGAACAGACCGGGCGTCGATCCGTCGAGCAGGCCGTAGGCGCCGACGCACAGTGCGCCGAGCCCGCCGATGAGCAGCAGTGACGTCCAGCGGCGTGCCGCCGCCGATGCCCCGGCGCGCCGGCCGTACCCGCGCGAGTCCATTGCGGCGGCTAATGCCATCGAGCGCTCGAGGGCGTCCTGCAGCACCGGCATCGCGATGCTGCGCAAGACCCGCAGGCCGGTCTGCCCGCCGCCGCGCAACAGCCGCGCCCGGCGCACTCGCTGCGCGCTCTCGATCAACTGCGGCGCGACGGTGATGGAGACGATCACCGCGACGCCGAGCTCGTACAGTGCACCGGGCAGCACCCGCAGTGCGCGCTTGGGATTGGCCAGCGCGTTCGCCGCGCCGATGCAGCACAGCAGGGTGGCCAGCCGTAGCCCGTCAAAGAGGGCGGACAGCGTGCTTTCGGCGGTGACGGCCCCACCGAGGCGGATGCCCGCGGCCCAGTCGGGCAGTGGCACCTCGGGAAGCCGGAACAGCACGTGCGAGTTGACCGATTCGACGCCGCCGCCGAGCAGGATCCGGAAGAAGACCCGGATCGCGATGACCGCGCAGCCCATGAACAGGTAGAAGCGGAATGCCCGCGCCCACGGCGCCTCGGTACGCCGGGCCGTGACGACGAATCCGCACACCGCGAGAATGAGCAGTAGCAGTAAGGGGTTGGTGGTCTGGCTGGCTGCGGTGGCCATCCCGATAGCCCACAGCCACCACGCCACCGGATGCACGCTGCGCGGCAGGCGCCGGGCGTCGCGCACCAGCCGGTTCGACCGCGGCTGCCCGGCTGGTGCCGAACTGGTCGCGGCCGCTGCGGGCCGAGTCACCGTCACGTGCCTGTGCGCCTCCGCCAGACGAGTACGCCGCCGCCTGCACCCAGCGCGACGACCAGGCCCACCGTAGCCAGCAGAGGGCCGGCTGTCCCGGCCGCTTTACTTCGGGCAGCGGGTTTGCCGGCAACGTCCTGGACCGACGGAGTCGTGGCTGAGCTGCCTGCCAGGGGCGCACCGTTCGCAGCGCCGGTGCCCGATGCCGAGGACGTCGAGCTGGTCGAGTGCGAACCACCTGCCGACGTGCTCGATCGCCCGGCGGACGTCCCGCCATTGTTCCCCCCGGCGCTGGTCCGGTTCGTCGTGCTGCCGTCGGAGTGGCTGCCGTCGGAATGGCTGCCGGCCGTGGTCCCAGGCTGTTGGGGGCTGCTGCGGTGCGTCGCGTCACCACCGGATGCGGCGGCGGCCGGTAGGACGGCCGATGGCGGGAACGGCGGTTGACCCGACGTGCCGCCGACGTCGGTGGCACCGAACGTCCAGACGTCGACGCTGCCCTTCTTCGGGTGATAGCCCATCGCGCCGAGCTGGCTGTACTCCCATTGCGTATCGCCCTGCTGGGCGTGCCAGTAGGACCAGTACGCGCTGGCCGGCGGAGTGAGGTTGCACGCCTCCTGCTCGGCCGTCGGGTAGTACGTCTTCGTGCCGTTGAGGCTGACCCGGCAGATGAACTCCGGCCCGTCGTGATGCGTGCCGACGGTTGCGAAGCCGTGGTTGTTCAGCAATGTGTAGCCGGTAAGCGAGCTCGACCAGGTGGCGCAGGCGCGCTGCACCGGCTTGCCCCAGTGGCCGAAGTTCACCACGATCGCGACCTGTGGCGCCGTGCACGGTGCCGCCGTCGCATGGGTGGCAGGTGCGGCGACGGTGCCGACGAATGCTGCAGCCGCCAGGGCGATCGCGGCCGCAGCGCCGCCGAGCGGCCGACGCACTGCCGAACTCACACGGTCTCCTCGCGCCGCCGGGCGAGCACCAACAGACCGGCGCCGACTAGCAGCAGCGCCAGGCCGAGCAGGCCGACGCCGCTGAGCTGATGGGCGTCGGTGCCGGTCGCCGCCAGGCCGGGGTGCCCGCTCGGGTCACCGTCACCGTCACCGGTACCACCGGTGGTCGTGCCGCCACTGCTCGCCGGGTGAGGGGTGCGCCCAGGGGAGGTGGCCAGCGAGGCGAGCAGCAAGGACGGGACGACCTGTGCGGTGGCCCGCGCGTCGGAGGCGCCGCTGGTGCCCACCGGTACACCACCGTCCGCGTTGGCGATTCCGGTGAGGAACGGCAGGGCCTTGCGGATCAGGCCGGCCTGGGCAGCCGGCAGGGATGCGGCCTTGATCGGTGCCAACTGCTGCACCCGGGGTGCAAAGGAGTGCAGTCGAGTCACCTGCCCGGTGGTACCCGTTGCGGCCAGCGCTCCCTGGATGGCCAGCGCCGTCGAGTTGGAACTCACTCCGGCCACTCCGGAGAACGCGCCGCTCTTCGCTTGGCTCGTCACCAGGAAGGCCTCCGCCTTGCTGAACTCGGCCGACGTCCCGGGCGCGAGGGAGAGCGCCTGCGACGCGAAGCCCGTGGCGTCTACATCGGACTTGCAGGGAGTTGAGGGGGGCAACTCGCTGGAGAAGCCACCGTCGGTGCACTGCAGTCCGATCAGCCGATGCACCACCGGACTCGTGGCGGTCAGGCCGACGTGGGCTCGCTGTAACGCGAGCACTGCGAGGGCCTGCGAGATGCCGGAGAAGCCGTTGTAGACGTCGCCCGCCGCGGTGCACGGAGTGCCGCCGAACTGGTCAACCGGGATCGACTTGGTGCAGACGTGTGTGGTGATCTGCTTCAGTAGATCCACGCCGCCGAACGAGTGGGGGTTGGCGTTGCTGAGCTCGGCGACGATGGCGAGCTTCGCCAGCGATCCGCTGAACGGTCCACCGAACGCGCCGCTGACGTCCGCGTAGTCCTCGACGTGCTTCGTCAGATATGCGACGACCTTGACGAGCGTGGCGTCCTGAGTGCCGTCGGCGAGCAATGCGATCGCGATGTCAGAGGTGAGGCCGTAGTCGACGAAGCCGGCAGACTCGACGTGATCGCCCTTGTTCAGCTGCGTGACCAGGTACTTCGCCGCGGCGTGCGCCGCCGCCGTCTTGGCGGTCGGCTGTGTGGCCGCCGGGTGGGTGGGCGGCGGCGATGGGTCCGGCGTCGCTACGAGCGTGGCGAAGGACGTACCGACATAGCCGCCGATCGCCTGCGTCGACGCCCGCAGGTCGGAGTCCGGGTAGTCGGGATCGTTGCCCGTCGTGACGCCGCCGTCCTTGTTCTGCCTATCGGCCAAGAAGGTACGGGCCTTGCTGATCTGCGACGAGTAGGTGCCGGTCTCGAGGCTCAGCGCCTGGATCGCCAGTCCGGTCGAGTTGGTGCTGTGCTTGGTGGCGCTGTCCCAACTCCCGTCGGCGTTCTGCGTGTGACTGAGTGACGAGAGCGCCTTGCCGACCTCTGCGGTGTGACCGCCGACCGCCTGCAGCGCCATCGCGGCGAGCGCGGTGCTGTCCGGGTCGGCGCCGGCATCGGTGGTGCAGGCCGAGGTCATGCTGGTGAAGCCACCGGCTGGGCAAACCAGGGCGAGCAACGCCGCGACCGCCTCCGCGCTCGGTGCCACATCGGCCCGGAGGAGCGCGAGTAGCGCCAGCGCCTGGCCGAAAAACGCCGATACGCCTTGGTAGGCACCGACGGCGTAGCAGTCGGCTGACGTCGCCGTGCACTCGTGGCTGGTCAACGCGCTGATGTAGTTGATGCCGCCGAACTTCCTCGGGTTCTGCCCGGCCACCTCGGCAGCGAGGGCTACCTTCGCGACTGCGCCGCCGGTGAAGTAGGTGTTGTCGTTGACGAAGCTGTAGTCGGCGCCATTCTTCGCCGTGTACGCGGCGATCTTGGCGACGGTGGCGGCGTGTCCGCCGGTAGCAGCGAGGGCGAACAGGCCGTCGATCGTCAGGCCCTTGTCACCGAAGCCCGGCCCGAATGGCTCGTAGTGATCGCCGTCGACGAGTTGCTTGACGAGGTAGCTCGCGCCGGTTGTGGTGTTCAGTGTGGTGGCGGCGTTGGCGGGTTGGATCGCTGTGAGCGACAGCGTCGCGACGGAGACGGCTGCGACGGCGGCTCCGAGCGTGCGCCGGTGACGGCGGATGAAGCTGGACATGCGGTGATCCCTTTCACGGCTGCAGGTGTGAGATCCGCTGCGGCCGCGCGGTCCGACCTCAAAAGGTCGTGCCACCACGTCCTGCTGAGACCCGACACCGTGAACCTCGACGGCGTTGTGAATGGGTACGCGGCTGGACAGGCATTCCGACTCGTCCACCGGCTTGCGAGCAAGCGGTGAACCTACGGTTGCGGGTCAGTGCCGGATTCGGACCGGCTTCCCCCGCCCAGCGCGGGTACGACGGGAGCATCCGACCACACCTCGAGCAGCCGCGTCAAAGAAACCCGGTGTGACGTTCCTGCCCGCTCGGTCGGCCGGCAAGCGGCTACGGTGGCGGGCGACGGTCGTGGCGCAGTCCCGGCCGGTACACACCACGAGGAGGCAACCCGGTGGTCTTCACCTGGCGGTACGACCCGCAGGTCGACTTGTCCTCGATCAGCGAACTGCCGTCGAGCTTTGAAAATCAGGGTGACGCGGAGAGCTGGCTGGGCCTGACGTGGCGCGAGCTCGCGGACGCCGGTGTGCAGACAGTCTCGCTCTACGACGACAGCACGCGCGTCTACGAGATGCCGTTGTCCTCGGACTGACGCCGGCGACGCCTGCTGCGCAGGATGAACCACCCGCCGCCACCGAGCAGCACCAACACGCCGATCGCCAGCACCGTCGACAGCGGACTGCCGCCCTTCGCCTTCGCCGCGGACGGTGGCCGGCTGACCTCGGTGACCGGCACACCCATCCCGGGACTGACCGGGAACGTCGAGGTCCGGCCAGCCGCGGAGCCGGTTGACGGCGATGACCTTGTGGTGCGCTGCGTTGACGCGGAAGTGTTCGACGGCTGCCTGACACTCGTCGTCGAATGCCGAGACGTGGGACGCGGGGACGTGGGGCGCGGGGACGTGGGGCGCGGAGTGGTCCGCGGCGCCGCCGGCCCGGGCAGCGCCTCTGCCGGCGCGATCCGGGGAGCGTGGCCCGAACCGCCGTACGCCCAACCCTCGGCGCTGCCCGGTGCCGGCCGGTAGGTACCGGCGCCGGCCGAGCTATAGCTCCAGCCGCGTGCGCCTGGGCTGGCGTGCCAGTACGACCAGGACATCTCGTTCGGGGGAACCCGCGGGCACGGCTGGCTGGACGGCTTGCCGTTGATGCCGCAGACGAATGCCTGGTTGTGCACGAGCGTCACTGCGAATCTCGCGCTGAGCACCTCCAGTCCGGTGCCGCCGCTGGACACGCAGCCCTCCTGGATGCCGCCGCCCAGCGAGCCGAAGTCCACCACCACGGCCACCGAGGGCGCTCGGCAGCCTGCCGCTGCCGCTGGGTCGGCCCGGACCGCGCCCCCCACGACGATGCCGAGGGCGATCACCGCGCTAGCCGCCAGAGCAACCGCCACGCGGCGCGAGCGAGTCACCCCGTCTTGGTCGGGTCGCGCTCCACGAACCCGTCCAGCGCAGCATCGATCTCGCTCAGCACGTCCGGCTCCAACCGGACGCCGGCGGCGGTGGCATTGTCGCGGACCTGCTCGGGCTTACTCGCACCGATGATCGCGGAGCCGACGTTGTCGTTCTGCAGCACCCAGGCGACCGCGAGCGCGGCCATGGACAGCCCGAGTCCGTCGGCGACCGGCCGTAGCCTGGCGACTGCCTCGAGTAGACCGCCGTCCCGGTAGTACCGGCCCATGAAGCTGCCGGACTTCTCACCGGAGGCGCGGGAGTCCGTCGGCGGCGGCTGCCCCGGCTGGTACTTGCCGGTGAGCACGCCCTGCGCGATGGGGGACCAGACGATCTGGCCGAGGCCGAGCTCTGTACAGGCCGGCACCACCTCGGACTCGATGACCCGCCAGAGCATGTTGTACTGCGGCTGGTTCGAGATGAGCGGGACGTGCAGTTCACGGGCCAGGTCTGCACCGGCCCGGATCTGCTCGGCGGTCCATTCCGAGACGCCGATGTAGAGCACCTTCCCGGCCCGCACGATGTCGGCGAAGGCCAGCATCGTCTCCTCCAGTGGCACCGTGGTGTCGTAGCGGTGCGCCTGGTAGAGGTCGACGTACTCGGTACGCAGCCGGCGCAGCGAGCCATCGATGGCTTCCACGATGTGCTTGCGCCCGAGGCCCTTGTCGTTCGGGCCGCCCGGGCCGGTCGGGTTGTAGACCTTGGTTGCGATCTCCAGTGACTCGCGGCGCTGCCCGGCCAGAGCCCGGCCCAGCACCGACTCGGCGGCGGTGTTCGCGTAGACGTCCGCCGTGTCGAAGGTGGTGATGCCGACGTCGAGCGCAGCGTTCACGCAGGCTGTAGCGGCGTCATCCTCGATCTGGCTACCGTGAGTGATCCAGTTGCCGTAGGAGATGGCACTGACGGTGAGGCCGCTGCGGCCTAGGCGACGGAATTCCATACGTCCATCCAACCGGGCCGATGCAAGTCGAGGTTCAGCAGGGCGTCAGAAAGTGTCGCCGATCTGCAGTTTCGGCCGCGGCATGCGGAACTTGCGCGGCAGGTACGCCCGGCTGCCGGCGTAGAAACCTAGCCCGAACGCGCCTTCCTTGACCGTCATCTTGCGGGCGATGGCCAGCTTGCGAATCCGCCGGCCGGTCAGGTACCACTCCAGCAGGAAGACGACGAGCAGCGCATAGACCAGCAACGCCAGGAACTGCACCAGATAGCCGAGGATCAGCAGCGGAAAGAGCACCAGCAGGTAGTTGGACAGCATCCGGCGGGTGTCGACCCAGTTCCGGGCGAGTTCCTTCACCGGGCCCTGGTCGCGGCGCGGCAGCGAGTTCGGGTCGCCGGCCAGCATCGCGGCGCGGCGTGCCTTAGGCGTGGTGGGGTTCTTGGTGGCGGCACGCTCGGTCTTCAGCCGCTCCCGCTGGTAGCGGACGGCTTCTTTGCGGGTCTTCGGCGCCGGGGCAGCCGGACCCCGTGCCGGTGCGGCCTGCCGCCGCTTCGGGGTGGGACGCCCCTTCGGCACCGCGGTACGGGGCAGGTCGTCGCTCGGCGGCACTTCGGCAACCTGATCGGCGGCATCGGCCGCGGCCTTGCCACGTCGTCGGAACATCGTCACGGGGCCGAGGGTACCGATACTTCACAGCCGCACCCCACATGATCGTCACAGCATTGGGTCCTTACAGCATTCGAACCTCATGCTGAACCGATCCGCACCCGACGCCGTGTTGACTCATGACGGGACGTAACCGATCTGCCGAGCAGACCATCGATAAGGGGGTACCGCAGTTGATGCCCGACACGAGCAGGCCCACAGTTCTCCGGTCGACGCCGACCGATCCGCGCTGGGTGCTGCTGGCACTTCGGGGCTACCTCGCAGTGGTCTTCCTGTACGCGGGCATCTCGAAGATCGTCGATCGACGCTTCCTCGACGGCTCATCGTTCACGTCGATGCACCAGACGACCCTCGCCATCAAGTCGCAGAGCCCGATCGGAGGGCTGCTCGGACCGGTCATCGACCACTCCTTCGCCTTCGGCCTGCTGATGGCCGTCGCCGAGTTGGCCGTCGGGATCGGGATCGCGCTCGGCCTGTTCACCCGGATCGCCGCGATCGGCGGTGCGCTGCTCTCGCTCTCGCTGTTCCTGACCGTCAGCTGGGGCGCCAGCCCCTGGTACACCGGCGCGGACATCGTCTACCTATTCGCTCTCACGCCGCTGATCCTGGCGGGAGGGACGCCCTTCTCGCTCGACGCGTGGCTGGCCGCGACCCGGCACCGCGGTGCCTCTCCGGCTGACTTCCGCACTCGACGGGCCATGCTGGCCGGCGCTGCGGCCGTCACCGGCCTGGTCGCCCTGGGCGCCGCGTCGCTGTTCCGCAAGACGCCGACGTCCAACTCCGGCCAGTCCGATCCGCCGCCAGGGAAGGCCGGTGGCGGCACCGGCAGCAGCGCAAGTTCCGGGGGCGGGCAGTCGTCCGGCCCGGGCTCCGACACCACCGTGGCAATCGCCGACGTCCCGGTGGGTGGCGGCAAGCAGGTCACCGACAAGAAGAGTGGCAAGCCGATCTGGGTGCTGCAGTTGCAAGCCGGGCAGTTCAGCGCCTTCAGCGCGATCTGCACGCATCAGAGCTGCCCAGTGAAGTTCGTCGGCGCCTCGGAGGGCTTCGCCTGCCCCTGCCACGGCTCGCGCTACAGCGCTGTCGGCAAGGTCACCCACGGCCCCGCCCAGCGGAATCTGAGCGAGGTCTCGGTGACGAAGGACGGGGACACCCTGGCGATCGGCTGACTCCAGACAGAGTGACCGCGTAGACTCGGGAATGCGCCACGGAGGCCAGCAGTTGGCCCCGGTAGGTGTACTGCAGTCGATGCGAAGGAGAGCAGCATGACGGAGACCCTGACCGAGATCGCCGACGGTTCGGCTACCGCCCCCGGTGGCATCTCGCTCACGACCGATGCGGCCGCCAAGGTGCGCGAACTCCTTGACTCCGAGGGTCGCGACGACCTGCGTCTGCGCATCGCCGTTCAACCAGGCGGTTGCTCCGGCCTGCAGTACCAGCTGTTCTTCGACGAGCGGGTGCTCGACGGTGACGTGGAGATCAACCAGTCCGACGTGCCGCTCGTGGTCGATCGGATGAGCGCCCCGTACCTCACCGGCGCCACGATCAGCTACACCGATACGATCGAGAAGCAGGGCTTCGAGATCGACAACCCGAACGCCGGCGGCGGCTGCGCCTGCGGCAACTCCTTCTGCGGGTAGTCGCGGCGCGGTCAGGTAGACACGGCAAGTTCGGGTACGGTTACCCAACGTGCCTGTCATCGTCTCGGGGTCCATTGCCACCGACCATTTGATGCACTTCCCTGGTCGCTTCGCCGACCAGTTGCTGGCCGATCAGCTGCATCAGATCTCCCTGTCCTTCCTCGTCGACGAACTTGTCGTCCGACGTGGCGGCGTGGCAGCCAACATCGCGTTCGGGATAGCTTCGCTTGGGGGTGCACCCGTCCTGGTCGGCGCCGTCGGCGCGGACTTCGCGGAGCACCGATCTTGGTTGGAGCGCAAGGGCGTCGACTGCGGCTCAGTACGCATCTCCGAGGTCAAGCACACCGCCCGGTTCGTTTGCACCACCGACGAAGACATGTGCCAGATCGCGTCCTTCTACGCCGGCGCGATGAGCGAGGGCCGCGAGATCGAACTGCGCCCGGCCGTCGAGCGCACCAACGCCGACCTGGTGCTGATCAGCGCCGACGACCCCGCGGGCATGCTGCGGCACAGTGCGGAATGCCGGGAGCTGGGCTACGCCTTCGCCGCGGACCCGAGCCAGCAACTAGCCAGGATGTCCGGCGACGATGTGCTGGGCCTCATCGACGGCGCCGCGCTGCTGTTCACCAACGACTACGAGAAGAACCTGCTGGAGAGCAAGTCCGGGCTGTCCGAGGCCGACGTGTTGAAGCGGGTCGGTGTCCGGGTCACCACGCTCGGCAAGCGTGGCGTCGAGATCGTCGGCGCCGAGCTGGACCCGATCCATGTCCCGGTCGCCAAGGAGCACGCGAAGGTGGACCCCACCGGCGTCGGCGACGGCTTCCGCGCCGGTTTCCTCACCGCCCGCGAATGGGGGCTGGGCTGGGAACGCTCGGCAGAGGTGGGCAGCCTGCTCGCCACGCTCGTCCTGGAGACCGAGGGCGGCCAGGAGTACGAGGTCGTCACCGCCGACTTCCTCGGTCGGCTGGCCGAGAGTTACGGCGACGACTGCGCCGCTGAGGTCGAAGCCCACCTGTCCGCGTAACGGTTCTGGCCGCCGGCCGTCAAATAGCAGGCCCGGCGACCAATGCGAACGAGACCCGGAGGTCGGGATGGACGAGATCGTCACGGTCACCGGCACCGGCGAGGCGTCCAGCACCCCTGATGTGTTGCGGCTGCGGCTGCGCGTCGAGGGCCGTGGCGCGGACGTCGGTGAAGCGCTCGACACGGCCAGCGCAGCGCTGGGCCAGGTACTCGAGGTGGTACGTGCACACGGCGTCGCGGACCGGGATATTGCCAGCGGCCGGATCTCGGTCGGGACCCGGTACAACCAGAACGGCGCGCGGGTCGGCTTCGAATCCACTCAGGAAGTCGCGATCACTGTGCGTGACGTCGCCGCGAGTGGAGCGCTGATGCGGGCGGCCGCCGCAGCCGCACCGGACGCCCTGTCGATCGACGACGTGGCCCTGGCCATCGCCGAACCCGGACCGTTGCTGGTCGCCGCGCGTGATGCTGCCTTCGCAGACGCTAAGGCCAGAGCTGAGCAGTACGCACGGCTGGCCGGCCGGCGGCTGGGCGAGGCGCTGCAGATATCCGAGGATCGAGGGCATAGCGTCCCCATCGCTCGGATGGCCAGAGAATCCGTCGCCTTCGCGGCGGCCGCGATCCCGGTGGAGGCCGGCGAGGAATCGCTGCGCGCCTCGATCACCGTCGCCTGGCAATTGCTCGACTGACCTTCGTGGCAGCGTGACGAGCGCCCGCGACACGACGACGGGCGAGAGAGGTGCGCAGGATGGCTGAGGATGCGGCGCGGGTAAGGCGCCGGATCGGCATCTACCAGGCGGTCGAGTCGGACTCTGTGATGCTGTTCGCGGTGAGCGTCCTGGTTTTGGTGCTCGGTGGTCTGAGCGGAGTGCTGCTGCTGATGCACAAGCGCACCGTGCTGGACGGGAGCCATCTCGCCATGCGGCACCCTTTCGTTCTCGCCGGGATCGCAGTGTGTATCGGGACGCTCCTGGTGACGCTCGCGATCACATTGACCGGGCTGGCGCTGCGCGCACTCGTCAAGATCGAGCTGGCGGGTCTGCATGCGACGCAAGCCGCGCTGCCGAAGTCGTACCTCGATGAGGACGGCCTGTAACGCCTTGAGTGATTCCACCGGGTTGGGCGCTCGGCCGCAGGACTTCTTCGGCCGGCGAGCCGAACTGCGGCGGCTGGACGAATTGGCCGCCGCCGGAGCCACCCCAGTCATCGGGGTGTCCGGTCCTGACGGGGTCGGAAAGTCAGCGTTGGTCGCGCACTGGGCCCGCCGCGCCGCGCGCCTCTTCCCGGACGGCCAGGTCTGGCTGAATTGCTCCGGACCGGTGCCGCAGTCGCCCGGGCGCGCCGCCGATCTGCTCACCGAACTCCTTGCCGCGGTCGGCTCTGCGACCGGTGATCTTCCAGCCCGCGCGGATGCCCGAGCGGAGCTCTGGCAGGCCGCGCTGCAGGGCAAGCGAATGCTGATCGTCCTGGACGGCGCGACCGGAACCGACCAGGTTCGGCCGCTGCTGGCGCGCACGCCGGGCTGCGTCACAGTCGTCATCAGCATCGGAAAGTTGCCGGCGTTGGTCGACGACGACGACGCCGGTTGGGTGCCGGTGCCGAGGATGTCGACGGCCGACGCGGTGCTGGCACTTGCGACACCGGCCGCCGCCGCAGGCGTACCGGAATCGGAGGTCGCGGTCCTCGCCGAGCACTCGGCCGGGCTACCGCTGACCGTGCGCATCGTCGGCGCACTGCTCGCTACGGCGAGTCGCTCCGCGGTGACCAGCCTCGCAAGTGAACTCGAGGCCGGCGCAGGGAGCGAGCACCGGGTCGACGCTGTGTTGCGAGCGGCGCATGCGGCCTTGCCGCCCGCGGCCAACCGGATGCTGCCCCTTTTGGCGCTGTGCCCGGGGACGGACATCGAGTTCGATGCGACATGCGCTGCGACCGGCCTGGCCGAG
>JBPCMU010000022.1:0-44971 GCA_051001975.1 Jatrophihabitans sp.
AGCCGGGCACCACGACGCCGCACACCGCGTTCGAGGGCAACGTCTACATCCTGTCCAAGGACGAGGGCGGCCGGCACACGCCGTTCTTCAACAACTACCGGCCCCAGTTCTACTTCCGCACCACCGATGTGACCGGCGTGGTGACCCTCCCCGAGGGCACCGAGATGGTCATGCCGGGCGACAACACCGAGATGACGGTCGCGCTGATCCAGCCGATCGCCATGGAGGAAGGCCTGCGCTTCGCTATCCGCGAAGGCGGCCGCACCGTCGGCGCGGGACGCGTCACCAAGATCAACAAGTAAGGCGAACTGACCGCGCAGCAGGAGTCGATGTGACCGGGTTCCAGCCGCGCGGCCTCAGTTCCGAATAGCTCCGAAGGTCCCACCCAGGTGCGCACGTCACCACCTGTGTCCACCTGGGTGGGACCGAGTGCTTGCCCCGGCGCAGCCGCGGGTCTGAACCTGAACGACGAGAAGGATTGAGGAAGCCAGCATGGCGGGACAGAAGATCCGCATCCGGCTCAAGGCCTACGACCACGAGGCGATCGACGCCAGCGCGCGCAAGATCGTCGAGACGGTGACCCGCACGGGTGCCCGAGTGGTCGGTCCGGTACCGCTGCCGACGGAGAAGAACATCTACTGCGTCATCCGTTCGCCGCACAAGTACAAGGACAGCCGGGAGCACTTCGAAATGCGTACCCACAAGCGGCTGATCGACATTCTCGACCCGACGCCGAAGACGGTCGACGCGCTGATGCGTATCGACCTGCCGGCCAGCGTCGACGTCAACATCCAGTAGTTCTGAGACGGGATAGCGAGAGCCAGAGCAATGACTAATTCGTCACCGAGCGTGCAGGGCGCGCAGAAGCGTGAGCTTCGCGGCGTGCTGGGCGAGAAGCTCGGCATGACCCAGGTCTTCGACGACAACAACCGGATGATCCCGGTGACGGTCGTGAAGGCCGGGCCATGCGTCGTCACCCAGATCCGAACCGTGGAGAAGGACGGTTACACAGCCGTTCAGCTCGGCTTCGGTCGCATCGACCCGCGCAAGGTCAACCGGCCGGTTGCCGGCCACTTCAAGGCTGCGGGCGTGACCCCGCGCCGCCACGTCATGGAGCTGCGCACCGACGCCATCGAGGACTACGAGGTTGGACAGGAACTGGGCGCCGACGTGTTCGACGCAGGTTCCGAGGTCGACGTCACCGGCACCACGAAGGGCAAGGGCACCGCGGGCGTCATGAAGCGACACGGCTTCAAGGGCCTCGGTGCCGGGCACGGCGTGCAGCGCAAGCACCGTGCGCCGGGCTCGATCGGTGGCTGTTCGACGCCGGGCCGGGTCTTCAAGGGCCTGCGGATGGCCGGCCGGATGGGCCACGTCACGCAGACGACGATGAACCTCCAGGTACACAAGGTCGACGCCGAGCGCGGGCTGTTGCTCATCAAGGGCGCCATCCCCGGCCCGAAGGGCGCCATCGTGATGGTTCGCACCGCAGTGAAGGGGGCTGAGCGCTCATGACGAGCGTCACGATTCACAACCCTGCCGACGACACCGAGTCCACCAATGCGGTGGAGCTTCCGGCGGCTCTGTTCGACGCGAAGACCAACGTCTCGTTGATCCACCAGGTTGTTGTCGCCCAACTGGGCGCGGCGCGGCAGGGCACGGCATCGACGAAGACGCGGGCCGAGGTGCGTGGCGGTGGCCGCAAGCCGTACCGGCAGAAGGGCACCGGCCGGGCCCGTCAGGGTTCGACCCGGGCGCCGCAGTTCGCCGGCGGTGGCGTCGTGCACGGCCCGACACCGCGCAGCTACGAGCAGCGCACGCCCAAGAAGATGAAGGCAGCCGCCCTGCGTGGCGCCCTCTCCGACCGGGCCCGCGCCGGGCGAGTACACGTGGTGGCCAGTCTGGTCACCGGCGAGACCCCTTCGACGAAGGCCGCCGCGACCTCGCTCGCTGAGATCACGTCGGCGAAGAACGTGCTCGTCGTGGTCGGCAACGATGACGAGCAGACGTGGCTGAGTCTGCGCAACCTGACTTCGGTGCACCTGCTCGACGCCGGCCAGCTGAACACCTACGACGTTCTGGTCAGCGACGACGTCGTCTTCACCGAAGCGGCGTTGCGTGAGTTCGTCGCAGCCCGCGCTGACGGTGCGGAACTGGTGATCACCGAGGTCGAGGCCAAGAAGAAGCCGGCCAAGAAGGCGGCAGCGAAGAAGTCGGCCAAGGCCGACGCCGCGGATGATGCCGAGGACGAGGACGCGAAGCCGGCCAAGGCAGCGAAGAAGGCAGCGGAGAAGAAGATCGTCGAGACGTCCGACAGCGACGCAGACGCCGACGACGCAGATGATGAAGTTGCAGATGACGACGCGCCGGACTACGGCCCGGACGCACACCTGCCGATCGACGACGATGCGCAGCCCGAGGGCTTCCCGATCAAGGGCAACGCCTCGTCGAAGCTGTACCACGTTCCGGACAGCGCGTTCTACGACCGGACGATCGCCGAGGTGTGGTTCAAGACGGCCGAGGCCGCTGAGGCGGCGGGCTTCGAACTGCCGCCGTCGCAGCGCGAGGACGATGCCAGCGAAGAGGATGACGCCTGATGTTCGAGAACTATCGCGACGTCTTGCTCGCTCCGGTGATCTCGGAGAAGAGCTATGGCCTGCTGGACGACAACAAGTACACGTTCGACGTCCACCCGCAGGCCAACAAGACGCAGATCAAGATCGCCGTGGAGAAGGTGTTCAACGTCAAGGTCACCGACGTGAACACCCTCAACCGGCAGGGAAAGCGCAAGCGGACCCGATTCGGATACGGCCAGCGCCGCAGCGTGAAGCGCGCCATCGTCACCTTGCGTGACGGTGACCGCATCGACGTCTTCGGCGGACCGGCGGCGTGACGTGAGACGAGCGCAGAACCGAACCATGGTTATTGGTAGGGACGTGTAGATATGGCTATTCGCAAATACAAGCCGACGACCCCGGGCCGTCGTGGCTCCAGCGTCGCCGACTTCGCTGAGATCACGCGCTCTGAGCCGGAGAAGTCGTTGGTCCGTCCGCTGCACAACAAGGGTGGACGCAACAACACCGGCCGGATCACCACCCGGCACCAGGGTGGCGGCCACAAGCGCGCCTACCGCCTCATCGACTTCCGTCGTGACGACAAGGACGGCGTGCCGGCCAAGGTCGCGCACATCGAGTACGACCCGAACCGGACGGCTCGGATCGCACTGTTGCACTACGCCGACGGCGAGAAGCGCTACATCCTCGCGCCGCGGCTGCTGAAGCAGGGCGACCGGATCGAGAACGGGCCGAGCGCCGACATCAAGCCGGGTAATGCGTTGCCGCTGCGCAACATCCCGGTCGGCACCGTCGTACATGCGATCGAGCTGCGCCCGGGTGGCGGGGCCAAGATCGCCCGCTCGGCCGGCGCCAGCGTCCAGCTGGTGGCCAAGGAAGGCGCACACGCCCAGCTGCGGATGCCTTCGGGCGAGATCCGCAACGTCGACGTGCGCTGCCGCGCCACCGTCGGCGAGGTGGGCAACGCCGAGCAGTCCAACATCAACTGGGGCAAGGCCGGCCGGATGCGCTGGAAGGGCAAGCGCCCGAGCGTTCGCGGCGTTGCGATGAACCCGGTCGACCATCCGCACGGTGGTGGTGAAGGTAAGACCTCCGGTGGACGCCACCCGGTGAACCCGGGCGGAAAGCCCGAAGGCCGTACCCGTCGCCGCAAGGCCAGCGACTCGATGATCATCCGCCGTCGCCGTACGAACAAGAAGAGGTAGTTCCCTATGCCACGCAGTCTGAAGAAGGGTCCCTTCGTGGACGACCATCTCCTCAAGAAGGTGGACGTACAGAACGAGAAGGGCTCGAAGAACGTGATCAAGACCTGGTCGCGTCGCTCGACGATCATCCCTGACATGCTCGGGCACACGATCGCCGTGCACGACGGCCGAAAGCACGTCCCGGTGTTCGTCACCGAGGGCATGGTCGGGCACAAGCTCGGCGAGTTCGCCCCGACGCGCACGTTCCGTGGCCACATCAAGGACGACCGTCGCGCGCGTCGAGTCTGACTCGACCACCGTGACCGACCGCTCAGAGCAGAAGAAGTAGAGGGAAGAGGCAATGGCAGCCAACACGATCGACGAGGACGAGGTCCGCACCGCGTTCGCGCGGGCGACCTACGTGCGCGTCACGCCCATGAAGGCGCGGCGCGTCGTCGAACTCATCCGCGACCTGCCCGCTAAAGAGGCGCTGTCGGTGCTGAAGTTCGCACCGCAGGCCGCCAGCGAGCCGGTGGCAAAGGTGCTGGCCAGCGCCATCGCCAACGCCGAGCACAACTTCTCCCTGGACGGGGACACGCTGTTCGTGTCCCGCGCCTACGTGGACGAGGGCCCGACGATGAAGCGGTTCCGCCCGCGTGCGCAGGGCTGGGCGTTCCGTATCCGTAAGCGCACCAGCCACATCACCATCGAGGTCGAGAGCATCGCGCAGGACACCCGGCGCGCCCCGGCCAAGAAGGCAGCTCCGGCGAAGTCGGCCGCCAAGGCGACGCCGACCAAGGCAACAAAGGCGTCAGCCAGCAAGGCAACCGCCAGCAAGGCAACAAAGGCGTCAGCCAGCAAGGCAACCGCCAGTAAGGCAACCGCCAGCAAGGCAACCGCCAGCAAGGCAACGGCGGAGAAGTCGGCCGGCAAGGCCGACGACGCCAAGTCCGAGAAGAAGGGACGGACCCGCTGATGGGTCAGAAGGTCAACCCGAATGGGTTCCGACTCGGTATATCCACGGACTGGAAGAGCCGCTGGTTCGCGGACAAGCAGTACGCGGAGTACGTCAAGGAAGATGTCGCGATCCGCAGGCTGATGGGCAAGGGCATGGAGCGGGCCGGCATCTCCAAGGTGGAGATCGAGCGCACCCGGGACCGGGTCCGCGTCGACATCCATACCGCACGCCCGGGCATCGTCATCGGGCGCCGCGGCGCCGAGGCCGACCGCATCCGTGGCGAGCTGGAGAAGCTCACCAACAAGCAGGTACAGCTGAACATCCTCGAGGTGAAGAACCCCGAGGGTGACGCGCAGCTCGTGGCGCAGGGCGTCGCAGAGCAGCTGAGCAACCGGGTCAGCTTCCGTCGAGCGATGCGCAAGAGCATGCAGTCGACGCTCAAGAGCCCTGGCGTGAAGGGCATCCGGGTGCAGTGCTCCGGTCGCCTCGGCGGTGCCGAGATGAGCCGCTCAGAGTTCTACCGCGAGGGCCGGGTGCCGCTGCACACGCTGCGCGCGAATATCGACTACGGCTTCTACGAGGCCAAGACCACCTTCGGTCGTATCGGCGTGAAGGTCTGGATCTACAAGGGCGAGGTGCCCACCGGTTCCCGTGCCGAGCGCGAAGCGGCAGCTGCTGCTGAGGTACTTCGGCAGCGTCGCGAGCGTCCGGCGGCCCGTCCGCGCCGGTCCGGCTCGCAGGGCACCACCGGTACCGGTGTATCCAGCGACAGCCGCACCGGCGCTGCCGCACCCTCCGCCGCTGAGCCCGTCGTGGCCGAGACCGCCGTCGAGCCGGCGCTGCAGAGCGCAGCCGAGGGCGGCGCACCGTCAGCGGGAGAAGCCGCTGCCGTACGTGAGCCGGTGACCGATGCGGCCCAGGCCGCCGAGGCGGTCGAGCCGACCACTGCAGAAACCACCACAGAGGCGCCCGCCGAGCAGCCGGCCGCCTCCCCAGAGGAGAGCTGAGCGATGCTCATCCCACGTCGCGTCAAACACCGTAAGCAGCACCACCCACACCGCACCGGCGCGGCCACCGGCGGTACGAAGGTGGCCTTCGGCGAGTACGGCGTCCAGGCGCTGGAGCCTGCCTACGTGACCAACCGGCAGATCGAGTCGGCGCGTATCGCGATCAACCGGCACATCCGCAGTGGCGGCAAGGTCTGGATCAACATCTACCCCGACCGTCCGCTGACCAAGAAGCCCGCCGAGACCCGGATGGGTTCTGGCAAGGGTTCGCCGGAGTGGTGGGTCGCGAACGTCAAGCCGGGCCGGGTGCTGTTCGAGCTCTCGTTCCCCGACGAGCGCATCGCGCGCGAGGCGCTGACCCGCGCGATCCACAAACTGCCGATGAAGTGCCGCATCGTGACCCGGGAAGTGGGTGACTGACATGAGCGCGATCACTAACGAGTTGCGCGAGCTGCACGACGACGAGCTCGGCACGCGCCTGTCGGAGGCCAAGGAAGAGCTGTTCAACCTGCGCTTCCAGATGGCCACCGGACAGCTCGACAACAATCGGCGACTGCGCGCAGTGCGTCACGACATCGCACGGATCTACACGATCCTGCGTGAGCGTGAGCTCGGCCTGTCGGTCGCTCCGACCGAAGGTGATGTGGCATGAGCTCGGACAGCACGACAACCGACAACACCGAAGGCACCGAGGCGACTCGGTCGTCGTTCCGCAAGACCCGCGAGGGCCTGGTGGTCAGCGACAAGATGGAGAAGACCGTGGTGGTCGCTGTCGAGGACCGGGTCAAGCACCCGCTCTACGGCAAGGTCATCCGCCGCACCAGCAAGCTGAAGGCGCACGACGAGGCCAACGACTGTGGCATCGGCGACCGCGTTCTGCTGATGGAGACCCGGCCGCTGTCGGCGACCAAGCGCTGGCGCGTCGTCGAGATCCTCGAAAAGGCCAAGTAAAGCGTCATGATCGCGCTGCAGGAGGCGATGTGGTCTTCGCCCGTACACGCGGTTGTGGCCCGTGGCCGGTCGGCAATCCAAGATCACGTGCGCGACCGGCGGAACACCAAGTAGCAAGATCGAACAGGGAGTCATTGTGATTCAGCAGGAGTCGCGACTGAGGGTCGCCGACAACACCGGTGCCAAGGAGATCTTGTGCATCCGGGTGATGGGCGGCTCGGGTCGGCGTTATGCCGGCATCGGCGACATCATCGTCGCGACGGTCAAGGACGCGCTGCCCGGCGCCGGGGTGAAGAAGGGCGACGTGGTCAAGGCCGTCATCGTGCGGACCGTCAAGGAGCGTCGCCGCGCCGACGGCAGCTACATCCGTTTCGACGAGAACGCGGCCGTGCTGATCCGTCCCGACGGTGAGCCGCGCGGCACTCGCATCTTCGGCCCGGTTGGCCGCGAGCTGAGAGATAAGCGGTTCATGAAGATCATCTCGCTCGCCCCGGAGGTGTTGTAGCCCGATGAGGAAGCGCAGCGAGGGAATCAAAGCAGCACAGCAGGCTCGAAGCACCGTCGGGCTGGCGACCGTTTTTTGGGAGGCGGCTCGATGAAGATCAAGAAGGGTGACACCGTGCTCGTCGTCGCCGGTAAGGACCGGGGCGTGAAAGGCAAGGTCATCGCCGCGGTACCGAACTCCGATCGGGTAATCGTCGAAGGCGTGAACCGGATCAAGAAGCACGAGAAGCTCACCACCACTGGTCGTGGCGCGAAGTCGGGTGGCATCACCACCCAGGAGGCTTCCGTGCACGTCAGCAACGTCATGGTCGTCGACGACGACGGCAAGGCGACCCGCGTCGGTTACCGCCGCGACGACGAGACCGGCAAGAACGTGCGGGTCTCGCGTAAGAGCAAGGGCAAGGACATCAAATGACGACAGCAACGCAAGACTCCAGCCCGCGGTTGAAGACCCGCTACCGCGAGGAGATCTCGCCGGCGCTGCAGGAGCAGTTCTCCTACGGCAACGCGATGCAGATTCCCGGCCTGGTCAAGATCGTGGTCAACATGGGTGTGGGTGCCGCCGCTCGCGACGCCAAGCTGATGGACGGCGCCGTGCGCGACCTGACGCTGATCACCGGCCAGAAGCCGCTGGTGCAGAAGGCTCGTGTGTCGATCGCGCAGTTCAAGCTGCGTGAGGGCCAGCCGATCGGTGCGAAGGTCACCCTCCGGGGCGACCGGATGTGGGAGTTCCTGGACCGGCTGCTGAGCCTTGCACTGCCCCGCATCCGTGACTTCCGCGGTTTGTCACCGAAGCAGTTCGACGGCAACGGCAACTACACGTTCGGGCTGACCGAGCAGTCGATGTTCCACGAGATCGACCCGGACTCGATCGACCGCCCGCGCGGCATGGACATCACGGTCGTCACCACGGCCGCCAACGACGACGAGGGGCGGGCGCTGCTCAAGGCTCTCGGCTTCCCGTTCAAGGAGAACTGAGCATGGCCAAGAAGGCTCTCGTCAACAAGGCGGCCGCCAAGCCGAAGTTCGCGGTCCGGGGTTACACCCGCTGCCAGCGCTGCGGCCGGGCGCACTCCGTCTACAAGAAGTTCGGCCTGTGCCGCATCTGCCTTCGCGAGATGGCACATGCCGGCGAATTGCCTGGAGTGACGAAGTCCTCCTGGTAGTCGCGCCATCGATTAACACTTTGCTTTGCCGGTCAGGCACACTGATCGGTCGGAAGAACTGCTTCGCGGTAGGCCCGGGCTCGTTCCGGGAACCCCTGCGAGAGAGGTACAGGTCATCGTCATGACCATGACAGATCCCATCGCAGACATGCTGTCCCGGCTGCGCAATGCGAACTCGGCATTCCACGACGAGGTCGTCATGCCGCACTCCAAGCTCAAGGGTCACATCGCTGGGATCCTCAAGCAGGAGGGCTACATCGGTGGGTTCCATGTCGCCGACGCCGTCGATGCGCCGGGTCGAGTGCTTACCCTCGACCTGAAGTACGGACCGAACCGGGAGCGCAGCATCGCCGGCATCAAGCGGGTCTCCAAGCCGGGTCTGCGGGTGTACGCCAAGTCGACCGGCCTGCCCCGCGTGCTGGGTGGTCTGGGCGTGGCGATCCTGTCGACCTCATCCGGGCTGCTGACCGACCGGCAGGCCGCCAAGCGTGGAGTAGGCGGGGAAGTCCTCGCCTACGTCTGGTAAGAGGGAAAACGATGAGTCGCATTGGAAAGCTTCCGGTCACGTTGCCGAGCGGCGTCGATGTCAGCATCGACGGCCAGCTGGTCGTGGTGAAGGGCCCGAAGGGCACCCTCGAGCACACTGTCGCCGAGCCGATCACCGTCAGCCAGGCCGACGGCACCCTTGAGGTGCAGCGCCCAGACGACGAGCGCGAGTCGAAGGCACTGCACGGACTGTCGCGCACGCTGATCAACAATATGGTCGTCGGCGTCACCGATGGTTACCGCAAGAGCCTGGAGATCGTCGGCACCGGTTACCGCGTGCAGGCCCGGGGCGGCGATCTCGAGTTCGCGCTCGGCTTCAGCCACCCGGTGATCATCAAGGCCCCCAAGGGCATCTCGTTCACCGTCGAGTCGCCGACCCGCTTCGCAGTTGCCGGCATCGACAAGCAGCAGGTCGGCGAGGTCGCCGCCAACATCCGTAAGTTGCGTAAGCCGGACCCGTACAAGGGCAAGGGCGTGCGCTACCAGGGTGAGGTTGTTCGCCGCAAGGCCGGAAAGACGGGTAAGTAACTCATGGCAGCCACCAGCGTTCTGAAGAAGGCACGCCGCTCCGCGGGAGTCTCGGCCACTCGCCGGGTCGCCAAGTCCCGCCGGCACTTCCGGGTGCGCAAGAAGGTCGTCGGCTCCGCCGAGCGGCCCCGCCTGGTCGTCACCCGCAGCTCGCGGCACCTGTTTGCGCAGCTGGTCGACGACGGCAAGGGCGCGACGATCGTGTCGGGCTCGACGTATAAGGCAACCGACGGCGACAAGACCGCGCAGGCGAAGGCACTCGGTACCCTGGTCGCCGAGGCGGCCAAGGGTGCCGGCGTCACCAAGGTCGTGTTCGACCGTGGCGGCGCTACCTATACCGGCCGGATCGCCGCGTTCGCCGACGCCGCCCGCGAAGCTGGGCTCGATTTCTGAATACCCCACCGAGTTTTCGCGCCCAGAGGCTCGAAAACTCGTCGGGACCCCGAAAGACACGACAAATGAGGTTCTTTGAGATGACAGGGATGACACGCTGATGAGCGCACCGCGTACCGGATCCGGACGCAGCGGCGGCGGCGATCGCCGTGACGGCGGTCGCGGTGGCCGTGACGGCGGCCGCGGCGAGAAGACGACGCACCTCGAGCGCGTCGTCACCATCAACCGCGTTGCCAAGGTCGTGAAGGTTGGTCGGCGCTTCAGCTTCACCGCGCTGGTCGTCGTCGGTGACGGCGACGGGCAGGTCGGGGTCGGCTACGGCAAGGCCAAGGAGGTGCCGGCGGCGATCGCCAAGGGCATCGAAGAGGCCAAGAAGTCGTTCTTCCGGGTACCCCGCATCCAGCAGACCATCCCGCACCCCGTCCAGGGCGAGGCTGCGGCCGGTGTCGTGCTGCTGAAGCCGGCCAGCCCGGGTACCGGCGTCATCGCCGGCGGCCCGGTGCGTGCCGTCCTCGAGTGCGCCGGCATCCACGACGTGCTGAGCAAGTCGCTCGGTTCGGACAACCCGATCAACATCGTGCACGCGACCGTCGCCGCGCTCCGGCAGCTGGTGCGTCCCGAAGAGGTGGCGGCCCGTCGTGGCCTGCCGCTCGAGGACGTCGCCCCGGCCGGACTGCTGCGCGCGCGTGCCGGGCAGGGAGTCTGAGAGACATGGCCAGGCTGAAGGTCACGCAGGTCCGATCGGGGATCGGCAACAAGGACAACCAGCGCCAGACGCTGCGCTCGCTCGGACTGAAGCGGATGCACGACGTCGTGGTGAAGGAAGACCGACCGGAGATCCGCGGCATGGTGCACACCGTGCGGCACTTGGTCTCCGTCGAGGAAGTGGACTGACATGCTGAGCGACATCTTGTGGAGCGAACAATGACTGACTCTCCGTTGAAGGTGCACCACCTGCGCCCGGCGCCCGGCTCGCACACCAAGAAGACCCGGGTGGGTCGCGGTGAGAGCGGCAAGCGCGGAAAGACCGCCGGTCGTGGGACCAAGGGAACGAAGGCGCGCTACCAGGTTCCCCTGGGCCGCGAGGGTGGCAACCTGCCGCTGCACATGCGGCTGCCGAAGCTGAAGGGGTTCCGCAACCCGTTCCGGACCGAGTACCAGGTGGTCAACCTGGCCCGGCTGGCCGAGCTGTTCCCCGACGGCGGCGAGGTCTCTCCGGACGACCTGGTCCGGGTCGGCGCCGTGCGCAAGGGTCTCCCGGTGAAGGTGCTGGGCAACGGAGAGCTGGGCGGCGTCACGCTGCAGGTCACCGCCGATGCCTTCTCCGGCACTGCACGGGAGAAGATCACCGCCGCCGGCGGTACCGCCACCGGCCGCTGAGCCCCCGTAATCAGGGACCCGCAGCGGTCTGACGAGCCCTCCGACAGCGAGGACTGTTAGGCTCCCGGCGAGTCTCTTCGCTCGCCAGTGGCCAGTGTCTGGTGCAGCGTGTCAGTTCAATCCGTGGCATCCCAGCAGTTGCTCCGCTCAACCGAACAGCGCGTAACCGAACAACTCGGCAGCTGCCGGGCCGAAGCAGTGTGGAGGATCAGTGCTCAGCGGATTCGCATCGGCGTTCAGGACGCCTGATCTGCGTAAGAAGCTGCTCTTCACGCTGGGCGTCCTGGTCCTGTATCGCCTCGGTGCTTCAGTGCCGACGCCGAACACGAACACCAGCGCGATCAATGCGTGCCTGAAGCAGGCGAACAACAGCGGATCGGCCGACGTCTACTCGCTGATCAACCTGTTCTCCGGCGGTGCGCTGCTGCGGCTCTCGGTTTTCGCGCTGAGCATCATGCCGTACATCACGGCCAGCATCATCATCCAGCTGCTGGTCGTCGTCATCCCGCGCTTCGAGCAGCTGCGCAAGGAGGGTCAGGCCGGCCAGCAGAAGCTGACCCAGTACAGCCGGTACCTGACCATCGGCCTCGCGATCTTGCAGTCCACCGGTTTCATCGCACTGGCCCGGACGAACACGCTGTTCGCCGGCTGCAACCAGGACGTGCTCTACAACCCGACCGACCTGTTCAAGCTGGCCACGATGGTCATCACGATGACCGCCGGCACCGCGATCATCATGTGGCTCGGCGAGCTGATCACCGACAAGGGTGTCGGCAACGGGATGAGCGTCCTGATGTTCGCCTCGATCGCCGCTCGGATCCCCAGCGAGGGCAACACGCTACTGAAGAACGCCGGTGCCTTCGGCTTCACGCTCATCCTGGCCCTCGGGTTGTCGATCATCGCGGCCGTCGTGTTCGTCGAACAGGCGCAGCGCCGGATCCCCGTGCAGTACGCCAAGAAGATGATCGGCAGACGGATGTACGGCGGCACGTCGACCTACCTGCCGATGAAGGTGAACGCGGCCGGTGTGGTCCCGGTGATCTTCGCGTCCTCGCTGCTGTACATCCCCCAGCTGATCGTTCAGCTGCAGGGAAACACCACGTCCGCATCGCAGAGATGGGTGCAGAACCACCTCATCAACCCATCGGACTGGACCCACAACCTCATTTACTTCTTGCTAATCCTGTTCTTCACGTTCTTCTACGTCGGCATCACGTTCAATCCGCAGGAACGCGCCGACGACATGAAAAAGTACGGCGGCTTCATCCCGGGTATCCGCCCAGGACGCCCGACCGCCGAGTATCTGCAGTTCGTGCTGTCCCGGATCACCTGGCCGGGTGCGTTCTACCTCGGCGTGGTGGCCGTGCTGCCGAACTTCTTCTTCGCGCTCACCAGCGGTAACAATCAGAACTTCCCGTTCGGTGGAACTGCGGTACTGATCATGGTCGGTGTGGCACTGGACACGGTGAAGCAGATCGAGAGCCAGCTCATGCAGCGCAATTACGAAGGGTTCCTGCGGTAATGCGGCTGGTCCTGGTCGGGCCGCCCGGCGCGGGCAAGGGGACACAGGCGGAGTTCATCGCCGAGCGGTTCGCGGTTCCTCAGATCTCCACCGGGGACATCTTCCGCGCCAACGTGTCCGGCGGCACTGAGCTTGGCAACCTGGCGAAGAAGTACATGGACGCCGGGGACCTCGTGCCGGATCAGGTCACCAACGCGATGGTGCGCGACCGCCTCGGCGAGCCCGACGCCGCTGTGGGTTTCCTGCTCGACGGTTTCCCGCGCAACGTCGCTCAGGCCTACGAGCTGGACGGCATCCTCGGCGATCTCGGTACCTCGCTGGACGTTGTGCTGGAGCTGATCATCGACAACGACGAGGTGGTCCGCCGGCTGTCCGGTCGGCGCACCTGCCGGCAGTGCAAGCACGTCCTGCACGTCGGCTACGACGCTGAGGCCAACGGCGGCGTCTGCGATCGGTGCGGTGGCGAGCTGTTCCAGCGCGACGACGACAAGGCCGAGACGGTCCGCCATCGGCTCGACGTCTACGCCGAGCAGACCGCCCCGTTGGTCGAGTTCTACGCCAAGCGCGGCCAGCTGGTAGGGATCGATGCGACCGGCGCGGTCGAGGACGTCACCGACCGAGCCATTTCGGCGCTCGCGCCATACGCTCAAGCCGCATCCTGACCGCAGGGCTGCTGTGATCCGTCGCCGGCGCTCCCGTTTCGAGCTCAAGTCGCTCGACGACTTTCAACTCATGCGCCGGGCCGGGCTGGTCGTGGCTGATGCCCTGAGTGCGATGACCGAGGCTGCCAGGGCAGGTGTGTCCACTGCGGACCTGGACTCGATCGCGCAGGGGGTGCTGCGCACAGCCGGCGCCCGCTCGTCATTCCTCGGCTACGACGTGGGCAACGGTCCCTACCCGGGTGTCATCTGCTCGTCGATCAACGACCGGGTGGTGCACGGCATCCCGGCGGACTCCGACGTGCTGACGGACGGTGACGTCATCTCGATCGACTTCGGCGCCATCGTGGAGGGCTGGCACGGCGACGCCGCGGTGACCGTACGGATCGGCGACGTCGCGCCGGATGTCGCCGACCTCGATGACGCGTGCCGGCGTTCGCTGTGGGACGGACTGGCCGCCGCGCACGTCGGCGCGCAGCTGGGCGACGTCTCCGCGCGGATCGAGGAGTCCATCACCAGCTCCGGCAGCTACGGCATCGTCGAGGGGTTCGGCGGGCACGGTATCGGCACCTCGATGCACATGGACCCGCACATCCTGAACTACGGGCATCCCGGTACCGGCCCGGAGTTGGTGGCCGGGATGGCCCTGGCGATCGAGCCGATGCTGACACTCGGCGACCCCGCCATCCGCGAGTTGGCCGACGGCTGGACCATCGTCACCGAAGACGGGTCGACGGCAGTGCACTGGGAGCACACTGTGGCTCTTCTCGAGGACGGCCCGTGGGTGCTGACCGCGCAGGACGGCGGCCGGGCCGAACTCGGCGAGCGGGGCGTTGGGCTCTCTGCGGTCGCAGGCTGATTGCGGCCTTCGTACGCCCTGTGGCGCAGCGCATGACAGGCCTTACAGTGACGCCATGAACCAGCCTCCGCCGCCGCCCGGACCGCCGTGGGGAGGCGGGCCGGGGATGCCGCCACCGTTCGGACCGCCGCCCGGCCAGCCGCGCGGCCCGTCGATGCCCGGTCAGCCGATGCAAGGGCAGCCGATGCATGGGCAGCCGATGCAAGGGCAGCCGATGCCGGGTCAGGGGCATCCGATGCCCGGTGGGTACCGGCTGCAGCCGATGCCTGCGCCGTCATCTGTGCCGTTGCTATCCACTTCCCTCGGCGCTGCAAGCATCGTCCTGATCGTGCTCGGGATGAGCATCGACGAGCACAGCGTGAACAACTGGCACAACTACAAGGCATGGGGCGGCGTTGCGATTGCGGCTGCTGCATTGACGCTGGCGGGACTGGTGGCTCCCAAGTTGGGGTGGACCAGCCGGTTGGGGTGGCAGCTCAGCGCGCTGGGAGCCGGTCTACTGGTCTTCTTCTGGGTGTTGTTCGTCGTGCCGGACATCCAGAAGAACACGTCCCTGCTGCTCAGTCTTGGCGTCGCCGCCGGAGTGGGCGCCGTGTGGCTCGCACCGGGCCGGGAGCAAGCCGGGCCGCCTGGGCCGGGTGCTCCGCCGCGAGGTCCACCGGCGTGGTGATCTCGGCCAGTGCCGGCCGGGCGATCGGTCGGTTCGACCGGATCGACCCGTTCCGGGCCATCCCGGTGCTGGCCCGACTGGGGTTGGCTGCGCTGTTGGCCGCTGCGGCGAATCAACGCGTGGTGACCTTCATCCAGCAGCCGGGCCAGCTCACGCCCGGGTCGGTCGGGCCGATGATCTGCGACTACCAGGGGTTCTGCACGGCCGGCGCCTATTACCCGGGCATCTACATCCCGGGTGTGACGACACCGGTCACCTCGGCGGTCGAGGCGCAGTCATTCCTCATCCTGGCCGTCGTGCTCCTGGCCGTCGTCGCCCTCCAGCCGCGCACCGTCCGCACCCAGTTCGTCGCGCGGGCGGCGACCCTCGCCCTGGCCACCGCGTTCATCCTCGCCGCCGCTCAGGGCCAGGCGGTGGTCCTCATCGGCCTGGCACTCGTGTTCGTGGCGCCGCCGGCCTGGCGAGCCGCGCGTACCGGCTGACGCAGCAATTTGGCGGGCTGCGGCCGTCTTGCGTACACTGGCTAAGGCGCAGGCTGCTCTTTGCCGTGTCCGCTGTGGCCGCGGATGGCAATCGGGGCCCTCAGGTCAGCGCCATTGTATGAAGCGTCTGCCTCAAGTGGGGCAGTGCCCAGCTGTGTGGAATTGCGGAGGCTATGGCGAAGAAAGACGGTGCCATCGAGTTCGAAGGTCGGGTGGTCGAGCCACTGCCCAATGCGATGTTCCGGGTGGAACTGACCAACGGGCACAAGGTCCTGGCCCACATCAGCGGCAAGATGCGCCAGCACTACATCCGAATCCTCCCGGAGGACAAGGTCGTCGTCGAGCTTTCCCCGTATGACCTCACCCGCGGGCGGATCGTCTACCGCTACAAGTAAAGCGAGTCCCGCCCCACGCCTCGGCTCACCAAAAGGTGGTCCGACGGACGGGAGGAACCATCAAGAAGAGAGGGCAAGGCCGTGAAGGTCAAGCCGAGCGTCAAGCCGATCTGTGACAAGTGCAAGGTGATCCGTCGCCACGGCCGCGTCATGGTGATCTGCGAGAACCTGCGCCACAAGCAGCGCCAGGGCTGAACCACAGCACCACCACCCCACGCGCGTAACCCGCCCACGGCGGCCGACAGGCCGGATGTGGGTCCACCTCCGGATCGAAGGCCGGAGCCGCCGAGACATCGTCCGCGATTTCCGGTGGAGCGGTTGCGCACCACACCTTCGAGGCGAAGTTCTAGGAGAACTCGACACATGGCACGTCTTTCTGGAGTTGACCTCCCGCGCGAAAAGCGCATGGAGGTCGCCCTCACCTACATCTACGGCGTCGGGCGAACCCGCGCCAAGGCAGCTCTCGAGGCCACCGGGATCAGCCCGGACCTGCGCGCTCGCGACCTGAGTGACTCGGACCTCGTCGCGCTGCGCGAGTTCATCGACGGCAACTATCAGGTCGAAGGTGACCTGCGCCGCGAGGTGGCCGCCGACATCCGCCGCAAGGTGGAGATCGGTTGCTACGAGGGTGTCCGGCACCGTCGCGGCCTGCCCGTCCATGGTCAGCGCACCAAGACCAACGCCCGCACGCGCAAGGGTCCCAAAAAGACCATCGCCGGTAAGAAGAAGGTCGGTAAGAAGTAATGCCTGGAACTGCAAGGAAAGCGGGCGCCAAGAAGGTGCGCCGCAAGGAGAAGAAGAACATCGCTCACGGGCACGCCCACATCAAGAGCACGTTCAACAACACCATCGTTTCCATCACCGACCCGAACGGCAACGTGATCGCCTGGGCATCGTCCGGCCACGTCGGCTTCAAGGGCTCGCGTAAGTCGACCCCCTTTGCCGCCCAGATGGCAGCGGAGAGCGCAGCGCGCAAGGCGCAGGAGCACGGCATGCGCAAGGTGGACGTCTTCGTGAAGGGTCCCGGCTCCGGCCGGGAGACCGCGATCCGGTCGTTGCAGGCAGCCGGCCTCGAGGTCGGCACCATCTCCGATATGACTCCGCAGCCGCACAACGGCTGCCGCCCGCCCAAGCGGCGCCGGGTCTGAACCCCTTCTTCTAGGAGATCTAGAACATCATGGCTCGTTACACCGGACCGGCGACCCGCATCAGCCGTCGCCTGAATGTCGACCTCGTCGGCGGTGACGCCGCATTCGAGCGTCGCCCTTACCCGCCCGGCCAGCACGGCCGCGCCCGCATCAAGCAGAGTGCGTACCTCCTGCAGCTGCAGGAGAAGCAGAAAGCCAAGTACAGCTACGGCGTGCTGGAGAAGCAGTTCCGCCGGTACTACGAGGAGGCCGTGCGTCGCCAGGGAAAGACCGGCGACAACCTGCTCCAGATCCTCGAGTCGCGGCTGGACAACGTGATCTACCGTTCCGCCATCGCGAAGACCCGCCGGCAATCGCGGCAGATGGTCAGCCACGGTCACTTCACCGTGAACGGCCACAAGGTCGACGTCCCCAGCTACCGCGTCTCGGCCTACGACATCATCGACGTCCGGCCGAAGTCGCTGGAGACGACACCGTTCCTCATCGCCAAGGAGACTCAGGGCGATCGCCCGGTGCCGGCGTGGTTGCAGGTCGTGCCGGCCACGCTGCGGGTGCTGGTGCACTCGCTGCCCGAGCGCGCGCAGATCGAGATCCCCGTGCAGGAGCAGCTGATCGTCGAGCTCTACTCCAAGAACTGACGGAAACCGGTGATCGTGCAACCTACGGCGTTCTCAGGCCGCCAATGGTTGCACGATCACCGGTGGCCACAACTGAATACCGAACTGTCGGGCGTCATATAGCGGTCGTCCACAACCCACGAAGGAGCACCAACTGTGCTGATTTCTCAGCGCCCTGGACTGTCCGAGGAGAGCATCTCCGACAGTCGCAGCAAGTTCATCATCGAGCCGCTGGAGCCGGGCTTCGGCTACACGCTCGGCAACTCGCTGCGCCGCACGCTGCTGTCGTCCATCCCGGGCGCGGCCGTCACCAGCATCCGCATCGACGGAGTGCTGCACGAGTTCACGACTGTCGAGGGTGTGAAGGAAGACGTCACCGACATCATCCTGAACCTCAAGGAGCTGGTGGTCAGCTCCGAGAGTGACGAGCCGGTTGTCATGTACCTGCGCAAGCAGGGCCCCGGCGAGGTCACCGCGGCAGACATCGCGCCGCCGACCGGTGTCGTCGTGCACAACCCGGACCTCAAGATCGCCACGATCAACAAGAAGGGGCGGCTGGAGATCGAGCTGGTCGTCGAGCGTGGCCGTGGCTACGTCACCGCTGTGCAGAACAAGCAGCCCGGTCAGGAGATCGGCCGCATCCCGGTCGACTCGATCTACTCTCCGGTCCTCAAGGTCACCTACGCCGTCGAGGCGACTCGTGTCGAGCAGCGCACCGACTTCGACCGGCTCGTGGTGGACGTCGAGACCAAGTCATCGATGAGCCCGCGCGACGCTGTCGCCAGCGCCGGGCACACGCTGGTCGAGCTGTTCGGCCTGTTCCGTGAGCTGAACGAGCAGGCCGAGGGCATCGACGTCGGCCCGTCGCCGGCCGAGGTGGCCGACATCGCGGCGTTCGCGATGCCGATCGAGGAGCTGGACCTCACGGTCCGCTCGTACAACTGCCTCAAGCGTGAGGGCATCCACACCGTGGGTGAGCTCGTCGGACGCAGCGAGGCCGATCTGCTGGACATCCGCAACTTCGGTTCGAAGTCGATCGATGAGGTCAAGATCAAGCTGGCCGGTCTCGGACTCGCCCTCAAGGACAGCCCGCCCGGGTTCGACCTGTCGGCAGCCGTGGACAGCTACGGCGACGACTTCGACAACGGCGAAGACTTCGCCGAGACCGAACAGCTTTAATACCCAGCCAGTCCCGATCACATTTGATTGACCTTCGGGTCACGAGGAGCACGACATGCCTACGCCCACGAAGGGTCCCCGCCTCGGCGGCAGCCCGTCGCACGAACGGCTGATGCTGGCCAACCTGGCCACGTCGCTGTTCGAGCACGACCGCATCACCACCACGGCGGCGAAGGCGAAGCGGCTCCGCCCGCTGGCCGAGCGTCTCATCACCTTCGCCAAGAAGGGCGACCTGCACGCGCGGCGCCGGGTGATGACTGTGATCCGCGACAAGGAAGTGGTGCACAAGCTGTTCGCTGAGATCGGCCCGAACTTCGACGAGCGGGAGGGTGGCTACACCCGCATCATCAAGGTCGGACCGCGCAAGGGTGACAATGCACCGATGGCGATCATCGAGCTCGTCGAGTCGGTGCCGGCCGGCAAGGCGACGGTGAAGGAAGCCGAGCGGGCCCGGGGCACCAAGTCGGCGGCCCGTAAGGCTGTGAAGGGTCGGACCAAGGAGATCGCCGAGGAGAACAAGGCGGAGTCAGCGACCGCGGCAGCAGTCGCAGCCGAGGACGTCGATGCCGATCTCGAAGATGACGACTCGTCAGTTGTCGAGGCGGAGGCCACCGAGCAGAGCGCTGAAGCGGGCGAGGACGAAGGCGGTCTGGCCGCGATCGGTCTTGCTGACGACTCCGACGCTGATGAGGACGACGACGACGGCGTTGCCGACTCGGCCGACGAGGACGAGTCCACTGGGGACTCTGACGACGAGGCCGACGAGGACACCAAGGCCTGAGCCTGAGCGTCATGCACGATCCGGATGAGCCCGCTGCCGCCCTGCGCGACAGCGGGTTCAGCCGTCTGCGACTGGATCTGAGCTACGACGGCACCGGCTTCTCCGGCTGGGCCACCCAACCCGGTCGGCGGACCGTGCAGGAGACCGTGGAAGGGGCACTGGCAACCGTGCTGCGGGTGCCCGCGGCCCGGCTGACGGTGGCCGGGCGAACCGATGCCGGCGTACACGCGACCGGCCAGGTGACGCACCTCGACGTTCCGGAGACGACCTGGACGACAGCCTGCCGGACGCTCGTCCGGCGGCTGAACGGGCTGCTGCCACCAGACGTGCGGCTCGTCGCCGCGACAGCTGTATCGCCGGACTTCGATGCCCGGTTCAGCGCCGTGTGGCGGCGCTATGCCTACCGGCTCACCGATGCCCAGCACGGTGCGGATCCGTTGCGGCGGGCCGATACCGCTGCGTGGAAGCGCACGCTCGACGCGACCGCGATGGCAGAGGCCGCCGCCCGGCTCATCGGCGAGCACGACTTCGCTGCGTTCTGCCGACGCCGTGAGGGGGCCACCACCGTCCGCGGCCTGCAGGCGCTGGACGTCGTTCGCGACGGGCCGGTCATCGCGCTGACCGCACAGGCCGACGCGTTCTGCCATTCGATGGTGCGCTCCCTGGTCGGTGCCTTGATCGCGGTCGGGGAAGGCCGCGTCCCACCCGACTGGCCCGCCCGACTGCTCACCCAGGCCGATCGGCCCAGCGCTGTCACCGTCGCGCCGGCCCGCGGGCTGACCCTCGTCGAGGTCGGGTATCCCGCCGACGCCGACCTCGCGGCCCGAGCGGCCGCGACGCGCCGGTTGCGGGTCGGCAGTAGCGCGGCCGGCTGAGCAGACGACCGGTCAGGACTCACGTGAGCGCGATGACCCATTGCCTACCGCCAATGGGAATCGCATCGCAGTACCGTTACGCCAACGCGATCATTGCGGCCCGCTCCGACTGATCGTCCGGCATCTCGCGCGCAATGCCGTAGGCGGCCAGCGAACTCGCCGCAGCGCGCAGTTGGTCGGTCGGCAGCGTAACGAGTTCGGTGACATCCAGCGTGCCGTTCCACTCGCCGTAGCCGCCCTCGTCCCCGGCCCAGGTGTTGCTGAGCACGAAGATCGGCTCGACATACTCATCCACCTGGTCGCCCCGGAGCTGTGCTGGGCAGCCCAGCGCGGCCCAGCACACTGCCGCGCCGTCGATCAAGGCACCGGCCACCAGGTGCTGGCTCCGTCCGAGGCCGCGGACAAGCCAGCCGCCGCATTGCCGGCCAAGGGCGGAAGGCTGCGGCGAGGCAGTTGCCGGGATCTCCGTCTCACGGGGGTCGTGGAACTGTCGGGATAGTCCTCGTTGAGATCCGTTGGCAGCCTCGCTTTGGGTCCGTGGGCGTCGCCGAACATGTACTGCATCGTGTCCAGCACCGGGCTCGTCATCGCGGGGTGTACCCACTGATAGACGGTCCGGGCCTGTGCTGATGATGGCGACGGCCGATGGATCGTGGCGGACCCGGTCGAACAGCTCTGGGCCACCAGTCATCACCCGCTCCACCGCGTATCGATGCCGCTCGGGGCTGAACGGTCCGCCGAACCCGCCCCAGGGCCACGGTTGGATGTGCTCGGCGAAGGCCGGCGTGGCGAGCAGCGTCATCGCCGCCCGGAACTGGCGGTAGAGCGCCTTGCCGTCCTCGACCGATAAGGACGCGAATACCTCCTTGATCCGAGCGCGCGCAGCCTCCGGTGGGTCCAGCGACATCGGTAGTCGCGCGCTGACCGACCACAGCACCGGCCACCGGCTCGGGTCGTGGACGAAGCGGTTGAAGAGATCCACCTGGTCGTCTTCCTGCAGTGACGTCCGACGATGCCAGCGGCCGGCCTGGTTGGCCGGTGGCCGAAGAGAGCTATCGCTCAGCCTGCCGGGGAGGGGATCAGGACGGTGGTGGTGATCCGGGTGAGCGACGGGCTGCGCGGTGTGGAGCCGAAGCCGAACCGTACCGGCGGCTCAACCGGCCGCACCGCGCCGAGATCGGTGCCTTCCCACTCGGCATGCACCGAGTCGACGGCGTGCAGGTCCAGCGCCGCGTACCACTCGCGACGGCCACCACCTGCGGTTCCCCGGGTGTGCACACCGCGCACCAGCAGATGCGCGAACGGATCGATCGCCGAACACCACCAACGGCTGCGCGCCACCGATCGCGGCACGGTGGCCAACAGTTGACCCAGGGTGGTGCGCCGGCCTAGCTCCAGGCTCAGCTGCAAAGAGGTGCTCGCCACCGACCAGCGTTGGTCCCGGATCCCGAGCGTGGTCGCCTCGACACGGATCTCGTCGAATCGGTAGGTCGCGGCGAGGAACTCGGCGACCTCGTCGGACGGCGCGATGAGCACTCGGTGACCGTCGGCGTGCTCGACCATCACGTCGGTGATCGGCCCGAACGGGCTGACCGGCCACATCCCGACGACCAGCCGGGTTCCCGAACTGGTGCCGAGCCCGGCGATCGCGCCGTCGAAGCGCAGCGTGCCGGTGCGTCGTGTGCCGCTCAGAGCACAGCACCCGGATTGAGGATGCCGGCCGGGTCGAGGGCGTCCTTGATCCGATGGTTCAGTGCGGTGACCTCGGGACCGAGGTAGCTGGGCAGCCAAGCCTTCTTCAGCCGACCCACGCCGTGCTCGCCGGTGATGGTGCCGCCCAGCTCGATCGCCACCTCCATGATCTCGCCGAACGTCTGCTTAGCCCGCAGGCACGCATCCGGGTCGGTCGCGTCGTAGACCACGACGGGGTGGGTGTTGCCGTCGCCGGCGTGCGCGACGGTGGCCACCATCGTCTGGTTGCGGGTGGCCACCTCCTGTAGCCGCGCGAACAGGACCGGCAGCACCGGGATCGGCACGCCGACGTCCTCGAGGTAGAGGTCGCCCTTGCGCTCGAGCGCCGGGAAAGAAGCGCGTCGGGCGGCGCAGAATGCCTCGCCTTCGACCGGATCAGTGGTGGAGAACGCCTCCGTGGATCCGCACCCCTCGGCTGCTGTCTGCATCGCTTCGATCTCCGAGGCGGCAGCGGCACCGGGTGCGTCGGACTGGGCCACCATCAACGCACCGGCAGTGCGGTCCAGACCCATCGAGAGCAGGTCCTCGACGGCGTTGATGTTGATGGCATCCATCAGCTCGAGCATCGACGGTCGCAACGTCGAGGTGATCGCCACCACCGCCCGAGCGGCGTCCTCCATCGAGCGGAACATCGCGACGAGTGTGCTCGCCGGCGGCTTGGCCGGAAGCAGCCGCAGCGTCACTTCGGTGATGATGCCCAGCGTGCCCTCGCTGCCGACGAACAGCTTCATCAGCGACAGCCCGGCCACGTCCTTGATGCGCGGGCCGCCGAGCCGGATCAGGGTGCCGTCGGCGAGCACGATCTCCAGACCGAGCACGTAGTCGGTGGTGACGCCGTACTTCACGCAGCACAACCCGCCCGCGTTGGTTGCCACGTTGCCGCCGATCGAGCAGATCTCGAACGAGGACGGGTCCGGCGGGTACCAGAGCGACTCGGCAGCGGCGGCCGCCTTCACCGCGACGTTCAACGCGCCGGGCTGGGCGATCGCGGTTCGGGTGGAGGTGTCGATGGTGACGGTGCGCATCCGTTCCATGCTCAGCACGATGCCGCCGGTGACCGCGCTCGAGCCTCCGGACAATCCGCTGCCGGCGCCGCGCGGCACGACGGGCACCCTGTGCTCGCTGGCCCAACGCATCGTCGTCACTACGTCGTCGGTGGACGCTGCCCGCACCACGGCCAGGGGAGTTCCGGCGTCGGCCTCGCGGGCCCAGTCCTGCCGATAAGAGGCAACGATGTCCGGATCGGTGACGACCATGCCCTCGGCAAGCGCAGCGATCAGGTCCGACAGGGATGTGTCCGTCACCGTCATTGCGCCATTCTCGCGCATAACCGGGTGCACGGTTGGGTCGGCGTGCCGGACACTGTGCTGTTGTGGGCTACGTCGACGTCTCGGGAGTACGGCATCAGCTCGCCGATGGGACGGTGCTGCTCGACGACGTGACCTTCCGGGTCGGCGAGGGCCGGCGGGTGGCGCTGGTCGGTGCGAACGGCGCCGGCAAGACGACGTTGCTGCGCCTGATCGCCGGTGACATCCCCGCGCAGAGTGGCAGCATCGCCCGGTCCGGCGGCCTGGGCGTGATGCGCCAGTTCATCGGTTCGGTGCGCGACGGCACCACCGTCGAGCAGTTTCTGCTGGGGCTTTCTCCGGACCCATTGCAGGAGGCCTGGCGCCGCCTCGAAGCAGCGGAGCTGGCGATGATGGAACGCGACGACACCGACACCCAGCTGCGCTACGCCGGAGCGCTGGGCGGTTGGGGCGACGCCGGGGGTTACGACGCCGAGGTGCGCTGGGACACCGTCACCGTCGCGGCTCTGGGTGTGCCCTACGAGCGGTGCAAGTACCGCGAGTTGACCACGCTGTCCGGAGGCGAGCAGAAACGGCTGGCACTCGAGGCGCTGCTGCGCGGCCCGGATGAGGTGCTGCTGCTCGACGAGCCGGACAATTACCTGGACGTGCCGGGCAAGCGATGGCTGGAGGAGCGGCTGCGGGAGACGACGAAGACCGTGCTGTTCGTCAGCCACGACCGCGAGCTGCTGGCCGAGGTCGCCGACCGGGTGATCACCGTAGAAGGTGGCACCGCCTGGGTGCACGGTGGCGGGTTCGCCTCGTATCACGAGGCCCGGGCGGCCAAACACGACCGGATGGCGGAGCTGCGTCGCCGGTGGGAGGAGGAGCACGCCCGCCTCAAGGAACTGGTCCGCACGCTGCAGCAGCAGGCCAAGGTCAGCGAGGTGATGGCGCAGAAGTATCGGGTGATGGCACGTCGGCTGGAGCGATTCGAGGAGGCGGGACCACCGCCGGACAAGCCCACCGAAGAACGGGTCTCGATCCGGCTGCGCGGCGGCCGTACCGGGGTCCGTGCGATCACCTGCGAGGCGCTCGAGCTGACCGGGTTGATGCAGCCGTTCGACGCCGAGATCTTCTTTGGCGAACGGGTGGCCGCCCTCGGCTCGAACGGTGCTGGGAAGTCACACTTCCTGCGGTTGCTGGCCGGCGACCCGGTGGCGCACACCGGTGTTGCCAAACTGGGAGCTCGCGTCGTGCCCGGCATGTTCGCACAAACCCACGTCCATCCGGGATGGAACGACCAGACGCTGGTCGACCTGCTCTGGACCGGTGCCGCGGACCGGCCGAGCCTGGACCTGGGCCGGGCGATGGGCCGGCTGCGTCGCTATGGCCTGCAGGATCAGGGCGAGCAACGATTCGGGACGCTCTCCGGCGGCCAGCAGGCGCGGTTTCAGATCCTGCTGCTCGAGCTCTCCGGCGCGACCCTGCTGCTGCTGGACGAGCCGACCGACAACCTCGATGTGATCAGCGCCGAGGCGTTGGAGGAGGCGCTGGAGGCATTCGAGGGCACCGTCGTCGCGGTCACCCACGACCGGTGGTTCGCGCGCAGCTTCGACCGCTACCTCATCTTCGGATCCGACGGCCAGGTACTGGAGTCCGCCGAGCCGATCTGGGACTCCGCCCGGGTATCCAGGGCGCGGTAGACACGGCCGTGCGACCACGGTCAGGTGACCACCACACGATGAGCGCTCGCGCGAAGAGGGATCGCCCGCGCGAGCGCAGCGAGCTTGCGGCCGAGCGGAGCGAGGGGTTCGGTTGTGAGTGGGCCCAAGCTTGCGAGGGTTCGCGAGTCAACCGACGCAGCGATCCGTGAACGCAGCGATCCGGGGAGTGCCGATTTGGACGGGTGGGGGCGCGCCGGTATCGTTTCTAGACGGTGTACCGCGCGTTCTGCGCGTACATGTCCGGCCATGTCCCAGAGTTCAATGTCCAGCGTCACCGGACTGTGGGAGCGGCGCCTCGGCGTCGTGAAGACCGAGTGGAGAGCAGGCACGTGCCTACCTACAACCCCAAGCCCGGCGAGATCGAGCGTGCCTGGCACGTCATCGACGCCAACGACATCGTGCTCGGTCGGCTGGCTACCCATGCGGCGATGCTGCTGCGCGGTAAGCACAAGCCGCAGTTTGCCCAGCACGTTGATGTCGGTGACTTCGTCGTCGTCATCAACGCCGAGAAGGTCGCCGTGCATCCGGCGAAGCGCGACGAGCCGCGGTATCGCCACTCCGGTTACCCGGGTGGCCTCAGCAAGCAGACCGTCGGCGAGATGCTCGAGTCCAAGCCCCGCCGCGTGGTCGAGCTCGCGGTGCGCGGGATGCTGCCGAAGAACAGCCTCGGCCGCAAGCAGCTGAAGAAGCTGAAGGTCTACGCGGGCCCGGACCACCCGCACATCGCGCAGAAGCCGAAGCCGTTCCAGATCACCCAGGTCGCGCAGTAAGCGCCGGGTAGCAGAAGACTTAGAGGGAGCATCGTGACCGAAAGCACCACAGAAACGACCGCGGGGGACACGTCCGCCGCGACGACCACGCCTGAGGCGACTTCGCCCGCCGCGACGCCACCCGACGCGACGACGGCTGCTGCGACAACGCCGGCAGCTGGGCCAACGCCGGCCGGGACGATCCCCACCGCGGCGATCGTCGGCCGGCGCAAGGAGGCCATTGCCCGGGTTCGTCTCACTGTCGGCAACGGCAGCATCACCGTCAACGGTCGGAAGCTGGACGCCTACTTCCCGAACAAGGTGCACCAGCAGCTCATCCGCGAGCCGTTCGTCGCCCTGGAGAAGGACGGCCAGTACGACGTCGTCGCCACCATCGTCGGCGGCGGGATCACCGGCCAGGCCGGCGCGCTGCGATTGGGCATCGCCCGCTCGCTCATCGCGATCAACCTCGACGACCGGCCGGTGCTGAAGAAGGCCGGCTTCCTCACCCGCGACCCGCGGGTCAAGGAGCGCAAGAAGTACGGCCTGAAGAAGGCCCGCAAGGCGCCCCAGTACTCCAAGCGCTGATCCGCCTTCGGTGGGTGAGCTGTTCGGGACCGACGGCATCAGGGGCCTCGCCAACGATCTGTTGACGCCGGAGCTGGCCTTGGCGGTGGCCGCCGCCGCCGCCACGGTAATGACCTCTGGTGCTCCGGGTCGTCGACCGATTGCTGTCGTCGGCCGGGATCCGCGGGCCTCCGGCGAGATGCTCGAAGCCGCCATCGTTGCCGGGCTGACCAGCACCGGCGTCGATGTGGTGCGGGTCGGGGTGTTGCCCACCCCGGCGGTCGCGTTCCTGACCGCGGACCTCGACGCGGATCTCGGCGTGATGCTCTCGGCCAGTCACAACCCGATGCCGGACAACGGCATCAAGATCTTCGCCGTGGGCGGTCGCAAACTGCCCGATGAGGTGGAGGCCGAGATCGAGGCTCGGATCGCTGTAGGTGGTTCGCTCCGGCCAACCGGCAGCGACATTGGCCGGGTTAGTGACGTGTCCGACGGCGCAAAGCGGTACGCCGAACATCTGCTCGCCGCGGTGCCCGCCTCGCTGGCCGGGCTGCGCGTGGTCGTGGACTGCGCGAACGGCGCGGCGTCGCAGCTGGCTCCGGAGGTCTACCGCCGTGCCGGTGCCGAGGTCACCGTCATTGGCGCCGACCCGGACGGGCTGAACATCAACGACGGGTGCGGCTCGACGCATCTGGAGCCGTTGGTTGCCGCGGTGCTGCGCACCGGCGCCGACATCGGGATCGCGCACGACGGCGACGCCGACCGCTGCCTGGCCGTCGCCGCGGACGGGTCGATCGTCGACGGCGATCAGATCCTGGCGATCTGCGCGGTTCGGATGCGCGACGCCGGTCGGTTGGCTCAGGACACGGTGGTGGCCACGGTGATGAGCAACCTCGGCTTCCACCACGCCATGCGCGATGCCGGCATCACTGTGGTGGCAGCGCCGGTGGGCGACCGTTACGTGCTCGAGGAGCTCAACGGGCGGATGCTCAACCTGGGCGGCGAGCAGAGTGGCCACGTCATCTTCACTGACTCCGCGACGACCGGTGACGGCATCCTCACCGCGCTGCACATTCTCGCCGCGATGGCCGGCAGCGGACGCCCGCTTGCCGAGCTCGCCGGCATCGTGTCCCGGCTGCCCCAGGTGCTGCTCAACGTCAGGGTGATCGACAAGCACGCGGTGGCGTCCTCCGACGAGGTCCGGCTCGCGGTCGGCGAAGCCGCGGCCGAACTCGGCGACGCTGGTCGCATCCTGCTGCGCCCGTCCGGCACCGAGCAGCTCGTCCGGGTCATGGTGGAGGCGCCGAGCGAGCAGCAGGCGCACGAACTGGCCGACCGGGTCGCCAAGACCGTCGCCGCTGCCACCTGACCCTGTGCATTTGCGGACTCTCGCGGCGCAGGGAGACGTTCCCAAGCATTTGCTTGACATATCTGGACGGCTGTCGGCATCATTCCAAGCATGTCTTGGGGATTTTCGATGGACGACAATGACCCGCACCTGCGCAGGCTCACCGATGCCCGGGCCATCCGGGCCTGGACGCACCCGTTGCGGTTGCGTCTGCACGGCCTGATCGGCCGGGACGGACCCATCACCGCGGCCGAGGCGGCCCGACGGCTCGGCATCAGCCACGCGCTCGCCTCGCACCATCTGCGCCAGTTGGAGAAGTACGGCTTCATCGAACGATCCGCGGCCGCCGACGAGCGGGAGCGGCCGTGGCGCATCCTGCATACCTCCACCGTGCGGGGCCCCAACCTCGATCAGGATGCCGAGGCGGCCTCCGGCGCGCTGGAGCAACTGATGGCCGAGCGGGCCGTCGAGGACGTGCAGGACTGGCAGCGCCGACGCTCGCAGATGTCCGCGCACTGGCGTGAGCACAGCGGCGTCAGTCAGAGCCTGATCTACCTAACCGCCGACGAGATGGCCGAACTCTCCGCCGCCCTGGACAGCGTGCTGCTCCCGCTGGTGGAGCGCCGTCGGCTCGGCGACGCAGCGGCCCGGCCGGCCGGCGCGCTGCCCGTGAGCGTCACCATCGTCGGCGTCCCGCTGCAACCGACGGACTCCGGCGGCTGACGTGCGCGCGTTGCTGGTCCTGCTGCGCGGCCGACGGGAGCTGCGACTGCTGCTCGGCGCGGCGCTGGTCTCCCAGATCGGTGACTGGGCGCTGAGCGTAGGTCTGGCCTACTACATCTATGTCCTGACCGGCTCCACGATCGCGTCCGGCCTGATGTTGATGGCAGCGCTGCTGCCGAGCGTGCTGATGGGGTCGCTGGCGGGGGTGTTTGCCGATCGGTGGGACCGGCGCCGAACGATGATCATCGTCAGCGTCTTGATGGCCGCGGGCCTGCTGCCCCTGCTCCTCGTGCACGCGGCTGGCGAGGCGTGGGTCATCTACCTGGTCGCGTTCACGCTCAACACTCTGGAACAGTTCTTCCTGCCGACCGAGGCGGCGCTGCTGCCACACCTCGTCGACGATGCCGAGCTCGGCACCGCGAACGTACTGAACGGCCAGGCCAAGGACGTGAGCCGGCTGATCGGCTCAGCGTTGGGCGGTCTGCTGGTGGTCTCGGCCGGTCTGCACTGGCTGGTGATCTTCGATGCGGGCAGCTTCCTGTTCGCCGCCGGTCTGCTCGCTGTACTGCGCGATCCTCGGCCCGCTGCGGTGCCGTTCGGTGCGCCGTTCGGTGCGCCGATCGTGGAGCAGGTCGTCGCCGGGCGAGTTGGGGCACTGATGCGGGACTGGCGCGAAGGTGCCTCCATCGCGCTACGCCATCGGCACTTGCGCGGCCTGCTCCTCTTCGCCGCGGTGACCGGCATCGGCCAGGGTGCGTTCAGCACGCTGTTCGCACCGTTCGTGCGCAGCGTGCTGCACGCAGACGCGCCGACCTACGGCGTGATCGTTGCGGTCCAGGCGGCCGGCGGGATCGTCGGCGGATTCATCGCTGCCGTCGTCGCCGCCCGGTTTTCACCCACGGCGATGTTCGCCTGGGGATCGGTGGCCTTCGGCACGATCGACCTGATGCTCTTCTGCTACCCGTTGGTCCTGGGCGGTATCTGGCCTGCGATCGTGCTGATGCTTGCCGTTGGTCTGCCATCGGCGTTGTCGATCGCCGGACTGATGACGCTGTTCCAGAGCTACACCGCGGACAGGTATCGAGGCCGAGTGTTCGGGGCGCTCTCCGCGTTAGGTGGTGCCGGAGCGTTGGTCGGCGCGATCGGGTCGGGTGCGTTGGCGTCGGTGCTGGGCATCCTCCCGGTGATCTGCCTGCAGGGTCCGGGCCACGTCGTGATCGGCGCGTGGTTCGGTCTTCGCGAACGTCACAATGTCTCAACTGATGAGAATCAATTCCTATCAGTCGAGACAGCCACCTAGAGTCAACCACGCACGATCTCGACGAGAGGAACCGTGGTGACGATCGCAGCGACGGCACAGCACGGTGTCCGGCGGTGGGCAATCCTTGCGGTCGGGCTGCTCGGCCAGGCGGCGACCTGTCTGTTCCTCTACGGATTGCCCATGGTGCTCCCGGCGCTGCGGGAACAGGACGGGGTCTCGCTGACTACCGCCGGCGTCATCGTCGGTGCGCCGTCAGTGGGCCTGCTCTGCACCCTGATCGCGTGGGGCGCAGCCGCCGATCGGTTCGGCGAGCGCAGAGTGATGGCCCTTGGGCTGGCGCTGGCCGCTGTCCTGTTGGTGGGCGCCACGCAGGTGCACGGTGTGGTGGAGCTCGCCGTCGTGCTCGGCGCGGCCGGCGCAGCGGCGGGCTCGGTCAACGCTGCCAGCGGTCGCTTGGTGATGGGCTGGTTCGCCGGTCACGAGCGCGGCTTCGCGATGGGTGTCCGGCAGACCGCGCAGCCGCTCGGCGTGGCGGTCGCCGCATTGACCCTGCCCAGCCTCAGCCATCACGTCGGGGTGCGGCATGCGATGTTCCTGCCGGCGCTCGCGTGCGGGGTGATGGCCGTTCTGGTCATGCTGATCGCCATCGATCCGACCCGGCCCGCCCGGGTGAGCGGCCAACCGACGGCATCGCCCTACCGCGGCGGCGTCCTCTGGCGGGTGCACTTGTCGAGTGCGGCGCTGGTGGTGCCCCAGTTCGCCGTCGCCGGGTTCACTCTCGTGTACCTCGTGGACCAGCGCGGCTGGAGTGCCGTGGACGCCGGTCGGCTGGTGTTCTGCGCCCAACTCGCCGGAGCGGCCGGCCGAATCGGCTCCGGGGTGTGGTCCGACCGGATCGGCAGCCGGCTGCGGCCAATGCGCCAACTCGCCGTGGCGAGTGCGGCGGTGATGCTCGTGTTGTGCCTCGGCGCTGCTGCCCACTCCTGGATCGTCATCGTCGGCTTCGTGGTGGGTGCCATCGTCACCGTCGCCGACAACGGTCTGGCGTTCACCGCGGTCGCCGAGATGGCCGGTACCGCCTGGGCGGGTCGGGCCCTCGGTGTGCAGAACACCGGCCAGAACGTCGCCGCGGGCCTCACCCCCGCGGTCGTCGGCGCGATCGTCACCGGGTGCGGCTACTCCTGGGCCTTCGCGATCGTGGCGATCGCGCCGCTGCTGGCTGTGGGTCTCATCCCGGTGTTTGGAGAGGCGGCGGCAGCTACTCTGAACCCACCATGTGCGGCATCGTCGGATACGTCGGAGACCGGAGCGCCGTCGAGGTAGTCGTCGAGGGCCTGCGCCGCCTGGAATATCGGGGTTACGACTCGGCCGGGGTTGCGATCGTCGAGGCCGGCCGGCCGTTGCAGGTCGTCAAGAAGGCCGGCCGAATCGAGAATCTCGACAAAGAACTAGCCGGCCAGACGCTCGTCGGAACGACCGGGATGGGGCACACCCGGTGGGCTACCCATGGGGCGCCCAACGACCTAAACGCCCATCCCCATCAGGACGAGGCCGGCCGGGTTGGCGTGGTGCACAACGGCATCATCGAGAATTTCGCGGCACTTCGGCGTGAGCTCGAGGCGGCCGGCGTGGAGATGCGGAGCGAGACCGACACCGAAGTCGTGTCGCAGTTGCTCGGCGGATATCTCGCCGCGCACCCGGACGCAGGCCTCACCGAGGCATTGCGCATGACCTGCCGTCGGCTGGACGGCTCGTTCACCCTGGTCGCGGTTGACCGCGATCGGCCCGGGATCGTGGCCGCCGCGCGCCGGAACTCGCCGCTGGTGCTCGGCGTGGGCGATGGGGAGATGTTCCTGGGCAGCGACGTCGCGGCGTTCATCTCCTTCACCCGCAAGGCGGTCGAGCTCGGCCAGGACCAGGTCATCGAGATCCGCAGGGACGGCTACACGATCACCGACTTCGGCGGCGTCGACGTCGAGGGCACCCCGTTCGAGATCACCTGGGACCTCACCGCCGCGGAAAAGGGCGGCTTCGACTACTTCATGCTCAAGGAGATGGACGAGCAGCCGACGGCGATCGCCGAGACGCTGCGCGGGCATCTCGTCGGCGGCCGAATCGTGCTGGACGAGCGCCGGGTGGACGATCAGCAACTGCGCGACGTCGACAAGGTCTTCATCGTCGCCTGCGGGTCGGCCTACCACGCCGGGCTGCTCGGCAAGTACGCGATCGAGCACTGGACCCGCATCCCGGTGGAGATCGAGCTGGCGTCGGAGTTCCGCTACCGCGACCCGGTGCTCGACCGGCAGACCCTGGTCGTGGCGATCAGCCAGTCCGGTGAAACGGCGGACACGCTCGAAGCGGTGCGCCACGCCAAGGCTCAGCGCGCGCAGGTGCTGGCGATCTGCAATACCAACGGCGCGCAGATCCCGCGCGAGTCCGACGCGGTGCTCTACACCCGCGCCGGACCGGAGATCGGCGTCGCGGCGACGAAGACGTTCGTCTCGCAGGTCGCCGCGGTGCAGCTCGTCGCGCTGGCGATCGCACAGGCCCGCGGCACGAAGTACGAGGACGAGGTGGCCCGCGACTTCGCCGAGCTGGAGAAGGTGCCCGCCATCGTCCGAGCCACCCTCGATGCGATGCGCCCGGTGGCCGAGCTGGGCGAGCGCCTGGGCACCAGCAAGGCTGTGCTGTTCCTCGGCAGGCACGTCGGGTTCCCGATCGCGATGGAAGGTGCGCTGAAGCTCAAGGAGCTGGCGTACATGCACGCCGAGGGCTTCCCGGCCGGCGAGCTGAAGCACGGCCCGATCGCACTGATCGAAGAGGGCCTGCCGGTGGTGTGCGTGATGCCGTCGCCGGAGGGCCGCCCGCTGCTGCACCAGAAGATGGCCTCGAACGTGGCCGAGATCCGGGCCCGTGGCGCCCGCACCATCGTCGTCGCGGAGGAAGGTGACGCGGTCGCCGCGGCGCTGGCCACCGACCTGATCGTGGTGCCGCGCAGCCCGACGCTGAGCTCGCCGATGATCACCGTCATCCCTTTGCAGGTGCTGGCCGCCTCGATCGCCCGCTCGCGCGGCTTCGACATCGACAAGCCACGCAACCTTGCCAAGTCCGTCACCGTCGAATAAGGCGACCTGATCGCGCTGCAGGAACCGCTGTGGGCGGATTGTGCTGGCGCGGCTGCGGCCCGTGGGCGTGCTGGTGAGTGGTGCGGTTTCGGGTTGAGTGGTGCGAAATATCGCACCACTCAACGGTAGAACGCACCACTCAACAGCTTCGGGGCGCCACTCACGGGTTCGGGGTGTTTCTCGCCGGGATCCACTCGGTGCGCGGGGCAGTAGGTGACCGGCCCGGTCTGCTCGGTTAGGGTCCGTGGGGTGAGCGATGAGGCCGATACCCTTGCTGTGGATGTGCTCATCGTCGGCGCCGGCCCGGTGGGGCTGTTCGGCGCGTACTACGCGGGAGTGCGTGGGCTCACCACAGCCGTGCTGGACTCGCTGCCCGAGCCGGGCGGTCAGATCAGCGCGATGTACCCGGAGAAGGCGATCTTCGACGTGGCCGGGTTCCCAGCCATCCGCGGCCGCGACCTCGTCGACAACCTGGTCAACCAGGCAGCACCGTTCGCACCCAACTACCTCCTCGGCCACCAGGCCATCGGTTTGGAGCGCGGCGGCGACACGTTCTCGGTGACCACTTCGCAGAACAAGCGCGTCGAGTGCCGGGCCATCGTCGTCACCGGCGGTATCGGTACCTTCACCCCACGCCCGTTGCCGTCCGGCGAGGAGTACCTCGGCCGCGGTGTCGTGCACTTCGTCCCCGACCCGGCTAACTATGCGGGCCTCGACGTGGTCATCGTCGGCGGCGGGGACAGCGCGGTGGACTGGGCGTTGATGCTCGAGCCGATCGCGAACTCGGTCGCCGTCGTGCACCGCCGCGCCGCGTTCCGCGCGCATCCGCACTCGGTCGACGTGATGAAGGCATCGTCTGTGCAGCTGTTCACCGATGCGCAGGTTTCGGCCGTCATCGCCGAACCGGACGTCACGGCCGTCGAGGTGATCGTCGAGGGGGATACCAAGCGGCTCACCTGCGACCGCCTGGTCGCCGCGCTCGGCTTCACGGCCAACCTCGGCCCGCTGCTGGACTGGGGTTTGGACATCATCCAGAGGCGGCACCTCGTCGTCGACACCATGATGCAGACGTCGGTGCCCGGCGTGTACGCCTCAGGCGACATCTGCGAGTACCCGGGCAAAGTCCGGCTCATCGCCACCGGGTTCGGCGAGGTGGCTACTGCGGTGAACAACGCGTTCGCCTTCCTCAACCCGGGGATGTCGGCATTCCCCGGTCACCTGTCTGACTACGCGCCACCCGGGTCGGTCGCCGCACCCACTGCGGAAACCGCAGCCACGTCCGGGAAGGCCGCCGCGGGCGCGGCTTCGTGATCGTCGGAGTGGGCATCGACGTCGTCCCGGTCGAGCGCTTTGCCGACGCGTTGCAGCGCACCGGCTCGCTGGCCGACCGGCTGTTCACCGACGCCGAGCGAGTCACCACTGCCGGCCAGCCGCGCAGCGCGGAGTCGCTGGCAGCCCGGTTCGCCGCGAAGGAAGCGTTGGCCAAGGCACTCGGCGCGCCCGGCGGGATGGCCTGGACCGACGCAGAGGTAATGACCGACGACGTAGGCCGACCGTCGCTGCGGGTGATCGGGACGGTCGCCGCCCGGGCCGCTGCGCTCGGCGTCACCGGCTGGCACGTCTCGCTCTCCCACGACGGCGGCATCGCCTCCGCCGTCGTCGTGGCCGAACGGGACGGCTGATGCGCGGGGTGTGGCCGGCCGAAGCGATCCGCGAGGCGGAGCGGCAGGCCCTCGCGCACACGCCGGAGGGCGCGCTGATGCAACGCGCCGCCACAGCCGTCGCGGTGACCGCGACGCAACTGCTGCGCGGCCGTACCGGCGGTGGGTACGGCCGGAGGGTCGGGGTGCTGGTCGGCAGCGGCAGCAACGGTGGCGACGCGCTCTACGCAGGCGCCCGGCTGGCCGCGGCCGGTGTCGTCGTGCGGGCGGTGCTGCTCGCGCCGGACCGCGTGCATCGCGCCGGTTTGCGGGCGTTGCGTGCCGCCGGCGGGCGGGTGCTCGATGCTGACCTCGCCGAGGCGTGGATGACCACCGCCGACCTCGTCATCGACGGGATCGTCGGGCTCGGTGGCAAACCCGGTCTGCGCGGTGCTGCAGTGGAATTGGCAGACACCCTTGTGCAGACGGGTGTTCCGGTGGTTGCCGTGGACCTGCCCAGCGGTATCGACGGAGACACCGGCGCGGTGCCTCAGCGCGCCATCGCGGCCACGACGACGGTGACATTCGGAGGCCTGAAGCCCGGGCTGCTCATCGGTCCGGGAGCAGACCACGCCGGCGATGTGCGCTTCGTCGACCTCGGCTTCGACGAATATCTGGCTGAGCCCGAGCTACAGGTGCTGGAGGCCGCGGACGTCGTCGATTTGCTGGGGGTGCCCGGTCCAGAGGACGACAAGTACACCCGCGGCGTCGTCGGTGTGGTGGCCGGCGGGCCGGAATACGGCGGAGCGGCCGTGCTGTGTACCGGCGGCGCTGTCCAGGCGGGGGCCGGCATGGTGCGCTACGCCGGTGCGGCCCCGGACGCGGTGCGCACCGCGTGGCCGCAGGTCGTGGTGCAGGACGACGTCCCCTCCGCCGGCCGTGTGCAGGCGTGGGTCGTCGGCCCCGGCCTCGGCACCGGCGATGCGGCGCGGGAGTCGTTACGGCAGGTACTCGCGGAGGACGTGCCGGTGCTCGTCGATGCCGACGCGATCACCCTGCTCGCCGGTGCCGACTTCGCCGGCGCCCTCGCCGCGCGTACCCAGCCGACCGTGCTGACCCCACACGACCGCGAGTTCGAGCGGCTGTTCGGGGCGGTCGGCGACGACCGCGTCGGTGCCGCCCGGATGGCTACCGCGGACAGTGGTGCGGTCGTGCTGCTGAAGGGCAACACCACCGTGGTCGCCGGCCCAGCTGGTCCGGCGTATCTGAACCCGACCGGGACGCCCTGGCTGGCGACCGCCGGCAGCGGGGACGTGTTGAGCGGCATCATCGGCACTTTGCTGGCCAGTGGTCTACCGGCTGAGCTCGCCGCCGCGTGCGGCGCCTACCTGCACGGCGTGGCCGGTCAGCTCGCTGCCGCCGACGGGCCGCCCAGTGCCGCGGATGTGCTCGCTGCGGTCCGCTCCGCGCGCCGGCATCTGCAGTAGCTGTCGGATTTCCGCCCCGGGCGCCCGGAAATGGCCGTCCAGGGCGCCGATTCGTTCGGGCGCGGCACTTTTCCGTCACCATCCGCTCAATTAAGAGTGCCGCTCGTCGCACCGGCGGGTGTCCGCGGCCGGTCTTTGAGAGACTGCTGTGTGTGTCGGCTTCCAGTGCGCGTATCGACCTCGCCGCGATCAGCGGCAATGTCGCGCACCTGAAGTCGCGGACGACCGCGGATGTGATGGCGGTGGTCAAGGCCGACGGGTACGGGCACGGCCTGCTGCCCGCGTCCCGCGCCGCCCTCCACGGCGGGGCGAGTTGGCTCGGTGTGGCCATGCTGGACGAGGCGCTGACGCTGCGGGCGGCAGGCATCGAGGCGCCGACGCTGGTCTGGCTGTGGAGCCCGTCGGAGACCGAGTCGCTGGCCGCGTGCGTCGGCGCGAACGTCGACATCAGTGTGAACGGACTGCCCGCGCTCGCGCTGGTCGTGGCGGCCGCAGCCGCCACCGGGACGACGGCCCGGGTGCACCTCAAGTTGGACACCGGGCTCTCCCGCAACGGCGCGTACGTCACCGAGTGGCCGGCTCTCGTCGCGGCGGCCGCATCGGCGGACGGCGTCGAGGTGATGGGGGTCTGGAGTCACTTCGTCTACGCCGACGCGCCTGGCCACCCCACCAACGCCGCCCAGCTGGAGCGGTTCCGCGCCGGGCTCGAGGTCGCCGAGCGAGCCGGCCTGCGTCCGCAATTGCGGCACCTGGCCAACTCGGCGGCCACTCTCACGCTGCCTGACGCCCACTTCGATCTGGTTCGACCGGGTATCGCCGTGTACGGGCTGAACCCGGTGCCGCAGGTCCCCGCTCCTGGGTTGACTCCCGCGATGACACTGCGCAGCGAGGTTGCGCTGGCCAAGCGGGTGGCCGCCGGCGAAGGAGTCTCCTACGGCCACCAGTACGTCACCGCCGCGGAGACGACGCTCGCACTCGTCCCGCTGGGCTACGCAGATGGGATCCCCCGCGCGGCAATGAATCTCGGACCGGTGCAGATCGGCGCCGGCCGATATCGGATCGCTGGCCGGGTGTGCATGGATCAGTTTGTCCTCGACGTGGGCGATGCCGAAGTCCGCGATGGTGCCGAGGTGCTGCTGTTCGGCCCGGGCCTGGACGGGGAGCCCACCGCGCAGGATTGGGCCGATGCGCTGGACACCATCCACTACGAGATCGTCACCCGCATCGGGTCGCGGGTACCGCGCGAGTACGTCGGCAGCCACGAGCCGGAGGTCGTCGGATGGTGACCCGGGCCGGCGTGATCGGCGGCGTGGTCGGCTCGCTCGCAGCGGTGGCGGCCGGCGGCCTCGCCGCGGAGCGGTACATCGTCAAGCAGCGCTGCAACCGCAATGCCCCGCCGGCTCGCGACTTCGACGACCTGGCGCCGGACCGGACTCGCATCGTGCACGCCGAGGACGGCGTGGAACTGCACGTCGAGGAGGTCGGTCCGCTCGGCGCGCCGCTGACCGTCGTCTTCCTGCACGGCTACACGCTGTCGCTACGGGCGTTCTACTTCCAGCGTCGTGACCTGGCTGAGCGATTCGGCTCGCAGATCCGGATGGTGTTCTACGACCAGCGCAGTCACGGCCGATCGGGTGCGTCCGTACCGGCCGGTGCAACGATGGAGCAGCTCGGCCGGGACCTGTTCACGGTGCTGGAGGAAATCGCGCCGGCCGGACCGGTCGTGCTGGTCGGTCATTCGATGGGCGGCATGGCGATCCAACACTTCGCCGGGGCCTTCCCGCAGTACTTCGCCGATGGTGAATCCGCTCCGCCGCGACGACTCGCCCGACGCCGGTCCGGCCCGCGAATCATCGGAGTTGCCCTGGTGGCCACGTCGTCCGGTGACATGGCGAGCGTCCCGCTCGGTCTGCCGGCCCTGTTCGGGCGGGTACAGGGGCCGATCACCGGCGCGCTGTTGCGGACCGCCCGCAGGCGCGCCAACCTGGTCGAGAGCGGCCGGCGGCTGGGCACCGACATCGCCTGGCTGATCACCCGTCGGCTCAGCTTCGGCGACAAGGCGATCAGCCCAGACGTTGTCGACTTCCTCAACTCGCTGATCTCCGCGACCCCGATCATTGCGATCGCCGACTTCTTCGGCACGCTGATGGACCATGACGGGGCGGCCGGCCTGCAGGTGCTGCAGCACACCGACGTCGTGATCATCGTCGGCGAACTCGACGTGATGACCCCGGTGACACACAGTGAGCGCATCGCCGAGGCGCTGCCCAAGGCGAAGCTGGTACGCCTCGACGGCGTTGGGCACGTCGCCCTGATGGAGCGACCCGACGACGTGGACGAGGCGATCGGCGACCTGGTTCAGCGTGCCCTCGACGAGGCGGGCGACGCAGCGAAGCGGCGCGGGTGACGGGCAACCCCATCCAGCTGCCGACGGTGGCGGATACCCAGGCGTTCGGGGCTCGCCTCGCCACGGTGCTGCGCGCCGGGGACGTCGTAGTGCTGGTCGGGCCGCTCGGCGCCGGGAAGACCGCGCTGGTCCAGGGCATCGGCTCCGGCCTCGAGGTGACCGGGCGGATCGTGTCTCCGACCTTCGTGATCGCCCGCGTGCATCCCGGTCCGCGGGTCGGGCTGGTGCACGTCGACGCCTATCGGCTGGGTTCGATCGCGGAGGTGGACGATCTCGACCTGGACGCCGAGTTGACCGGCTCGGTGCTGGTCGTCGAGTGGGGGCACGGGCTGGTCGAGCAGCTCGCGGAATCACATCTGGAGATCCGAATCGATCGCGCGCCGGACTCCGAGGCCCGCTCGCTGCAGCTGATCGGTCACGGCGGGGACTGGGATGAACGGTTGAACTACGAACGCGTGGCTTACTGATCGCTGCGTCGGTCTGATCGCTGCGTTGGTCCGATCGCTTTGTCGGTTCCTCGAGGACCCTCGCAAGCTCGGGCCCACTCTGAACCGAACCCCTCGCTCCGCTCGGCCGCAAGCTCGCTAGCCCTCGCGCGGGCGATCTGCTCTTCGCGCCACTTACTTTTGCCGAGAGGGAGGATTCCGTCGCGACACGCCGACAATTGCGATGGAGAGCTCCCGGTCGACGGCAGAAACGTCCCTCTGGGCCAGGTGGCGCGGGCGATCGCCACTGTCCGCACCAACGCATCGGGCCGGCGACGGTGGCTAGGCTGCTGGGGTGCTTGCGCTGGTGATCGACACGTCGTCCGCGGCGGTCGCGGCAGCGGTGGTCGACGTCGCAGCGGAACCTTTCGTGCGCGCGGAACGCAGCACGATCAACGCGCGGGCGCACAGTGAACTGCTGAGCCCGGCCGTCGCGGAGTGCCTGCGCGAGGTCGGCATCGGCCGCGGAGACCTGGCCGCAGTGGTAGCCGGCGTCGGGCCAGGACCGTTCACCGGGCTGCGCGTCGGATTGGTCACCGCTGCAGCTCTCGCGCTGGCCTTCGACGTCCCGACCTACGGTGTCGGCAGTCTCGACGGCATCGCCGGCTCGGTGGATGAGGCCGGCGCGCTGTTGGTGGCCGGCGACGCCCGGCGCCGCGAGGTCTATTGGGCGCTCTACGCCGGGGGGAGATGCATTGCAGGGCCCGCCGTCGGCACCGCAACCGAGGTGGCCGAGGGCTTGGCCGGCGCACCGCCGGTCGCTATGGCCGGCGCTGGGGCGCGCGCCTACCGGGACGTGCTGCCCTTCCCCCTGCTCGACCACGACTACCCGAGTGTCGCCGCGCTCGCTGCGGCTGCCTCTGACCGCATCCGCGCCGGTGCGCCGACCGAGACCCTGGTGCCGGCATACCTGCGCGACCCCGATGCGAAGCCATACGCCGACAGCCGGACGAGATGACCGAAGCAGATCCGACGATCGAGCCAGGGGGCGTCCATCTGGTCCCGATGACCGAGGCGCACCTGGATCTGGTGATGCCGCACGAGTTGCAGATGTTCGGCACCGAGGCCTGGAGCCGAGCTGGGTACCTTGAGGAGTTGAGCGATCGGGAGCATCGTCGCTACCTCGCGGCCGAGGGCATCGATGGCGAGCTGCTCGGGTGGGCCGGGGTGCAGGTCGTGGCCGACACCGCCCAGATCCTCACCGTCGGCACCGTCCCGCAGGCCCGGCGCAGGGGCGTCGGCCGGCTGCTGGTGGACGCGCTGCTGGCCATCGCCCGGGACGAGCGCGTCGTAGACGTGTTCCTCGAGGTCCGGGAGGACAACGCCGAGGCCCGCCGGCTGTACGAGCGGGTCGGCTTCGGGCCGACCCGGATCCGGCGCGGGTACTACGACGGCGGCCGGGTCGACGCCCAGGAGATGCGCCTCCGGCTGTGTTGATGGCGCCGGCTTCGCGAGCTCAGCCGGACGCACCCGCTCTACCCATGGCGCCGCCTGGACCGACGGTCGGCGGAACCCGCGCGACGACCTGATCTCCGCACGAGCGGGAGGTTGTTGCCGCCGAGCGGGAGCTTCCAGTCACGTTCGTCGGCGTGTCGTGACGAAAAGCTCCCGCTCGGCACAAAGGGGATCCGGGCCCGCACTGCAACGGTGCGGCGGTCTAGTGCTGTCAGTGAGGAGGACGGTGCGGCCGACGTGCGGCCCGTCGAAGAGCCAGCCAGCCGAAGGATGGATGAGGGGGACCGGGATGTTGCTCGCGCAGCCCCGCCCGCTGCTGGTGGGTCCGGCGTGGCGCGAGCGCCCGGTTAAACTCACCGGCACCGTGGATCGCGCCCAGGAAGAAGACGAGGCGTTTGCCGATTTCGTCCGGTCCAGTGCGTCCCCACTTGCCCGCACTGCGTACTTGCTGACCGGGAACCGGGCTACCGCCGAAGACCTCGTGCAGGACACCCTGGTGCGGCTCTACAAGCGCAAGTCCTGGCTGCTGGGCGCGGACGTCCCACTGGCCTACGCGCGGCGCACGCTGTCCAACCAGTTCATCAACGACCGGCGGCGGAAGTCCAGCGGTGAGATCGTCGTGGCCGAAGTTCCGCTGAGCGAGGTCGAGCCGGATTTCACCGGGGGGCTCGGCGAGCGCGATGAACTCTGGTCGCTGCTGAGCGGCCTGCCGGACAAGCAGCGCGCCGCCATCGTGCTGCGGTATTACCACGATCTGTCTGATTCGGACATCGGTGCGGCTCTGGAATGCCGTGACGGCACCGTCCGGAGCCTGATCAGTCGCGGTCTCGCCGCACTGCGCCGGTCCACCGATTCCAACGTGCCCGGTCAGGGAGTGCTCGGCGATGACTGACCCGGAGAACGACCTGCGCCGGATGCTGGCCCAGCAGGCCGGTGACGCGCCCGACGGCTCGCCGATCGCCGAACGAGTGCTTGCCCAGGTCGCCACGCAGAGGGGCGTGAAGCGCGGCTGGCAGCGGTGGGCGATCCCCGCAGCTGCAGCGGCCGTTGTCGCCGCGGTCACCGCCGGCGCCTTCGGGCTGAGCGCACTGCACAGCGACCACGCCTCCGACGATCGCAGCGTCGCCCAGTCGCCACGCCCGAGCTCTACCCACGGGGTCCCGGTCAGTCCGAAGCAGACCGTCTCAGGTGACACCACCGCCGGGAACAAGGGCTCCGCCGAGACCACCGACGGGACCGAATTCCAGCCCTTGCCGGCCGGGTTCGTCGCGACCGATCTCAGTTTCGACACCGAGGCAAGCGGCTGGGTGATCGGATCGACCGGCTGCGGCACCGCCGAGTGCGCCTACCTCGGGCACAGCGACACCGTCGGCGGCGGCTGGTCCCAGGTCAGCCAGCTCCCCGCGCCGGTGGCCGCCGGCGCCGCTGCGACCTGCAGCCACGCGCCGTGCGTCAACCATGTGCGCTTCTACGACTCCACGCACGGCTACCTGTATGGGCCGGAAGCCTTCTACACAACGTCGAACGGCGGCCGAACCTGGACGGCCAAGGCCGGCCAGGGGGCCACCGCGCTCGAGGTCGACACCCTGTCTGCGGTCCGGGTCACCTCCTCGGCCGGCTGCACCACGCAGTGCAGCTTCGGCGTCGAGCACGCCAAGCCCGGCGCTGCTACCTGGACCGCCGAGACATTGAGCGCCGATCCCGTCATCGGTTCGACGGCGATCCTGGCCCGGGCGCACGACACCATCTACTTGGCCGTCGCGGACAAGACCGGGGCTGATCAGGTCTTCGTGTCGAAGGACCAGGGCGTGAAGTGGAGCGCTGGTCCAGTCGATCCATGCGTCTCGGAATCGAGCGGCGCGCACGTGACCGACCTGGCCACGGATGTCGGCGGCACTCAGCTCGTCGTCCTGTGTGTCGACGCAAAGGGGCAGAGCACCGTCCGGACCGGCGCGCTGGGCAGCACGTCGCTGAGCACGGCGGGTCCGACGGTGGATACGGGCACGGTGGCGGCACCCCAGGTAGCGGCGCCGAGCAAGGACGTCGTCATCGTCGCCGGCCAGGTGTTGTATCGCGGAACCAGTCATGCCAGCTCCGAGTGGACCGCGGTGCCCGACGTCAAGGGTTCGACGGGAGTCTGCTTCCTCGGTTTCGAGAACGCCACAGTGGGCCGGTTCGTCAGCGACGACGGCACCACAGTTTGGACCACCCAAGACGCCGGAAAGTCCTGGACGCCGACCACTTTCTCCTGACCACCGCACCGGTTGGCACCGGTCCGGGCGGCCCCGACGTTGATACGTTGGCACTCACCGCGTTAGAGTGCTAAGTGCGACGGTGCGCGGCTGACCCCCGCGACGGCAGCAGGCGCCTCGTCCATGACAACTCATCCGAATACTGTCAGCCACCCTTGAGGGGGAAATCGACCGTGACCGCTACCAAGGTCAGCATTAAGCCGCTCGAGGATCGCATCGTCGTGCAGGCCAACGAGGCCGAGACGACTACCGCGTCGGGCATCGTCATCCCGGACACCGCCACGGAGAAGCCGCAGGAGGGCACCGTGCTGTCGGTCGGCCCGGGTCGCATCGACGACAACGGCAACCGAGTTCCGCTCGACGTGCAGGTCGGCGACGTCGTCCTGTACAGCAAGTACGGCGGCACCGAGGTCAAGTACGCCGGCGAGGAGTACTTGGTGCTCTCCGCCCGCGACGTGCTGGCGATCATCGAGAAATAGAGCAAGACGAAGGCGCCATGACCCGATCCGGCAGGCCGGCGTTCGCGCCGAGTCCGGTCCGGAGAGTGGTCCGGGCGTCCCGGCCAGGTGATTTGCTCACCCGGCCGGCACACCAGCTCGAAGCGTTGTAACCGCCCGTACGAGTGCCCCGTCCCGCTAAGGGGTCGGGGCACTCGTCGGCTCTGAAAGGACATCCATGCCCAAGATCCTCAGTTTCGACGAGGATGCCCGCCGCTCGCTCGAGCGCGGCGTAGACAAGCTGGCGAACACCGTCAAGGTCACCCTCGGCCCGAAGGGCCGCAATGTGGTGCTGGACAAGTCGTTCGGCCCGCCCACGATCACCAACGACGGCGTCACGATCGCTCGCGAGATCGAGCTCGACGACCCGTATGAGAACCTCGGCGCCGCGCTGGCCAAGGCCGTCGCCACGAAGACCAACGACGTCGCCGGTGACGGCACTACCACCGCGACGGTGCTGGCCCAAGCCCTGGTGCACGCCGGTATGAAGAACGTCACCGCGGGTGCGAACCCAGGTGACCTGAAGCGCGGCATGGATGCCGCGGTCGAGGCCGTCTGCAAGGCACTCGACGCGGCCGCGACGCCGGTCGAGGGCGAGCAGGCGATCGCGCACGTCGGCACCATCTCTGCCCAGGACGCCACCATCGGTCTGTTGATCGGTCAGGCGATGACGAAGGTCGGCAAGGACGGCGTCATCACCGTCGAGGAGTCCAACTCGGTCACCACCGAGTTGGAGTTCACCGATGGCATGCAGTTCGATAAGGGCTTCATCTCGCCGTATTTCGTCACCGACGGTGAAGGTCAGGAGGCCGTCCTCGAGGACGCGTCGCTGCTCATCACCTCGGAGAAGATCAGCGCGCTGAAGGACCTCATGCCGATCCTGGAGAAGGTCGTGCAGGCGGGTAAGCCGTTGCTGATCCTGGCCGACGATGTCGAGGGCGAGGCGCTGTCGACGCTGGTGGTTAACTCGATCCGCAAGACGTTTTCCGCAGTGGCCGTCAAGGCGCCGTTCTTCGGCGACCGCAAGAAGGCGTTCCTGCAGGACCTGGCGACCGTCACCGGTGCCACCGTCATCGCGCCGGAGGTCGGGCTCAAGCTCGAGCAGGCCGGCCTGGACGCGCTCGGCTCGGTCGGCCGGGTCACCGTCACCAAGGACACCACCACGATCGCGCACGGTGGGGGCCAACAGTCCGACATCGAGGCACGGATCGCCCAGATCCGTCGGGAGATCGCGGACACCGACTCCGATTGGGACCGCGAGAAGCTGCAGGAGCGGCTGGCCAAGCTGGCCGGCGGCGTTGCCGTCATCAAGGTGGGTGCCTCGACCGAGGTCGAGCTCAAGGAGAAGAAGCACCGCATCGAGGACGCCGTCTCGGCGACCCGGGCGGCCGTGGAGGAAGGCATCATCGCCGGTGGCGGTGCCGCTCTCATCCATGCTGCGACCTCTCTGGACGGCGACCTCGGCCTGACCGGTGACACTGCGACCGGCGTGCGGATCGTGCGCGGGGCACTATTCGAGCCGCTGCGCTGGATCGCCAGTAATGCCGGCCTCGAGGGCTATGTGATCACCGCCAAGGTGGCCGAACTGCCGGCCGGTCAAGGCCTGGATGCGGCGACGGGCAAGTACGTCGACCTCGTCCCGGCGGGCATCGTCGACCCGGTCAAGGTGACGAAGGCCGCGCTGGCCAATGCCACCTCGGTCGCTTCGCTGGTGCTGTCGACCGAGACCATCATCGTGGAGAAGCCGGCCGACGCCGAGCCCGACCACGAGCACGGTCACTCGCACGGCCACTGACGAACCCGGTTTTGGCCGCCCGCCGTCGATCAGATGGC
>JBPCMU010000023.1:0-23612 GCA_051001975.1 Jatrophihabitans sp.
ACAAAGCAGCGCTCTGAGACTACGGGTCAGAACTTAGTTCACTTGACCTTGGCCCAGGCGTGCGAGTAGATCTCCTTGAACTTGGCGGCGACCTCTTCCGGGGTGGCCTGACCGGTAATGAGTTTCGCCAACTCGACGGCCGAGTCATGCTTCACCGGCGGCGTCACGACCGGATCGGCGCTGAAGTCGTCGGCGTTGAACGCGGTGGGCGAAGCCTTCTTCATCGATGCGAGCACCGGGCCGAGGAGCGGGTTCGCCGCGAGCGAGTCAGCGGCCTTCGCTGACGCCGGTACCTCGTCGGTGGTTTGAGCGAACAGCGTTGCGCCTTTACCGTTGGCGAGGTACTTCATGAACTTCTCGGCAGCGCTCTTGTTCTTCGACTGGGTGGTGAGGCCGAGCGAAAGAATCGGGAAGCTGGAGACGCTGACATCGCTGAGCTGCGAACCTGCTGCTGCGGGGGTCGGAAACATGACGATGTCACTGGCCTTGACGCCTTGATCGAGGAGGAACGGGATCGTGTACGTACCGCCCACGTCCCAGGCCGCCTTGCCTTGGGCGAAGCTCATGTCGGCTTGGTCGATACCGAGTGACATCACGCCTGGCGCCCACAGCTTCGACACCTGGTCGTAGAGCTCGAAGGTCTTCTTGCTCTTCGGCGATGTCCACAGATCCGATCCGGACTTGCCCTGCCGCGCATAAAAGGCGGCTTTGCCCAGGTAGTGATAGGCCATCGGCCGGTAGAGCCATTGATAGGCGGTCTCCGGAACCTGCAGGCCAGCGACCAGTCCGCCTGTGGTCGCCGATTTGGCGTGGGTCTTGGTGATCGCGGCTACTAGATTTTCCCAGGAACTCGCAGCCTGCGAAGGATCGACGCCGGCGGCCGCCAGTGCAGACTTTCTGGCGACGATGATGCCAGACGCGCCGGCTACATAAGGAATGGCGTACCAACTGCCCGCCTTGAGCGAAGCGAGGCTGGTCTGTCCACTCGTGCCTGAACTGTCGATCGCGGTCTGGGTGAGTTTCGACGCATCGGCGATGCCGGGCAACATGTCTTGCTGCATGGTCGTGTCGAACACGGAACTGACGTCGGCCAGGATCCCGGCCGCGGCGTCCTTGAAGTCCTCGCCCGCACTCCCGACGGTCAGCAGGTCCGGCAGGGTCTTGCTCTTCGCGGCAGCCTGGATCTTGGTGACGTAGGCCTCCTGCGGGGTGGTGATCGTGACTTTGACCTTCACCCCGGTCTCCTTCTCGAAGGCCTTGCCCGCGGCCTCGAGCCCAGCCACGTGGGCCTGTTTGAAGGTCCACACCTCGATCTGGCCGGCACCGCCGGACTTCTTCGATGAGCCCCCGCAGCCGGTCAGGGCTACGGCGACCAGCGACGACACGGCAAGGAAGACCCCTGCTCGAGTTCGTGTGCGCATTGAAATACCTCCCAGAATGAAAAGGCGGTGTTCGAGACGAACGCCGTCAAAGGATGGGACCAGCGATGAACTTCAACAACGTTCTGGCACGGTCCGTGTCGTAGCCGCAGTTACTCCGCAGTCGGGACCGATCGGCATGCGGATAGAACCGCTCGATCGCATGGCTCAGGTTCACCTTCGCCAAGGGTTGTTCGTTTACTGCGTTGATGGCGAGGAAGCCGGTGGTCTCGGCGGAGAGTGCGGCGTGCACGGCCCGGCCAGCGTCGGCAAGGTCGAGGTACGCCCACAGTTCGCGGTGCGCGTATCCGAGGTCGAGCTCGACCCGGTGCGACCGCTGCAGGATGTCCTCGCGGCTGGATACGTTGGGAAACCGAAGGGCAATGATCGGTAGCTCGGCGCGCCGCGAGATCATCCGCGCGGTGTTCTCGTCCGCCTGCTTGCTCAACGCGTAAGCGTCCTCGATGTGCAGGTCGTCGCTCTCGGACAGAGGAAGGACCGACGGAGACAACTCCCGGTCAGCCCAGACCAGGCCATAGATGGACACGCTGCTCGCGATCACCGCGCGGCGGACGCCCGTTCGCGCGGCTGCGTCGAGGACCCGAAACGTTGCGGTCACGTTGTTCGCGAAGAGCAGGTCATCCGGTATCCCACCGGGAGACGGAACGGCCGCGAGGTGGACGACCCAGTCGCTAGCGCCCACGAGCGAGTCGAGGGGTTCGCTGACCAGATCAGCCTGCGCCCAGGATCCGACCCAGCCAACTGGGCACGGCGATCGGTCGACGCCGATCACGTCCTCGCCGCGATCGCGGAGCATGTCGCTGACGGCTGTTCCGACGAGTCCGGCGGCGCCGGTAACGAGTATCTTCATCGAGGTCTACAGGATTCCGTACTTGGCGAACGCCTCGGCGGTCGTCATCCCGGTCCGCAGCGCGTTGCGCACCTCGTCCTCGCCGACTACCTTCTCCATCGCTCGGGTGACGACCTCGTCGCAGATGTCGCTCGGTACCACCACGACACCGTCGAGGTCGGCGAAAACCAGATCGCCGCTGCTTACCGGTACACCACCGACGCTGACCCGCTGGTCAATTTCGACGACCTCGTCGCGGCCGTAAGAGTCGAGCGGGACGAGTCCGCGCGCCACGGTCGGTAGGCCGATCTGTCGAATCTCGTGCACGTCCCGGGTGAACCCATCGGTGACTACGCCGCGTCCGCCAACCGCACTGACCGCGGTCGCGAGCAATCCGCCGAAAATGGCGCTCTGCGTGAACGGATCTGCAGCGATCACCAGGACGTCACCATCAGTCATCGAGTCGATGACTGCCATCAGGTGCTTGTACGGCTCGTCGGGAGCGCGATTGACCGCAACTGCGCGTGCCGTGCGAGCGAACCCGGCAATCTTCATGTCGTCAGCGATTGGGCTCAGGCCGGATGTCACCTGGCCGGTGCAGCCCATCTGGTCCAGCACGTCGCTGAGAACAGCCGCATACAAGCGTTCGCGTACGACGTCCAGATCGAATACAGGCGGCACTAGGTAGTCCTCCGATTTCACTTGTTGATAAGCTAATATCAACACGTGAAATCCGCAAGACCGGATCACTACCAGCTCGCGGCGACCTCCGCTGCCGCCAAGCGAAGCCGCTTCGCCACGGGTGGCACTTCCGACAGCGCAAGTCGGGCACTGACGGCTGAGACGCTCAGTGCGGCATCAAGATCCCCTGGGATCCGAACCGCGACGCAACGGCCGCCGACCTCGTTCTCTTCGTTGTCGACCGCGAATCCCTGATCGCGAACTCGAGTCAGTTCCTGCTTCAACGCCGGCCAGCCGACGATGGTGTGCGCCGTGCGTCGTTCGTACCGAACGCCGATCAGGTCAGTGACCGCGGCCTCTGGCATCGCAGCGACGATCGCCTTGCCCAACGCCGTGCAATGAACATCGTCGCGATCGTTCCGCCGAGCCGCTAGGCGCACGCTATGACCGCTCTCAACGATGTCGAGATAGGTAACCTTCTGTCCGACGAGCAACCCAAGGTTCGTGGTCTCGCCGAACTCATCTCGAAGTTTGGTCAGTATCGGCCGGGCGGTGTTCGCCAAGCGCTCGAAGTGGTCAACCTGGAAGTTCGCGAAGGCAACCCCCAGTCGGTACTCGCCGTCCGGAGCCGAACGGTCCACATATCGACGGGCTTCCAGAACGGTAAGGTAGCGGAACAAGGACGCCTTCGGCAGGTCGCAGGCAGCCGACAGGTCTGACAACGACACGGGTGTCGTTGCCGCAGCCAGCGTGTCCAAAATGTCACAGGTCCGTTCGACAGCCCGGATGTTGTACCGACGCTCGCTGGGTGTAGTTACCTCGTTGCTCACTGACACGCGATCAGTGTGGTCCATCAGGTGAAATAGGTCCAGCGCAAACTTGTAGCTGAGAGTCCGGATCGCCCCACTTACGGATGGCGAAGGGCCGGGTCACGGCGTGCGCCGGCGGCGCGGAAGATGGGTGCATGCCCGTCGAACGGTTCGCTCCCGCACTGACCGGACTCGTGCTCTCCGCTCAGGACTGGAACGAGCTCACTTTCCTGCACTGGCCGATCGACCCGGCCAATGTCGCCGGGCTGTTCCCAGCCGGGACACGACCAGATGTCGTCGACGGCGTGACGTACGTCGGCCTGGTGCCGTTCCAAATGAACGGCGCCGGCCCGAGCCGGCTGAGCGTGCCGTATTTCGGCCGGTTCGCCGAGACCAACGTTCGCCTGTATTCGGTGGACGAACAGGACCGGCACGGCATCGTGTTCTGCACGTTGGAGGCCAGCCGGCTCGCGACCGTGCTGTTGGCCCGCACCGTCCTGGGGCTGCCGTACACGTGGGCTGCGATGAGCATCCGGCGCGACGGCAAGAACCTCACCTACCGCTCGCGCCGGCGCTGGCCGGACCGGGCCGGTCGGGCCAGCACCGCGATCCGCGTGGCTGTCGGCCCGCCCGTGCAACCGACTCCCGTTGAGGTGTGGTTGACCTCGCGGTGGGGCCTGCACACCCGCGTTGCCGGGCGCACCCTCTGGGTGCCCAACCAGCATGGACCGTGGCCGCTGTACGCGGCCGATCTGCTCGAGCTCGACGGTGGCCTCGTCGCGGCGTGTGGAGTCACCGTCGACGATGCGACGATGCTTCGCCCGTTGTGGTCGCCGGGCGTACACACCACGTTCGGCCGTCCGGTCCGAGTCAACTGAGGCGGTGCTCCCAGCCGCGGCTATAGGGTCGGGCAATGACCGCCACCGATGCCGATCAGCCGAGCCAGTCGGACCCCGCCGAGGCACCGCGCAAGGAGGTGCCGGCCGACCACCTGTCGGCCACATCGCACACGCTGCGCGTCGGGCGCCGCACACTGCGCTACACCGCGACCGCCGGTCGGGTGGTACTGCGCGAGGAGCAGGTCGACGACGGCGTGTTCAAGGGCCACCAGCCCAAGGCGGAGATGTTTCTGACCAGTTATGTGCTGGACGGCGCCGACCCGGCGAAGCGGCCGGTCACGTACATCTTCAACGGTGGCCCCGGCTCGTCGTCGGTGTGGCTGCACCTCGGGCTGTTCGGGCCAAGGCGCATCGTGATGGGCGACGCCGGCGATCTGAAACCGCCGCCGTACGAACTGGCCGACAACGCCGAGACATTGCTCGCGCAGTCCGACCTGGTGTTCATCGACCCGGTCTCGACCGGCTACTCGCGTGCGGTCGAGGGCGGCAAGCCAGGGGAGTACCACGGCTACGCGCGCGACCTGGACTCCGTCGCCGAGCTGATCCGACTGTGGACCTCGCGCAACGGCCGGTGGATGTCGCCGAAATTCCTGGCCGGTGAGTCGTACGGCACGCTGCGCGCCGCCGCGCTGGCCGATCTGCTGCAGTCGAACTTCGGCCTGTACCCGAACGGCATCATGCTCATCTCCAGCGTCCTCAACCTCTCGACGTTGTGGCCGCACGACGACAACGACCTGCCCAGCGTGCTGTTCCTGCCCACCTACGCGGCGCTGGCGCACTACCACGGCAAGCACGGCCGAAAGTCGCTGCGCACCGTGGTCGCCGATGCGGAGCTCTATGCCGACCGGGACTACCCATGGGTGCTGTCGCGGGGCAACCGGTTGACCGGGGCGGAACGCGCCGAGGCGGCCGCGACGATCGCCGGGCTGACCGGGCTGAGCGAGGACTACGTGCTGCGCAGCGATCTGCGCATCGACCCACATCGGTTCTTCACCGAGCTGTTGCGCGACGAGGGCAAGTCGATCGGCCGGCTGGACGGCCGTTTCAGCGGGTGGCTGCAGAGTGGCGTCGCCGAGACCTACGACGCCGATCCGAGTTACGACGCGATCCTCGGCCCGTACGCCGCCGGCTTCAACCAGTACATCCGCACCGAACTCGACTACATCAACGACCTGCCCTACGAGATCATCAGCGGCAAAGTCTCGCCCTGGTCCTATCAGGAGTTCGACGGGCAACTGGTGACGGTGAGCAAGCGGCTGGCCCGGGCGATGCGCGCCAACCCGAACCTGAAGGTGCACGTCGCGTTCGGCTACCACGATGGCGCCACGGCCTATCACGCGTCGGAATACGTGCTGGCCCACCTCGGCATCCCGGACGAGCTGCGCGGCAATATCGAAACTGCGTACTACGAAGCCGGTCACATGATGTACGTGCATGAGCCCTCGAGGGTGCAGCAGTCGAAGGACCTCGCCGACTTCATCACCCGAGCCGCACACGGCTGATCGACGCGTCGGTGGCGGGCACTACCGTCTACATCCGTGGCTGACGTGCACGAGCTCTCGCGCGGAGATGCGCGCCGAATGGCGGTGCGGGCACAGCTGCTGGACGCGCACCGACCCGACGACATGCTCGACGTGGTGCGGCATTTGACGATGCTGCAGGCCGACCCGACCAATGCCGTGGCACCGAATGCGGACCTCGTGTTGTGGTCGCGCATCGGCGGCGACTTCGACCGCACCGAACTCGCCGATGCGGCCGCCGAGCTGCGGCTCATCGACCTGCAGGGAATGCTGCGCCCGGCCGAGGACATCGCGCTGTATCGCGCCGACATGCAGAGCTGGGCCGACGGCACGGACCTCAAGGATTGGCAGATGTCGGTCCGCCGGTGGGTCATGGACAACGACGGCTGCCGCCGCGACATCCTGGAACGGCTGCGCCAGGACGGACCGCTGCCCAGTCGCGAGCTGCCCGACTCCTGCGAGCGGCCGTGGAAATCGACCGGCTGGACGAACAACAAGAACGTCCGCCAGTTACTCGAGTTCCTCATGGCCCGCGGGGAGGTCGCCGCCGCCGGCTGGGACGGTCGCGACCGGCTGTGGGACCTGGCCGAGCGCATCTACCCCGACGACGAACCCGTGCCCGCCGGGGACGCGCGCCGTATCCGCAACGAACGCCGCCTCACCGCGCTGGGCATCGCCCGGGCTCGGGCCACCGAGTGCCCGGTCGATGCCAACCATGTCGCAGACGCGGGCGAGCCGGCCGTGGTGCAGGGTGTGAAGGGGGAGTGGCGCGTCGACCCGGCACAGCTGGCGCGCCTGGACGAACCGTTCCGCGGCCGGGTCGCGCTGCTCTCGCCGCTGGACCGGCTCGTCTACGACCGAAAGCGGATGGTCGAGCTGTTCGAGTTCGACTACCAACTTGAGATGTACAAGCCGGTGGCGAAGCGCCGCTGGGGCTACTGGGCGTTGCCGATCCTGTCCGGCGACCGGCTGGTGGGCAAGGTCGACGCCACCGCCGACCGGACCGCTCGAGTGCTGCGGATCGACGCCGTGCACGAGGACGAGCCGTTCTCCAAGAAGGTGTCCGCCGCGGTGGACGCTGAGATCAGCGCACTGGCGAGCTGGCTCGGACTCGGACTGCTGCGCGCCGGATAGGACCCAGGTCAGCTCGCCAGCGCTATCGCGCCGCTTCGTTCGAGCGTTATCGCGCCTATTCGTTCGAGCACGATCGCGCGATTTCCTTGAGCGCTATCGCGCGACGAGGACGACCGACCCGGCGGCCAGCAGCAACCCGACTCGCTGCCACCTGCCGGTGCGTTCATGCAGCACCCATGCGGCCAGCGCGACCGTGCCGGCCGGGTACAGCGCGGTGATCACGCTCGCGATCGATAGGTAGCCGTGCCGGGTGGCCAGCAGGAAGAAGAGATTCGCGCCGGCGTCGAGGATCCCCGAGCCCAACGCGAGACGCATCACCGGCCACGGCAGTTTAGCGATCGCCTGTGTGCGTAACGCCGCCGGTATGACAAGCGCTGCCGCCGCGACGCGGGCGATCACGACCGGCCACAGACCGGAGTCGCTGCCACTGCGGGCCAGGCAGATGAAGTAGCCGCCGAAGCCGATACCGGCGACGACGGACATCAGGATCGGCCGCAGCCCCGGTGGGCCGTGCGGGTGGTCGGCGGGAGTGCGGCTGATCAGGACCACCGCGACGAGGCCGACCACCATGCCGAACCAGGCCAGCGCATGCGGCCGCTCGCCGGTGATCACGCCGAACACGACGGGCACCACGGCGGTCATCACCGCGGTGATCGGCGAGACGATGTTCATCGGTGCGATGGCCAGGGCGCTGTAGAGCAGCGCCACCCCGATCAGCCCCATCGCGCCGCCGGCGCAGCTGTAGGCCAGCGTGGCGGCCGAGACGTGGCCGGGGAAGAACGGCAGCAGTCCGGCCATGACCAGCGCGCCGAACGGATAGTTGTAGACGAGCACGGTGAGCGCCTTGGCACTCCGCGAGGCCAGCCCGCCGAGGAAGTCGCTGACGCCGTAGATCGCGGCTGCCATCAGAGCGAGAACGACAGCCACAGAAGCTCACGCTACCGACTGCTACCCACCAGGTTTTGCGGAGCCGGTCTTCTTGGGCGGCAAGGGGATGAAGCCGCTGGTGCGGTGCTGGTAGTCGGCGTAGCCCGGACGCTTGGCCATGGACTTCTCCAACAACTTCTTGCCCGACCCGAACGCGAGCAGGTAGATTATCACGGCCGGGGACAGCATGGTCAGCACACCAGGCCAGCGTTCGGCGGCGAGCAGGAACAACCCGACCCAGACACACGCGTCGCCGAAGTAGTTCGGGTGCCGGGTGTACCGCCACAGCCCGATGTCGATCAGCTTGCCCTTGTTCGCCGGGTCAGACTTGAACTGCTCCATTTGCCGGTCGCCGGTTGCCTCGAAGAACAGCCCGACCGCCCAGATCACCACGCCGATCCAGCCGACGATCGTGACGCCGCCACGCTCGATCATCCCCACCTGCACAGGCAGTGAGATGAACAGCACCAGGACGCCCTGCAGCAGGTAGATCATCCGGAACGCGTACCAGGCTGGGTTGCCCTTGGCCTTGCTCAACAGCTGCGCATAGCGCGGGTCCTCGCCCTTGCCGCGACCCCGCATCGCGATGTGGAAGGCAAGCCGGCCGCCCCACACGAGCACCATCACCAGCAATAGCACGCGGCGCAATCCGTCGCCATTGGAGAAAGACGTCAGCAGGACGGCCAGAGCGGCGACGCCGAACCCGCCACCCCAGGCGACGTCGACGACGTTGTGCCGCCCGATCCGCGATCCGATCGCGAAGGTGATGCTCAGCAGCACCAGTACAGCAAGCGCGGCCCAGCCGAGAGAAGCGAAGAACGCGCCGAGGGGGAAGCTCATCGTTGCGAGCGTAGCCGTGACCCTGACAAGGGCGGCGGTTCACGCACCAACGTCAAACGGCCCAGGGCCGGCGCGGTGGCATCTCGCTCACGCCGTCGACGGTGGGTCGCACGGCAAGGATCTGATCGACTCCCATTCGACCCTCCTCGAACGACAGCGCGCCGCCGACGAGGTACAGCCGCCACACCCTGGCGACCTCCTCGCCAACCATCGCGACGACCTCGTCCCAGTGGCTCTCGAAGGTGGTGATCCAGGCCTCGACGGTCCACACGTAGTGCTCGCGCATCGCCTCGACGTCGCGGATCTCGAAGCCGGCGTTAAGCAGGAAGTTCATCGTCTCCGGCAGCGGCCGCATATGCATGTCGGGTGCGATGTAGCGCTCGATGAACGCGCCGCCGCCGGGAGCGGTGCCGGCATGCCGGGACATCTGCTGCAGCAACAGCCGGCCGGTCGGATGCAGGTGGCGGTACAGGGTCGACGCATAGACCGGGTACTGGTCCTCGCCGACGTGCTCGCCCATCTCCAGCGAGCTGAGCGAGTCGAACTGCTCGTCCTCGGGGAGTTCGCGATAGTCCTGCAGGCGCACCTCGACCCGGTCGGTGAGGCCCCGATCGGCGATGCGTTTGGCGACGAAATCCCGCTGCTGTTGCGACAGGGTGACGCCGGTGACGTGCACTCCGTAGTGCTCGGCGGCGTAGAGGATCAGCGAGCCCCACCCGCAACCGACGTCCAGCATCCGCATCCCCGGCTGTAGGCCGAGCTTGCGGCAGACCAGATCCAGCTTGGCCTCCTGTGCCTCCTTGATCGGCTGGCTGGGCGTCTCGAAATAGGCGCACGAGTACGCCATGTTCGGGTCGAGGATGAGCGAGTAGAAGTCGTTGGAAAGGTCGTAATGGTGCGAGATGGCGGCCCGGTCCCGGCCTCGGCTGTGCATGGCGCCGGTCAGCCGGGCCTCGGACGCCGGCGCGTTCGGACGACGGCCCACAGCGCGGAGCCGCAGCGCGGCCAGCCCCGCCTTCGTGCGCTCGCCGGTGCCGAGCTTTGGGGCATCTGCGCCACTCTCCCGGGCGGCCCGCCAGATCCGGCGGAACCCTTCGGCGAGGTCGCCCTCGACGTCGAGTTCGCCGGTCACGTAGGCGCGGGCGAGGCCGAGCTCGCCGGGATTCCAAATCAGCCGGCGCAACGCTCGGCGCGAGTTGATGACGACGACCGGGCCGTCGGTCGGCCCGGCGACCGAACCGTCCCAGGCGCGCAGTCCGACCGGCAGGTCACCACCGAGAACGGGCGCCAGCAGCGAGGCCAGCCGGGGTGCAACCTTCATGATCCGTCCTTCGGTGCTTTCACCAGCGTGAACTGGTTGACGTCGAGGTACGCAGAGCGGAAGCCTGCCTCGGAGTAGGCGAGGTAGAGCGACCACATCCGCCGGAACACCTGGTCGAAGCCGAGCGCATCGACCTCCACGGCGTTGGCTTCGAACGTGGCCCGCCAGCGGCGCAGCGTCTCTGCGTAGTGCTGGCCGAACGCGTAGTTGCTGGCTACTCGCAGGGATGTGCGGGAGAGCTGCTCCTGGATCGCCTGCACCGACGCGATCTGCCCGCCGGGGAAGATGTACTTCAGGATCCAGGTGTACGTGTTCATCGACGCGAGCATCCGGTCGTGCGGCATGGTGATTGCCTGCAGGCAGACCCGGCCGCCCGGTTCCAGCAGCGCGTCCAATGCGCCGAAGTACTCCGGCCAGTGCGGCGCACCGACGGCTTCGTACATCTCGACGCTGACGATCGCATCGAACCGGCCGGTGACCTCGCGGTAGTCGCGCAACTGGATGTCGACCAGGTCGGACAGGCCGGCGGCCGCCACGCGTTCGTTGGCCAGCGCCGCCTGCTCGTCGGAGAGGGTCACTGTCGTGACATGGGCGCCGCGCGATGCCGCGCGGATGGCCAGTTCACCCCAGCCGGTGCCGATCTCGAGCAGCCGGGTGCCGTGAGTGACCCCGGCCTCGTCGAGCATCCGGTCGACCTTGCGGTGCTGCGCGGATTCCAACGACTCGGTGGTGTTGGCCGGGTCCCCATCGAACAACGCGGAGGAGTAGCTCAGCGACTGGTCCAGGAAGCGTCGGAACAGGTCGTTGGACAGGTCGTAGTGATGCTGGATGTTGTCCCGCGCGCCGTCCAGTGTGTTGTCCTGCCAGCTCGGCGTCCGCAGCACCGCCGCCTGGCGGAGTCGCTGCAGCCGCGGCGGGATGAGGGTGGAGAGCTGGCTGGCCATCACCGTCAGTACCGCGGTGACGTCGTCGGCCTCCCAGTCGCCGGCCATGTAGGACTCGCCGAAACCGATGAGGCCGTTGGCGCCGACCCGCTGGACGAAGTGGTCCGGGCGGATCAGCCGGAGCACCGGAGTGTCGGCGCCGCCGGCGCCCCACTGGTCGCCGTTCGGGAAACTGACCCGCAGCTGCAGCCTGCGCACCGCGCCGTACAGCAGTTGCCGGGCGACGGCCGCGCGCAGTGGCTTGTGCGGAACCCGGGCGATGTCGGGCCAGCGGCTCGGATCTACGTTCACCGGCGCGCTGAGCGGTGTCCGGTGTGCCTTCAAGCGTTGGTCTGACTGGCCGGTCTCGAGTGTGGTCATCGCTGCCGCACCCCTTCCTGCGTCGGCTCGGGAGGACGGGGACTCACCCGTAAACCCTTCAGATACAACATGATTCCGTGTCGCTTGATGTTGGCCATCACGGCCCTGGTCAGTAGCGGCGTGCTCAGTGCCCGCCCCAGCGGCATCGCCGCCTCGGTCTCGCGGCGGCCGCGCATGCTGGCCACGAAGGGCCGTTGCCCGTCGCGGTGCAGCGTGATGGTGATGTCGATTCGCTCGGTCGGTTCCGGGACGCTCATGGTGTAGCTGCCGTCGACCGGGTTGAACGGGCTGACGTAGAACTCCTTCGCGGTGCTGGCCCGGCCCCGTTCGTCGGTGTGCAGCAGGTAGGCGTGTCGTTGCTTGTAGGTGTTGTGCACTTCGGCGACGACCGCGGCCAGCGTTCCGTCTGCTCGGTAGCACCAGAACAGTGACAGCGGGTTGAAGACGTAGCCGAGTACCCGCGGGTTGGCCAGCATCAGGATCTGGCCGCCGTCCAGGTGAACCCCGGCAGCGGCCAGGAACTCTTGCACCGCCGCGCGCAGGGTCGGCGCATCACCGGAGAAGTGATCGCACGGCGCGAACCTGACCAGCCGGCCGGAGTGGCGGGCGTCCTCGGTGTCGACGTCGACGAGCCAGGTGCGACTGTGGTTGGTGAAGCCGTAACTGATCGGGTCCTCGCGGTGGTGGCCGATCTGCACGTCGTAACGCACCGGCAGAGTGGTGGCGGTGTCCGCCCGGGCATCGCGCGTCGCCGGTGCGAGCAGGGCGCAGAGCCCGGATACCTGGCTGACAAGTGGCATCAGCTCACCACTCCAGGCCCAGGCTCGCTGCGGCATCGACGCCGGACTTGCAGCCGTCCTCGTGGAAGCCCCAGCCGTGATATGCACCGGCGAAGGCCATCGTGCCGTCGTTGAGCTCCGGCAGTCGGCGTTGCGCGGCCACGGAGGTGGGCGTGAAGACCGGGTGCTCATAGCTCATCCGGTCGATGACGAGCGCGGGGTCGATCTCGCCGCCGTCGTTCAACGTGACGAGGTAGCGTGTCGGCGTCTCGAGTCGCTGCAGCCGGTTCATGTCGTAGCTGACGTGGACCTCGGCGGCCGGCACATCACACGACGGAAGGTAGTAGTTCCACGAGGCTTGCGCGCCGACCGCCCGCGGCAGCACCGAGGTGTCGGTATGCAGCACGGTCGGGTTCAGCGAGTAGGGGATCGCGTCGAGCAACTCGCGCTCGGTGGCAGTGGGCGCGGCGAGCATCGCCAGCGCCTGGTTCGGGTGGGTCGCGATCACGACGGCGTCGAACAGGCCGACCTGGTCGTCCGCGTCGCGGATGCGCACCCCGGTGCCCGTCCGTTCCACCGACCGGACCGGGGTGGCGGTGCGGACCGCCGTGAGTCCCTTCGCCGCCAGCTCCACGTAGCGCCCCGAGCCGCCGACGACGGTGCGCCATTGCGGCGTCCCGGTGACGCTGAGCATGCCGTGATTGGCCAGGAACTGGAACAGGTACCGAGCGGGGTACTGCATCGCCAACTCGGGGGAGCAGGACCACACCGCGGAGATCAACGGAGTGACGAAGTGCGCGGAGAAGTAGGCCGAGTAGTGGCCGTCCCGGACGAACTCGCCGAGCGTCTGCGCACCCGCGGTCTCGTCTTCCCGCGATGCGAGGACACGGCGGGCCCGGCGGTGGAACTTCAGCACCTCGCCCAGCATCCGCAGGTAGCGCGGCTCGCAGGCCCGGCGGGCAACCGGGAACAGCCCGCGCAGCCCGCGGGCCCCGGCGTACTGCAGCCCGCAGCCGCCGCAGCGTACGGACATGCTCATGTCGGAGTCCTGGGTCAGCACCCCGAGCTCGGCGAACAGCCGCAGCAGCGTCGGGTAGGTGCGCTCGTTGTGGACGATGAAACCGGTGTCGACGCCGACCGACGCGCCGTCGTCGGCGGAAAGATCGTGGGTGTGGGCGTGGCCGCCGAGCCGGTTGTCAGCCTCGAACAACGTGACGTCGGCGTGCTTCTGCGCCACGTAGGCGGCGGTCAGGCCCGCGACTCCGCTACCGACCACTGCGACCGATCGCCGACTCATCCGCCCTCGTCTCTCCCCGACTTCCGCAGGATGCTCCTGCAGCTCACAGGCTCAGGTGAACCTCGCCGGTGAGTGTCTTCTGTAGAAGGTTCGAAATCTGGGCCTCTTCGGTTCTACCCGGGCGCGAATCGGTCTCGTCGAGGGCGTGCAGAGCGAAGGCGGCCGCGAGGCCGTCGACCAGGGCGCGGTGCCGGAGCAGGGGGTGTCCCTCGCCGGGCAGCCGCAGCAGACTGACCGATTTCGCCGTTGCCTCCGCGTCAGCGACGAACGCCGCGGATCCGGCGGGGTCGGTAGTTCGATCCGCGGTCCCGTGCAGGAGCAGCAACCGCCGCCCGGCGACGTCGGCGCGCGGCTCGTGCTCGGGCAGCCATGGGGCCATCCCGACCACACCGCGGACGTTCGGCTCGCCGGCCAGCCGCAACGCGATTCGGCCGCCCATCGAATGGCCGATGATGCTGATCGGGGCGTCGGCGCCGAACCGGTCGCGGCATTCGGCGAGCGCCCAGCGGGCGTCGTCCAGAGCCGGGTGCGGAGCGTCGTTCCACCCTCTGTATCGGTAGAGCAGCCGGACCACCGCGACCTGCCGGTCGCCGCGTTTCGCGACGGCGCGGGCGACCGGGATGAGACGCAGTACCGCGAGCTGGGTGCGGTGCACAGCCGCCTGGCTGTCTTCCTGGCCGCCGTGCAGGGCCAGCACGGCACCACGCGGCTGGCGGGGAGCGGCCGTGATCAGCAGCCGGGGACGGGGGTCGGTCACTTCGCCGGGCAGCTGGTGTCGGCGGCAGGCACCTTCTGGTCGACGAGGTAGCTCTCCACCGCGTCGCGGATGCACTTGGTCTTGGGATACGCGGTGTGACCCTCGCCGTCCCAGGTGAGCACGACGCCGGTGCCCAGTTCCTTCGCCAGTCGAGCCGCCTGCGGGTATGGGGTGACCGGGTCGTGCACCGTGCCGATCACGAGGATCGGCGCGGAGCCGGTGGCCGTCACAGCCGGGACCGGGTGCCGGTACTTCTGCCAGCCGGAGCACTGCAACAGCTGGGTCGCCTCGAAAAGGCCGAACACCGGGTACCGCTTCGCCCACCGAACGGCGGTTGCCTTGATCTGGGCGGGCGTCGGAGCGGCGCGCAGATCGTTGCAGGTGATCACCGTGTTGGTGTCGATCAGGTTGGTGTAATGGCCCTGGTTGTCCCGCTGGTTCTGCGTATCGGTGAGGCTGAGCAGGCCGCTCGGGTCGCCCGTCCTGGCCTTCAGCAGCGCGTCGCGCAGAGCAGCCCACTTGCCCTGGTCGTAGAGGGCTGCGGTGGCAGCGGACAGCACGTATGCGCCGGTGATCCGGCGCTTGTCGGTCGCGGCCTTGGGCGTCAACGGATGCTTGTCCATCGATCGCTCCAGCGCGAGCAGGGTGGCCCTGATGTTCGTGCCCAGGGGTTTGCAGGCTGCCTCGGTGCGGCACGCTGTGGCGAACTGGTCGAGCGCCGACTCGAATCCGTCCACCCGGGTCTCGGCCGAGGCGAGCACCGACGGCGCCGGGTCGACGGCTCCGTCGAGCACCTCGGTCCGCACCGTGGCCGGAAAGAGGTGGGCGTAGACCGCGCCGAGCAGCGTCCCGTAGGCGAACCCGAGGTAGTTCAGCTTCGTGTCACCGACGCCCTGCCGGACCAGGTCCATGTCCCGTGCGGTGGCCACCGTGTTGTAGTACTGCAGCGCGGGGCCGTACTTCGTCGAACACGACTGCGCGATGCCCGAGTAGGCCGCGCTCGCCTGGTTGTAGCCCGCGACGGTGCGGATGTCAGGGTGCAGGCCGGCCAGCGCGTCCTTCTGCTTGTCCGAGACGCAGTTCAGGCCGGTCGACAGGAAGACGCCGCGTGGGTCGAACCCGACGAGGTCGAAGTGCTGCAGGAGGTTGTCCGACACCTGGGTGCTCAGGTCGATGGCCAGCCCGACTCCGGAGGCACCCGGACCACCAGGGTTGACGATCAGCGAGCCGGTCTTGTGCACCTGGCTGTTGTCGTGGATGCGCACCACGTAGATCTGGGTGGTGAGGCCGTCAGGGTGCGTGTAGTCCAGGGGCACGTCCAGCCGGCCGCAGAAGAAGCTGAGCCGGGCGACCCGGTTCTGGTCCTCCTTGGCGAGGCTCGGCTGAATCTGCTTGGTGCAGTTCACGAAGCCGATCGGCTGCACGGTGGGCCCGGTAGACGAGCTCGTCGGCTTGGTGGTGGGCGTCGTGGTTTTCGTCTGGATGGGTTTGGGTTTGGGTTTCGGTCGCCCGGACGTGCAGCCGGTCACCGCTAGGACCAGCGCGAGGGCGCAAGCCATCACGGCAAGAGGTCGGCGGGGCACTGCACGAGGTTACCTAGCGGATGTCTCGGTCCTGGCTCCGACGGGTCTCGGTCCCGCGGCTGTACGACTTCGCGCAGTGCTCGCCGGGCCGGTCGACCAGATCACCGACCGGGATCGGCGACGAGACGGCAGAATGAGCCGGATGAAGCTGCCCGTGATGCCGCCGGTCGCCCCGATGCTGGCCAAGTCCGTCCCGCATATCCCGCCAGGTGCTTCCTACGAACCGAAGTGGGACGGATTCCGAAGCATCATCTTCCGGGACGGCGACGACGTCGAGTTCGGCAGCCGCAACGAGAAGCCGATGACCCGCTACTTCCCGGAACTCGTCGAAGCCGTCAAGGCCGAGTTGCCCGAGCGATGCGTGATCGACGGCGAGATCGTGATCGCCACCGAAGTGGGGCTCGACTTCGAAGCGCTCCAGCAGCGCATCCACCCTGCGGTGTCGCGGGTGACGATGCTGAGCGAGAAGACTCCTGCGTCGTTCATCGCCTTCGACCTGCTCGCGCTCGGCGACGAGGACTACACGGTCCGCCCGTTCGCCGAGCGCAGGGCTGCGCTCGAGGAGGCGCTGGCCGAGGTCGGCGCGCCGATCCATCTCACCCCGACCACCACCGACATCGACGAGGCGCAGCGCTGGTTCGTCGAGTTCGAAGGTGCCGGCCTCGACGGCGTGGTTGCCAAGCCGCTGGAGATCACGTATCAGCCGGACAAGCGGGTGATGTTCAAGATCAAGCACGCACGGACGGCCGATTGTGTCGTCGCCGGTTATCGCGTGCACAAGAGCGGGCCGGAGGCGATCGGCTCGCTGATGCTCGGCCTGCACAACGAGGCCGGCACGCTCGTCTCGGTCGGCGTGATCGGCGCGTTCCCGATGGCCCGGCGCAAGGAGTTGTTCGCCGAGCTGCAGCCGCTGGTCACCGACTTCGAGGACCATCCCTGGAACTGGGCTGCGCACGAGGCCGGCGAACGCACCCCACGCAAGGGCGAGGGTTCGCGCTGGAACGCCGGCAAGGATCTGTCCTTCGTCCCGCTGCGGCCGGAGCGGGTCGTCGAGGTGCGTTACGAACACATGGAGGGGGAGCGATTCCGGCACACCGCGCAGTTCAACCGCTGGCGTACCGACCGAGCCCCCGAGTCGTGCAACTACGAGCAACTCGAACAGCCGCTCACGTTCAGCCTCGGCGACATCGTTCCCGGGCTCGGCGCCTCCTGAGCCATCCCTCTCCCGGTCCGCCGCCCGGGCAGTCTCCTATCCGTCACGGCTGGGGCGGATCGTTCCCGACCAGGCCGTCGACGGCCTCGCGGATCAGGTCGGCCTGGCCGGTGTGGCGCAGGTACTCCTCGATCGTGTCAACCATCACCCGACGCAGGTTGGGGTACTCATCGGCCGAGATGGCGAACGCCGACGGCTGCTCGAGTCCGCCGGTGGCAAGCACCTGCGCCCAGGCCGCGCGGGAGCGCGCGACAGCGCCCTGCCACAGCGTGTAGAGCTCCTCCGGGGAGTCATCGGCCGCGGTGCGATAGGCCCATTCCCAGATGTCCTCTCCGTCGACTGTGTTCCACGGTGGCCCGATCGGCTGCCCGGTCAGGAACCGCGCGGTATAGCCGTCCTCGACCTGGGCGAGGTGTTTGACGAGGCCGCCCAGCGTCGTCCTCGACGGCCGGTGCCGCCTGGCCAATCCGGCCGCGTCGAGGCCGCCGACCTTCCAGGCGAACTGGGCGCGGGCCCGGTCCAGCGCGAAGAACAGCATCTCGACCTCGGTCGCCGTCAGTGACGGCTCGCGGATCGCGGTGTCCAGGATGGTGGTGTCCCGGAGAGTGTTGTCATCGCTCATGATCCGGATGCTACGGTCCGTTCCGGACGTTCCCCTGCCGGATTGTGAGGGACAGATGAAACCCGATGCGAGTCCCACGGCGCGGGCGCTGCTCGCGCTGGAATTGATCGAGGGCCAGCCCGGGATCACCGCGGACCGGCTCGCGGGCGCCCTCGGTGTCTCGGAGCGTGCCGCCCGGCGGTATGTCGGCATCCTGCGCGAGACCGGGATCCTGATCGAGTCGGTCCGTGGGCCCTACGGCGGCTACCGGCTCGGTCGCGGTCAGCGCTTCCCACCGCTGATGTTCAGCGGTGTGGAGGCCCTCGGACTGGTGATGGCCGTGCTCGACGGCCACCACGACGCCGGCAATCCGGCCGACCCGGTCGGCAGCGCCCTGGGCAAGATCATGCGGGCCCTTCCGGCGCCGGTAGCAGCCCAAGCCGAGGCGGTCCGGCGGGCCACCGCGCCCGCGCCGGACCGAGCCGCGGCGCGGCCCGATCCCGGCATCACCACCACACTTGTGCAGGCCTGCTCGGAGCACCGCCGGGTCCGGCTCGACTACCGCTCCGAGGCCGGTTCGGAGTGGGTCACCGACGTCGAGCCCTGGGCGGTCGTGGTGCGCCACGGCAGGTGGTACCTGCTGTGCCGGGTGCCGGCCAAGGACGTGCGGCGGGCGTATCGCATCGACCGGGTTCGTGCGGCCGAGGTACTAGACGACACCTTCCGTCCACCGGTCGACCTCGACCCCGTCGCCACGCTCGAGGAACATCTCGCGGTCGGCTGGGAGTACGACGTCGATGTGGTCATCGAAGGGCAGGTCGACGCGGTGCGGCGCTGCGTCCCTCGTTCGCTCGGACTGCTCGAGCCGCTCACCGCTGACAGCTGCCGGCTGACCGGCAGCACCGACAATCCATGGTGGTACGCCGAGAACCTCGTCCGGATACCGGTGGCCTACCGGATCATCGCCTGCAGCGAGCTTCGCGACGCCGCGCGCACCCTCGGGCAGAGGTTCCTGGCGGCTGGTGAGAGTGCGTCGCCCACCTGATGGCTGGACGCGTCGGCGTGGGCCGCGCGGCTCAGCTCTGCAAGCCGTCCCACGACCAGTGCGGCATGCGCAGCGCGGCAGGAACGTCGTCAGCGGAATGGTGGTACCGGGACATGGTCGTTGCGGTGGCCCAAGCGAAGTAGTCGAGCAGCACCTGCCGCACCACGTCGTCGTCAGCCAGGCCGATGTCGCTCAGCGCCGCATCGAGACAGGCGATCGCCCGCCGGTCCATCTCCTCGTGCGGTCCGTTGCCGCTGTGCAGTCGCACCACGGAGGTCTCGTCGCCGTAGCTGTCGGAGTACGTCGTCGGGCCGCCGAGCGCCTCTGCCCAGTACGCGGCGAGCCGCTCGCTGTGATCAGCGCGGTAACCGTGGCTGAACGCATGGCTCACCACCTCGTCGGCAAGCACTCGGGCGTGCCAAGCGTGGGCCAGCCGGAGCAGCCCCGCATCGCCGCCGGCCGCGTCGTAGACGCTCTGCATGCTGGCCATGATCGCACCGTCCGGGTGCAGAGATGGTCGCTGGGTGTCCATCTATGCACCGAACTGCGATCGGGTGTGGCGTGGCGCTACAGCGAGCGGCGGTAGCGGGCGAACAGTGCGCCGTCCTCTTCGATCAATCCGACCAGGCTGAGTCCGCGCGGCGCGCCGTCCAGCGGTGGCCCGGCGGTGATCCGGCCCGGCCCGCCGCCGACCAGCACGGGGGAGATGCTCAGGCACAACTCATCGCAGCTACCGTGTCGAACCAGTGCCGCGAACAGGCTCGGCCCGCCTTCGCACACCACTCGGGTCAGGCCACGCTCACTCAATCCGGCGCGCAATACGTCGGTGTCCAGTTCGGTCTCGCCGGCGATCAGCAGGTCGGCCACCGACGCCAATGCGGCGCGCTTGTCGGTCGGCGCTGCTGCGGTGGTGACGACGATCGTGCGCGCGTTCGCAGTCGCCGCGGTGAACAACTCCGACGTCGGATCGAGGTCGAGCCGGCCGCTCACCACAGCGATCGGTAGCTCATCGGGCAGCCCGTGTCGCCGTCGCGCCGCGAGACGAGCGCCTTGCGGCGACACCGCGCCGTACCGCTCGGCACGAGCAGTACCGGCACCGACCAGGATGACGTCTGCGAGATCGCGCAGTGCGGCGAAGACGCGGTTGTCGCCGTCGGTCTGCAATCCGCGGGACAGGCCGTCCGCGCTCACCGCGCCGTCCGCGCTGCTGATGAAGTTGGCCCGGATCCCACCCTCGGCTACCCAATCGTGGGCGTACCACTCGTGTACGTCGACCGAGTCGCCCGGTACCGGCAGGAGTGCGCGCATCCGCTCATTAGACAACTCCGGCGTTCGGCGCGACCGGCGCCTTGGGCTTCTTCGCGGTACGGACGGTGGTTAGAAGGCGACGTCGAGCGGTTGTGTCACGGTTCGTGGCGCTCGCCCGGCTTGCTGAGAACCCGAAGCACGGCACCCGATTCCGCGGGCAGGGTGACTCCGTCGCGGCCGTAGTAGAAGCCCGATCCGGTGGCCAGCAGTAGTCCGGTCGGCGCCGCGTCGAGCGGAACCCGTTGCGCCTCGGTGCCGAGGTTGACCGCCACCCGCAGGTCGGCGCGGCGTAGCACCAGCCAGCGGGCGTCCTCGTCGTAGTCGACAGCCACCCGGTCCAGACGAGGATCGCTCAGCGCGTCCTCGCGATGCCGCAGAGCGATGAGCTTGCGATAGAGCGAGAGCAGGTCGGCGCGCCCGTCGCCCTCGGGCTCGGTCCAGTCCAGGTGCGAGCGCCGGAACGTCTCCGGATCCTGCGGATCGGGCACATCGCCGCCCCAGCCGTGCCGACCGAACTCGGCGATCCGACCCTCAGCGGTGGCCTTCGCCAGTTCGGGCTCGGGATGCGAGGTGAAGAACTGCCAGCGGGTCCGCGCCCCCCACTCCTCGCCCATCCAGACCATCGGCGTGAACGGCAGCGTGAACAGCAAGATCGCCGCGACCCGGAGCAACGCCGGCGACACCAGCTCAGTGAGCCGGTCACCCACCGCCCGGTTGCCCACCTGGTCGTGGTTCTGCAGACAGACCACGAACCGGTAACCGGGAACCTCTGATCGGTCGATCGGCCGGCCGTGCTCACGCCCCCGGAACGTCGAGTGGATGCCGTCATGCAGAAAGGCGGACGTGGCGACCTTGGCCAGGACTTCGAGCGAGCCGAAGTCGCAGTAGTAGCCCTGCCGCTCACCGGTGAGGAGTGCATGCAGCGCGTGGTGCACGTCGTCGTCCCATTGCGCGTCCAGGCCGTATCCGTCACCGGCCCGGCTGGTGATCATGACGGGGTCGTTCAGGTCGGACTCGGCGATTAGGTTCAACGGCCGGCCGGTGTGCGCGCAACAGGCGTCCACCTCGGCGGCGAGTTCGGCGAGCAGGTGCTCCGGCGACGAGTCGATCAGGGCGTGAACGGCGTCGATGCGCAGTCCGTCCACGTGGAACTCGTTGAGCCACTGCAGCGCGTTGTCGATGATGAAACGGCGCACCACCGAGCTGCCCGGGCCGTCGAGGTTGACCAGATCGCCCCAGGTGTTGCGGCCGTCCTTCAGGTACGGACCGAACTCCGGGAGATAGTTGCCGCTGGCGCCGAAGTGGTTGTAGACCACGTCGAGGACAACGGCCAGCCCGTGCTGGTGGCATGCGTCGATGAATCGCTTGAAGCCATCCGGCCCGCCGTACGGCTCGTGCACCGCATACCAGCCGACGCCGTCGTACCCCCAGTTCCAGATCCCGTTGACCGCGTTGATCGGCAGCACCTCAACATGGGTGATGCCCAGCTCGACGAGGTGCCCGAGCCGGTCGATAGCACTGTCGAAGGTGCCCTCCGGGGTGAACGTGCCGATGTGCAGCTCGTAGAGCACGGCGCCGGGCAGGTCCCGACCGGTCCACGCGCTGTCCGACCACTCGTAGGCGTGTGGGTCGTAGAGGCGCGACAAACCGTGCACGCCGTCGGGTTGCCACCGGGAGCGAGGATCGGGCAGGGGGTCGGGGCGGTCGTCGAGGAGGAACCCGTAGTCCGCGCCGTAGTCGGCCTCCGGGACCTCGACGCTCCACCAGCCGTCGTCGTCGGCGCGGAGTTCGGTCTCTGCAGGGTCATGTTCGGGCACGACCGTCCGCACCCGGATCCGCTCGGCGCGTGGCGCCCACACCCGCAGATACGTCATGGGTCCACCCAACCACGTGGGCGCATAGACCCTGCACGCCGATAGGGTTCGGGCATGGCGAGCTCCCAGATGCGTGACCTGCTCCGCGTGCGTCCCGTCGACGGCGTCGTGGCGCTGGTCGGCTACAACCCGGCGGCCACGCCCGGTGCGCCGGGCGGGAAGAAGAAGGCTGCCCGGATGATGGTGAAGCGCGGGGCGCAGCTGGCCGAGCTCCAGGAGCGTCTTTACGCCGAGGCCACGGTGGGCGGGGTGCGCCGGGTGCTGGTCGTGCTGCAGGGCATGGACACCTCCGGCAAGGGCGGAGTCATCGACCACGTGATGGGCCTGGTCGGACCGGCCGGCTGCCACATCACGTCGTTCAAGAAGCCGACTCCGGAGGAGCTGGCGCACCACTTCCTATGGCGGATCCGTAAGGGCCTGCCCGGACCCGGTTCGATCGGAGTGTTCGACCGTTCGCACTACGAAGACGTCCTGGTCGTGAGGGTGCACGACGTCATCGACGATGCGGAGTGCGCCCACCGTTACGACGAGATCAACCGGTTCGAGCGCGAGCTGGTCGAGGGCGGCACGACCATCCTCAAGTGCTTCCTGAACGTCTCCTACGACATGCAGCGCGAGCGGCTGCTGGAGCGGCTCGACCAGCCGGACAAGAACTGGAAGTTCAACGAGGGCGACATCAACGAGCGGGCGTTCTGGCCCGCGTACCAGGACGCCTACTCAGCAGCGCTGGCGCACACGTCGACCGACATCGCACCGTGGTACGCGATCCCGAGTGACCACAAGTGGTACCGCAACTGGGCCATCGGCGAACTGCTCCGCGAAAACCTCGAGGACCTGGATCCGCAGTACCCGCAGGTCGACCTCGACATCGACCGTCTGAAGGATCGACTGCAGCCACCGTTCTGAGTCGCTTGGGCTGACTTCCGTCCTTGCCTAGCCGGGTGGTGGTTGTCGGTGGCGGGGTTTACTGCGGCAGCGATGGATGCGCTCGGCCTTGGTTGTGTGGTCGGCCGGCGGTTCGTGGTCGGCTGGTTCGTTGGCCCCGTAGCCGGGTGATTTCGTCGTGTCGTCCCGGCTATGGTGCCAACGTTCCCGCATCACCGTCAACTTGATCGTTCGTCTTATGGGATATAGGAAATGTCTCTCGATTCGTGCCTGTGGATAGCCCGAAATTGTCGGTGGCCGGCCGTAAAATTGGTGCCATGGACGACGGGGAATCAGACCGGGACGGCGGGGTTGTTGTGCCGTCTCCGTTTGAGGTGTTGATGTCCCCGGACGAGTCGCTCGCTGTCCTGGCGCGGGTGGCTCCGTCGACTGATTCGGTTCATGCGGCGTGCTTCGCGAAGCCCTCCCTGTTGTCCGACGCCGGCCGGATCGACCTGCTCGATGTGTTGCGCCGAGAGGAAGGGTTCGACGCGGCCCGCAAGCTGGAACTACTCGCGGCCATCTCCC